>NZ_JAJOYY010000001.1:210898-628648 GCF_022565895.1 Nesterenkonia sp. YGD6 | reverse complement strand
TCCCCTTTTTGGTTTACTCGTTGGCGGTGGGCCGCCTTGTTGCCCCCCCCACCACCGTGGGGTGTATGAGACTCTCAGCTCAGTCTTCGATGTCCTGGAGTGCTTCCAGGTCGCCTTCGCAGAGTGCCTCGGCGGTCAGGTCGGCGGGCGGGACCTCTGCCTCGGTGAAGCCGTATTCGCCGATGATCTCCAGCAGCTCGCCGCTCTCCTTGAGCTCTGCGAGGTGCTCGTTGTATTCCTCGAGAAGCTCCGAGCCCTGTGGGAAGACGGTGGAGCCGGCGCCGTACTGCATGACGCCGTCCATGTCGTGGACGAAGCCCTCGGTGACCTCGACGCCGTCCATCTCACCAGCCATCTCGCTCAGCGAGATCGCGGTCAGGGCGAACACGTCCGCGCGACCACCGGTGACCATGTCCACGCCGTCGTCCGCGGTGCCCACGCCTTCAGCGTCGATGCCCAGGGCGTCGACGTAGCCGGCTTCGACGCCGGAGGACAGGGTGGCCAGCGTGATGTCCTCGCCGGATTCAATCGCCTCGGCGACGTCGTTGAGATCTTCCACGCCGTAGGGGTTGCCCTCTTCCACCAGCAGTGCGGTGGTGTACATGATCTCGGGCTCGGCGAAGGCAGCCTCTTCACAACGCTCGGGAAGAATGGACATGCCCGCGGAGACGGCCTCGTAGCGATCCGCGTTGAGGCCCGGTATGAGGCTGTCCCAGTCGGTGACCTCGGCCTCGATCGTGTAGCCCATCTCGCCGAAGATCTCCTCGGCCAGGGCGATCGTCGCGCCTTCGGGCTCCGCGTCGTCATTGAGATACGAATAGGGCTCTTCGCCGGCGATGGCGACGGTGATGACGTCCTCGCCGCCGCCTTCGGCTTCGCCGTTCTCGGCCTCATCATCGCCGCCCCCACAGGCGGTCAGAACCAGCAGTGCGGCGGCGCTCACGGCGCCTGCGCGGACTGCCATGGAAGTCTTGTTCCTCATCAGTGCTTACCTCATCCTCTGGTGTGCGTCTGGTGCGAGTCAGTCCGGCACCATGCTGCAAAACAGCACAGAACCGCCCTGTCCCAATACGCTAGACCGGTAAAGAGGATTTGGAAACTGATTTCTTGCCAGACGACAACGCTCGGCGGCTTCCAGCGGACCGTGGAATGGTCGGAAGAATCCCTCACGGTGATCCGCTGATGACCCGCGCTTCCCAGACGTGACTAGGACAACAGGGCAGACGAAAACGAACGGAAATACGACGGCGAAGAAACCTGGGTATTACCTGATCACGCTTGCATAACTATCTGGATACGGGGTGTCGGACCCAGGTCAGGACATCACGGTGCGGCCTTCGAAGGCCCGCCCGAGGGTGACGTCATCGGCGTATTCCAGGTCTCCGCCCACCGGAAGCCCCGAGGCCAGACGGGTGAGCTTGATGCCGATGGAGCCGAGCATCCGGTAGAGATACGTGGCGGTCGCCTCGCCTTCGAGGTTCGGGTCGGTGGCCACGATGACCTCGGTGATGGTGTCGTCGGAGAGCCTGCTGAGCAGCTCGCGGATGTGCAGCTGGTCGGGGCCGATCCCGGCGATCGGATTGATGGAGCCGCCCAGCACGTGATACTTCCCGCGGAAGGACCGGGTGCGTTCGATCGCCATGACGTCCTTGGACTCTTCGACCACGCAGAGCAGGCTGGGATCGCGTCGGCTGTCCTGGCAGATCCGGCAGGTGGTCTCCTCGGAGACGTTGAAGCAGATCGCGCAGAACTTGACCTTCTCCTTGACCGTGGTGATCGCATCGGCCAGGCGCTTCATGTCCTCGCCGTCGGCCTCGAGGATGTGGAAGGCCACGCGCTGCGCCGACTTCGGACCGATGCCGGGAAGTCGCCCGAGTTCGTCGATCAGATCTTGGACTGCGCCTTCATACACGGTGTGGACGAGCCTTCCTTCAGGGGTGGAGATTCAGTCTAACCGGGCTCACTCGTTGAGTCGGCGTTCCTCCAGCAGGGTGGCTCCCAGGTGCTTCTCGAAGGCCTTGCGTCCGAAGACGCCGGAGTGCTCCAGCGGGACATCATCCTCACTGGCCACATCCTCCGGCTCAGCCTGAGCCCACGACGGCGGCGCGCTCTGGTCGTAGTCGCTCGGCGGGCCTGAGTCCCAGGCCGGGTCCGGGGGTGGAGCCGGCTGTGAGGGGTGGTCAGCAGGGGGTTCGGACGGCGGAGCCGACGGTGATCCGCCCCCGCCGCGCTGGGCCAGCCGACGGCGGATCTCCGCCGCGCGACTGGGCGCACCCCCGCCGGGCGGGCCGGCGGTGCTCCCTGCGGCGGTGTGCTGCGCTGGCGCGCTGTCCTGTGCTGCTGCGCTGTCCTGCGGGTCGGCGCGCGAAGAGACTGTGCCAGGGGAGGCGTCCCCCGCTGCGAGCACGTCAGCCGGGGCGCTCCAGCGTGGGCCGGTTCCCGCGCGGCGGGCGAAGGCCGGGACCGGTGACTTCTCGGCGAGGGGCCGATAGGCGTCTTCGGCGTCGGGCTTCAGCGCCGACGCGTCGCTGCTCAGGTGCGCAGCCGCTTCGGGGGAGACCGCGGAAGACGCAGCTGCGCGGGAGTCGGCCGCGGCCGATTCCTCGGGATCGTTGGAATCGGGGTCGGTCGGGTCAAGATCGGCCGCATCGGGGTCGCTGGACCCGGCGGCTGTGTTGAGATCGGCGGAGGCGTTGGATTCGGCGGGGTGCTCAGAGGGCTGGTCTGCCGGCTGTTCCGGCGGGGCCTCGGCGAACCCGGGGTCGTAGGGCTCGGGCGGCTCCTCCTGGACCCAGGCAGGGGTGTCATCCCCAGGCCGGGCCTCCTGTGGAGCGGCCGCCGGGCTCAGCCGGCGGTCAGCTTTTGGGCCCCCACCACCGCCTGCCGAGGATGTGCCTCCGGTGACGAGCTTGAAGCGGACCTTCATGCCCAGCACGTCTTCGATCGCGGCGTTCATCGCCTGCTCGCCGTTGCGGTTGGCGAACGTGGTCCGTGCGCCCTCATTGGCGAAATCGAGGCTCAGGGTCTGCCCGTCGAAGCCGCCGACGCTCACATTGCCCTTGACCAGCATCCACAGCATGCGCGACTGGGACTTCAGCGAATCCACGATGTCGGGCCACGCCCGGCGCATCATCTCGTCCGTGGACCCTCCCGCAGCTGATGCGGGCGGCGACGCCGCAGCAGGTTCGCCAGCACCCGAGGGGGTCGGTGTCGCATCCGGCGAGGCCGCAGGCTGGCGATCATGCGGCTGAGATGCTTCTGGCCGAGGCCCTTCCGGCTGAGGCGTGTCCGACTGACGCGTGTCTCCGGCAGGCGGGCCCGCCTGCCGCCCGGGGGGTGCGGCTGCGGGGCGAGGATCGGAGGCCGCTGCGCTCTGCGCGGGGGCGGCCCACTTCGGATCGGCCGGGGCCTGCGGCTCAGCACGATCTTTCGACCCTGAGCCGGCTTCCGGCGCTGAGCTTGCGTCCGGCGTCGAGCTGGCGCTGCCGCTCTGACGCGGGGCGTCGCCGGCGTCGTCGCCGGCTGTGTCCGCCTCGGCGTCGGGCGTCACACCGGCTCCGGCGGCGAAGTCGAGCCGACGTTCGACGCGTTCGAGCCGTGCGGCCACCGAGGCGTGGCCCTGCTCGGCATGGGGCAGCAGCAGTCGAGCCATCAGCAGTTCGAGGTGCAGCCGCGGGGAGGTGGCGCCGACCATGTCGGTGAGCGCCTGGGCGCTGATGTCGGCCGCCCGGGAGAGTTCTGCGGAGCCGAGCTGGCCGGCCTGGGTCTGCATCGAACGGATCTGGTCCTCGGGGACCCCGCGCAGGATCGCGCCGGGGTTCTCCGGCACCGACTTCACCACGATCAGATCGCGCAGCCGTTCCAGCAGGTCCTCGACGAAGCGTCGGGGGTCCTGTCCGGACTGGACGACTCGATCCACCACCGAGAAGGCGGTGGCACCGTCGAGCGCCGCCACGGACTGCACGACCTCGTCGAGCATGGTGGCGTGGGTGAAGCCCAGCAGCGCCGTCGCCCGGTCATAGTCCAGGGTGCGCTCGGCGGAACCGGCGATCAGCTGGTCCAGCACGGAGAGGGTGTCGCGCACCGAGCCGCCGCCGGCGCGGATCACCAGGGGCAGCACGCCGGGGGCGACGGTGACACCTTCCTGGTCGCAGAGCCGGTGCAGGTACTCCATCAGCGGCTCGGGCGGGACCAGTCGGAACGGGTAGTGGTGGGTGCGCGAGCGGATGGTCCCGATGACCTTGTCCGGCTCGGTGGTCGCGAAGATGAACTTGATGTGCTCCGGGGGCTCTTCGACGATCTTCAGCAGCGCATTGAAGCCCGCGGCGGTGACCATATGGGCCTCATCGATGATGAAGATCTTGTAGCGGTCGCGCACCGGGGCGAAGGTCGCGCGTTCGCGCAGATCACGGGCGTCATCGACGCCGCCATGGCTGGCGGCGTCGATCTCGATGACGTCCAGGGAGCCAGAGCCGCCCGTGGCGAGGTCCAGACAGGAGTCGCAGGTCCCGCAGGGGGTCCCGGTCGGGCCCTGTGCACAGTTCAGGCAGCGGGCCAGGATGCGGGCAGAGGTGGTCTTGCCACAGCCGCGCGGACCGGAGAAGAGGTAGGCGTGGGAGACCGCGTCCTTGCCCAGGGCCGTCATCAATGGTTCGGTGACGTGCTCCTGCCCGATCACCTCGGCGAAGGAGTCGGGACGATAGCGGCGATACAGGGCGGTGCTCACAGTGTGAAACCTTATCTGCTTGCTAGGACATGCGCATGCGGTCGGAGTCCTGATCTGAGCCGAGGTCCGGCACGCCGCCCCCAGCGCGCCCCGCGCCAGCGTCGGGGTCGCGCTTCCGAGCGGCGAGGCGGGCGGTCACTCGCTGATTGCCCGGGACGATGTAGAGCCAGCTGGTCCATGGCCGCAGCCACACCACGACCAGGCTCAGCAGCAGCCCGCCCACCGTGCTGATCGCGACATGGAGCACCGGGTCCACGCCGACCTCGCTGAGTCCGCGGTGGATCAGGATGATGATCGGGAAGTGGCAGACATAGACCACGATGGAGTTGCGTCCGACCCATTGCAGAAAGCTGTTGACCTTGCCGGCGGGTATTCGCGGCGCCACCCACAGGATGACCGCGATGCCGATCACGGCGGTGGGGGCCGCATAGAGGCTGCCCGCCCGGAACTCGCGGCTCTCCAGCCCGTGATGGGCCAGCAGGGCCATCACCACGCCGAGCGCCGCGATCAGCAGCCAGGGTGCGGTGGCCCAGCGCTGCAGGATCCGCGCGCAGGCCGCACCGAGGAAGAAGAAGGCCCCGTAGTAGAGCGTGCGGGTGACCAGCGAGTTGTCCACCTCGGTGAAATGCCGGGTGACGACCATGACCACGAACACGACGACGGCCAGTCCACTCAGCAGCTGCGGCCGGGACACCAGCGGCTTGAGCAGCATCCCGAAGATGTAGCAGAGCGTCAGCGCCATCAGGAACCAGAGATAGTCACCCGTCAGCCAGTACTGCAGCCTGCCGGGCCCGCCGCGGTAGATCAGCACGCCGAATCCGACCAGCCAGATCATCAGCGGCCAGATGAGGCCGGCGAACTTCCCCCAGAGGTAGGTGGCTGAGGATTTTGTCAGCGAGCGCGGCAGCAGGGTTCCAGAGAGGAACATCAGCAGCGGCATCCGGAACGGCTCGAGGTAGAGGTTCAGCTGGATCCACTGATCCACGCCGAGCCCGTTGGCCCGAGGAATGTCGGACCCGTGGAGCACCACCACCAGCAGCACGGCGACGCCGCGCAGCAGATCCATCCACCGCATGCGAGGGGAGGTGTCAGTCAGTGGCTGGGACATGGTCCTGGGAACGGATCTCTCGTGAGGGGCCGGGTGCTGCATCGCCGCACCCTGGCGCGAGGAGACGGTGATTTCACTGTAACGGACGACGTTCGCACTGATCACCCCACTGACCAACCGTTCGGTCATTAATTCTGGTACATTAGCGCTCATGCCAGTGACCTGAGTCACAGGCACAACCCAGGAATCACTCGTGCGTCACCTGACGTGTTCAGCCTTTGGAGCAGATATGAGCCAGACCACCTATCTCAGCAGCGAGGGGCATGACCTGACTCGTGAAGAGAAGAAGGTCCTTGCGGGAACCCTCGTCGGCACCACCATCGAGTGGTACGACTTCTTCATCTATGCGCAGGCCGCTGGCTTCGTGCTGGCGGTGCTGTACTTCGAGCCGCTCGGCGAGGACAACGCCGCGCTGGCGCAGATCGTCGCCTGGGCCTCGGTCGGCATCTCCTTCCTCTTCCGCCCGCTCGGCGCGATCCTTGCCGGCATGGTCGGTGATCGGTACGGCCGCAAGGTGGTCCTGGTCATCACGTTGATGGGCATGGGCGGAGCCACCGTGCTCATCGGCCTGCTGCCCACCTATGCGAGCTGGGGCATCCTGGCGCCGGTCCTGCTCATCGTGCTTCGCGTGCTGCAGGGCCTCTCGGCCGGCGGCGAATGGGGCGGCGCGGCACTGCTCGCCGTCGAACACGCCCCCCGGCACAAGCGCGGACTCTTCGGCGCATACCCGCAGATCGGCGTCCCGCTGGGCATGCTGCTGGCCACCGGATTCATGTTCGCGCTCAACGCCATGACCACCGAGGAGCAGTTCCTCGAGTGGGGCTGGCGCGTGCCGTTCCTCTTCTCCTTCGTGCTGATCATCGTGGGCTTCCTCATCCGGCTGAAGGTCGACGAGTCCCCGGTCTTCCTGGAGATGAAGGAGCGCAAGAAGGAATCCTCGGCCCCGCTCAAGGAGCTGGTGACCACGCACAAGAAGTACACCTTCCTTGCCGCGCTGATCTTCGCCGCGAACAACGCCGCGGGCTATCTGGTGATCGCCTTCTTCGCCGCGTACGGCGTGAACACGCTGGGCATGGATCGCAACGACACCCTGATCGCCTCGCTGATCGGCGGCGTCGGCTGGTTCATCTTCACGCTCTTCGGCGGTTGGATCTCCGACCGCATCGGACGCGTCAAGACCTTCCAGATCGGCTACGGCATCATCATCGTCTGGGCGATCCCGATGTGGTTCCTGCTCGACACCGCATCGCTGCCGCTCTTCGCCCTGGCGATCTTCATCCTGACCATCGGTCTCGGCCCGTCCTACGGCCCGCAGTCGGCGCTCTACGCCGAGATGTTCCCGGTCAACATCCGCTTCTCCGGGGTGTCGATCGGCTACGCCCTGGGCTCGATCATCGGCGGCGCCTTCGCGGCCACCATCGCGCAGACGATCCTGAACACCACCGGACAGTCCTGGCTGATCGGCCTCTACATCGCGATCCTGGCGATCATCTCCTTCATCGCCGTCTCGATGGTTCCGAAGAAGCTCCAGGGGATCAATCTCAACGACGACAGCGAGCGCGAGGAATTCTCGGTCATGCCGGGATCGCGCTGACCTGCTGACTTATCAACCTGGAGCGGATAATCTCTGTTCCACACCGCGGAGACGCGGTGATCACTCGCAGCACCAGCAGCACCAGCAGCACCTGAATCACGCACAGCATCACACCGGTGAACCCCACCGGTGAATGACGCACCAAGATGAGGAGCAACTATGCGATCACGCAGCACAACCATGAGGCTCTCCGCGGCGGTTGCCGCCACGGCACTGATGCTCACCGCCTGCGGCGGGGACACCGAGGGCGAAGACACCGAGGGCGAGGCCGGCGAAGAAGCCGGCAGCTACTCGATCGGCATCACCCAGATCGTCGCCCACCCGTCCCTCGACGAGGCGCGCGACGGCTTCAAGGCGGCCTTCGAGGACGCAGGCGCCGAGGTGGAATGGGATGAGCAGAACGCCCAGGGCGAGCAGGCCACCGCCAGCAACATCGCCGGCACCTTCGCCACTTCGGACATGGACCTGATCCATGCGATCGCCACCCCGACCTCTCAGGCCGCGGCCCAGGCGATCACCGACAAGCCGATCGTGTTCTCCGCGGTCACCGACCCCGAAGAAGCCGGCCTGGTGGATTCCTGGGAAGAGCCCGGCGGCAACATCACCGGCGCCTCAGACCTGAACCCGGTGATGGAGCAGTTCGAGCTGCTCCAGGAGATCGCACCCGACGTCGAGACCGTGGGGATCGTCTACTCCTCCGGCGAGACGAACTCCGCCGTGCAGGTGGAGCTCGCCCAGGAGGCCGCCGACGAGCTCGGCCTGGAGATCCAGGAGGCGACCGTCTCGAACTCCTCCGAGGTCCAGCAGGGTGTGGAGTCGCTCAACGTCGACGCGATCTGGGTCCCGACCGACAACGCTGTCGTCTCGGCGCTGGAGTCCGTGCTGCAGTACGGACAGCAGAACAGCATCCCGGTGATCGCCTCCGAGGGTGACTCGGTCATCCGCGGCTCGGTGGCCACCTACGGCATCAACTACGCCGCCCTCGGCCGCCAGGCCGGCGAGATGGCGCTGCGGATCCTCGAAGACGGTGAGGACCCGGCAACCATGGCGGTGGAGACTCAGGAGACTCTGGAGCTCATCGTCAACCCTGAGGCAGCCGAGGCCATGGGCGTCGAGCTGGACCAGGAGCTGCTTGACCGCGCCGACGTCGTCGTCGGCGAGGACGTCGAAGCCGAGGACCCCGCTGAGGCCGACGAGGCCGAGGGTGACGAGGACGCAGAAGACGAGGACACAGAAGAGGAAGAGGACGAGTAGACCCGCACGGGTGACTCGACTCGACCCCCTACGGCCGCCTCAGGCGGCTATGACTGACAGATGACCACCAGGCCGGGCGCCGGAACAGCCGCACCAGGCTGCACCGGCGCCCGTCGCCTGAGTGGACGTGGACCCGCCGACGGCCGTTGATCCGGCTGCGACGACAAATGAGGACACATGATCACAGCATTCGAGCTCGGGCTGATCTACGCGATCATGGCCCTGGGCGTGTACCTGACCTTCAGGATTCTTAACTTCCCCGACCTGACCGTCGACGGGTCCTTCACCTCCGGTGCGGCGACGGCGGCGATCCTGATCACCAACGAGGTGGACCCGTTCCTGGCCACCGCCGCGGCCTTCGTGGTCGGCAGCCTCGCCGGGATGATCACCGGCCTGCTGCACACCAAGGGCAACATCAACGGGCTGCTGGCAGGCATCCTCACGATGATCGGGCTGTACTCGATCAACCTGCGCATCATGGACGGGGCGAACGTGCCCCTGCTGGGCCAGGACACCGTCATCTCCATGATGCGCGGATTCACCGGCGTGGGCTGGACCTCGGTGGCCGTGCTCGCCGCCGTCGCGCTGATCTTCAAGCTGATCATGGACTGGTACCTGCAGACGGACAACGGGCTGGCCCTGCGCGCCACCGGTGACAACGAGCAGATGATCAGCTCCTTCGCGGTCAGCACCGACCGGCAGAAGATCATCGGACTCATGCTCTCCAACGGGCTGGTCGGCATCGCCGGCGCCGTCGTCGCCCAGCACCAGGGATTCGCCGACATCGGCATGGGCATCGGTCTGATCCTGGTCGGACTGGCCTCGGTGATCGTCGGCCAGGCCATCTTCGGCAGCCGCAGCGTCATCCAGGCCACCCTCGCCGTGATCCTCGGCGCCGTGGTCTACCGCCTGGCGATCCAGCTCGCGCTCAACGTCGGACTCAACCCCAACGACATGAAGCTGATGTCCGCGGTGCTCGTCGTCGCGGCCCTGCTGCTGCCCCAGTGGAAGGGCTTCTCGAAGCTGAGCCTGCGCCGCAAGGGCCCCTCGCCGCTGGCCGACGCCGCCGCCCCGCTGACCACCTCAGATGCGCACCTGTCCAAGACTTCGGCAGAGAAGGGAGCCTGACATGTTGAACATCGCCTCAGTCTCCAAGACGTTCTTCCCCAACACCGTCAACGAGCGCCGCGCGCTGGTGGACGTGAACCTGGAGCTCAAGGAGGGTGACTTCGTCACCGTCATCGGCTCCAACGGCGCGGGCAAGTCCACCCTGCTCAACACCGTGGCCGGACGCATCCACCAGGACACCGGCGTGGTCTCCCTCGACGGCACCGACGTCAGCAGGCTCAAGGAGCACCAGCGGGCCGCGCAGGTCGGCCGGGTCTTCCAGGACCCGATGGCAGGCACCGCCCCTAACCTCAGCATCGAGGAGAACCTCTCCCTGGCGGACCGCCGCGGGCGTCCGCGCGGGCTCTCCCGCGGGGTGACCAAGTCGAAGCGCGATCGCTTCGCCGAGGCGCTGAAGCAGCTCGAGCTGGGCCTGGAAGGACGGCTGAAGACCAAGGTCGGGCTGCTCTCCGGCGGACAGCGCCAGGCGCTGAGCCTGCTCATGGCCACGTACTCCGACCCTCGCGTGCTGCTGCTCGATGAGCACACCGCGGCCCTGGACCCGCAGCGCGCGGAGCTCGTCACCCGGCTGACCAGGAGTGTGGTGGAGGACAAAGGTCTGACCACGCTGATGGTCACGCACAACATGGTGCAGGCGCTCGAGGTCGGCAACCGGCTGATCATGATGCACGAAGGCCGGATCATCCTCGACGTCGGCGCCGAGCAGAAGGCCCAGATGACCCCGCAGGACCTGCTCGCCGAGTTCGGCAAGCTCAAGGGTGCTGTGGTCGACGACAAGACGCTGCTGCAGTAGGGCGGCGCGCACACCGGATCGACCAGGCGCACACTGGGTCGACCAGGGACTGACACTGGGCTGAGGCCGGGCAGATGATGCTCAGCCTCAGCCCGGTGCTCGTTCCGGGCCCCTTCTTGGGATCAGCCGGCGCTCACTCGGCCCAGGGCGAGCTGCGGATGACCTCGACGAAGTCCCCGCGCTCGAAGCCGGGCATGAAATGGGCGAGCACATCGGCCTTCACGTTGCCGAAGGTGGTCTCCGGGCGGTCCTTGAGCCCCTCGGTGAACGCCGCGAGGATCTGATTCTTGAAGTCCGGCCGGGGATGGGCCTCGACGACGGCGGCCCGCTGCTCATCGGTGATCGCGTCATAGCCCAGGCCCAGCACGTCGAGCTCGACCCCACGGGTCACCAGCGCGACCTCCGGATCCATGTGAAGCGGGATCTCCGGGGTGGTGTGCAGCGCGATGCCGTTCCACACCTTCTGCGCGTCCTCCGCGGCGATGCCATGGCTGAGCAGGAAGCGGCGGGCCTCATCGGCGGCGTCGATCTCGAATCGCTGGTCGGTCCGCCGGTAGGTCTCGGTGAGCCCCAGATCGTGGAACATCGCGCCGATGTAGAGCAGCTCCGGGTCTGCGCTGGTGCCCAGCTCCTCGCCGCGCAGCGACCCGAAGAGGTAGACCCGGCGAGAGTGGTGGAAGACCAGCGGGGCGGCCACGTCGCGGACCAGCTCGGTCGCCTCGCGCGCCATCGTGGAGTCGGGAATGGTGATGCCTGCAATGATTTCGCTCATGTTCCCCATTGTGGACCAGGGTGGGGGTCGGCCGGGGATCATGCTGTGATTGACCACACAGTGCACTCATGGAAGAGTGACAGGTGAACGATCGGTCAGTTATTCCTGTGAAAGGCGCATGACGTGGCGATCAGCCCTGTATATCTTGTCTCCGGCACCCGCACTCCCGTCGGCCGCTACGGCGGCGCTCTGTCCTCGGTACGTCCCGATGACCTCGCCGCCCTGGTGGTGCGCCAGGTGGTCGAGGAATCCGGCATCGACCCGGCCCACGTCGACGAGGTCATCCTCGGCAACGCCAACGGCGCCGGGGAGGAGAACCGCAACGTCGCGCGGATGGCGTGGCTGCTCGCCGGCTTCCCGGACAGCGTTCCGGGCATCACCGTGAACCGGCTCTGCGCCTCCGGGATGAGCGCGATCTCCCAGGCCCAGCACATGATCGCCGCCGGAGCCGCCGACATCGTCGTCGCCGGGGGAGTCGAATCCATGTCCCGCGCCCCCTGGGTGATGGCCAAGCCCACCACCGCCTTCGGCAAGCCCGGAGAGGTGGTCGACACCTCCATCGGCTGGCGGTTCCCCAACCCCAAGTTCCAGGCCATCGAGAAGCGCACCTTCTCCATGCCCGAGACCGCCGAGGAGGTCGCCCGGGTCGAAGGCGTCACCCGTGAAGACGCCGACGCCTTCGCCGTCGAGTCCCAGCGCCGCGCGCTCGCCGCGATCGACGCCGGCCGGCTGGCACGGGAGATCACCCCGGTCGAGGTCCCCGGACGCAAGGGCGCGATCACCGTGGTGGACACCGACGAGGGCCCCCGACGCGGGATCACCGCCGAGACCCTCGCCGGGCTTCGCCCCGTGGTCGCCGGCGGCTCCGTGGTCACCGCGGGCAACGCCTCCTCGCTCAACGACGGCGCCTCCGCGGTGATCGTCGCCTCCGAGGCCGCCGTGGAGAAGTACGGGCTGACCCCGCGGGCGCGCATCGCCGGCGGTGCCAGCGCAGGACTCGCGCCGGAGATCATGGGCATGGGCCCGGTCCCGGCCACGGCTAAGGCGCTGGACCGCGCCGGCTGGGGGATCGCGGACCTCGGCGCCGTGGAGCTCAACGAGGCCTTCGCCACCCAGTCCCTTGCCAGCATGCGCCGGCTCGGCCTGGACCCCGGAATGGTCAACGCCGACGGCGGAGCGATCGCGCTGGGCCACCCGCTGGGCTCCTCCGGCTGCCGGATCGTGCTGACCCTGGCCCGGCGGATGGAGGACGAAGGCGTGGCCCGCGGGCTCGCCACCATGTGCGTGGGCGTCGGCCAGGGCGCCGCGCTGCTGCTGGAGAAGGCCTGAGCCCATGAGCGCACCAGATCCCACGCTGCTCGACGCAGCGGACTTCAGCACGCTGACGATCACCGAGTCCGCGGACCGGCTGCACGCCCAGCTGGACCGCCCCGAGGTCCGCAACGCCATCGACGCCACCATGATCACCGAGCTGCACGCGGTCTGCGCACACCTGGAGCACCACCCGAAGGTGCTGATCCTCTCCGGCACCGAGTCCGGCGGCAAAGGCATCTTCGCCTCCGGGGCTGACATCGGACAGCTCAGAGACCGACGACGCGCGGACGCGCTGCGCGGAGTCAACTCCACCGCCTTCGAACGCCTGGCCAAGCTGCCCATGCCGGTGATCGCCGCACTGGACGGCTACGCCCTCGGCGGCGGCGCGGAACTGGCCTGGGCCGCCGACTTTCGGCTCGGCACCCCTGCGGTGAAGATCGGCCAGCCCGAGACCGGGCTGGGCATCATCCCGGCCGCCGGGGCGCTCTGGCGGCTGCGTGAGCTCACCGGTGAGGGCGTCGCCAAGGAGATCCTGCTCGCCGGGCGCATCCTCGACGCCCAAGAGTCCCTGGACCACGGGCTGCTCAACGCGGTGCACCCCGCCGCAGAGCTGCTCGACGCCGCCCACGCCCTGGCGGACCGGATCGGCAGACAGGACCCGCTTGCGGTGCGAATCAGCAAGCAGGTCTTCTCCATGCCGCGCGAGGCCCACCCGCAGGTCGACAACCTCGCCCAGGCGATCCTGTTCGAGTCCGAGGCCAAGTTCGAACGCATGCAGGCCTTCCTGGACCGCCGCGAGGCCAAGACCGCGGCGAAGGACGCAGAGAAGACCGCGGCGAAGGCCGATCCCAAGCCAGCACAGACATCAGGAGACCACGGATGAGCACCTCGACCGCAGCGACACAGCCTTTCCCCGCCACCGTCGGAGTGCTCGGCGGAGGCCGCATGGGGGCTGGGATCGCCCACGCGTTCCTCATCGCCGGAGCCGAAGAGGTCGTCGTCGTCGATGTCTCAGAGGCAGCGGCCCAGACCGCCGCCGCGCGGATCACCAAGGATCTCCAGGCCTCGCTGAGCCGGGGGAAGATCGACGGCGAGCTTGCGAGCTGGGCAGACCGGCTCACCGCCACCGCCGATGTCACCGCGTTCACCCGCTGCGGCCTGGTGGTCGAAGCGGTGCCCGAGGATATGGCGCTCAAGGTCGATTCGCTGCGCCGGGCCGAGGCGCAGCTGACCCCGGAGGCCTGGCTGGCCACGAACACCTCCTCGCTGTCCATCACCGCGCTGGCGGAGCACCTGCAGCGGCCCGAGCGGTTCTGCGGGCTGCACTTCTTCAATCCGGTGCCGGCCTCGAAGCTGGTGGAGGTGGTGCTCGCCGAGCGCACCGGCGAAGAGCTCGCCGCGCTCAGCCCGCGCTGGGTCGAGGCCCTGGGCAAGACGCCCGTGGTGGTCAAGGACGCACCCGGCTTCGCCTCCTCCCGGCTGGGAGTGGCGATCGGGCTCGAAGCCATCCGGATGGTCGAAGAAGGCGTGGCCGCTCCGGCCGACATCGACAACGCGATGGTGCTCGGCTACAAGTTCCCGATCGGGCCGCTGGCGCTGACCGACATCGTCGGCCTCGACGTGCGGCTGGGGATCGCTGAATACCTGGAGTCCCAGCTGGGCGAGCGTTTCGCTCCGCCGCAGCTGATGCGCGAGATGGTGGCCCGCGGCGAGCTGGGACAGAAGTCCGGCAAGGGCTTCTACGACTATCCCGAGGCCTGAGCCTCAGGTCCTGATCCCGCAGGTCCTGACCCCGCAGGTCCAGATCGCGAGCGGCGGGATCAGCGCGACGCATCCTGGACCAGCCATCGCGCCGTGGCCTCATCGAGGATGAGATCAGTGGGCAGCCCGGCAGCCAGGGCCCCGCGCAGGCCGCTGATCTTCGCCTCACCCGAGACGATGCAGATCCGCCGCGGCACCTGTCGCAGCAGCTCCAGGTCCGGTCCCGTGCTGCGCTGATTGATCAGCAGGTCACGGTGGCTGCCGTCGGCGCGGAAGAACATGGTCGCCACGTCTCCGACCACCCGCTCCGCGTCCAGCGCGCGCAGGTCCGCCTCATCGAGGTACCCGCCCGAGTACACGTGACTGGGGATCCCGGAGTTGGTCGAGCCGACCCCGAAGATCGCCATGGTCATGCGTCGCTGGAGCTCGAGGATCCTCAGCACGCTGCGTTCGGCCCACATCGCGGTCTTGGTGTCGGCGTGATCGAAGAAGGCCGGGACCGGAAACTGCTCGACGCGGGCGCCATAGGCGTGACCGAATCGGCGCAGGATCTCACTGGCATAGGCGATCCCCGTGGTCTGGGTGTTCCCGGCCCCGTTGAGCTGCACGATCGTGCTGTCGTGGGTGATCCTCCGGCTCAGGTGCTGGCTCACGGCGCTGAGCGTGGAGCCCCAGGCCACGCCGATGATCGCATTGGAATCGACCAGGGGGCCTATGGTCCGGGCCGCCTGGATCGCCACCCGGTCCAGCGACTCTGAATCACTGACCAGATCCGAGACCGGCACGACATGGGCGTCCACTCCGAAGCGTCGCCGGATCTCGTTCTCCAGAGACGGTGCCCGGTGCGCCGGGTTATTGACCTGAATCTCGACCAGACCGGTGTCTCGCGCCATCGAGAGCAGGCGGGAGACCGTGGACCGCGAGGTCATGAGCTCCCGTGCGATGGCGTTCATCGTCAGGTCCTGGAGGTAGTACATCTGCGCCGCGCGCAGGGCATCGCCGCTCCTGGAGCGTGCGGACTCCGCGGTGGATGAACGTGCAGCGGGCTGAGATCTGTCGTCCCCTGGCGATGTGTTGATGATCAATCCTTCCGTAGATTCTGCACGTCTGTGCACCACCATTGACTATTTGTCCCGAAGTTTCAAGAGTGTACCTATACGCACGGTGACCCCGATGTAGCACCTGACACCCTGAGGAGAATGTGATGGCCGACACAATGGCGACCAATGGCGACACCCGGATCCCCGCTGAGAGAGCAGAGGTTCGGCAGCTCCGAGAGACCCCGCGGGCTTCGGTGCTGATCATCGGCGGCGGAATCAACGGTGTCGGCACCTTCCGAGACCTGGCGCTGCAGGGCGTGGACGTGGCGCTCGTGGAGCGCGGCGACTATTGCCAAGGAGCATCCGGGGCGTCCTCGCACATGATCCACGGTGGGATCCGCTACCTGGAGAACGGCGAGTTCAGGCTGGTCCGCGAATCGGTGGTCGAGCGCAATGGCCTGCTGAAGACCGCCCCGCACTACGTGAAGCCGCTTCAGACCACGATCCCCATCTTCAGCACCTTCTCCGGGGTCCTCGCCGCCCCGCTGCGGTTCATCACGCACCGCCAGCACGGGCAGCCTCGCGAACGGGGAGCATTCCTGATCAAGGCGGGCCTGACCATGTATGACTGGTTCTCCCGCGCAGGCGGCGCGGTCCCGCGGCACCGTTTCGCCGGTCGCCGCGCATCCCTCGCGCAGCTCCCGGATCTGCGTCCCGACGTGCGCTACACGGCCACCTACTTCGACGCCTCGGTGCACAACCCGGAGCGGATGACCCTGGATGTGCTGCGTGACGGTCTCAACGCCAACCCGGAGGTCCGGGCCACGAACTACGTCAGCGCGGTGAGCCGCAGCGGGGAGTCCGTGTTGCTCCGCGACGAGCTCACCGGAGCTGAGTTCCCGTTCACCGCCGACGTGATCGTCAACGCCACCGGGGCCTGGGTCGATGGGACCAACGAGTCCCTCGGTGAGCCCAGCGCCTTCATGGGCGGCACCAAGGGCTCCCACATCGTGCTCGATCACCCCGAGCTGCTGGCCGCCTGTGCGGGTCGCGAGATGTTCTTCGAGAACACCGACGGTCGCATCGTGCTGATCTACCCCATCGAGGACCGAGTGCTGGTGGGCACCACTGACATCGACGTCGACGTGAACGAACCCGCCGTGTGCACCCCCGAGGAGGTCGACTACTTCATCGACCTGGTCGGACAGGTGTTCCCCCGGATCGCAGTGGAGCCCGGGCACGTGGTCTACAGCTTCTCCGGCGTCAGGCCGCTGCCCCGCCACGACGCGACCCAGCCGGGCTTCGTCTCGCGGGACTACCGCATCGAGAAGCGAGAGGACCGGATCGCTGGGCAGTCTGTGACCACGCTCAGCCTGGTCGGCGGGAAATGGACCACCTTCCGGGCGCTCTCCGAGCACCTGACCGATGATGTGCTCGAAGTCCTGGGCAAGCCCCGCACGGTCAGCACCGCCGGGCTCGCCATCGGCGGCGGCGCCGACTTCCCGAAGACACCCTCCGCAGAGAAGGCCTGGATCATGGCCCACGCCCGAGACGGCCTCTCCGCCGAGCGGGTGGAAGTGCTGCTGACCCGGTACGGGACCCGTGCCGCGGAGGTCATCGATCACCTCCGTGCCGGCGCGGACAAGGACCTCGACTCGACGCCTGAGCTGAGCCAGCGCGAGCTGGCCTACATGGTGGAGCACGAGCAGATCGGCCACCTGATCGACGTCCTGATCCGCCGCACCTCCCTGGCCTTCCGCGGGCTCGTCACCGCCGAGCTGCTCAGCGAGCTGGGTGAGAGCCTCGCGCCGCTGCTGGGCTGGGACGCAGAGACCATCGCCTCCGAGATCAAGGACGCACAACGAGTGCTGCGTGAATGGCACACCGTTGAGCTCAAGGATCTGGTGGCCTGACTCCGGCGGGCAGCAGCCCGACGGGAACCCCCTGAAAAATGAATAACGAAAGGAGCCAAAGATGTCTCTAGAAGCTTTCGTCGCCGAGACATTCGGCACCATGCTGCTGCTGCTGCTCGGTTGTGGCGTGGTCGCCAACGCCGTCCTGCGAGGCACGAAGGGCAACAACGGCGGATTTCTGATGATCAACTTCGGCTGGGGGCTCGGCGTCTTCGCCGGCGTCTACGTCGCGGCGCTCTCCGGAGCGCATCTGAACCCCGCCGTCACGGTCGGTCTGCTGGTCAACGGCGACATCGAGACGCTGGGCCCCGACATCGAGAAGTCGGCTCTCAACGTGGTGCTCTACTTCGCGGCGCAGCTGCTGGGCGCCATGATCGGAGCCTTCCTGTGCTACCTCTCTTATAAGAAGCACTTCGACGCGGAGCCTGACCCAGGGGCCAAGCTGGCCGTCTTCGCCACCGGCCCAGCCATCAGGTCCTCCCCCTGGAACCTCATGACTGAGATCATCGGCACCTTCGTGCTGGTGTTCGTCATCATCGCCTTCGCGGGTACACCTTCGGGTCTCGGACCCCTCGCGGTGGCACTGCTGGTGGTCGGCATCGGCGCCTCCCTCGGCGGGCCCACGGGCTACGCCATCAACCCGACTCGTGACCTTGGGCCCAGAATCGTCCATGCGCTGCTGCCCATCAAGGGCAAGGGCGGAAGCGACTGGTCCTACGCCTGGGTTCCGATTATCGGCCCCCTGATCGGCGGTGCTCTGGGCGGTCTGCTGGCCATGATGGTCACCCTTCCCGTCGTGAACGGATAGCGCAGAAGCATCGCGGGCGGCTCGGCTGCTGCCCGTAATCGGAACTTTCACCGACTGCACACTCAACGAGGAGAACAACATGTCGAAGTACGTCATCGCGATCGACCAGGGCACCACCTCGAGTCGAGCCATCATCTTTGACCACAGCGGGAACATCGTGTCCTCGGGTCAGAAGGAGCACGAGCAGATCTTCCCCAAGGCGGGCTGGGTCGAGCACGACCCGATGGAGATCTGGAACAACACCAGGGAAGTCATCGGCAACGCACTCTCGAAGGTGAACCTGACCCGGCACGACATCGCCGCGGTGGGCATCACCAACCAGCGTGAGACCACGGTGGTGTGGGACAAGCACACCGGAGAGCCCGTCTACAACGCGATCGTCTGGCAGGACACTCGCACCCAGTCGATCGTGGACGAGCTCGCCGCCGACGGCGGGGTGGAGCGCTTCAAGACGAAGGTCGGTCTGCCGCTGGCGACCTACTTCTCCGGCACCAAGGTGAAGTGGATCCTGGACAACGTCGAAGGTGCCCGCGCCAGGGCCGAGGCCGGGGACCTCTACTTCGGGAACACCGACTCCTGGATCACCTGGCACCTCACCGGCGGCACCGAGGGCGGCGTGCACATCACCGATGTCACCAACGCCTCACGGACCATGTTCATGGACCTCGAGACCCTCTCATGGGATGACGAGCTCCTGAAGGCCTTCGGGGTGCCCCGCTCGATGCTGCCGGAGATCAAGTCCTCCTCGGAGGTCTACGGCACGGTCCACACCGCTCAGCTGCTGCGCGAGACCCCGGTGGCCGGGATCCTCGGTGACCAGCAGGCCGCGACGTTCGGTCAGGCCGCGTTCGAGAAGGGCGGGGCGAAGAACACCTATGGCACCGGCAACTTCCTGATCGTCAACACCGGTGAGGAGATCGTCCACTCGAAGAACGGGCTGCTCACCACCGTCTGCTACAAGCTGGGCGACGCCAAGCCGGTCTACGCCCTGGAGGGCGCGATCGCCGTGACCGGATCGCTGATCCAGTGGCTGCGCGACAACCTGGGGTTCATCAAGACGGCGCCCGAGGTGGAGGAGCTGGCCAAGTCGGTGGAGGACAACGGCGGGGTCTACGTGGTGCCCGCCTTCTCCGGGCTGTTCGCTCCCTACTGGCGGGGCGAGGCGCGCGGGGTCATCGTGGGTCTCACCCGCTTCGTGAACAAGGGCCACATCGCCCGGGCCGCGCTGGAGGCCACGGCCTTCCAGACCCGCGAGGTGCTCGACGCGGCCAACGCCGACGCGGGGGTCGACATGGCGGACCTGCGGGTCGACGGCGGGATGGTGGCCAACGATGCGCTGATGCAGTTCCAGGCCGACATCCTTGGGATCCCGGTGATCCGGCCGAAGGTGGTCGAGACCACGGCGCTTGGTGCGGCCTATGCGGCGGGCCTGGCGGTGGGCTTCTGGAGCGACACCGATGAGCTGGCGACCAACTGGGCGGAGGACAAGCGCTGGCTGCCGTCGATGGACGACGCCGAGCGTGATCGCCAGATGCGTCTCTGGAAGAAGGCCGTGACCCGGACGTTCGACTGGGTGGACGAGGACGTCAAGTAGCACTCAAGCAGCCGACGTCGAGCGGCAGACAGCTGCGCGCAGCTGAACGGGCCCGTGCTGATCCCTTGAGATCGGTGCGGGCCCGTCTGCGTGTCAGGTGCGTCGGGTGAGGGGCGCCGCAGCGAGGGCGACGTGTCAGGGGAGTCTGGACCCTCGACCGGGATGTGGGGTGGCCACCAGCCCGTGACGCCCGCGTCTGCCGCGGTACGTCGCCGTCTCCGGGGGCCTCCAGGCGCCGAGCGCCTCCGCCTCGACGGCGAAGACCTGCACGCCCAGCGGGTGACAGTGCTCGAGCTGCTCTTCGGTGGTCGCCGCATCGGGTCCCCACATGTGCACCGAGAGGTCGCCTCCGGGGCAGGTGGAGAGCGCGCAGAGCAGATCGATCTCGGCGAAGAACTCGAAGTAGTCACCGGGCTGGGTGGGGCAGGCATCCATGAAGTACTCACGCTTCTCATTGAGGCCTGCGAACTGGAACACGTTGAGCACATCGTGGACGTCGTACTCGGTGAGGCCGTGACCGTGGATGGCCCGGGTGAGGTTGGAGTGGCAGTGGTAGTCGAAGTCCTCACCGGTGAGCATCCGATTGACATAGGGGTCACAGCGGGTGCCCAGCAGGTCGTGGATGACCTCGGCGTCGGGGTGCTCGGCCAGGGAGTCCCCGATCACCGTGGCCATCGGGCGCAGGTGGGGGAGTGTGGACCAGAAACGGTCATAGGTGGTCATCGAGGCGCGCTGCAGCTGCCGGGTCCGGGCGGCCCAGAACCGTTCGCGCGGGTTGTGCAGGTTCCACAGGTTCAGGTCACCGACCTGCGGACCCTCGATGGCGCTGATCCGCACGATCGACCCGGCACTGACCTCCCAGGCGTGACCGGAGCGGACTGGGATCTCGAACTCCCGGGTCAGCGTCCGCTCGGCGGAGGCCACGGCGTCATAGAAGCTGCGATCCGGGTCCAGCGGTCCTGAGGGCATCGACTGATACGCGGCGGGCTGATCGTAGGTGCGCGGCCTCGCTGTCCGTGCGCTCGCAGCGTCTGGGACGGCGGGGTCAGCGGTCGCGGGTTCTCCGCTGGTGAGGTCTCCGGTCATGCTGTCTCCTTCTCGCGGGGAAGGGTCCAGTCTAGGGAAGAGGCCGGGGCCGACATCTGTCGTCGGCCCCGGCCCGTTCTGCTCATCCCTCAATGGTGCAGCCTATTGATCCTCAGAGATCCGCCAGCGCGGAGGACGGGTCCTCCAAGCAGGTGGCCACGAAGTTCAGGAACCCGCCGGCGGTGCCGCCGTCGCACACCCGGTGATCGAAGGCGATGGTCAAGGTGGCGACCTTGCGGACTGCGAGCTCCCCGTTCACCGCCCAGGCGCGGTCAAGGATCCGCCCGATGCCGAGGATTCCGACCTCGGGGTGGTTGATGATCGGGGTGGCGCCGTCGGAGCCGAAGACCCCGTAGTTGTTCACCGTGAAGGTGCCTCCGGTGAGCTCCTTGCCCGAGATCTTGCCCTCGCGGGCCTCACCGACCAGCCGTGAGATCTCCCCGTGCAGCGCTCGGGCGGAGAGCCGCTCGGCGTGCCGGATCACCGGAACCACCAGCCCTGCCGGCGTCTGGGCCGCGAAGCCCAGGTTCACGCCGTCGTAGTGCACGATCTCCTGGGCGCCGTCTGCCGTGTCCTCGAGCCTGGTGGCCAGGTCCGGATAGCGGGAGAGCCCGGCCAGCACGAACCGGCTGAGCAGCGCCAGCAGCGACGGCGCGGTGGTGCCGTCCTTGGCGGCCTGCGCCTTGAGTCGGGAGCGCAGCGCGAGTACCTCGGTCATGTCCACGTCCTGCCAGACTGTGGCCTCCGGGATCTCTCGGCGCGAACGGGTCAGAGTGGTGGCCACAGCCTTGCGCATCCCCGACATCGGGACGCGTTCGCGGACCTCGAGGCCACCCGGTGCCGGTGCCGCTGCGGGTGCGCCGGTCTTCGACGAGCCCGCGGAGGGCGGTGTGGGACCGGACGCAGGTGCCGAGGCAGGCGCAGAGCTGACCGCCTGGGCGGAGGCAGGGGCTGCCTGGGCGGAGGAGTCGATCGCGGCGAGCACATCGGCGCGCAGGATCATCCCCTCCGGACCGGTGCCCGTGAGCTCGCCCAGGGTGAGGGCATGCTCGCGAGCCAGTCGGCGCACCAGTGGCGAGGACACCCGAGGGGCCTTCTGCGCTGGAGCTGTGACGGCTGGAGCGTCGCTCACCGGGGAGGCGGCACCGCCGGCGCCTGCCGAGCGGGAGGCGCCGTTGCGTCGGCGGCGTCGCCCGCTGCTCTTCGAGGTGGAGGTGCCGTAGCCGATCAGGACATTGCCCGATCCTTCATCCTCCGCGGAGTCAGCGGCGGATTCGGGGGCCGTGACCGCTCCGGTGGCGGGCATCGTGCCGGCGCGCTCCTCCTCGCGGTAGCTCAGTGCTCCCGCGGAGGAGCCGTTGGAGGCGCCGTCTGCTCCGGCGCCGGCGGAGTCATCCGCGGCGGAGCCGCTTCCGGCTTCACCCTCGGCACCCACGCTGATCAGCGGTTCGTCCACGATCAGGGTCTCGCCCACGGCGCCGTGGAGCTTGGTGACCACTCCGGCGTAGGGGGTGGGCACCTCGATGGCGGACTTGGCGGTCTCGACCTCGGCGATGGGCTGATCCACCACGATCGTCTCGCCCTCGGCCACCAACCAGCTCAGCAGCGTGGCCTCGGTCAGTCCTTCGCCCAGGTCGGGCAGGTTGAAAGTGGTCATCTCAGTCCTCCCACTGCAGCTCGTCGAGCGCGTCCAGGATGCGGTCCACGCTGGGCAGGTGGTGCTCCTCGAGCTTCGGCGATGGATATGGAATGTCGAACCCGGTGACCCGCTTGACCGGGGAGGACAGTGAATGGAAGCTGCGCTCCTGGATCCGGGCCACGATCTCGGCGGCCACCGAGACGAAGCCCTGCGCCTCGGCGATCACCACTGCGCGACCGGTCTTGGTCACCGTGGCCTCCAAGGCGGCGTCGTCGAAGGGCACGATGCTGCGCAGGTCCAGGACCTCCGCAGAGATCCCGTCCTCGGCGGCGGCCGCGGCGGCCTTCAGCGCAGTGGACACGCTGGGCCCGTAGCTGATCAATGAGACGTCGGTGCCCTCACGGACGACGACGGCGCGGCCTTCAGCCCCGACCCCGGCCGCCGGTGTGGACTCATCGTTCGCAGCGGCCTCGTACTGGGTGCGCAGTGCGCTGAGGTCGACGGCCTCCTTGGTCCAGTAGAGCTTCTTCGGCTCGAAGAAGATCACCGGGTCCGGGGAGTCGATGGCCTCGCGGAGCATCAGGTAGGCGTCGCTGACCGTGGCCGGGGTGTAGATCTTCAGCCCCGGGGTGTGCGCGTAGTAGGCCTCGGAGGAGTCGCAGTGGTGCTCCACGCCGCCGACTCCGCCGCCGTAGGGGATCCGGATGACCATGGGCAGGCGGACCCGCCCGCGGGACCGGTTGGCGGTCTTGGCGATGTGGCTGAAGATCTGCTCCAGCGCCGGGTAGGCGAAGGCGTCGAACTGCATCTCGATCACCGGGCGCATCCCGTTGATCGCCATGCCCATGGCCATGCCGGCGATGCCTGATTCGGCCAGCGGGGTGTCGAAGCAGCGGTTCGCGCCGAAGCGCTGGGTCAGCCCGTCGGTGATCCGGAAGACTCCGCCGAGTGTGCCGACGTCCTCGCCGAAGACGCAGACCGAGCGGTCGCCCTCCATGGCGTCGGACATCGCGGTGTTCAGCGCTGCGGCGAAGGTGGTGGGCTTGGTGGTGGCGCCGGCCGGCGCGGGGGTGGTGGCAGTGGCCATGGGTCAGCCCTCCTGGCTTCGCTCGAGCTCATCGGCCAGCTTGGCGCGCTGTTCGCGCAGCTGGGCGGTCGGGGCGGCATAGACGTGGTCGAAGATCTCCAGCGGGTCCATGTCCGGTTCGGTGGTCATGGCCAGACGCAGTGCGGCCGCGACCTCCTCGGCCTTCCCGCTGATCCGGGTCTCGGCGTCGGAGTCGAGGACCCCGCGCTCGGTGAGGAAGGTGCGCATGCGCAGCAGCGGGTCACGCTGCTTCCACTGCTCGACCTCGGCGGACTCGCGGTAGCGGGAGTCGTCGTCGGCGTTGGTGTGGGCCTGCATCCGATAGGTGATGGCTTCGAGCAGCAGCGGCATCGAGTTCTTCCGGGCCAGCTCGACGGCGCGGCGCAGCGTGGCCAGCACGGCCACCATGTCGTTGCCGTCCACCTGCTCCCCGGCCATGCCGTAGCCGATGGCCTTGTGCGCCAGCGAAGGCGCAGCGGTCTGCGCCGAGAGCGGCACCGAGATGGCGTAGCCGTTGTTCTGCACGAAGAACACCACCGGGACCTCGAAGACCGCGGCGAAGTTCAGCGCCTCGTGGAAGTCACCCTCGCTGGTGGCGCCGTCGCCGCACATCGCGAGCACCACGGTGTCCTCGCCGCGCAGCTTCGCCGCGTGGGCCACGCCGACGGCGTGGAGCAGCTGGGTGGTCAGCGGCGTCGACATGGCCGAGATCTTGTAGTCCAGCGGGTCATAGCCGCAGTGCCAGTCGCCGCGGAAGGAGACCATGACCTCCAGCGGGTCCACCCCGCGGGTGATCGTGGCGACGGTGTCGCGGTAGGTGGGGAACATCCAGTCTCCGGTGCCCAGTGCAAGGGCGGCACCGACCTGGCATGCCTCCTGGCCGTGGGAGGAGGGGTAGACCGCGAGCCGGCCCTGGCGGACCAGGGCATAGTTCTGGTCATTGACCCGGCGGCCCACCACCAGCGCCTCATAGGCGGCCAGCAGGGCGTCATCCTCGGGGATCGGGTATTCGTGCCCGGGGCTGGTGCCCTGGGCCTCCTCGGCGATCAGCTGCCCGTCGGGTCCGAGCATCCGGATCTGCTGGGCGGCCGGGAGCATGTACTGCTCCGGGGTGATCCCGAAGCTGCTGCTCGTCTCCTTGATGTGGGAGCCCTGGATCGGGGTCCCGTCCCGTGTCTCGCTGGTCATCGCGAGTCCTCCTAAAAAAGTCTCTCGTGCAGGTGTCGTGCATCACACTCTTGGTACGAGTGTCACCCAGCTCGCCTGCGCGTGACCACTGCGCAGACACATCCAAGACGGCGTCCGCTCGGGGGTCCCCGGGGCTGGACGAACTGCTCGTGTGGGGTGCGCCACGGCTGGTATCGTCCAGAGCTATGGGCGATGAACGAGACGAGGCGGCGAGAGGTCAGATCTCGCTGGACTCCGTGGACCACCGAATCCTGCATGCGCTGAGTCAGGATGCCCGCCAATCGGTGAGCGCCCTGGCCTCCGGGCTGCACCTGTCCCGGGCCAACGCCTATGAGCGGATCTCCCGGCTGCGCGCCGCCGGAGTGCTGCAGGGCTATACCGCGGTGATCGATCCTCGGGCGGCCGGGATGTCCACGGCGGCCTACGTCTTTCTCACCCTGAAGCAGGATGACTGGGAGGTGCTGCGCGGGGCGCTCGCCGATGAGCCCGCGGTGCGGCATCTGGCGCTGGTCGGCGGACAGTACGACGCGGTGCTGCTGGTGCGCACCCGCACCGTGGAGGAGCTGCGCCGCGTGGTCTTCGAGCGGATCCAGTCGCTGGCCTGCGTACAGTCCTCCCAGACCGCCCTGATCTTCGACGACCACACCCAATACGAGCACCCGATGCCAAGGAGACCTTCATGACCTTTCGAGCAGCCCTGATCGAACAGACACTGGAGCGCGGACGCGTTCAGGATCACCAGGCGACCTTGCAGGACCTTCCCGAGGACTACCTCGACGGCGCCGGGGGAGACGCTCCGGTGGACATCGCTGTCCACTACTCCGGGATCAACTACAAGGACGGCCTCGCCCTGGCCGGCAAGCCCGGGGTGGCGCGGACCTCCCCGCTGATCCCGGGCATCGACCTGGTCGGCGAGGTCACCGCCTCCGCCGATCCGCAGTTCAGCCCGGGCGACGTCGTGGTGCTCACCGGCGGCGGAATCGGCGAGGCGGCCCACGGCGGCCTGGCCGAGCGAGCCCGGGTCTCCGCGAAATACCTGGTCAAACTCCCCGCGGGGCTGAGCCCACGGCGGGCCGCGGCGATCGGAACCGCAGGGTTCACCGCGATGCTCGCGGTGCTCGCGCTGGAGCGCGGCGGAGTGCGGCCCGAGTCGGGCGCCGTCGTCGTCAGCGGGGCGGCTGGAGGAGTCGGCTCGGTGGCGATCGCGGTGCTCAACCAGCTCGGCTATAAGGTCACCGCGGTGACCGGCCGGGTCCATGAGCAGGGCGAGTATCTGCGCCACCTCGGCGCCTCCGAGCTGCTGGACCGCCAGGACTTCGCCGAGGCCGGCTCTGCGCTGCAGAAGCGCCGCTGGGCGGGTGGGATCGACTCCGCCGGCTCGGCCACCCTGGCGAACATCCTCTCGCAGACCGACGACGACGGGACCGTCGCCAGCTGCGGGCTGGCCCAGGGCGTCGACCTGCCCACCACCGTGATGCCCTTCATCCTGCGCGGGGTCACCCTCGCCGGGATCAACTCCGTGACCGCGTCGCCTGAGCTGCGTTCACAGGCGTGGGCCCGACTGGCCAGCGACCTGCCCCTGGAGCTGCTCGATGAGATGACCCAGGAGATCCCGCTCGACGGGGTCTTCGAGCAGGCCGAGCAGATCCTCGCCGGCCAGGTCCGCGGCCGCACGGTGGTGAAGGTGAAGGGATGAAGCTGCAGCGGTGAACCTGGGGAGCTGCAGCGGTGAATCTGGGGAGCTGAGTCGGCGAGCTGAGCTGGAGCAGCGGACGTGGCGCGGCGGATTCTGTGCGGGGTGTCACATTCTCGCCTCCCGGGCTAGGATGGGGTCAATTACCGACCGTTCGGTCAGTTCTACCTGTCGTTGAGAGGACCCCATGGCTGCCACTGACACATCTGCGGCTCCCCGTCTCCTGCCCAGCTACATCCAGGACTCCTGGTGGACCCCGGAGGCCCCGAGCAAGGTCAGCGAGATCCTTGACGCCTCCACCTCTGAGCCGGTCTGCCTGGTCTCCACCGAGGGACTGGACACCTCCGCCGCCGTCGCCCACGCCCGCTCGGTCGGCCAGGAGAGCCTGGGGCAGCTGACCATCCACCAGCGCGCACTGCGGCTGAAGCACCTGGCGGCCTACCTCCACGAGCACCGCGAGGAGCTCTACGAGCTCTCCGACCGCACCGGCTCCACCCGGCGTGACCACCTGATCGACGTGGACGGCGGCATCGGCACCATCCGCACCTTCTCCTCGAAGGGTCGGAAGGAGCTGCCCAACGCCAACGTCATCGTCGACGGGCAGGTGGAGCAGCTCTCCCGCGACGGCTCCTTCCTCGGTGAGCACATCTACACCCGGCTCACCGGGGTGGCCGCGCAGATCAACGCCTTCAACTTCCCGGTCTGGGGGATGCTGGAGAAGTTCGCCCCGAGCTTCATCGCCGGGGTGCCCACCATCGTGAAGCCCGCCTCGCAGACCGCCTACGTCACCCAGGCCTGTGTGCGGCTGATGATCGACTCGGGGCTGATCCCCACCGGTGCGCTGCAGCTGATCTCCGGCTCCGCCCGGGACCTGCTGGACCACCTGGATCACCGCGACCACGTGGCCTTCACCGGCTCGGCTAACACCGCGCAGCTGCTGCGCTCCCATGACAACGTGGCCAACCAGGGTGTGCGCTTCACCGCGGAGACCGATTCGCTCAACGCCGCCATCCTGGGTCCCGACGCCGGCCCGGACACGGTCGAGTTCGACGCCTTCATCAAGTCGGTGGCCCTGGAGATGACCGCGAAGACCGGCCAGAAGTGCACCGCGATCCGCCGCGTCATCGTGCCCTCGGCCCAGGTGGACCCGGTGGTCGAGGCGCTGCGGAAGCGGCTGGACTCCCGTGTGGTCCTGGGAGACCCGCGTGACGCCGACACCACGATGGGCCCGCTGGCCTCCACCGATCAGCGCGACGAGGTCGCCCGTGCGGTGGACACACTGGTCAGCGCCGGCGGCGCAGTGCGGGTGGGGGGCCCGGAGTCCGGCACCGGCTCGGCCGATGCCGCGCTCGGCGCGTACTTCCCGGCCACCGTGCTCTCCTTCGCCGAGGCCCGCACCCCTGAGGTGCACTCGGTGGAGGCCTTCGGTCCGGTCACCTCGGTGCTGGGCTACGCCGACATCGACGACGCCGTGGACCTCGCCGCCCTCGGCGGCGGGTCCCTCGTCGCCACCGTCTGCACCCATGACCCGGAGATCGCCGCCGAGTTCACCCGCGGCATCGCCTCCCACCATGGGCGCGTGCTCTTCCTGGACCGCGACGACGCCAAGACCTCCACCGGTCACGGCTCTCCGCTGCCCCACCTGGTCCACGGCGGCCCCGGACGGGCCGGCGGCGGCGAGGAGCTCGGTGGGATCCGCGCGGTCAAGCACTACATGCAGCGCACCGCCGTCCAGGGCTCCCCGGACCTGCTCACCGGGGTGACCGGGATCTGGCACCGTGGCGCCAAGGCCATCACCGCGACCCCTGAGACGGTGGCCGACGGCACCGCCGTGCACCCGTTCCGCAAATCCCTGACCGAGCTGCGCATCGGGGACCAGTTCGCCTCGGGGCTGCGCACCGTGGCGTTGGAGGACATCACCTCCTTCGCCGAGTCCACCGGAGACACCTTCTACGCCCACACCAACGAGGAGGCGGCGACGGCGAACCCGTTCTTCCCGCGCCGAGTGGCCCACGGGTACCTGCTGGTGGCCTGGGCTGCCGGACTCTTCGTGGAGCCGGCTCCGGGGCCGGTGCTGGCCAACACCGGCCTGGAGAACCTCTCCTTCCAGACCCCGGTGACCTACGACGACTCGATCCGCGTGACGCTGACCGCGAAGCAGATCATCCCGCGCGAGACCGACGACTATGGCGAGGTCCGCTGGGACACCGTGCTGCACAACCAGCACGATGAGATCGTCGCGACCTATGACGTGCTGACCCGGGTGGCGAAGCAGAACAAGCCCGAGTGGGTGTGACGCCGTCGTCGGCTGACGTCGGCTGATGTCGGCTGCGCGCGCCTGACGCCAGCAGACCTCAGGCGCACGCAGGCACATGCTCGAGCAGTGAAGGGGCGGGGCCGGGGGGAGAACCTCGGCTCCGCCCTCTGCCGTGTCCGACCTCCAGGCTCTCCTCGGGAACGGCGCGTAGCGTAAGGGGCTGAGTTTTCATCGCCCCTGAGTGGGCTCGAGGTCAGGCAAGGGGCGCACATGGTGGCAGCGGCAATGCCAAATGACCCTGCGCGCGCCCGGATTCCCCACGTGGCCCGGCGGTCTGGCGCGATCCTCGGCCGAATCACGCTCTTTCTGCTGGTCTGGATCGGGCTCGCCCTGCTGATCGCCGCAGCCATGATCCGCCTCCTCTGGGGAGAGATCACCGTGGGCCAGGTGCTGCTGAACCTGGTCTCCGTGGAGACCGACGGTGGAGGTGGAGCCCTGGTCTGGGTCGGCGTCCTGGGCATCGGAGTCCTCCCGCTGGTGATCACCGCCGGCATCGCGCTGTCAGTGCGATTCCGACGCCGCATACGCCGGTTGCGCCGGGATCACGACCGAGCCTGGCGCTCGCCGTGGCTGATGCGCGCCGTCGCGAGTGCGGCGGCCGCTTCAACAGTGGTCCTCGGGACTGCCTCCTTCGCCACAGCGGTGGGCCTCGCTGACCACATCAATGCGGGGAACTCCGAGTACGACCTCAGCGACCACTACCTTCAGCCGCGCATCACCGGCGACGAGCAGAAGCGCAACGTGGTGCTGATCTACCTTGAGGCCGGCGAGGCCACGCTCGAAGATGAGGCGCTCTTCGAGAAGGATGCGTTCGCCCCGCTCAAGGACGTGACCACGGCTGACGCGGGCTGGCAGAGCGTGGAAGATCTCCGGCAGTACGAGGGCGGCGGCTGGACCATGTCCGGTCTCACCTCGACCCAGTGCGGCATCCCGCTGGCGGGCGCCACCTCTGCCGCGAGCAGCGGCGCGCTCGGTGAGCTTCGCGAGGGCGATGAGGCCTACCTGGGTGGAACGACCTGCCTGGGTGATGTCTTGGACGATCACGGATACACCAATGTCTTCCTGGGCGGCGCCAGCTCCTCCTTCGCCGAGAAGGACAACTTTCTGGGCAGCCACGGCTACACGCAGATCAAGGGTCTCGCCGACTGGCGGGCCGCCGGCGAATCGGCGAGCAGCTTCCGCAGCGACTGGGGCCTGAGCGACCAGCGCCTGATGGCCCGGGCCAAGGACGAGCTCGATGAGCTCCATGCGGATTCCGTGCGGACCGGGGCGCCGTTCAACCTCTCAGTGCTGACCCTGGACACCCATGAACCGGTCCATGTGTTCGACTACTGCGACGTGGACACGCAGGACCAGGCCACCTCAGTGTTCTCCTGCTCCATGGCGCAGGTGGCGGGATTCGTGGAACACATGGAGGAGCAGGGATACCTCGAGGACACCGCCGTGGTGATCATGGGCGACCACCTCAAGCCGGTCAACACCGGCGACGCCTTCCAGGAGCAGCTCGAAGACCACCCGGACCGCAGCATCTTCAACCGGATCTGGATTCCAGGCGGAGGGGCGGACGCCACGCTGCGCAAGGGCGTGGACCAGCTGAGCATGTACCCCACGCTTCTGGAGGTCGCCGGGCTGACCCTCTCCGATGGTCAGGCCGGGGTGGGGGTGTCCGCGTTCTCCTCCCAGGTGCCAGAGGATTCAGCGCAGTCGCTGTCCCCGGCGGTGTATTCCGAGCTGCTGAGGTCGCGTTCCTCGGAGTTCTACTCCGAGGCGTGGGACGACGCCGCCACACCCGGCTCACCCGGCACACTGGACTGACCCGGCACAAGGGACTGACCCGGCCGGTCGAGCGTAATGAGGTCTGGGTGTGTTTCTGGGTGCCGGTCGGGAAGGGGCGCGATCACGGGTGAGATCGAGGATGATGGCCCCATGGCAAAGACCGTGATCTTCCTGTTCCATGACGACAACAGTTCACTCGAGGCTGGTTCCCATGTAGCGGAGAGGATCCGCCAGGTCGCCGCAGGCCAGGGCGTGGAGCTCGAGGTCTTCTGCTTCGGTCCCGCGCAGGCCGCCCTGACCGAGGAGAGCGACGACCCGGTCCGAGCAGGCTACCGGCACCAGATCGAGGCACTCACTCGAGACGGCGTCGAAGTGCATGCCTGCCTGAACGCGGCGCACGCCGTCGGTACGGCCGAGGCGCTCATCTCGCGCGGGGTGACTCTTGAATACGCACGCGACGCCTTTGTCCGCTACGCCCTCGAAGGTGCGGCGGTGATCAGCTTCTGACATGACGACACCGATTGATGACGCAGGTGAGGAGGCGTCCCACGAAGAGCGAGAGGAATCGCACTGGGAAGTCCCGTCGTGGCTGCGAGAAGCGACCGAGCTGCCGGGGTTCCAGGTTCTGGATACCAGGTCCGCGCAGGGTCGGATCGAATCTCGCGCCAAGAAGGTCACCCTCGCAGATCTGATCCTCTTCCACGGCCATGCCTGTGACGGGCTGCTTCGGGGTGCATACGCCTTCGCCGCACTGGTCCTCGACGCATTCCCAGGAGGGGTCTTCGACCGCACCGACCTTCTGGTCGTCTCGAAGAACAGCCCATGCCTGGGTGACATCGCCGCGTACCTGACCGGTGGTCGGGTCAGGTACGGCACGCATCTGCTCGACGATTCCTTCGGGGTGCGATTCGTGGTCAAGCAGCTCTCCACCGGTGACGCCTGGGAAGTGCAAGAGGAGCCCGGCTTCTTTCCGCCGTTGATCGCAGATTGGGAAGCGGCCCTGCTCGACGACACGCTCACCGAGAATGGAACACTCAGCATTGTTGAGAAGGCGGACCTTGTGGCGGTCAATGAAGCTGTGCAATGGAACTGGGTGCGCACCGCGCTGCTGCCCAGTCGACCGTCCGAGCACTACAAGGTTCGTAGACTCCGCGATGCCGCGCTTCCCGCCCCGCTCTTGGAAGCGCGACGCACCGACGTCGCGAACCGAGACGTTCCGCCGTCTTCGCGGTTCCGCAGTCCCTATGGAGAGCGGACCGATCTCCCGAGCCCCAGCATTCCCGCAGACGTTCCTGAGCCTTGGGCCGCGCGGTATCTTCAGGGACCGCCGGCCGGCTGATCCCGATCGACGCCCACTGGGGCGCCGAACAGCCGTCCGGGCTGCCAGGCCCGCCGGCGGGACAGCCCGCCTGAGTTCACCGAGATCAGCTATGAGGTCCGTGTCGCCACCGAGGAGAGTCCCGGCCGCGTCGAGCTGCTGCCCAGCCGGAGGCCGACGCCCAGCGCGAGAAGGCAGTGGTTCACTGGGAGGACATATCGTCGAGCAGATGGGCCGTGCATGAGATCCGAGCAGCGTTTCACCCCTCCATGCGGCCCGGTCATCGGACAGCGCGTCGGGCCGGTCCTCAAGGCATCTGGCATTCCCTACGCACGGGCCCAGCGATTCCAGCCGCCGCAGCCCGTAGATGACTGGTCTGAGCCGTACTCCGCACTCGATCCAGCACCGGCCTGCCCGCAGTGGCGGATCAGAGAACTGGAACCGGTGATGGGGAGCCAGACCGGAAGGCTTCCCCAGGACGAGCACTGCCAGAATCTCACGGTCACGACACCGGAGAACCGGCAGCAGGGAGAGCTCCTGCCGGTCATGGTGTGGATCCACGGCGGGTCCTATATCTCAGGTGCAGGAGACGCGCCGATCTACGACCCGAGTGCCCTGGTGAGTGAACAGCGCGTCGTCGTCGTCTCCGTGACGTACCGTCTCGGAGCCTTCGGATATCTCGGCGGCGAGGGTCGGCCTGCCAACCTCGGTCTGCTGGATCAGCTCAGCGCGCTGAAATGGGTGCAGCGCAACATCGGCGCCTTCGGCGGCGACCCGGACGGGGTCACCCTCTTCGGCCAGTCCGCCGGAGGCGACGCCATCGCTCATCTGATGGCCACACCGAGAGCGTCAGAGCTCTTCCGCCGGGCCATCATGCAGAGTCCGCCGCTGGGGATCTCACGGGGACGACACAAGATGACGGCAGCCATGGCCGCTGCCGGTTCCTCCCTGCCCGCAGACGCCCCGGTCAAGGAGGTGCTGCGCGTCCAGGAGAAGGCGCGGGCAGCGGCCGCCCCGTTCGGTCTGCGCGGACTCATGCCCTTCGGGACCCAGTACGGAGTCTGGCCGCTGCCTGAGGAATCCCAGATCGATCAGGCCTGGGACGCAGTCGCACCGCACATCGACATCATGATCACGCACACCGCAGACGAGACGAGGCTGTTCATACCGGTCGCGCATCCGGTGAAATGGCTTCGCGGGATTCCGCTGCTCGGTTCGGGCGCGACGACGCTGCTGAGCCGGCTTGCGACCAGGCAGGTCTACGTCAGGGGCATCCGCTCCTTCGTCAGGCGTCACCGTCGTGCCGGAGGCCGATCGCACTACTTCATCTTCGACTGGGCTGCGCCCGACAACTTCTATCGCTCGGCACACGGGATCGATGTGGCGCTGCTCTTCGGAACTCCGGCGAACACCGAAGGGCTGAAGCTGCTGCAGGGAGCGTCCTGGGAGGAGCTCGATAAAGCAGGCAAGGCCGTCCGGGCGCTCTGGGCCGGGTTTGCTCGGGGTGCGGAACTGCCAGCCAGGGGCCGCATCCCCGGCGTCCCGGTGTGACGGCTGCGAACGGCAAGACCCGGCCGGTGCGCTCAGCGGCTGATCACATGCGGCTGGGCGACCTCCTTGAGTCCCTGCAGGCCGAACTCCAGGCCGAAGCCTGACTGCTTGGCGCCGCCGAAGGGCACCCGCGGATCGATGGCGCCGTGCTTGTTGATCCAGGTGGTGCCCGCCTCGATCCGGGCGGCCACCTCGGTGGCGCGTTCGGGGTTCGAGGACCAGACCGAGGAGCCCAGCCCGACCTCGAGGCCGTTCGCCCACGCGATCGCCTGCTCCAGATCGGTGTAGCGGATGATCGGCAGCGCCGGACCGAACTGCTCCTCGATCACCAGCGGGTTCTGCGGATCGATGTCGGCCACCAGGGTGGCGGGATAGAAGAAGCCCGGGGCGTCTTCGTCGGGATCTGCCCCGATCAGCACGCGGGCGCCGGAGTCCTTCGCAGCGTCCACCAGCCGGGCGACGATGTCGCGCTGCTTCGCGTTCTGCAGCGGCCCGAGCACGTTCTGCTCTTCGAGGCCGATGCCCATCGGCATCTTGGCCGCCACCTCGGTCAACGCATGGCAGACCTCGTCGTAGATGGAATCCGGCACGTAGAGCCGCTTCAGCGCCGCGCAGGTCTGCCCGGTGTTGATGAATGCGCCCCAGAAGAGGTCCTCGGCGATGGCCTGCGGGTCGGCGTCGTCCAGGACGATCCCAGCGTCGTTGCCGCCGAGCTCCATCGTCATCCGCTTCATGGTGTCCGCGGCGGTCTTGATGATCGCCTTGCCGGTGGTCGCCGAGCCGGTGAACATGATCTTCGCGATATCTGCATGCTCGGTGAGCTGCCTGCCCAGCGAACCGTCACCCGGGACCGCGATCAGCACATCGGCCGGCAGCGCGGAGTTGAGCACCTTGACCAGGGCCAGCACGCTCAGCGGGGTGTACTCCGAGGGTTTGATCACCACGGTGTTGCCCATTCGCAGGCTCGGCGCGATCTGCCAGATCGAGATCATCATCGGCCAGTTCCACGGACCGATGGCCCCGACGACGCCGAGCGGACGATAGTGCAGCTCCGCATAGCCGGACTCATCATCGACGAGCACCTCGGGCTCCACCGGGATCGACGCGGCGGTGCGCAGCCAGGCCACGCAGGCGCCGACCTCGAAGCGGGCGTTGGGTCCGTTCAGCGGCTTTCCCTGCTCCCGGGAGAGCAGCTGGGCGAGCTCCTCGGCGTGGGCCTCCACCGCGTCCGCTGCGGCATGCAGCGCGGCCTGACGTTCCCCGTCCGGGGTCGCGGCCCACGAGACCTGGGCGTGCAGGGCACGGGCGACGGCGTCGTCGAGGTCTGCGGCGGAGGTGAGCGGGGCATGGCCGATGAGCTCGCCGGTGGCGGGGTCGTGGATCTCTTGGCCCTCGGAGGTTGTGATCTCCTCGAGCAGCGTGGTGGTGGTCATGATGTTCTCCTTGGTGGTGTCGTCAGGTCGTCAGGGCGGCCGAGGTCAGCCGTGGTCGGCTGTGGTCAGCTGTGCTGGGGTCAGATCGGCTCTGCGGCCCAGCAGCAGGTCAGCCGCCTTCTCGCCGATCATGATCGAGGGGGCGTTGGTGTTGCCGCTGGGCAGTGCCGGCATGATCGAGGCGTCGGCCACGCGCAGCCCGGCGACGCCGCGCACGCGAAGCTGCGGATCCACCACCGAGTGGTCATCGATGCCCATCCGGCAGGTGCCCGCCTGGTGGTGATAGGTGCCGGCCATCGCCCGGGCGTGGGCGCGCACCTGGTCGCGGGTCTCAAGCGGGGCCGAAGGATTGAACTCCGCCCTGCGGTAGGGGGCGAGCGCGTCCTGGGCGCCGATCTCCCGGCACAGTTCGATGGCGTCACAGAGCGCCTCGAGGTCATGCTCCTCGGCCAGCAGGTTGGGGTCCAGCAGCGGAGCGAGCCGAGGGTCCGTGCTGGTCACCCGCAGCGTGCCGCGCGAGAGCGGGCGCACGATTCCGGCGTTGACGGTGAACCCTGCGGCGGGGACCGCACCGCCGTCGGTGGGGTAGGGGAAGTGCATGAAGAGCGGCTGGATGTCCGGCGCCTCCTCCTCGGTCTGCCGACTGTGTGCGAAGAGCTGGGCCTCGAGCAGATTGTGCCGCCCCTCGGCCAGGGGTTCCGGCGCCTCATAGATGACGCTGGCCAGGACATGGTCGTGCAGGTTCTTGCCCACTCCGGGAAGCTGAAGAACCGTGTCGATCCCGGCCTGGCGCAGGTCGGTGGGATCACCGATGCCGGAGCGCTGCAGGATGCTGGGGGAGCCGATCGCCCCTCCGCAGAGCACGATCTCCGCCGAGGCATGTGCGGTGTGCGTCCCGGTCCCGGTGCTGTACTCCACGCCGGTGGCGCGACCGGCTTCCACGGTGATCCGGTGCACCAGCGCATCGGTGGTGAGGGTGAGCCGCTCGTGGCCGAGGATCGGATGCATGAAGGCGCGCCAGGGGCTGTGCCGCTTCCCGTCCTTGGTGGTGGTGTGGTTGAATCCGGCGCCGGACATCTGTGCGCCGTTGAAGTCCTGGGTCTCGGAGATCCCCACAGCGCCCGCGGCCTGGACGAAGGCCTCTGAGCTGGCGTGGCGATTCATGATCTTCTCCACGTGCAGCGGCCCGCCGGCGCCGTGAAACTCGGATTCTCCGTCCTCATGGTCCTCGGAACGCTTGAACAGCGGCAGCACGTCGTCCCAGCCCCAGCCCTCACAGCCGGCCGCGGCCCACTTGTCGTAGTCCGAGCGGTGGCCGCGGATGTAGATCATGCCGTTCAGCGACCCGGAGCCGCCGAGCACCTTCCCTCGGGGCCAGGCGATGCTGCGGTGGTTCGCGTGGATCTGCGGCACCGTGGTCAGCGCCCAGTCCGAGGTCCCCTGCATCAGCATCGGCCAGCCCTGGGGACTGTGGATGTTGGGGTCCTCGTCGCGGCCGCCGGCCTCGATCAGGTGGACGCTGTGTCCGGCGTCGAGCAGTCTGCGGGTGATCACGGAACCGGCGGACCCGGCGCCGATGACGACGTAGTCGGTGGTCATGGCTTCATTCACGGTGCTCATCTCTCCTTGGATCACAGTGCGTCTCGGAGCGCAGTTCTTTCGGCAGTGTTCCCAGCATCGTCACCGACGACGGCGCCGCCTTGATCGCAGGCGCACAGACCTGTGCATCAGGTGCACATGTTGTGGCGCGCGTCACAACAGGGTGGGAGACTGGAGCGATGCTGAGGAACATGAGGCCCATCCGGTGAGCACGACGACGGGACAGGTGTCCTTCGATCCCACCCAGCTGCCGCCTCAGGATCGCTTCGAGGCATGGAGACACGCGGTGAACACCGCGTTCGTGCCGCTGGATGCCAGCACCGAGGACCCGAGCCGGTTCAACGGCGCGCTCACGGGGTTGGCGCTGGGGTCGCTCAGCGTCGCCGGGGTGGGTGGTGATGCGGTCACCGTGCGGCGCAGCCGGCAGGCGATCGCCGCGGGGGATCCCGGGGTCTTCAAGTTTGCGCTGCAGGTTCAGGGCAGCTCGCTCACCCGGCAGGACGGCCGGGAGGCGCTGCTGTCTCCGGGGGATCTGGTCGTCTACGACACCCGGCGTCCCTATGACCTTGTCTTCGGCGGGGCGTACCGGATGTTCGTGGTGCAGATCGCGGTGGAGCACCTGGGGCTCTCGGCCGAGCAGGCCCGCGCCGTGGTGGCGCAGCGGATCCCCGGGTCCGCCGGTCTCGGTGCGCTGACGTCCTCGCTGCTGGGCAGCCTTGATGATCAGCTGCAGAAGGGTGAGATGGCTCCGGACCCGCGGGCGGCTTCGGCGGTGCTGCAGCTGGTCCAGGCGACGCTGCTCTCCCGGTTCCGGCCCGCCGCCGAGGTGCCGACTCGCGATGTGGTCTATCTGGAGGCGGTCAGGCATATCGACGACCACCTGGGGGACCCCGAACTCGGCGTCGGCGCCGTGGCGCGCGCGCTGCACGTGTCAGTCCGTTATCTGCAGGGGATCTTCGCCCAGGAGGGCACCACCATCAGTGACTGGGTCCGTCAGCGCAGGTTGGAACGGTGCCGGATGGAACTCGGGGACCCCTCCCAGGCGCATCGGTCGATCAGCGCGGTGGCCGCCCGCTGGGGGTATCCGGAGGCATCGAGCTTCAGCCGGGCATTCAAGCAGGAATACGGAGTCTCGCCCGGTTCGTTCCGGCGTGAGGTCGCCGGCGGCTGAACAGCGGCTGTGGAGACTCAGCGTCCGTGGAAGACCGGCTTCCGCTTCTGCTGGAAGGCGGCGAATCCCTCGGTGTAGTCCGCGGAATCGCACAGCCGGCCCTGGGCGTGGTTCTCCTCGTTCAGAGATTCCCAGAGGCCGATCCGCTGGTCCCGGACCGCGGCCACGAGGGCCTTGGATTCGCGGAAGGCCAGGGTCGCGCCGGCCGCGGCCACCGCGACCTTCGCCCGGGTGAAGTCGAGGAGCTCCTCGGCCGGCACCGCGCGGGAGAAGAGTCCCGCGGTCACGGCCTCCGCGCCTGACATCAGGTCAGCGGTGTAGATCAGATCCAGGGTCCGGTGCGCGCCGAGGCGCTCCACGAAGAGCGCATGTCCGCCGGAGTCCAGAGTGGCTCCGAGCGCGGCGAAGGGTGAGCCGATCTTGGCGTTCTCGGCCACGTAGACCACGTCGGTGGCGACGGCCAGGCCCAGTCCCACCCCGAGGCAGGCGCCCTGCACGGCGGCGAAGGTCGGGGCGGGGAACGCCGCCATCCGGCGCATCAGCGGGGTGACCTTGTCCTGCAGGTAGCCGAGCGCGTCGTCGGTGGCGGGCACCACGTCGGAGATGTCCCGGCCGGCGCAGAACCCCTTGCCCTCGCCACGCAGCAGCAGGGCGCGCACGCCCGCAGCTTCAGCCTCCCGGTAGGCGGCATCGAGGTCATCGAGGGCCTGCTCATCCAGGGAGTTGAGCTTCTTCGGGGCGTCCAGGACGATCTCGGCGATGTCGTCGGTGATGGTGAGGCTGATCATGGGGTCTCCAGGGTTGGGACGCGCTCAGGCGTCGTAGTCGACGACGAGCTGCTTGGAGGTGGGCCGGGTCTGGCAGGTCAGGATGTATCCGGCCTTGACCTCGTCGGACTCCAGCGCGAAGTTCTCCTCCATCTCGAAGTCGCCGGAGACGACCTTCGCGCGGCAGGTGCCGCAGACTCCGCCGGCGCAGGCGAAGGGCACATCGGGCCGGGCGCGCAGCGCGGCGTTGAGCACGGTCTCCCCGGAGCCCGCGGGGGACGCGATCTGGCCGGTGAGCCCGTCGAGGGTGAACTCGATCTGGACGTTGTCACCCTGCGGGTCGGCTTCGACCTTGCGGCCCTGCTGGCCCTCGGGGCGGTCGGGGCGTCCGGTGGTGAAGAGCTCGAAGCGGATGTCGCCCTCGTCGACCCCGCGGGCGGCCAGGGAGTCGCGCGCCATCTGGACCAGCTCGAAGGGTCCGCAGAGGAACCATTCGTCGGTGTCCTGCACGCGCAGCACCTTGTCCAGGAGATCGCTGAGCTTCTCATCGTCGATCCGGCCGGTGAGCAGCGGGTTGATCCGCTGCTCGCGGCTGAGCACATGATGCACCGCGAGCCGGGCGGGGTAGCGGTCCTTGAGATCGCCGAGCTCCTCGGCGAACATCACGTCCCCGGCCGAGCGGTTGGCGTAGATCAGGTCGAAGGTGGAGTCCTTCGAGGCGGCCAGCACCGAACGGGCGATGGCCATGATCGGGGTGATCCCGGAGCCGGCGGCGAAGGCGACCAGGTGCACATCCGAGCGCAGCGCAACGGCCTCCTCGGCGAGCTTGGCCGGGTTGTTCATCGAAGTGATCGCAGTCTTGGAGACGAACGCTCCGGAGGGGTTCATCACCTCCATCTGGTCGCCGGGCTTGAGCGACTCATTGGCCCAGTTGGAGAACAGGCCGCCGATGTCACGCTTGATCGCCACCCGGATCTCCCCGGGGGTCGGCTCGGTGCAGATCGAATAGGAGCGGCGGATCTCCTGGCCCTCGAGCTCGGTGCGCAGCGCCACGTACTGGCCCGGCGCGTAGTCGAAGTCCTCCTGCAGCTCCGGGGGCACGGCGAAGGTGACCTCCACGGAGTCTGCGGTGAGCGGGCGCACCTCGGAGACGGTAAGGGTGGAGAAGGTCGCGCGGCGGCGTGTGGTCGTCGACATCAGTGCACCTTGAAGTGGTCGAAGGGCTCCAGGCAGTCGCGGCACTGGTACAGCGCCTTGCATGCGGTGGAGCCGAAGCGGGTCATCTCACGAGTATTGGGGGAGTCACAGCGGGGGCATTTCACGCTCAGGCCGACGCGGATGGGTCCTACGGCTGCCTTGCCGGTGGGCGGGGCGATGCCGTATTCGCGCAGCTTCACCTTGCCCTCCTCGGTCATCCAGTCGGTGGTCCACGCCGGATGGAGCACGGTCTCGATACGCACCTTCTGGTGCCCGGCGTGGCGCAGCGCGGCACTCACGTCGGCGTTGATCGTGTCCATGGCCGGGCAGCCGGAGTAGGTCGGGGTGATGACGACGACGGCGGTGCCGTCCTCGTCCACCCGTGCCTCGCGCAGGATCCCCAGGTCCGCGATGCTGAGCACCGGGATCTCTGGATCATTGACGCTGGCGGCGATCTCCCAGACCGTGGCATCGGCGGGCAGAGTCACGGATTCGGGTCCCATGACGGCCATGAGTGCTCCTCTCACCAGGTGGCCCCGGGGTGCTGGCGGGCCAGCACCTGCATCTCGGCCAGGATCAGTCCGCGCTGCTCGGAATGGCGCCCGGAGCGGTCGGCGCCGTGGGCGCCGGACATGTCGGGGATGCTCAGCCCGGCCTGCTCGATCACCTGGTGCAGCCGGGCCAGCGTGGCCTCGCGCAACGAGGAGGGCAGCACGGCGATGTCGCCGAGCTCGGTGATCGGCTCGACGTCGGTGAAGAGCTCCTCGACATAGGACCAGACCGAGTCAAGGCCTGCCTGGACGCGCCGGGCGGACTCCTCGGTGCCGAGGCCCAGCCGCAGGATCCACTGGGCGGCGTGATCCTGGTGGTAGTCGACCTCCTTGAGCGCCTTCGCGGCGATCGCCGCGAGGGTGGTGTCCGTGGAGTTCACCAGTCGGCTGTAGAGCTCGTGCTGGTAGAAGCTGAAGATCAGCTGCCGGGCGATGGTCTTGCCGAAGTCGCCGTTCTCCTGCTCCACCAGCCGGCAGGAGCGGAACTCCTCCTCGCTGCGGAAGTACGCGAGGTCATCCTCGGACTTGCCCCAGGCGGTGCCGGCGTAGGTGAGCAGGAACCGGGCGTGGCCGAGCAGGTCCAGGGCGATGTTCGCCAGCGCGACATCTTCCTCAAGCTCGGGTGCCCGGGAGACCCAGGCGCCCAGGCGCTGGGAGAGGATCAGCGCGTCGTCGCCCAGCAGCAGGGCGTACCTGGCGGTGGCGTCGTCGGCCTTGGCGTCGGAGGCGGCGATCTCCTCGGCGGTGATCGCCTCGCCCTGGGACTGGCGGGTGGCGGAGTCATGCGATGCGAAGCTCACAGGTGCTTCACCCCTTCGGACTGGGTGTAATACGTGGCATGGCGGTAGCTCTTGCCCTGGGCGGACTCGAAGTAGGCGCCCTTGGAGTCGGGGTCCGAGGCCATGATCGCCGCGGCCGGCACGACCCACACTGAGGTGCCCTCATTGCGCCGGGTGTAGAGGTCCCGGGCGTTGCGGATCGCCATGGTGGCATCAGGTGCGTGCAACGAGCCTGCGTGGACATGGGAGAGCCCGCGTGAGGACCGGATGAAGACCTCCCAGAGGGGCCAGGAGCTTGAATCTGCGCTGGAGGTCATGGCCTCGCCTTTCTAGCGGTGATGTCTTGGGGGTGCAGCGGGTGGGACTCAGGCGCCGATGAGGGCGGCCTGGTCCTGGGACTGACGGTTGGCGTAGGCGGTCGCGGCTTCGCGGACCCATGCCCCTTCGTCGCGGGCCTTGCGGTAGTGCTCCAGGCGCTGCCGGCTCAGCGGGCCGTTGCCCTTGATGACGGCGAAGAACTCGTCCCAGTCCAGGTCGCCGAAGTCGTAGTGGCCGCGCTCCTCGTTCCACTTCAGCTCGGGATCCGGAAGGGTCAGGCCGAGTGCCTCGACCTGGGGGACCAGCATGTCGACGAAGCGCTGGCGCAGCTCATCGTTGGTGAAGCGCTTGATCTTCCACGCCATGGACTGCTGGGAGTTCGGGGAGTCCCCGTCCGGGGGGCCGAACATCTGCAGCGCCGGACCGTAGAAGCGGTTCACGGCCTCCTGGGCCATCTGGTGCTGCGCCTCGGTGCCGTGGGAGAGCGAGTAGAGGATCTCCCAGCCCTGGCGCTGATGGAAGGATTCCTCCTTGCAGATGCGCACCATGGCGCGGCCATAGGGGCCATAGGAGGCGCGGCAGAGCGGCACCTGGTTGACGATCGCTGCGCCGTCGACCAGCCAGCCGATCGCGCCGATGTCCGCCCAGGTGCGGGCCGGGTAGTTGAAGATCGACGAGTACTTGGCCTTGCCGCTGTAGAGCTGGTCATACATCTCTTCACGGGGGCGGCCGAGGGTCTCGGCGGCGGAGTAGAGGTAGAGCCCGTGGCCTGCCTCGTCCTGGACCTTGGCGATCAGGATCGCCTTGCGCTTCAGGCTGGGGGCGCGGGAGATCCAGTTGCCCTCAGGCTGCATGCCGATGATCTCGGAGTGCGCGTGCTGGGAGACCTGGCGCACCAGTGACTTCCGGTAGGACTCGGGCATCCAGTCCCGCGGTTCGACGCGGGAGTCCTCGGCGATGATCTCGTCGAAGCGGTTCTGCCCGGACTCTGCCTCGGCGAGCGCCGCAGCGGCGTCGCTCTCGTCGGCGAGGTGCAGGGGAGCGTGCTGGTGGTTCTCGGGTGACATGGTCATCCTCTATTCCGTCGCATTATTTACCGACCGTTCGTTCAGTATAGCACTGGAGATGTGACGGTCAACACTTGGCTGCGAGAAGGGTGAGATGGCTGGGGTCGGCGCGGTTGGAACAGGCGTTCTCACCGCAGCCGGGCGAGTGCGCCGGACCACGGCGCCGACGCCGTCTGGTCTTCTGGATCAACGCGTGTCCGTGTCGGGCGGGCGTCGGCGGATACGGATAGGCCCACGTGCGGTCGCGGGGTCGACCGCTGTGCCTCGTTGGGTGATCTCCACGACGCCGGCGGCCTCGAGACGTCGAGCCGCTGCCCGTGCGGCGTCCATCTGGTCTCGCCAGTCCTCGCCGGCGACTGCGCGCGCAGCCTCGGAGGGGCAGATCGTCGCCGTCTCGGCCCGCTTCGCGAGCAGGTCGAGGATCGCGTTCTCCATATCGCGGTCTGACGCCGCGGGGCGGGGCTCGTCCATGGCCTCAGTCTCCCGCATCCATGGCGTCTGGGAGATCTGGCGCAGACCGGCGGCGAAAAGCCCCGTCGATGCTCCGAAAAGCATGGACGGGGCTGCGCGCTTCTGTGACTACTGACTCTGGGCAGGCCCCTTGTGACTTGACTCGGCGATCGCCTCACCGATGGCCGCGCAGGCGGCGGCACTATGTCCTGGTGTGACTCAGCGCCGCTCGGCCGTGCGCAGTCCCCCGAGGATTATCTGCTTCACGGTCTCGGCCAGGGCCGCGTCCGGGGCGCCGCCGACAGGGCGGTACCAGTCCACGATCGAGTTGATCGTGCCCATGGCCAGACGCGAGGCGGTGCGGGCGTCGATGTCCTGACGCAGGTCACCGTCGTTCTGGGCCTGCCTGATCAGGTCTGCGATGCGCAGGGTGATCTCGCGGCGCCGCTGCAGCGCCTTGACCTCCATCTCGGAGTTCCCGCGCAGCCGCAGCAGCAGCGTCACATAGGGCAATGAAGTGGTCAGCACCTTCACCGATTCGCTCAGGATCATCTCCAGCTCGGCCACCGCGGAGGCGTCCAGCGCCTCAGCCTCGGTGATCACCCGCTCCAGCTCGGCGAGTGATCGGTTCAGCGCGATGTCGAGGATCTCCTCTTTGGAGCTCACGTGGTGGTAGATCGCCGACTTGGAGATGCCCAGCTCGCGGGAGAGCGCGCCCATCGAGGTGGCCTCATAGCCATGGCGGTTGAAGGTCTCGACACAGACGGTGATGAGCCCCTCGCGGTCATAGCCGGGGCGGCCCCGGCGGGAGGCGGACGCCGTCGTCGAAGTGGGGGTCATGACTCCACCCTAGTCGGGTGACTATTGGGGCCGCTGATCATAGATCCGGCGCAGCTTGCCCGAGGAGCGACCCAGGGACCCTGGCTCCTCCACGCTGATCTTGCAGCTGGAGCCGACCTTGACCTTGATCTGCCGAGCCAGCACAGCTCCTGCTGTCTCGGCGTCCTCGGCGGAGGTCTCCGCGCGCCGCTCGATGTGCACGGTCATCTCATCCATCTTTCCCGGTCGGGCCAGACGCAGCTGGAAGTGCGGGGAGAGCTCCTTGATCTCCAGGGCGATCTCCTCGATCTGGGACGGGAAGAGGTTGACCCCGCGCAGGATGATCATGTCGTCGCTTCGTCCGGTGATCCGGCCCATCCGTCGGTGCCCGGGACGTTCGGAGCCCGGCAGCAGCCGGGTCAGGTCGTGGGTGCGATAGCGGATCATCGGCAGCGCCTGCTTTGTCAGCGTGGTGAAGACCAGCTCGCCGTGCTCGCCGGTGCGCAGCACCTCCTCGCTGATCGGATCGATGATCTCCGGGCGGAAATGGTCCTCCCAGATGGTCGAGCCGTCCTGGCGCTCCACTGATTCACCGGCGACGCCCGGGCCCATCACCTCGGAGAGTCCGTAGATGTCGCAGGCCTTCAACGCGAAGGTCTGCTCGATCTCGTGGCGCATCCTGTCCGTCCACGGTTCGGCGCCGAGCACGGCGACCTCCAGCGAGGTGTCCTTGGGGTCCACGCCAGCGGCGCGAAAGGAATCTGCCAGCGCCAACAGGTAGGTCGGAGTGCATAGGATCACCCGGGGCTTGAAGTCCTGGATGAGCTGGACCTGCTTCTCGCTCTGCCCCCCGGACATCGGGATCACGGTCGCCTTGAGCTTCTCGATCCCATAGTGGGCGCCCAGGCCGCCGGTGAACAAGCCGTAGCCGTAGGCGTTGTGCACCAGGTCTCCCGGGCGCACCCCGGAGTAGCGCAGGCAGCGGGCGAGCAGAGTCGCCCAGCTGTCGATGTCCGCATCGGTGTAGCCGACCACCGTCGGGCGCCCGGTGGTGCCGGAGGAGGCGTGCACCCGGCGGACCTGTTCCATCGGCACGGCGAAGGCCTTGAACGGGTAGGCCGCGCGCAGGAACTCCTTGTCCGTGAAGGGGAACTTGGCCAGGTCCTCGAGCGTCTGCAGGTCATCGGGGCCGACGCCGTGGGCGTCGTAGAGCTCGCGGTAGGCCGCGACGTTGTCGTAGGCATGGCGCAGGGTCTGCTGCAGCCGGGTGAGCTGGAGCGCCTCGATCTCCTCGCGGCTCATCAGCTCCTCGGTATCGGGCAGACCGGGGTCGGTTGCGGGGATCGCGGTGATTTCGGTGTTGAGGATGCTCATCGGGTCACTTCTTTCCGGGGGAGGCGATGGTGCGCGAGCGGCCGCGGAACACGCCGAGGAGGTCTTCTCCCCGGGTGATGGTCACGTCGTAGACGCCGCTGCGTCCTGTGTTGGCCACTCCGATCGCCTCGGCGATGATCGTCTCGCCGAGCAGAGCTGGTTTCAAGAAGTTGATGTCGACGCCGGAGGCCACGGTGATGGTGCCCTCATCGAGGCTCGGGTGGTTGCAGGCCATGGCGAAGCAGGTGTCGGCCAGGGCGAAGAGCATTCCCCCGTGGGCGATGTCGAAGCCGTTGGTCATGTCTTCGCGGATCACCATGCTGATCCGAGCGTGGCCTGGGTCAGCTGTGAGGACCACGATGCCGAGAGCCTCGGAGGCTCGATCGTTGTCCAGCATCCGATGTCGAGGGCGACCTGCGGTGCTCGAGTTCAGGCCCTCGGGGGCGAGTTGGGTGGACTCAGTCATCGGTGCTCCTCATCGCATTTCCAGACCGATTGGTCGGTAAGTCAACTGAAGCACCGGAACGGATGTGATGTCAAGCACAGCTCGGGTCGGTCCACCTGTTGGCCCGGCATGGGCGATGGAGGGTCCCCGATGACCGGGTGCGGCTCGACGCCCGCCCGGGGTCCGCTACTCGCGCAGCGCGGCGGTGTAGCCCGAACGGAAATCGGGATGCAGCAGCTCGCCGAGCAGGCGGTGCAGCAGCGACCCGTCCAGCGCCTTGCCATGGCCCGCGCCGAGCAGCGCTGAGTCGAACAGGTCCTCCCCCGACGGGCTGGAATCGGTCAGGACGGAGCCAGACGGGGAGTCCGCGTGATGGCGGACCGGCGAGTTCAGCGGCACCGAATCCAGCACCTGGGGATCGAGCCTCGGATCGCTCCACGGGCGGGGGAGCTCGAGCTGGTCAGCCATCCAGTTGTGCACCACGCCCAGGGGCACCGGGAGCTTGTCCACCCCCAGCACCAGTTCCGGCGGGGCCGCGGAGGTCAACAGCTCGACGGCGGCCCGCGCGGCGTCGTCGGAATGGATCCGATTTGAGATTCTCCAGGCCTCATGGGCGTCCTGACCTGCGGCTTCACCCACGGAACCGGAGCGCAGCTGTTTGATGAGCCGATCTCGGCCCGGACCATAGATGCCGGAGAGTCGCAGGATCCCGCTGCGCGAGCGGGCCGAGGACTCAGCGCCGGCGTCCCGCCACTTCTGCAGAAGCTGCTCGGTGCGGGCAAGGACCTCACCCGTCGGGCCGGCAGGGGTCAGCGGCGCAGATTCGTCCAGTCGCCCCGAGGCGTCGCCGAGGACCGAGGTGGAGGACACCAGCAGCACCTGCACAGTCTCGGCGAGGTTTGCCTGCGTGATGCGGTCCAGCACCGTTTCGAGCCCGCGCAGGTAGACCTGCTCATAGCGCCGCGGATCGCGGCTGCCGGCGGCGGGCGAGAAGACCACCGCCGTGGTGTCGGCCGGCGGGGCCGGGACCGTGGATTCCTCGGTGAGGTCCACGGCCGTGCCGTCGAAGGAGGCGGGCAGACGCTCCGGGCTGCGGCGCCATCCCGAGACGTTCCAGCCCTGGTCCAGAAGTCGATGGCCGATCCGCGTGCCGACGTCGCCGCAGCCCACCAGCACGGCGCGCGGAGTTGGTGAGTCGGCGGGGAGCGGGGCGGCGGAGGCAGTCATGGTCCGAGCCTAGCGATTTCCCGCAGGATGCGGTGATCGACGCGGGCCACAAGTCTCGATGTCAGTGAGCACCTGCGGCGGACGCAGAAGAACCCCCGTCCGGATCTCTCCCGACGGGGGTTCTTCTCACAATGGCGGAGGCGGGGGGATTTGAACCCCCGGTCCGCTTTGAGGCGGACACTTCATTAGCAGTGAAGCCCATTCGGCCGCTCTGGCACGCCTCCTGTGCCCACGAATTCGGCGAACCGTTCTCATGCGCCCGTCTAGACTAGCGGTTCGGCTGGGAAACTGACAAAGCGTGCGCTCGCAGTACTCTGGACGGGACGAGACAGCCGAGGAATGCACCAGGAGAACACGCCACCCATGCCCCGCCAGACCGAGGAACGCAGAGTCGCGCTGATCGGTGCCGGGCCCCGCGGCACCTCCTTCCTGGAACGGCTGCTGGCGGCGGTGGAGCGCGGCACGCCCGACGCCCAGGCATCCCGGTTGCGCGTCCTGGTCATAGACCCCGCCCCACACGGGCCCGGCCGCGTCTGGAACCCGCAGCAGTCCCCGTTGTACCTGATGAACACCCCCGCCAGCTTCCCCACCGCAGCGCCCGTCGGCGCGACTCAGGCCCAGCTGGCCTCGTCGTCGGTCTCCCGCTCCTTCGCCCAGTGGCGGCACGAGCATGAGGCCGAGGAGACCGCCACCTCGGTGCGCGCCGACGGCTTCGAGCCGCCCGTCTTGAAGGGGATCGACCATGGCGGGACCGACACCGACTACCCCACCCGCGCCGCCTACGGGCAGTACCTCACCTGGCTGCACACCGAGGTCTGCGCGGCACTTGCGCGCCATCCCGGGATCAGCGTCGAGCACATCTCCGCGGAGGTCGCCGAGCTGCGCCGCGCCGACTCCGGGTATGAGCTGAGGCTGCGCCCCGACGACGACGACGCCGATCCGCCCCGGGATGATCGGCTCCGCGCCGACCAGGTGGTGCTGGCGCTGGGCCACATACCTGCCGGGCTGAACGAGTCCGGCGAACACTTCACCGAGGTGGCCGAGCAGCTCGGGCTGCACTACCAGCCGCCGGCGATCCCCACCGAGGTGGACTACTACTCGCTGCCCGCCGGGGAGAACGTGCTGGTCCGCGGGATGGGGCTGAACTTCTTCGACCTGATGATCCAGGCCAGCGTGGGCCGCGGCGGAGTGTTCCACGAACACGCCGACCACCCCGCCGGGCAGCGCCTGGAATACCTCGCCACCGGCGACGAGCCGCACCTGGTGGCCGGGTCCCGGCGCGGCACCCCGTATCGAGCCAAGTCCACCGCGCTCACCGAGGCGCCCGGGTTCGCGCCCGTCGGCATCACGCTGCACCACCTCAGCCCCGAGGCGGTGGCCGAGGCCGAACGGCGCCACGACCTGCTCGACTTCTCAGCCCACCTCTGGCCGCTGATCCAGCGCGACGTGCTGCGCACCTATTACCGGACCCTGGTGGAGCTCGCCCCGGAGCTCTTCCGCGCCGGTTTCGAAGCCGCGCTTCAGGAGCTGCTCGCGGACACCCACCTGGGCGAGGCGGTGCTGCAGACCCGTGGTCAGCGGCTGCTGCGCGAGCTCGCCCCGGATGTCCTCTGGTTCGACATCCGCTCGCTGGGCAGGCCCTTCGGCGGGCTGACCTTCGAGTCCGCCGAGCAGTACCAGCAGCACATGAGCGCCTACCTCGAGGATGACGCGGCCACCTCAGCCGCCGGAGCGCGCAGCCCGGTGAAGATGGCCATCGGTGCGCTGCACCTGGCCCGGATGGAGGTCAAGGCGCTGATCAGCCAGGGCCGGGTCTCCCAGTCCAGCCAGATCAGCGAGATCGAGGGCTGGTTCGAGTCCCTGGTGGAGGGCCTGGCCAGCGGCCCGCCGCTGCAGCGGATCGAGGAGCTCGCCGCCCTGACCCGCGCCGGGGTGGTGGAGTTCCTGGGACCCGACCCGATCTTCGACGTGGACCGCGAGACCGGCTTCTACACCGCCGAATCCCCGGCCGTGGCCGCGCCGGCGTACCAGGCGCGCTGGCTGCTTGAGGCGATGATGCCCGCCAATCGGATCCAGCTCTCGCGCTCGCCCCTGGTGGCGGGACTGCTGCGCAGCGGCCTCGCCCGGCCGCGCGAACTCGTGGACGCCTCCGGGGCGCCGCGGGCGGGCAAGGGCTTCGACGTCACGCGACTTCCACATCGGCTGATCCCGGCGGACCGCGCCGAGCCGGAAGAGATCTACGTGCTGGGCCTGCAGCTCAGCTCGGTCCAATGGGGCACCGCCATCGCCGCGGAGGCCGGCGGAGATGGCGATTCCTCAGCGCGATCCCTCGCCGACGCCGACGCCGCGGCCCGCGCGGTCCTTTTCGGTCCGGGCGGCGCGGCTACAGGATCGCCCGCCCAGGATTGAGCCGGCGCTCCGGATCGAACACGTCCTTGATCCGGCGCTGCAGCGCGATCACCTCGGCGGACTGCTCCCAGTCCAGCCAGCGCAGCTTATAGGTGCCGATCCCGTGCTCCCCGGTGATGGTCCCGCCCATCTCCAGTGCCAGCCGGACCGAACCGTCCAGGGCAGCATGCAGCCGCGAGACGGCCGAGGTCGGGAGGCCGCCCTCGGTGGCGTCGATCGTCACGGGGGCGGCCTCGGGCTGTGCGGGGGAGGCCGCGTCGTCGTCGGGTCTTGTCTCGGTGCCGGTGCCGGTGCCGGTGTCGGGGCCGAGCTCTGAGCTGGGGACGCTGAAGGTGGGGTGCAGGTTGCCGTCCCCGGCGTGCGCGACCACCTTGAGCTGGACCTGGTGCTCCTCGGCGAGGTCTTCGATGGCGCGGATGTAGTCCACCAGCCGCGACCGCGGGACCGCGACGTCTTCGCCCACGCGCACCTCGTTGACGATCCCGTCGCCGCGGGCGTGCCGGCGCAGCTCGATCAGCCGCTCGGACTCGGTGGAGCCGGGGTCGCTGACCAGGGCGCCGAGTGCTCGCAGCACCTCACGGATGATCTCGGCCTCGATGGCAGCACCGTGGCCGTCGGTCTGGATCAGCAGCAGCGTGTCTCCGCGCTGGGCCAGGTCCGAGCCCTGCGCCTCATCCAGGGCGAGCATGGTGCGGCGATCCAGCAGCTCCGTGATCGCCGGCTGCACCCGGGCCCTGCCGATGTCCAGGACCCCTTGGGCGGCGGTGGTCAGCTCGTCGAAGAACGCGGCGATGGTCTCGGTGTGCGCACTCAGGTGGCGCAGCCGCACGGTGACCCCGACGACGATGCCGAGGGTCCCCTCGGAGCCGACGAACAGGCTGGTCAGGTCATAGCCGGCGACGCCCTTGAAGGTGGCCTGTCCGGTGTGGATCAGCGTGCCGTCGGCGAGCACCACGTCCAGGGCAAGCACCGAATCACGGGTCACCCCGTACTTCGCACAGCGCAGCCCGCCGGCGTTGGTGGCGACATTGCCGCCGATGGTGGAGGTGCGGTAGCTCGCCGGATCCGGGGCGTACATCAGCCCGTGTTCCGCGGCGGCGGCGTTGAGGTCGGCGTTGATCACGCCCGGTTCGACGACGGCGACCTCATCCTCGGGTCGCATCGCCAGGATCTGGTTCATCCGGGTCAGGTTCAGCACCACCGAACCCTCGGTGGAGTTCGCCCCGCCGGAGACGGAAGTCCCAGCCCCGCGGGTGATCAGCGCGAAGCCATGCTCGCAGGAGAGTCGCACCAGCAGTTGGACGTCCTGCGTCGATTCAGCAAAGACCACGGCGAGCGGCGGGTGCACCTGCCAATGCTCCAGCGGCCCCTGGTCGACCGCGTGGGCGTCGAGCTCCGCGGCGTCGGTGGTCAAGGTGCCCGGCGTGAAGGCGCTGCGCAGGGCTGTCAGGACGTCATTGTCGGAGGCACTCATGAAAGGTGAGTCTAGGTCAGGGTTGACCTCCGGATATGGCCTCCGACACACTGAGGCCCAGTTGGAGCCCAGGTTCGGTGAGAGGCCAGTCTGATGTGCACACGTGTGGTCTACCTGGGCGAGCAGGATCGTGTGCTGACGGCCCGTTCCATGGACTGGAACGCCGACCTGGGGACGAATCTGTGGGTCTTCCCCCGGGGGCTGCCGCGCGAGGGAGGAGCCGGGTCGGAGTCGCTGACCTGGACGTCCCGCTATGGCAGCGTGATCGCCTCCGGCTATGACATCTCGACCACCGATGGGATGAACGAGCGGGGGCTGGTCGCCAATGCCCTGTGGCTGGTCGAGTCGCGCTACCCGGGGCTCGACGATGCCCGGCCGAAGCTCTCCCTCGGCGCCTGGGCCCAGTACGTGCTGGACAGCTTCGCGACCGTGACGGAGGCGGTCGAATCACTCGCCCGTGAAGACTTCGCCGTGGTCACCGCCGGCGTGCCAGGGCAGCCGCGCCAGGCGACCATGCACCTGTCGATCTCGGATGCCTCCGGGGACAGCGCCATCTGTGAGTACCTGGACGGGACGCTGCAGATACACCACGACCGCACCCACCAGGTCATGACCAATTCACCGCCCTTCGCTCAACAGCTGGCGATCGACACCTACTGGCGCGGCATCGGCGGTACCGTCATGCTCCCGGGCACCAATCGCGCCGCCGACCGCTATGTCCGGGCAAGCTTCTACATCAACGCGGTGCCGCAGGTGGAAGACCGCACCATCGCGACCGCGTCGGTGTTCGGGGTGATCCGCAACGCGTCGGTCCCCTATGGGATCAGCACTCCGGGGCAGCCGAACATCTCCTCGACCCAGTGGCGCACCGTGGCGGACCACAAGGACCGTCGCTACTTCTTCGACTCCGCGCTGCGGCCCAGCGTCATCTGGGTGTCCCTGGACCGACTCGACCTGCGAGAAGGCTCAGGTGTCCGCCGCATGGATCTTGCTGATGGCCCGCCCGACGGCCACGCCGGCGACGTCAGTGATCTCTTCGAGCCCGCGGAGCCGTTCGCGTTCCTCGGGCCGGAGTGACTCGCGGCAGGGTGGCCGAACATGACGAACTGCGAACCCGACCCCTGGCCCGCACTTGCAAGGAAGCATTCCGCGATGCAGACTTGGTCCTAGGTCAAGAGTGCCAGCGCAAAACCCCGGTTTGCTGGCCGGCAACCCTCCAGTTCGCGGTGGGGTGCCCCGGGTGACGACCTGGCTGAAACAGTCAGTGAAGCAATTCACCGACTCACTCAGCAAGCGCGGGCCACACACCAGTGCGGGCCCAACATCCCAGTCCTCAGGACAGGGCCGTACAGGATTCAGCGCCGGAAGCTCGACCACCGGCAGCGACGTTCACATCCGGCCCGGTTCCTGGGCCGCATTGAACGGAGAATCCTTTGAGCAACGAGAACACCTGGCAGTTCGAGACCCAGCAGATCCATGCCGGAGTCGCCCCCGACCCGGTCACCGGAGCACGGGCGCTGCCGATCCAGCAGACCACCTCCTTCGTCTTCCCGGACACCGCCGCCGCCGCGCGCCGCTTCGGACTCGAGGAGATCGCCCCGATCTACTCGCGCATCGGCAACCCCACCGTCCAGGCGGTGGAGGATAAGATCGCCGCCCTCGAAGGCGGAGTCGGGGCGCTCGCCGTCGGCTCCGGACAGGCTGCCACCACGCTGGCGCTGCTGAACATCGCTTCGGCCGGCAGCCACATCGTCGCCTCACCCACCCTCTACGGCGGCACACAGAACCTCTTCAAGCACACCCTGCCGAAGTTCGGCATCGAGGTCTCCTTCGTGGAGGACCCCGATGACCTGGAATCCTGGCGCGCCGCCACCCGGGAGAACACGGTCGCCTTCTTCGGCGAATCCGTGGCGAACCCGCGCGGGGACGTGCTGGACATCGAAGGCGTCGCCTCGGTGGCGCATGAGTTCGGGGCACCGCTGATCATCGACTCCACGCTGACCACCCCATACCTGATCAAGCCGATCGACTTCGGCGCCGACGTCGTCGTGCACTCGGCCACCAAATTCCTCGGCGGCCACGGCACGGCCATCGCCGGGGTGATCGTGGACTCCGGGCGCTTCGACTACTTCGCCCACCCGGAGCGCTTCCCCGGCTTCTCCACCCCGGACGAGAGCTACCACGGGCTGGTCTTCGGCCGGGATCTCGGCGCCGACGGGATCTTCGGGGTCAACCTCTCCTTCATCCTCAAGGCCCGGGTCCAGCTGCTGCGCGACCTCGGTCCGGCACTGTCCCCGCACAACGCCTTCGAGATCAACCTGGGGCTGGAGACCCTCTCGCTGCGGATCGAACGCCATGTCGAGAACGCGCAGAAGGTCGCCGAGTACCTGGAGGCCCATGACGCCGTGCGACGGGTCTACTACTCCGGTCTGCCCTCGAGCCCCTGCTTCGAGCGCGCTCAGAAGTACCTGCCCCGCGGATCCGGGGCGGTGCTGTCCTTCGAGCTCGCCGGAGGAGCAGCCCACGACGCTTCAGGTCAGGCCCGGGCGGGCCAGGCCTTCGTGGACGCGCTGGAGCTGCACTCGCTGGTGGCCAATGTCGGCGACGTCCGCTCCCTGGTGATCCACCCCGCCTCGACCACGCACAGCCAGCTCAGCGACGCCGAGCAGCGCGCCGCCGGAGTCAAGCCCGGACTGGTCCGGCTCTCGGTGGGCCTGGAGCATATCGACGACATCATCGCCGATCTGGACCAGGGCTTCGAGAAGGCCGCCCAGGGCGCTGTGAACGCGGCAGCGGAGGCCGGCGCGGACAATGTGACGAAGCAAGAAACCGCAGCGGCGGTCTGAGGTTAGGGTGATCAGGTGCTGAATGACTTTGGGAACAGGCCCGCCGGTGCGTTGAAGACCGCTGAGGTCGGCGCGTACACCTTCGAGGCCGGCGGGCGGCTGCCCGAAGTCACCCTCGCCTACGAGACCTGGGGCACGCTGAACGAGGACGGCAGCAACGCCGTCCTGGTCGCCCACGCCCTCACCGGTGACTCCCACGTCGCCGCCACCGCGGCGGATGCCTCCATCGGATGGTGGGAAGGGCTGCTCGGACCGGGCCGCCCGATCGACACCGAGCGCTGGTTCGTGATCGCCCCGGCCATGGTGGGTGGCTGCTACGGCTCCACCGGACCCGCCTCCCTGGATCCCGAGGGGAAGCCCTACGGCTCCCGATTCCCCTTCGTGACCATTCGCGACTCCGTGCATCTCGAAGCCCGGCTGGCTCATGCCCTGGGCATTCGGAAGTTCCACACGGTGATCGGCGGATCCATGGGAGGCGCCCGGGCGCTGGAATGGGCCGTGACCTACCCGGAGATGGTCGAAGGCGTGGCCGTCTTCGCCTGCGGAGCGGCCTCCACCGCGGAGCAGATCGCCTTCGGCCAGGCCCAGGTGCTGGCTGTGGAGAACGATCCCCATTTCGCCGGCGGCGACTATTACGGCGGCCCGGCGCCGCAGGCCGGGCTGGGACTGGCGCGCCGGATCGCGCACATCACCTACCGCGCGGAGTACGAGCTGGCGGTGCGCTTCGGCCGCTCCGCCCAGGGCATGGAAGACCCCGTCGGCTGGTCCCAGCGCAGGCGCGGGCGCTACCAGGTGGAGTCCTACCTGGACCACCAGGCCGAGAAGCTGCTCCAGCGCTTCGACCCCAACGCCTACATCGTCCTCGCCGAGGCCTTGATGAGCCACGACGTCGGCCGCGGACGCGGGGGAGTGGACCAGGCGCTCGCCGGGGTCACCGCGGCGCCATTCTTGGCGGCCGTGACCACGGACCGGCTGTACTTCCCGAAACAGTCCCAGGAGATCGCCGACGCGATCCCCGGGGACCATCAGGTGCACATGATCGACTCTCCGATCGGCCACGACGGATTCCTCACCAGCGCGGAGCAGCTCGGCGACGCCATGCGGGAGACTCTCCAGCTGGGGAGCCGCGCGCCCCTGCGCCTCTGAACCTCCGGCGGCTCTGAACCTCCGGCGGCTCAGGCGTCGTCGACGCCGCCACCCGGGGGCATGGACCCGCCGAAGAGCGGCTCGAAGGTCGGTCGCTTCGCGTAGATCCCATCCCCGGAGGACCTCCCGCGGAGCCGCCGGACCACCCAGGGGAAGAGGTGGTGGCGCGCCCAGACGGCGTCATCCACCCGGGCCGCACGCCAGCTCCGCACCGGAACCGGGCGCGGCTCCGAGGGCTTGAGATCGTGCTCGACGTTCATCGTCTCCAACACCATGCGGGCGATCGTGTGGTGGCCCAGCGCGGAGAAGTGCAGCCGGTCGTCGTCCCACATCTCCGGGCGGGTCAGCTCGCGCAGGGACCACATATCGGCGACCACGGCGTCATGCCGGGCCGCGATGGTGCGCACGTTCTCGTTGAAGATCGCCACCTTCCCGCGGATCGAGCCGACCACCGGGGTCTCGCGCACATCGGGGCCGTTGAACAGCACGATGGTGGCCCCAGTGGTGGTCAGGATCTGCACCAGGGTGTCCAGGATCCGGGCGGTCTCATCGGGGTCCCCGCCGGGCCGGATCACGTCATTGCCGCCGGCGCACAGGGTGATCAGGTCCGGGCGCAGCTCCAGGGCCGGGGCGAGCTGTTCGTCTCGGATCTGACCGATGAGCTTTCCGCGCACCGCCAGGTTGGCGTAGGAGAACTTGGGAGAACCTTCCACGGCGGCGGCACCGAGGGCCAGCTCCTCAGCCACTCGGTCCGCCCAGCCGCGGTGGTAGCCCGGTCGGGTCTGATCGGGATCCCCGATGCCTTCGGTGAAGGAGTCCCCCAGGGCCACGTAGCGGGTCCAGGGGTGCCGCGGAGTCTCAGCGATCTCGGCGTCGGCGGGCAGGTCTGGTGTTTCGAGGGTCTCATCAGTTTCGTTCACCCGGACATTGTCGCTGACCACCCCCTCTTCATGCATCCACCCATGGGCTGATTAGAGTGGGTCAGTCACCCTTCCCGTCACGCAAAGGTCATTTCATGTCTGCCTCACCGCACGTCGCCTGGTCCCGCGAACCCGAGGACCGCGCCGGCACCCCGCTGGTGGTGCTGCTCCACGGCTACGGCTCCCACGAGCAGGACCTGATGGGACTGGTCCCCGGGCTGCCCGCCGGCTTCACCTATGCCTCCGTGCGCGCGCCGGTGAAGATGGAGGTCGGCGGCTACACCTGGTTCGACCTGGATGTCGAGCGGCTGGCCTATTCGTCATCGGCCGCACGCGAGGCGGTGGAGGATCTCTGGGAGTGGATCGCCGCGGTCAAGGACCAGCACAGCTCGGTGAGCCTGCTCGGATTCTCCATGGGGATGGCGGTCGCCACCTCGCTGCTGCGCAGCCGGCCTGAGGAGTTCGCCACCGTCGTCGGGCTCTCCGGCTTCGCCGTGGACCCCACCCGAGGAGAGGGGATCGAGGACTACTTCGACGACGAGGCGCTGGCCTCCGCGAAGGTGCCGTTCTTCTGGGGCCGCGACCAGGATGATCCGATCATTCCGGCGGAGCATGTGGAGTACACCCACGGCTGGGCGACCAAGTCGGTGAAGCTGACCAAGGTGCTCTACGCCGGGGCCGGGCACGGCGTCGTGCCGCAGGAGATCAGTCACGTGGGGGAGTTCCTGACCCACACGGTGCTCAACTCTCGCTGAGCACCCAGTCCTCACCGTCGCGCCGTACCAGCCCCAGCCGTTCGAACTCCTGCAGCCAGCCCTCCATCGGCCAGTGTCCCCATCGGTCCGCGAAGATGGCACCGTTGCGCAGGATGTCGGTGAGATGCTCCACCGGCGGCCGGGAGACCGGATGGTGCTGGTGGTAGGCGCAGGCCCCTCCCACCCAGGTCAGCTCGACTCCGCGAGCTCTGGCCCGCCAGGAGAAGTCGGTGTCCTCGGCGCCGTAGCCGGTATAGGCCTCGTCGAATCCGCCGATCCGTTCCCAGACGATCCGGCGCACCGCGAAGGACAATGACCAGAAGAGCGCATGCTCTCCATGGGTGAGGATCTCCCCGGGTGCCGGTGCCGGCCGTGCCGGATGCGGCGCGGCCCACTCGGCGAGCTGATCTGCCGTGGCCGCGTCGAGCACCTCCCCGGGGAGCTCGGGCAGATACGCCACCGGTCCGCAGAGCAGATCCTCGGGCCGCAGCCGCGAGGCCTCGATGTATGCGCTGATCAGTCCGGGGTCCGGGATGCAGTCCACATCCAGGAAGATCAGCAGGTCATCGGGTCCGCTGAGCTGCTCGAGGGCCCGTGCGGCGCCCAGATTCCGGGCCGCGGCGAGCGGCAGCCGGCCTGAGCTGCGCGGAATCTCCAGCACCTGGGTGGACAGCCCGGCGTCGGCCCGGGCCGCGCTGTCGCTGGCCGCGCTGTCGCTGGCCGTGCTGTCGCTGACCGGACTGTTGCTGGTCGGCTGATCCACCGCCAGCTGCGCGCTGATCTGCGGGTCCTCCATGGCCACCACCACGTGCGCCACCGGGGACTGATCGCTGAGTGCCAGCGCGGTGCGCTGACGGCGCAGATGGGTGTGCCGGGAATGGACGGCGGTGACCACGACGGCGCGCGGTGTCGTCCTGGGTCGGCTGGAAGGTCCCGGGGAGCTGGATGGTCCGGTGGGGCTGGGTGGTCCTGTGGGGCTGGGCCTGCTCATCGGGTCACCTCGGTGCCGTCGGCGAGGTCCTGCGCGTGGGGGCGAGCATCGAGTGAAGCAGCGCTGCGAACCGGTCCGCGGCAGCGCCGTCGCACCAGCTGGTCCAGTCCGCACCGTCGAGGCTGAGCGTATGCGCCACGGCCCGGTCCCAGCCGGCGTCGTCGTCGGGCGCGGGGGCGCGGACCGCCGGCCAGGGGCCGCGTTCGAGTGCGGCGAGCATATGGGCCTGTTCCTGGTGGGGACGGTCCAGCGCGGTGACCAGCGCGGGGGTGCGGCTGGCGGCGACCTCGGCGATGGAGTTCTGCCCGGCCGCAGTGAGCACCAGGTCGGCGCGCTTCAGCAGCGGCCAGGGGTCGGCCTCCCAGGAGGACTCGCCGCCCAGGATGCGCAGTCGCGCCTGCGGCAGGGTCCGGCGCAGCTGGGCGATCGCCGCGGCGCTCACCGCGCCGCCGCCGCCTCCGCTGAGCACCAGGACCTCGAGCTGCTGGTTCTCAACCGGGGTCCCGTCCGGGGTGAAGCGGGAGAGCCCGCCCAGCGCCTGGACGTCGGGTGCCCCGGCGAGGATCTCGGTGGCCTGCGCGGGCCACATCCCCACCACGGCCGAGGAGATCGAATAGCCCAGCCGATGCGCAGGATCGCTGCGGTCGCCGGGCAGCGCCACGGTGACCACCGGGATCCCGTGGAGCCGGGCGAGCAGTGCGATCTCCACCGAGACATCGGCCACGAGCAGCTCAGGTGCGGCGTGATCGATCCAGGCCGAGACCTGCGCGCTGCGCCGGCGCAGCCCGGAGTGGTGCAGGGGGGCCCAGTGCAGCGCGCCGGCGGCGGTGGGTTCGCGGAACCTGCCGCCGTCGTCCGGCTCTGGGGCGTCATCGCGGTCCAGCTGGAGCCAGTCCGCCGGCCAGTCGGCGGGCGGGGGCAGCGAGGAGACCCCCGTGATGCGGACCCCGCGCGCGGCGGCGGCATGAGCCACGGCGCTGGCGCGGTGAAGGTGTCCGCGGCCCTGATGGTGGATGTACCAGCCGATCATCGCGCTGATGCGCTGGGCTGCGGGGAGGCTTCCATAGCCATCTGGGTGTAGAGCTGCTCGTACTCGTCGACCATCCGCTCCAGCGAGAGATCTCCCTCGGCGCGCTGGCGGACCGGGGTGCGATCGCAGCGTGCGGCCCGGGTGATCGCCTCGGCGAGGGCGGCCACCGACCCGTCCGCGGCGAGGGCCCCGGAGGATTCGGTGACGATCTCTACCAGCCCGCCGCGCGGGAAGGCCGCGACAGGCGTCCCACAGGACATGGCTTCAGCCGCCACCAGGCCGTAGGGCTCATCCCACTGGGAGCTGACCACGGCCACTGCGGAGGAGCCCACGAGCTCGACCAGCTCAGCGTGGCGCAGATGCCCCACATGCACCGCGTCGTCGCCGAGCCGGGGCTCGACCTGACCCTCGAAGTAGCTGCGGTCCATGATGGGGCCCGCCAGGGTGATGCTGCGACCGGCGGCGCGCGCCGCGTCGATGGCCAGATGCGGGGCCTTCTCGGGCACCAGGCGCCCGGTCCAGACGCATCCGTCGCCGCCAGGGCCGGGATGCCACACGTCGGTGTCGACGCCGTTGGGGATCACGCTGGACGCCACTGAGCTCGCCCAGGCCTTGGCCGTGGCGGAACTCACGGCGGTGAACACCGAGGAGGGCGCGGCGTAGTTCATCGCGGATTCCAACCATGGGGTCGGTGGAGTGTGCAAGGTGGTGAGCACCGGCATCGGGATCAACGATGACAGCGCGACCGGAAGGTGGTGCAGCGAGTTGTTGTGGACCACGTCGAAGTCCTTGGACTCCGCCAGTCGCAGCATCAGGCCGAGATAGGCGTGGTGCTGCTGCATCCAGTCCGCCGGCATCGCGCCCACGTCAGAGCGGGCAGCGGCGGTCAGCTCCAGCCGCTCCGGGAGGAGCATCTGGGCGCCGAGCTCCGGGTCGCTGCCGCCTGCGGCGAACAGCGTCACCGAATGACCTCTGCCGATGAGCTTCTTTGCCACCGTGTGTGTAAAGGCCTCGAGCCCCCCGGCGAAGGGTTCCCGAATGGGAAACTGGCTCGAAGCGATGATGCAAATGCGCAACCGCACCCCTAGTTCACAGGGCGAGACGCAGCCCCCCGGCGCCGGTCATCTCAGACCGGCAGGCACCTCGCAGAAAATGTCATGTGAGGCCCGGCGCACACGCGCGCACCCGGCCCATAGAGGCACTGTACACGCGGTTTCAGGGAGGCGGATTCAGCCCCGTCAGCCCTGAACGGGCATGAGTCGCGCGGCTGGCAGGCCGAAGGGCTCGCCGTCGAACTCCACGAGCTGTCCGCGCTTGATCTGAGCGCCGCGGCGGGTCTCCACCTCGCCGTCGACGCGGACACCGGAGGAGTCGATCACCTCGCGGGCGATCGCCCCGTTCTCGACCACCCCGGCCAGCTTCAACAGCTGACCCAGACGGATGGACTCATCGCGGATCGGGATCTCAGACACTTCTCGGCTCATGGCCCAAGTCTGTCATGCGCGCCCGGTGAAGCGTGGGGGAGTGGTCTGGATAAGGTGAGCCCATGAGTTCTGCCGAGCCCGCAGCGGGCCCCCGCTCCCCGCTGGTCTGGGTCTTCCTGCTTCTGCTGATGCTCGCCTCGGGTGCGGCGATCCCCGCCCAGGGGCGGGTCAATGCCGCGCTGACCACCGAGATCGGGGACCCGGTGCTCGCGGCGACCATCAGCTTCAGTGTGGGCAGCATCATCCTGGTCCTGGTGACCTTCGGCACAGGCCGCGGCCGACGGGCCATCGCCCGGGTGGCCCCGGCGGTGCGGGAGGGGCGGATTCGCTGGTGGTACTTCCTGGCCGGCTGCGTGGGCGCCTACTTCGTGCTCACCCAGACGCTGACCATCGGGCTGATCGGCGTGGCCGTGTTCACCGTGGCCGTGGTCACCGGACAGACCTTGGGCGGACTGCTCTGGGACCGGATCGGGCTGGGGCCTGCCGGGCGGATGCGGCTGAACCCGTTCCGGGTCGGCGGCGCGGCGCTGACCGTGCTGGCCGTGCTGTGGGCGGTCTCCCCGCAGCTGGCCGCCTCCGGGCAGGGGCCGGCCTGGCTGGCGCTGGTGCTGCTGCCGCTCTCCGGCGGCTTCCTGCAGGCGGCCCAGCAGGCGATCAACGGTCGCCATTCTGCGGCCTACGCGTCCCCGGCGCCGGGGACGCTGTTCAACTTCCTCGCCGGCACGCTGTTCCTGCTGCTGGTCTGGGCGGGCAAGGCCCTGGTCAGCGGGGTGGAGCCGGCCCTGTCGCTGACCTGGTGGCACTACCTGGGCGGGCCGCTGGGGATCATCTTCATCGCCCTGGGCGCGCTGCTGGTCACCCGCGTCGGGGTGCTGATCGCCGCGATGGGCATGATCGCCGGTCAGCTGCTGGGCTCGCTGCTGCTCGACGTGCTGCTGCCCACGCCCGGCTCGCTGGTCACCACCGCCACCGTGCTGGGCACCGGGCTGACCCTGATCGCGGTGATACTCGCGTCCCTGCCCGACATCCTGCGCGGGCGCCCGCGGCCGAAGTCCAGAGACTGACCCGCTTTCGGACCCGGTGCGTGCGCGCGATAAGCTGACGCAATCTGTGTTCATCCCCGTTCTACCTGAGGTGTATCTGCCACATGGCCAAAGAGACCGCACTCGACAAAGTCATCTCCCTGGCGAAGCGCCGCGGCTTCGTGTTCCAGTCGGGAGAGATCTACGGCGGCACCCGCTCTGCCTGGGACTACGGACCCCTGGGCACCGAGCTCAAGGAGAACATCAAGGCCGAATGGTGGCAGACCTTCATCCGCGGCCGCGGCGACATGGTCGGCCTGGACTCCGCGATCATCCTGCCGCAGGCCGTCTGGCACGCCTCGGGCCACGTCAAGACGTTCTCCGACCCGCTGGTCGAGTCGCTGCACACGCACCGCCGCTACCGCGCCGATCACCTGATCGAGGCCTATGAGGCCAAGCATGGACACCCGCCGGAGAACGGCCTCGCCGACATCCGCGACCCCGAGACCGGCCAGCCCGGCAAGTGGACCGAGCCGCAGCAGTTCTCCGGCCTGATGAAGACCTTCCTGGGCCCGGTGGATGACCAGGAGGGGCTGCACTACATGCGGCCCGAGACCGCCCAGGGCATCTTCGTGAACTTCAACAATGTGGTGACCTCGGCCCGGAAGAAGCCGCCCTTCGGCATCGGCCAGATCGGCAAGGCCTTCCGCAACGAGATCACCCCGGGCAACTTCATCTTCCGGACCCGCGAGTTCGAGCAGATGGAGATCGAGTACTTCACCCACCCGGATGAGGCCGATGAGTGGTTCAAGCACTGGGTGGACGCCTGCTACAACTGGTTCATCGACCTCGGTCTGAACCCGGAGAACCTGCGCAAGTTCGACGTGCCCGAAGATGAGCGCGCGCACTACTCGGCCGGCACCATCGACCTGGAATACCGCTTCGACTTCGCCGGCTCTGCCTGGGGCGAGCTCATGGGCGTGGCCAACCGCACCGACTATGACCTGAACTCCCACACCGAGGCCTCCGGCGCGAAGCTGCAGTACTTCGACCAGGCCAGCGGGACCCGCTACACCCCGTACGTGATCGAGCCGTCCTTCGGCCTGACCCGCGCGATGATGGCCTTCCTGGTGGACTCCTACACCGAGGACGAGGCGCCGAACACCAAGGGCGGAGTGGACACCCGCACCGTGCTCAAGCTGCACCCGAAGCTGGCCCCGGTGAAGGCCGCGGTGCTGCCGCTGTCGAAGAAGCCCGAGCTCGCCGGGGTCTCCCAGGACCTGGCCCAGCAGCTGCGCCAGCACTGGAACATCGACTTCGACGACTCCGGCGCCATCGGACGCCGCTACCGTCGCCAGGACGAGATCGGCACCCCGTTCTGCATCACGGTGGACTTCGACACCCTCGAGGATCAGGCGGTCACCATCCGCGACCGTGATGAGATGACCCAGGAGCGGGTCTCGCTGGACAAGGTCCAGTCCTACCTGGCGGTGAAGCTGCTCGGCTGAGTCGGCTGCGGCGTGGTCCGGTGGCTGGGACCATGCCGCGCTCAGCCCTGGGCTGAACGTCCGGGCGCTGAACAGCCGGTATGGCGGGCGGGTGAGGGGTGAGCTTTGTCCGGGCGCGGGTGCGGGACTACCATGGCTTGTTTGGTCTGAACGACACTTACCGTCTCGTCTAAGGAAATGTGATGAGTATTGAGCACGACGCCGCGGCTCGCCCGATGAACCCGGCCCGGCTGACCCTGGACTCCGGTCTCACCGTGCGCCCCTGGGCCGACGGCGATGACCTGAAGCTGCTCCAGGTCTGGGGCGACCCGGAGAACTCGATGCACCACCAGGACCGCAGCCTGCTGCGGCCCTCCTCGAACGAGCCCTGGTCCCGCTGCATCGTGGCCGAGGCCGCGGGCCTGCCCGTGGCCGCCGCGACGATCTTCCGCTCCTCGCTGCACCCGGACCGGCTCTCCTTCTACGCCGAGGTCGCCCCGGAGCACCGCCGCCGCGGCGTCGCCGCGCAGATGTTGCAGATCCTCGAGGCCGAGGTCCCCAACTGCGCGGTCCAGTCGCTGAAGGCCCGCGTGGCCAAGCGCTCCGCCGCCCAGTGCTTCCTCAAGGACAACGGCTTCACCAAGATCCAGGCCTCCAGGCAGGTGGTCGTCCAGCCGGGCGCCATCTCGCTGCCGGACCTGGACAGCGCGGGACTGGACCTCGAAGACCTCGCCACCGGATCGGTGGAGCTGACCCAGCTGGTCGCGGACTTCTACAACACCGTGCACGCCTGGGATCGCGCCGAGATGACCGTCGGCAAGGCCCAGCAGATGCTGCTCGGACCGGAGACCGGCGCCTCGGGTGCGGTGGTGCTGCGCGACACCAGCGCCGGCGGGAACAACGGCATCCTGGCCTTCGCGATCAGCTACACCTCCGAGCGCACCGATGAGCCCGCCGATGTGCTGCTGGGCTGGAACACCGGGTTGGAAGACTCCGACGCCGAGACCGCCTGCCGCGCCATGCTCGCGCTGCTCTCCGCGCACTTCCCGGTCAAGGTCGAGGTCGACGATGCGATGGTGCCGCTGAAGACCGTCACCGATGAGCTCATCGCCGCCGGCGAGGCCGAGTACGACTTCGAGGCGCTCATCTACGCCAAAGACGCAGCCTGAGCAGGCAGCCCATGACCGCTGAGGCCACCGACACCGGCGCGCTGGACACCGGCGTGCTGGACACCGGCGCGCTCGAGAACGGCGCGCCGAGGGCCGGCGGGCAGGGCACCGCGCTGCTGCCGCCGCTGACCCTGGGACCCATCACGGTGAAGACCCCGGTGGTGCTGGCCCCGATGGCTGGGATCACCAACACCGCCTTCCGTCGGCTCTGCCGCGACTACGGCGGCGGGCTCTTCGTCAACGAGATGGTCACCGCCCGCGCCCTGGTGGAGCGCCGGCCCGAATCGCTGCGGATCATCAAGCACGAGCCCGACGAGGTCCCGCGCTCGGTGCAGCTGTACTCGGTGGACCCGGTCACCACCGGCCACGCGGTGCGGATGCTGGTCGAAGAAGGCCGCGCCGATCACATCGACATGAACTTCGGCTGCCCGGTCCCCAAGGTCACCCGCAAGGGCGGCGGATCCGCGCTGCCCTGGAAGATCCGGCTCTTCGAGTCCATCGTCGCCACCGCCGTGCGAGAGGCGTCGAAGGCGAACATCCCGGTGACCGTGAAGATGCGCAAGGGCATCGACGAGGACCACCTCACCTACATAGAGGCCGGCAAGATCGCCCGCGACTCCGGGGTGGCCGCGGTCGCCCTGCACGGACGCACCGCCCGGCAGCACTACTCCGGGCAGGCCGACTGGTCCGCGATCGCCGCGCTGCGCGAATCCCTGCCCGACATCCCGGTGCTCGGCAACGGTGACATCTGGTCCGCAGAGGATGCCGTGGCGATGGTGGAGCAGACCGGGGTGGACGGCGTCGTCGTCGGCCGCGGCTGTCAGGGCCGGCCCTGGCTCTTCGGTGACCTCCAGGCCGCCTTCGAGGGCCGGACGGAGCGGCACCGCCCAGACCTGCCCATGGTCTCCGCCACCCTGCTTCGCCACGCGCAGATGCTGATCCCGTATTTCGACGGCGACGAGCGCAAGGCCATGCAGGACATCCGCAAGCATGTGGCCTGGTACTTCAAGGGCTACGCGGTGGGCTCGCACCTGCGCACCCAGCTGGTCGCGGTGGAATCCATGGCCCAGCTCGAGGACCTGCTCGGGCAGCTGGATCAGACCCTGAGCTACCCCGGCGCCGACGCCGAGGGCCCGCGCGGCCGCGCCGGCTCGCCCAAGAAGGTGCACCTGCCGCAGGACTGGCTGGAGTCCCAGGAGCTCGACGAGGCGCAGCGCGAGATGATCCAGGCCGCAGAGGTCGACATCTCCGGCGGTTAGGGTTGACCCCATGACTGCGCAGAACGTGGAGCGGGTGGAGGGCGGATACGCCGCCCTGCGACCGGGATACACCGAGGCCGACGAGGCCCGCTGGGTGCCCGAACACGGCAAGTCCGTCTACCGCTCCAGCTTCGAGCGCGACCGGGCCAGGCTGCTGCACTCCTCGGCGCTGCGCCGGCTCGGCGCGAAGACCCAGGTCGTCTCGCCCGACGTCGACGACTTCTCCCGCACCCGGCTGACCCACTCGCTGGAGGTCGCCCAGGTGGGCCGGGACCTCGGCCGGCTGCTGGGCTGTGACCCCGACGTCGTCGACGCCGCCTGCCTCTCCCACGACCTGGGCCACCCGCCCTTCGGGCACAACGGGGAGACCGTGCTCAACGACCTCGCCGCACCCCACGGCGGGTTCGAGGGCAACGCGCAGACGCTGCGGCTGCTGACCCGGCTGGAGACGAAGCGCTTCCACCCCGACGGCCGCTCGGCCGGGCTCAATCTCACCCGCGCCTCCCTCGACGCCGCGGTGAAATACCCCTGGCGCGCCCATGAGGCTCCGGCCCTGCCCGACGGCAGCCGCAGCCAGAAGTTCGGCGCCTATGAGGACGACGTCGAGGTCTTCGACTGGATCCGACAGGGCGTCGAGGGCCGACGCCAGTCCATGGAGGCCCAGGTGATGGACGCCGCGGACGACATCGCCTACTCGGTGCATGACATCGAGGACGGCGTGGTCAACGGCCGGTTCCAGCTGAAGTTCCTCGCCGACCCGCTGCAGCGCCGCCGCGTGGTCCAGACCACCCACGAGTGGTACCTGCCCGAGACCGACCCGGCGCGGATCGAGGCCGCGCTCGAGCGGCTCTCCTCCGCCGGTGCCTGGGTGGGGGAGTCCGACGGCTCCCGCCAGGCGCTGGCAGCGCTGAAGAACATGACCAGCGAGCTGATCGGCAGGTTCTGCCACGCCATCTTCACCGCCACCCGCGAGGTCTACGGGGACCGTCCGCTGGTCCGCCACGAGGCCGACCTGGTGGTGCCGGTGGAGACGCTGGAGGAGGTCTCGCTGATGAAGGGCATCGCCGCGACCTACATCATGGCCTCACGCGAGCAGAAGCCGGTCTACGCCCGCCAGCGCGAGGTCATCGAGGGCCTGCACGGGCTGCTGACCGAGACCGGGGACCAGTTCCTCGAGCCGCCCTTCCAGGCCGACTTCCACGACGCCTCCGATGAGGCTGCCCGGCAGCGCGCGATCATCGACCAGATCGCCTCACTCACCGACGGTGCGGCGCTCGAGTGGTACGCCACCCTGGTCCACGGCCGCCCGGTCTTCAACCGCCTCTTCGCCTGATCCTCCGCCCCTCGACGCGGGAGGTGGGGTGTTACTTCCCGATGTCGCCGACGACGACGTCGAAGGCCTCGAACAGCTCGGCGGCCTCCACGAAGAGGTTGAGATCTGGTTCCCCGGCTCCCATGGCGATCCGCCCGGAGATCGATTCATCCGCGTAGACCGGCCACACCTGTCCCTCGGGGGTGCGGGCGCCGAAGGGGGTGATGGTGCCGGGGTGATACCCGGTGGCCGCCACGGCCTCGTCCGGCGCGGTCATCGACATCTTCTTCATCCCGGCCAGCCTGCGCAGCTTCGCCCAGTCCACCTGCTTGTCCCCGGGGATCAGCGCCACCACGTAGCTGTGCTCGGTGGCGGACTGGGTGAGCTTGGCCTTGGCGACGAGGGTCTTCACGATCTCCCGCGGCGCGACCCCGAGGTTCTCGGCGGCCTCCTCCAGCGAGGAGGAGGGTCCGCGCTGGACGAATTCAAGGGTCACCGCGCGGGAATCGGCGTCGGCCTGCACACGCTCACGTCCGGAAAGCTCAGTCATGATCCCAGCCTAGCCAGACTTGGTCCGCTCCGCCGCGCCACCACCTGCGCACTCCCGAGCATCAGTCCCCGGCACCCTCCACAGGGCCGGGAACACCCGCTCGGCATTTGGCCGTGCCGAGTAGATTAGAGCCATGGCCGGACTGATCAAACGCGAAGACATCGACGCCGTCCGTGAGCGCGCAGACCTTCGCGAGGTGGTCGAGCAGTACGTGACGCTCAGGGGTGCCGGCATCGGCTCCTGGAAGGGCCTCTGCCCCTTCCACGACGAGCGCTCACCGAGCTTCCACATCCGCCCGCAGGTCGGCACCTTCCACTGTTTCGGCTGCGGAGAGTCCGGTGACGTGATCGCGTTCCTGATGGGCATGGAGCACACCAGCTTCCAGGAGACCGTGGAGAAGCTCGCCGGACGAATGGGCATCGAGCTGCGCTACGAGGACGGCGGCAAGGGCCCGGACAAGGCGGAGGTCGGGCGCCGGCAGCGGCTGCTGGACGCGCACAAGATCGCGGACGAGTTCTTCCAGGCCGCGCTGCAGAGCCCCGAGGCGCAGACCGCCCGCGAGATGCTCACCGGGCGCGGCTTCACCCGCGAACACGCCGCCCAGTTCTCCGTGGGCTACGCCCCCAAAGGATGGGACAACCTGCTCAAACACCTGCGCTCCAAGGGCTTCTCCGACGAGGAGCTCACCGAGACCGGGATGTTCTCCTCCGGCGGACGCGGGATCTACGACCGCTTCCGCGGCCGGCTGATGTGGCCGATCCGCAATATGACCGGCAACACTGTGGGCTTCGGCGGCCGCCACCTCTACGAGGACGACAAGGGCCCGAAATACCTGAACTCGCCCGAGACCGCGATCTATAAGAAGTCGCAGGTGCTCTACGGGATCGAACACGCCAAGCGTCACGTCGCCAAGCAGCGCCAGCTGGTGGTCGTGGAGGGCTACACCGACGTCATGGCCTGTCACGTGGCAGGGGTGGAGACCGCGGTCGCGACCTGCGGCACCGCCTTCGGCGAGGGCCACATCAGGATCGCGCGCCGGCTGATCTCCGACGAGGGCGGCGTGGGCGAGGTGATCTTCACCTTCGACGGTGATGCGGCCGGCCAGCAGGCCGCGCTGAAGGCGTTCAAGGAGGACCACATGTTCCTCGCCAAGACCTTCATCGCCGTGGGCCCCGAAGGCATGGACCCCTGTGACATCCGTCAGCACCGCGGCGATGAGGCGGTGCGCGAGCTGATCAGCTCCAAGACCCCGCTCTTCGAGTTTGCGATCCGGGCGAAGCTGCGTGAATTCGACCTGAACACCATCGAGGGCAGGGTCGGCGCGCTGCGCGCCACCGCCCCGATCGTCGGCGCGATCAAGGACCCGGCGCTGCGCCCGGCCTACACCCGCGAACTGGCCGGCTGGCTGGGAGCCGAGATGGACGACGTCGCCCGGGCGGTGGCCTACGCGCAGAAGCACCAGCCCTCACCCCATCAGGAGGCCGAGAAGGCCGCCGCGAACAGCCAGGGCACAGGCAGTCAGCGGCAGGGGAATCAGCGTCAGGGCGAACCGGACGGGGAGCAGCTGCGCCGCAGCGCGCCGGGCTATCCGCGCCCGGACACCCGCGACCCGGCGGTGCTCATGGAGCGTCAGGCGCTGGAGGTGATCCTGCAGCACCCCACCCATCTGACCGCGGAGCAGTGGGAGGAGATCTTCACGGTGCGCTTCACCGCACCGGTGCACCAGGCCATCCACGACGGCGTGCGGATCGCCGCGGCCTCCGCCTCGGATCCGCGCAACTGGGTCCAGGCGGTGCGCGACGAGGTGCCGGAACCGATCAAGTCCTTCGTCTCCGAGCTGGCCGTCACCTCGCTGCCCACCAACAGCGACGAGCATCTGGAGAAGTACTGCCAGTCCATCCTCAACCGGCTGGTGGAGCTCAAGATCACCCACCAGAAGGCCAATCTGCTGGGCCGGCTCCAGCGCATGGACGCCTCCCACAACCCAGAGGAGCACCAGGCGCTGAACCGTGAGCTGATGGAGCTGGAGCGTCGGCGTCGTTCGCTGCGGGAGGCCGAATGGGGCTGAGCCTGACGTTCTGTGAACCGTGGCCCGGCAGCACCGGACTTCGAAGCCGCCACCAGTCTTGATAACGTGTTGCCCCAGACACAGTGAGCGCCGCCACGTCGGGGCGCCACAGCAGTCCCTGCGGTTCAGAGTTCGATGAAGTGCAGCAGCAGGACAAGTTCATCAGCGTGACGATGGGGTCACGTGAAGCATCCGAGAAGGAGATTCACATGCCCCAGGAAACACCTGTCCCCGCGCAGGCGAGCTCGCCGGCCACCGGCAGCGTCACCCGCGTCGAAGCCACCCATGAGGTGCCCGAGGCGATGCGCCGCGACGTCAGCCTGCTCGGCGGCCTGCTCGGCCAGGTCCTCCAGGAATACGGCTCCGAGGGTCTGCTCGCCGACGTCGAGGCGCTGCGCGAACTGACCATCGCGGCACTGGAGGACTCCAGCGGCGAGATCCTGGAGCGCGCCGAGGAGCTGGTCTCCTCCTTCTCCGCCGAGAGGGCCAAAGAGGTCGCCCGCGCGTTCACCTCCTACTTCCTGCTGGCGAACCTCGCCGAGGAGCAGCACCGCGTGCGGACCCTGCGCACCCGTGACGGCGAGCTGCCGCTCGCCCAGCAGCAGCCCTCAGATTCGGTGGCCGCCGCGTTCACCCACCTCGCCGAAGAGGTCGGCGAGCGCGAGGCTGAGCGCCGGCTCAAGGAGCTGCGCTTCCACCCGGTGCTCACCGCCCACCCCACCGAGGCCCGCCGCAACGCGATCACCGCCTCGGTGCGCCGCATCGGAGCGCTGCTCGACGTGCGCGATGATCCGCGGATCGGCTTCACAGAGCTGGCCAAGAACCGGCGCGAGCTCCTCGAAGAGATCGACAACATGTGGCGCACCGCGCAGCTGCGCGTCTCCAGCCCCTCACCGCTGGACGAGGTGCGCACCGCGCTGGGGATCTTCGACTCCTCCTTCTCCTCGGTGTTCATCCAGGCCTACCGCCGGATGGACGACTGGCTCCAGGGCGAGGACTCCGGCGCGCAGGCGCCCAAGGCGCCGGCCTTCATCCGGCTGGGCTCGTGGATCGCCGGAGACCGGGACGGCAACCCCAACGTCACCGCCACGATCACCCGCAAGGCCGTGGCCCAGGCCGCCGACCGGGTCCTGGCCGACTTGGAAGATCGGTCCCGCCGCACCGGGATGTCGCTGACCCTCGATGACCGCTACACCCCGCCGAGCCGCAAGCTCGATGCGCTGTGGAACCGGCAGCGCCAGCTCTCCGAGGAGCTCGCCGAGCAGGCCTCCCAGCATTCCCCGGGAGAGCCGCACCGCCAGGTGCTGCTCGCCATCACCGGACGGATCCAGGCCACCCGGGAGCGCAACGCCGATCTGGCCTACGCCGTGCCCGCAGAGCTGATCGCGGACCTGCGGGTGGTGCAGGACTCCCTCGTGGAGGCCGGCGCGAACCGGGCCGCCTACGGTGACCTGCAGGAGCTGATCTGGCAGGTCCAGACCTTCGGCTTCCACCTCGCCGAGCTCGAGGTCCGCCAGCACTCCAAGGTGCACGCCCAGACCCTGGCCTGGCTCGAGGACCCCGATTCGGTGGAGAAGATGGCCGTGCCGGGCGAGGAGGTGCTGGAGACCTTCCGCGCGATCGCCTCGGTGCAGCAGCGCTACGGAGTCGACGCCGCTCGGCGCTACATCGTCTCCTTCACCCAGTCCGCGCAGAACCTCGCCGATGTCTACACCCTCGCCGAGAAGGCGCTCGGCGGACCCGAGAACGCCCCGGTGCTCGACGTCATCCCGCTCTTCGAGACCTATGAGGACCTGCGCAACGCCCCGCAGATCCTCGAGGAGATGCTGACCAACCCGGCCGTGCAGGCCCGGCTGGAGCAGACCGGCCGGCGCATGGAGGTCATGCTGGGCTACTCCGACTCCGCCAAGGACGTCGGCCCGGTCTCCGCCACCCTCGCGCTCTATGAGGCGCAGGAGAAGATCTCCGCCTGGGGGATCAAGCACGAGATCACGCTGACCCAGTTCCACGGTCGCGGCGGCGCGCTGGGCCGCGGCGGCGGACCTGCGAACCGGGCGATCCTCGCGCAGCCCCCGCACTCGGTGGATCTGCGCTTCAAGGTCACCGAACAGGGGGAGGTCATCTCCGCCCGCTACGGCAACCCGGAGATCGCGCTGCGCCACATCGAGCAGGTCGCCGCCGCCACGCTGATGGCCTCGGCACCCTCGACCGAACGCCGCAACGCCGAGGCCGCCCGGCGCTACGCCGGACTCGCCGAGAAGATGGACGCCGTCTCCCGGGAACGCTTCCACGGCCTGGTCAACGCCGAGGGCTTCGCGCCCTGGTTCGCCGAGGTGACCCCGCAGGACGAGGTCGGGCTGCTCGCCATCGGCTCCCGCCCGGCCAAGCGCGGACTCTCGGTGGAATCCCTCGAAGACCTGCGCGCGATCCCGTGGAACTTCGCCTGGGGCCAGGCCCGGATCAACCTCACCGGCTGGTACGGGCTGGGCAGCGCGCTGGAATCGGTGCAGGACCTTGCGCAGCTGCGCCAGGCCTACGCCGAATGGCCGCTGTTCCGCGCGCTGATCGACAACATCGAGATGTCCCTGGCCAAGACCGACCGGCGCATCGCCGAGCGGTACCTGGCGCTGGGGGACCGCGAGGACCTCACCGCGGTGGTGCTCGAGGAGTTCGACCTGACCTCCAAATGGGTGCTCGCGATCACCGACCAGCGGCGGCTGCTGGAGAAACACCAGGTCCTCGGCCGGGCGGTGCAGCTGCGCAACCCCTATGTGGATGCGCTCTCGCTGATCCAGCTGCGCGCCCTGCGGGTGCTGCGCTCGGGCAAGCTGGCCGATGATCAGATCGATGATCCGCGCAACCTGCTGCTGATCACGCTCAAGGGCGTGGCCGCCGGCCTGCAGAACACCGGCTGATCTCGGCAGAGCCGCGGCACGACGCAGGTGGCTAGGATTGGGGGATGACAGTCCCCTCGGTGAAACCCCTGATCAGTCCCGACCTCGATCCGGCGCAGGCCGATCCGCATCTCTGGCTCGAGGAGGTCACCGGGGAGCGGGCGCTTGCGTGGGTGCATCAGCGCAACGCCCGGGCCGAGGAGCGCATCCAGGACGAGGCGTTCGATCCGCTGCGCACCGAGCTTCGCGAGATCCTCGACGCCTCGGACCGGATCCCCGGGGTGACCAAGCGCGGAGAGCACCTCTATAACTTCTGGACCGACGCCGAGCACCCGCAGGGCCTGTGGCGGCGCACCACTGAGGACTCCTACCGCAGCTCGACCCCCGACTGGGAGGTCCTGCTGGATCTGGACGCGCTCAGCGCCGAGGAGGGCGTCACCTGGGTCTGGCACGGCGCCGAGGTGCTGCGCCCGCGCGGCGCCGGTGGGCAGAGCCCGCCAGCCGACACCGCCGGCCAGCCTGCCACGAACCCGTGGCGGCACACCCTGATCTCGCTGTCTCCGGGCGGCTCCGACGCCGACGTGACCCGTGAATTCGACCTGGTGACCCGGCGCTTCATCCCGGAGTCCGAGGGCGGGTTCCACCGTCCGCAGGGGAAGGGCGGGCTGAGCTGGATCGACGCCGACACCGTCTATCTCACCCACGACGACGGCGCCGATGCGGTCACCAGCTCCGGCTACCCGCGGGTGGCCCGCCGCTGGCATCGCGGCACCAAGCTCGCCGACGCTCAGGCGGTGCTCAGCGTCGAGACGGACCATATGACCGCCGTCGCAGGCTTCGACAGCACCCCCGGATTCGAGCGGCACTTCGGGGTGAGGCTGCTGGGCTTCTACGACCGTGAGACATACCTGATCGATCCCTCCGCGCAGGACGCGATGACGCTGATCGAGGTGCCCACCGACGTCTCCGTGGGCTTTCACCGGGACCTGATCGTGCTGCGCCCGCGCACCGACTTCACCCACCACGGCGTGGCCTACCGCGGCGGCAGCCTGATCGTCGGCGACGCCGAGCAGTTCATCGCCGGGGAGCCCGAGCTGCGGGTGCTCTTCGAACCCACCGAGTCGGCCGCGCTGCTGGACGTGACGGTCACCCGTGAGACCATCCTGGTGACGATCATGGAAGACGTGATCCACCGGGTCGAGGCGCATTGGTGCGAGGCCGGCCGATGGCGGGCCAGCGCCGTCTTCGGCGAGCTCCACGGGTCCCTCGGCGTGGCAGCGGTGGACGAGGAGGAGTCCGAGGAGGTCTGGGTCACCAGCAACGACTGGGTCACCCCCACCAGCCTCTACCGCGGCACCCTGGAGGGTCTGCGCACCGGCGCGCCGGCGTCGCTGGAGCTGATCAAACAGGCGCCCGAACGCTTCGACTCCGACGGTCTCGCCTCGGTGCAGAGCTTCGCCACCAGCGCCGACGGCACCCGCATCCCGTACTTCCTGATCGGCCGGGCCGACGCCGTCCAGGCGGTGGAGGCCGCCGACCCCGAGACGGTTCCTGGCGCCGCCCAGATCGCCGGACCGGAGCCGCACCCGACGATCCTCTACGGCTACGGCGGGTTCCAGATCTCACAGACCCCGAGCTACCTCGGGCTGGCCGGCAAGGCCTGGCTGGAGGCCGGCGGAGTCTTCGCGGTGGCCAATATCCGCGGCGGCGGTGAATACGGTCCCGGCTGGCACCACGCCGCGCTGAAGGAGAACCGGCATCGCGCCTACGAGGACTTCGCCGCGGTCGCGCGGGACCTGGTGCGCACCGGGGTGACCACGGTTCAGAAGCTCGCCTGCCGCGGCGGCTCCAACGGCGGACTGCTCACCGGCAACATGCTCGCGAAGTATCCCGAGCTCTTCGGTGCGGTGGTAATCCAGGTGCCGCTGCTGGACATGCGCCGGTTCGCCCAGCTGCTCGCCGGGGCCTCCTGGCGCGCGGAGTACGGCGACCCGGAGACCGCCGACTGGGAGTTCATGCAGAGCTTCTCGCCCTACCACCTGGTCAGCGAGGGCGTGGACTACCCGCCGGTGCTGCTGACCACCTCCACCCGTGATGACCGGGTGCACCCCGGGCACGCCCGGAAGATGACTGCGGCCCTGGAGGAGCTCGGCGCCGATGTCACCTATTGGGAGAACACCGAGGGCGGCCACGGCGGCGCGGCGAACCCCGCGCAGCAGGCGATGATGAATGCGCTGATCTACCGCTGGCTCTGGCAGCAGCTGGGCTGAGAGGGGTTCCCCTGCGCCGGCGGCGGACTAGACTGGAGCCGTGAAATCGGGCTTCGCCGCGTGCAGCGGCGAGCTGATCACATCGAGCTTCTCAGCACCATTTCCAGGGGGATCGCTGCGCATGAGTGTGCCAGCCATTGAAACGCGCGGGCTGGTCAAACGGTTCGGCTCCACCGCCGCGGTGGACGGCATCGACTTGGACATCGCCCAGGGCGGCATCTACGGCGTGCTCGGCCCCAACGGGGCCGGGAAGACGACGGCGATCCGGATGCTGGCCACGTTGTTGCGCCCCGACGCGGGGGAGGCCCGGGTGCTGGGCCACGACGTCTTCACCGAGCCCAAGGCGATCCGTGAGAAGATCGCGCTCACCGGCCAGTTCGCCTCCCTCGATGAGGATCTCACCGGGATCGAGAACCTGATGCTGCTGGGCCGGCTGCTCGGCTACAACGCCCGCCAGGCCAAGGTCCGCGGAATGACGCTGCTCGATGCCTTCGGCCTCACCGAGGCGGCCGCCCGGCAGGTCAAGAAGTACTCCGGAGGCATGCGCCGCCGCCTCGACATCGCAGGCTCGCTCATCGTGACCCCGCAGCTGATGTTCCTGGACGAACCCACCACCGGGATCGATCCGCGCAGCCGCAACCAGGTCTGGGACATCATCCGAACCCTGGTGGCGGGCGGCACCACGATCCTGCTCACCACCCAGCACCTGGAGGAGGCCGATCAGCTCGCTGATCGGATCGCGGTCATCGACACCGGCAAGGTGATCGCCGAAGGAACCCCCGGGCAGCTCAAGGCCCAGGTCGGCACCGGCGCGCTGAAGGTCCGGGTGGCCGACCCGGCCCGCCGTGAAGAGGCCGCCGCGATCCTCGGCCGCACCCTGCTGGCCGAGGTCCTGCGCGAATCAGACCCGGCGGCGCTCACCGTCCGACTCGAAGACGAGTCCCGCGCGGCCGCCGCGCTCATCGCGCTGCAGGACTCCGCGCTCGCGGTGGAGACCTTCGCGCTGGGCCAGCCCAGCCTGGACGAGGTGTTCCTCGCCCTGACCGGCCACAAGACAGCACCCGAGGCGACTGACGGCGCGACCGCAGACGCACAGGAGGAGGCGGCGTGACCACCACGGCGCAGGACCAGAACCAGCGGATCAGGAGCGTCCTGGTCCCGGCAGATCAACGACCAGCCCCGGCGGGCGCGGTCAGCGCCTCGCTGACCTACGGGTGGCGGGCGCTGCTGAAGATCAAACACATCCCCGAGCAGCTCTTCGACGTCACCGTCTTCCCGATCATGATGACCGTGATGTTCACCTACATCTTCGGCGGAGCGATCGCCGGATCGGTGGACGGCTACGTGCAGTGGCTGATCCCCGGGATCTTCGTGCAGACGATGATCATGATCACCATGTACACCGGCCTGACGCTGAACCGCGACATCTCCAAAGGTGTCTTCGACCGGTTCCGCTCGCTGCCCACCTGGCGCCCGGCTCAGCTGGTGGGCGCGCTGCTGGGAGACCAGGTCCGCTATGTCCTCGCCGGCACCATCATCCTGGGCGTGGGCTTCCTGATGGGCTTCCGGCCCGAGGGCGGCATGGTCGGGGTGCTGATGGCCTTCGTGCTGCTGCTGGTCTTCAGCTTCAGCCTCTCCTGGGTCTGGACGGTGATCTCGCTGCTGGTGCGCACCGAACAGGCCGCGATGGGCATCTCGATGTTCATCATGATGCCGCTGACCTTCGCCTCGAACATCTTCGTGGACCCCGCCACGATGCCGAGCTGGCTGCAGAGTGCGGTCGAGGTCAACCCGGTCTCGGTCGTGGTGACCGCGATCCGTGAGCTCATGGCCGGCGTCGGACAGTTCTCCAGCGTCACCCTGGTGCTGGTCTACTGCGCGGTGCTGATCGGGGTCTTCGGCCCGCTCTCGATGTACTTCTACAACCGCAAGAGCTGATCCGGCTGAGCTTCTGCGGGACCGGCTGGGTCAGCTCACCTGGAGCAGGCTCACTTGATGAAGCGGATCGTCAGCGGGTAGCGGTAGGGCCGACGATTGTAGGCGGCGATCGCGGCCAAGATGCTGAACACCACGGAGAGCACCCAGGCCAGGAACAGGATCAGGAAGCCGATCAGGATGATCGTCGTGGCCGCGCCGACGATATAGGCGATGAACAAGGTGATCTGGAAGTTCAGCGCCTCCTTGCCGTGATCATCGAGCATCCGGCTGCGCTCGCGGAACACCAGCCACAGCACCAGGGGCACCAGCCAGGAGAGAAAGACCCCGCCCAGGTGCATCGCCACGCCCCAGCCCTGCTCCTCGCCCGCACCCACCGGCACCCCGGGCTGAGCAGCGGGTCGAGCTGCAGGACCGCCCGCGGCACCCGATCCGCTGCCAGGAGGCGCCTGGCCGGGAGGAACCTGGCCCGGGGAGGTCTGGGCCGGTGGAGCCTGGCCGGGAGGCGCCTGGGCCGGCGGCACCGGACCTCCGGCTGCGTCCTGCTCCGGCGGCGCCTTGCGCCATTGTCCGTCGGGGCCCTGCTGCCATTCACCATCTGCACCTGAGGGGTGGGTGGGCTGACTCATCATTCCTCCGAAGTCGGCGGGGCGTGCCGGGCCATGGGGTTCACCGAGAACGCTCACGTGATGAACAGCGTAGTCTTCACCGGCTGTGATCGATACGGTGGAGGACATGTGTGATCAGTCCGATGCTCCGCCCATTCCCGATGACGTCCTCGCCCTCGCACGCGCCGCCCGTCACGTGGCGGTCTTCAGCGGCGCGGGGATCTCAGCCGAGTCCGGCGTGCCGACCTTCCGCGAGGTCCAGACCGGCCTGTGGGAACGCTTCTCCGCCCAGGACCTGGCCACCCCGGAAGCCTTCGAGAGCGACCCTGCCCTGGTGCACACCTGGTACCGGTGGCGCGCCGCGCTGATCCGACAGGTCTCGCCGAACCCCGGACATCAGGCCCTGGCGCAGTGGCAGCGGCAGCTCGGCGGAGCCGGAGGCAGACTGAGCATCGCGACCCAGAACGTCGATGACCTGCATGAACGTGCCGGCGCCGAGGTCCTCGCGCATCTGCATGGAAGCATCACGGCCCACCGCTGCGCTGAATGCGATGCGCCCGCCGAACTTGCGGCCCCCCAGTACGACGGCGCCGCCGCGCCCGCAGAGCCAGTGGATCCGCCGCTGTGCGAGGTCTGCGAGCAGGGGCTGATCCGGCCCGGAGTGGTCTGGTTCGGCGAGCCGCTGCCGATGGAGGCGTTCGACGCCGCTGCGGACGCGATGCGCGCCGCGGACCTGATCCTGGTCGTGGGCACCTCCGGGCTGGTCCAGCCGGCGGCCTCGCTGCCGCTGCTCGGCATGGAGCGCGGGACCCCGCTGATCGAGATCAATCCCGAGCCCACCGAGCTCAGCGACGCCATGCACCACCGGCTGCGCGGCCCGGCGGGGACGCTTCTGCCGGTCCTCGTCCAGGCGGTCACCGGCGAGGCGCTGCACGCGATGGACGGATCGGATGGGACCGACGAGACGGTGGAGCGCCGCGCTCGATGAGTCTGTGGGAATCGGTGCTCCTGGGAGCGATCCAGGGGCTGTTCATGTTCATTCCGGTGAGCTCCTCCAGCCACCTGGTGCTGGTGCAGCAATGGTTGGCGGCCGAGGGGTCGCCGCTGCCCTCCCCGGACACCCCGGAGATGATCCTCTACAACCTGGTGGTGCACCTGGGCACGATGGTCTCCGTCACGGTGGTGATGTGGCGACCGCTCAAGCGGCTGGTCAAAGGCATCTGGCGGGAGCTCGGGCTCTGGCGCCGACGCCGGACGCTGCGGCACCTGATCCACCTGCGGCTCGCGCTGCTGGGCCTGCTCACCACTGCCATCACCGGGGTCCTGGGACTGCTCATCCGCGCCTACGGCACCGACGTCTTCGCCACCCCCTGGGCGGTGGCGGTGATGCTGATGATCACCGGCGCGGTGCTGTGGTGGTCGGACTCGGTGAAGACCACCTGGCGCGGTGCCGCCCAGATGACGGTGCTGGTCGCCGTCGTGATCGGCCTGGCCCAGGCGGCGGCGCTGTTCCCAGGGCTGAGCCGCTCGGGGCTGACCATCGCCGCGGCGCTGGCGCTGGGCATGCACCGGCGCCTGGCGGCGCAGTTCAGCTTCTTCGTGGCGATTCCCACGATCGTCGCCGCCACCGGGCTGCAGTCGCTGGGCCTGCTCGACCCGGGCAGCTTCGAAGGTGGACTGTTCCTGAGCTGGCAGGACTACGCGCTGGGATTCGCGGTGGCCGCCGTCGTCGGCGCCGGCGCCCTGTGGATGGTGCTGCGCCTGCTCTACCGCGGGCACTTCAAGATCTTCGCGGTCTACGTGGTGGGACTGGCGCTGTTCGTGCTGATCACCCAGCCCGACATGAGCGACGCCCCACCGGTGGACGAGCTGCCCCTGGATCAGGACCAGCTGAACCTGCAGCAGCCCTGAGATTCGAGGCCGGGCTCCGAGCGTCGAACTCGCAGCGCTGCGCGCCGGGGGCGGGGGATAGGCTGACCCCATGCTCTGGCTATACCTGCTCGCCGTGGTCCTGCTCGCGCTGGTGGTGGCAGCCCTGCTGGGCCGCTGGGACGGCGCTTCGGCGCCCAGAGAGGAGACGGATCTGGGCGAGTCCGATGTGGATGATCTGCTGCGGCGCAGAGCCGAGAAGCACATCACCGCGGATGACCTGCAGGAGGTCCGTCTCGACTCTGCGGTGCGTGGATACCGGATGGATCAGGTGGACCGGCTCCTCGATGCGCTCGGGCAGCAGCTTCGGGAGCTTCAAGGAGGTCAGTCGCACCAGGCGCAGAGCGCGGCCGAGGCCCCGTCCGAGCCCCAGGAAAGCAGGTATCAAGTCACTGTAGAACCTGACACGGGTCCCTCGGATCGCGCTCGTGGCGTGCCTGACAAGGATCTAAGGCTGCCCTCGCAGGCCGATCCGAAACCTGAATTTCCGCGGGTGGAGTGACATTCCTCGCAGATGCGAGATAATAGATTCAGTTCAGGCGCTGGATCTTTGCATCAGGCATGGACACGCACGCTAGAGAACTTCGGAAGGGATGCACTCGATGGCTGCAATGAAACCGCGCACTGGCGACGGTCCGATGGAGGTCACTCAGGAGGGCCGCAGCCTGATCATGCGGGTGCCGATCGACGGAGGGGGCCGTCTGGTGCTGGAGATCAACAATGAAGAGGCCCAGGCACTCAAGCAGTGCCTCATCAAGGCCGTCGGAGAATGAGCTTCGGTTCGGGCCGGTCGTGCACAGCGCGACCGGCCCGAACTGTATCGTCCGTCCCGCGCCGCAGCTGAGCCCCGCGCTCTCGCCGCTGGTCAGCGCCGTGCCGCCACCAGCAGTCCTGTCCCGGACCCGAGCATCGCTGTGCGCAGACGATCGTCCTCGAGCAGACGACGCTCCAGCTCCCGCATCCGCTGCGTGGACTCATCCCGCACCGCAGGGCGGGCCAGGCGATCATGGTCCAGCGCGTCGTTGATGATCAGCAGACCCGAGGGGCGCAGAAGCCTGACTCCTTGTTCGGCGTACTCCGCGGCATGCGTCGCCTCCGCATCGACGAACACCAGGTCATAGCCGCCAGTGGTCAGCCGTGCCAGCACCTGTTCCGCCCTTCCGGTGATCAGCCGCGTCCGCGCCGAGGGCAGCCGCGCGTCTCGGAAGGTCTCTCGGGCCGCCTGGATATGGTCGGCCTCGTAGTCGATGCTGGTCAGGACCGCATCCGGGGTTCCTCCCCGCAGCAGAGCGAGTGAAGAGACGCCGACGCCGGTGCCGACTTCGACCATGGCGTGAGCCCTGGTGCTCGCGGCGAGCACGGTCAGCAGCGAGGCCACCCCCTGGCTGACAGGCTGCACGCCCAGGCTTTCGCCGCGACGTCGCGCCTGAAGCAGCGCAGGCTCCTCCTCGGCGTGCTGTTCCGCGTACGCCCAGCTTGAATGCTTGGCCGACTGCTGGGGGTGCTGAGCTTTCATGGGACCTTCTCTGCGTGCGAGTGAATGAACCGGGCGCTCAGGTGCACGTGCACCTGCGGGTTGGCTGCATCTCGAGGTGCGGTTCGGCACCCTGAGGCGATTGATGTTCAGAAGAATTTCAGCTTCTGCCCAGTTCTACCCTTCATGATAGTCAGGATGACCAGGCACGATAGCAGCACTCCGTCTGCTCGCGGAGTCAGCAGCGGTGGCTCACACCGCGGCTGGCAGCGCGGAGCGGCCGCCCACGAAGCCACTCGGCCGCGCGCCGGGTGGCTTGTGGCGCTGACGCTGTTCGTGCTGGCGCTGCTCGGAGTTCTAGTCTTCGTCACCGCATGGGTCATCGGCGGACGCGCACTGCCGCAGATCAATTCGGTGCAGTCGTTGCTGCCGCAGGGCTCACAGTCCAGCCAGCAGCATGGCGAGGAGACTCTCGGCGACGGTGCCGCGAGCGTCCCGCTGACCAGCACCGACCTGAATCTGATTCCCGTGGACGCCTCCGACGCGACACTGCCGGGTGCCCCCGAGAGCACTCAGATCCAGCAGATCCCGCTGGACAGCCTGAACTCGCTCAAGAGCCTGGGCTGGTCCGTCCCGCATCTGTCGGGTTTCGGGCTGTCCACCGAGTACGCAGAGACCGGGGTGGTCGAGGGCATCCGCACGGTCCAGCTGAGGCTCACCGACGGTGAGCACCGGCTGGACATCTCGGAGACCCGCCCGGAGGAGACCGGGGTGGAGCTCGCCGCCCTGGAGTCGAAGCTCGATGGTGTCGTCGACACCTCGGCGACCCTGCGGGAGACCCTCACCCTGCGCACCGGAGATGCCTGTGAGCTGTACGTCTCCGAAGAGGCGGAGGAATGGACCGCCGCCATGGAGAGCGGACGGGTGCAGTACGTGGTCACCTCTGATCTTCCTGCGGATACCGCTGAGCAGATCTCGAACTGGGTGATGGCCACCGACCGCTCCCGGGTGCAGGTGCTGCCGATCGTCCCCACCGGCTCCGAGCGGCTTGAACGCGGCTTCGAGGAGCTGCTCGCCTGGCTCACCGACTGAGTCGACGCTGACGGTAGGGTTGAGCTGTGCCTGGTATCAACGCCTACGAGTTCGTGATCCTGATCGTTCTCGCGCTCGTCATCCTCGGACCCGAGCGGCTGCCGCAGTACGCCCGAAACCTGGCCCGCTGGGCACGTCAGGCCCGGGACATGGCCGAAGATGCCAAGGGCCGGTTCAAGGACGAGACCGGCACCGACTTCGACGACGTCGACTGGAAGCGCTACGACCCCCGGCAATACGATCCGCGCCGCATCATTCGCGACGCGCTGAGCAACGAATACGGCGAGGACTTCCGCGAGACCCGCTCCGCGGTGGCCGGGACCCTGGACTCGGCTCGAGCCGCCACCGACCCGCGCGAGCTCTTCCGCAGCAAGAACGGCTCCAGCCCTGCGGCGCCCAGCGCGCCGAGCGGGGGAGTCCCTCCCGCGGCTGCGAAGCGAGCCTCAGGCGCCATCGCCGCCGGCATGGCCGGGGCGGCGACGAGTCAGAATCCCTCGTCGGACCTGGGGCCCTCGTCAGACGTGGCCACGCGGGGGGCCGCCGTCGAGCCTCCGGTGCGGAATGCCGACTCCGAAGACCAGCTGGACGCCGCCGCCCCCTTCGACACCGAAGCCACCTGAGGCCGCTCCGTTCCACCGGGCACTGCCCGATCGACCGGCCCGACCCTCCTTGCCGAAGCACACCTAAGCCCAGGTGACGCGTGCGGAGGCGTCAGGCGGGACTGACGGGCAGCTTGCGGCCGCTCATCCCGCGCGGCTGCACTGCCAGCCGGGCGGCGATCGCGCGCAGTGCGGCTCCGGCCGGTGAGTCAGGGGCCGAGAGCACCACCGGCTCGCCGTCGTCGCCGGCCTCGCGCAGATTCATGTCCAGCGGGACCGAGCCCAGCAGCGGGACCGTGCTCTTCAAGGATTCGCTGAGCCGGTCGGCCACCAGCTGACCTCCGCCGGAGCCGAAGAGCTCGAAGCTGGACCCGTCGGGCAGGGTCATCGGCCCCATGTTCTCGATCACCCCGGCCACCCGCTGCTTGGTCTGTGAGCTCAGCGCGCCGGCACGTTCGGCCACGCTCGATGCCGCGGCCTGGGGGGTGGTGACCACCAGCAGCTCCGAGCCGGGAAGCAGCTGCGCCACCGAGATCGCGATGTCGCCGGTGCCCGGGGGCAGGTCCAGCAGCAGCACGTCGAGATCGCCGAAGTGCACGTCGGTGAGGAACTGCTCCACCGCCCGGTGGAGCATCGGGCCGCGCCAGGCCACCGCCTGATTGCCCTCGACGAACATCCCGATCGAGATGGTCTTCACCCCATGGGCCACCGGCGGCAGGATCATCTCATCCAGCCGGGTGGGCTTGTCGGTGATGCCCATCAGGTCCGGGACGCTGAACCCATGGATGTCCGCGTCGACGATGCCGACCTTGAGTCCCTGCGCGGCCATCGCGCAGGCCAGGTTCACCGTGACCGAGGATTTGCCCACCCCGCCCTTGCCGGAGGCGACGGCGTAGACCCGGGCCAGGTTCTCGGGCTGCGCGAAGCGATTGACCTTCCCGGTCTCACCGCCGCGAAGATGGTCCTTCAGGGCGGCGCGCTCCTCGGGAGTCATGACGCCCAGCTGGACCGAGGCCGTGGAGACCCCCTCGGCGCGCACGGCGGCGGCGGTGACGTCTTCGACGATCCGGCTGCGCATCGGGCAGGCCGCGATGGTCAGCTTGACCCCCACCTGGGCGGCGCCGGCGTCGTCGACGCTGATCTCACCCACCATGCCCAGCTGGGTGATGGGAAGGCGCAGCTCCGGATCGATGACCTCGTGGAGGCGCTGGCGGATGCGTTCGGTGATGGCGGGATCAGACACCGCCTCAGTCTACGAGCCAGGGCTGGCCCTGGCGTCGTCGGTCTCCTCAGGGCTCCGCCGCAGGGGCCGACCTGAGATGATGGGGGAATGTCGATGAATGCTGGGACCAATGCAGGCGGAATGAACAACGGGGGGCTGCCTCGTGGGGAGCTGCTGGGACGCTACCGCTCCTACGAGGATGCGCAGAAGGTCGTGGATCATCTCACCGCTGCCGAGGACTTCGACGTGAAGGCGCTGACGATCGTGGGCAACGACCTGCGTTCGGTGGAGCATATCCGCACCCGGCTCACCTACCCGCGCGTCGCGCTCGGGGGAGCCGCGCAGGGCGCGATGTTCGGTGCCTTCATCGGACTCCTGATCTACCTGTTCAGCCCGGAGGCCAGCATCTACAACCTGGCGTTCGCGGTGGTGCTGGGCACGGCGATCTGGATGATCATCGGGGTCATCGGCTTCGCCATGCGCAAGGGCAAGCGCGAGTATGCCTCCTCCTCCCAGCTGGTGGCGACCACCTTCGACGTGGTCTGCGAGTTCTCTGCCGCCCACCGGGCCCGGCAGCTGGTCCCCGGAGCCGGGGTGATGAGCCTCAACGCCTACAACGATCCGACCTCACAGTCCTCAGCGCGGCTGGCTCCTGCTCCGTCGGCCTCCACGTCGGCCCGGCCGGTGTCGGCGCCGGCGCAGCAGGCCTTCGCGCAGCAGGGATCAGCGCGGCAGGTGCCCGGAGAGCCCGCGCCAGGGCAGAACGCACCGGGTCCAGGCCAGGAGGCTCCAGGCCAGGCGACGACGACGGCCGAATCGGCTCCCCAGCAGCCGGTCGCCGGGTACAACGACCTTCCCGATGGCCGCCCCCGCTACGGCGTGCGCATGCCCGCGACCGAAGAACCTGCCGAGGAGCCCACGGGCTCAGCTGAGCCGCAGTCAGCAGACTCCGCGGAGAAGACTGATGCCCCCGTGCCGCCCCACACACCTGAACAAGCTGGGACAGACACGCCCCGGACCCGCCCGGAGGACTCGCCGCGCAGCTGAGCTCAGTGCCTCAGCCCGCCCAGGAACTCTCCGGGACACACAGAAGCGCCCCGTCCATCCGACGCTCACAGTGGAGCTCGGACGTGCGGGGCGCTTCTGTAGCTGCCTCCAAGACAGTGCGGTGTCGGTTCAGTCAAGAACCGCGTCCCGCGCTGAAGTGGTTCAGACGGTCTTGCGACCGCGGCGACCGGTGATGGCCTGCCAGATGAAGGCGACGAGGATGCCGCCACCGATGGCGAAGAGCCATGTGGGCAGATCGAAGAACGAGTCATTGACGTTCACGTCGAAGACGGCGGAGGCGATGAAGCCACCGAGCATTGCGCCGAGCACACCCGTGATGAGTGCGGCGATCCAGCCACCGGGCTGGCTGCCGGGCAGGATGGCCCGAGCGATGGCGCCGGCGATGAGGCCCAGTACGAGCCAAGCAATAATTCCCATGATGTTCCTCCTATGGATTCTGAACCTGTCAGGTTCGACTCATTCCAGAGTAAACCCTGGAACGCAGGACTCTGCGTTCATTTGTGCCTGACAGAGATCGTCTACATCACAGTTCTATAGCCTCTGTATCACAGTTATTCATGCGTCAGGAACGCGGTCTTCACGAATTCCAGATGCCCTGCATCCAGCTTTCAATCTCCTGCGCCGTGCGCGGCAGTGATGCCGAGAGACTCTCCGCGCCGTCCTCGGTGACCAGCACATCATCTTCGATCCGAATTCCGATTCCACGGAACTCCGCAGGCGCGGCCAGATCCTCATTCTTGAAGTAGAGCCCGGGCTCGATGGTGAAGACCATTCCTGGTTCCAGCACTCCGTCGAGGTAGAGCTCACGCTTGGCCTGCGCGCAGTCATGGACGTCCAGGCCGAGGTGGTGGCTGGTGCCGTGCGGCATCCACCTGCGGTGATGCTGACCCGACTCGTCCAGGGCCTCCTCCAGGCTGACCGGCAGCAGCCCCCAGTCGTCGAGGTGTTCGGCGAGGACGCGCACCGCCGCGGTGTGGATGTCACGGAACCTGATCCCGGGGCGGACCACCGCGAAGGCGGCATCGGCAGCGGCGAGGACCGCGTCATAGATCTTCCGCTGGGTGGGTGAGAACTCACCGGTGACCGGAAGCGTGCGGGTGATGTCAGCGGTGTAGAGCGAGTCCGCTTCCACCCCGGCATCGAGCAGCAGCAGGTCCCCACGGCGCACCGCACCATGGTTGCGGATCCAGTGCAGCACGGTGGCGTTGTTTCCGGCGGCAGCGATCGTGTCGTAACCGAGATCGTTGCCCTCCAGGCGAGCGCGGGCGAAGAACGCTCCCTCCACGATCCGCTCACCGCGCGCATGGTCGGCCGCACGAGGCAGGGCGGCGACGACGTCGTGGAAGCCAGCGATCGTGGCCTCCACCGAGACCCGCACCTGCGCGATCTCCCAGGCGTCCTTGACCAGTCGCAGCTCGGAGAGCGCCTCGGCGAGCTCGCCGTCGTAGGCGTCAGAGGTCTCCAGGTCCACGGTGGTGTTGATCCGTGAGGTGTCCACCAGGGCGTCCACGTCCAGATCGACCTCCCGCAGAAGCCTGATCCTGGTGCCGCCGAACTCCACCGGCCCGGCGTCCTTGGTCACGGCCACCTCCAGGGCGCCGGAGTCGGCGGTGCGCAGCCCGAGCCGCTGGGAGAACTCCTCCAATCCGGGCCGGGGACCGATCCAGAACTCGCCGTGCCGTGCGTCGGCGTAGAACTCCTGGGTGTCTCGACCGGCCATCGGCTTGAAGTAGAGCGTCACCTCATGGCGGGAGCCGTGATCGCCGGTGCCCTCGTCCACAGGTTCAAAGACCAGCACCGCACCTGGTTCGTGGTCCACGCCGAGGCCCGAGAGGTGGGCGAAGGCCGAATGTGGTCGGAACCGGTAGTCGGTGTCATTGGAGCGCACCTTGTGTGGGCCCGCGGGGATCACGAGGCGCTCATTCGGGAACTGTGCGGAGACCGCGCTGCGCCGTGCGGCGGCGTGGGTGGCGACCTCATCACGCTCGTGCTGCACCGGCTCGGCCGGCGCCCAGCTGGAGGCCATGAAATCCTTGAAAGCCTCGGAGGTGGGCCGCTGTGAGCGGTTGTTCACCCGGTCTCCGAGATCCTGCGCCTGCCCGGGGGTGAAGCCCGCGGCGGAGGCGGGGGAGACGACGTCGAACTCTTCGTGATTCTCTGAACTGGTCATGAGATCCAGTCTAGGTGGGCACCCCTTCTCGGGTGGGCCCGCCGAGCCCGGCGTCACGGGTGCTGGCCGGTAGGCTGGAGCGCATGAGCGTGGACCTGCACACCCATTCACATGTCTCCGACGGCACCGAATCTCCTGCCGCGGTGATCGCCGCAGCGGCGGCCGCCGGACTGCAGGGGCTCGCGCTGACCGATCACGACACCACCTCCGGCTGGGACGAGGCGATCGCGGCTGCGCGCGAGCACCGGATCACCCTGCTGCCGGGCATGGAGATCACCACGCTGACCGAGAACGGGATCAGCGTCCATCTGCTCAGCTACCTCCACGACCCGCTGCACCCGGGACTCTCCACTGCCGTGGAGAAGGCCCGCGATGGCCGGCTGCACCGTGCTCGACGGATCGCCGACCGGCTTTCGGTGGATTTCCCGCTGACCTGGGAGACGGTGGAGCAGCATGTCAGCGCCGGCGCCACCGTCGGGCGGCCGCACCTGGCCGACGCCCTGGTCGGGATCGGCGCCGTGGCCGATCGGCAGGAGGCCTTCGATCACCTGCTGCACTCAGCGTCCCCCTATTACGTCAGCCAGGAGAACATGCACCCGGTGACCGCGATCCGACTGGTGCGCGCGGCCGGGGGAGTCCCGGTCCTGGCCCACGGCATGGCCTCGGCGCGCGGCCGCACGGTCAGCGCCGAGCAGCTCGAGGAGATGGTGGCCGCAGGCCTCGCCGGTGTGGAGGTCTATCACCGGGACAACGCCGAGTCGGGCCGCGAGGTGCTCCGCGAGCTGGCCGCGCGCCATGACCTGCTCGTCACCGGTTCCTCGGACTATCACGGCACCGGCAAGGCCAATCTGATCGGGGAGAACACCACCCCCTGGGGGACGGTCGAGGCGCTGTGCGAGATCGCGACCGGGATCGCGCCGATCCGCCCCTGAATAGACTGTCCCCATGAGCCAGAGCATCAGAGACCCCGCCGGCATCGTGCGGGCCAAGCGACTGCCCCGGGAGCAGCGCCGCACCCAGCTGCTGGAGTGCGCGCTGCAGGTCTTCGTGGCCAAGGGATATCACGGGGCTTCGATGGATGACATCGCCGAGAGCGCCCAGGTCTCCAAGCCGGTGCTCTATCAGCACTTCCCCGGCAAGCACGAGCTGTTCCTCGGGCTGCTGGACACCCACCTGGGCGCCCTGGAGCATGAGCTCACCCAGGCGCTGTCGACGGCTGAGAACAACAAGGACCGGGTGCAGGCCACGATGGGGGCCTTCTACGAGTTCATCTCCCGCAAGGACGAGGCCTACCGGCTGGTCTTCACCTCGGGGATGGACAACGACGAAGAGGTCGAGGACCGGCTCGAGCGCTTCCACGACGGCATGGCCGGCGCGATCGCCGAGGTCATCGCCGATGACACAGGCCAGCCGATGGCCGAGGCCACGATGCTCGGTCACGGTCTGATCGGCATGGCCCTCTCCGCGGCCCGGCACTGGAGCCGACTCTCCGAGCGCCCGGACCGCGAGGTCTCGGCCGAGCTGACCGCGCGTTTGGCTTGGCGCGGAATCTCCGGCTTCCCGAAAGAGTCTGAAAGCACAGAAAGCACAAGGTAGGTAGACTCGGGGGCAGGTAAACCCGCCCGCTTCTCTGCACGCGCCCGCATACGGGCACCTGCGGAACTCTTCGAAGTGGGCGCAGCCCATAGATTCAAGGAGTTGGCATGGAAGTACGTATCGGCATTCAGCACGTCTCTCGCGAGATCGTCATCGAGACCGACGCCAAGCCCGAAGAGATCGAGCAGGCCGTGGCCGCCGCCATCGAAGGCGCGCAGCCGCTGCTCAGCCTGGAGGACCGCCGCGGCAAGAAGATCGTCGTGCCCGTCGCGTCCATCGGCTATGTGGAGATCGGCTCCGACACCAAACAGACCGTGGGCTTCGCAGCCGCAGTCGCCTAATGAAAGTACCCATGACTGAACAGACCACCGAGTCCTCAGCCGCCGAGATTGACGCCACCATCTCCGCCGTTGACCCCGAGCTCGTCGAGGCCGTCGAAGCCTCCAGCCTCACCTTCGCAGACTTCAATGTGCGCCCCGAGATCGTCGAGGCCCTCGCCGCCAAGGGGATCACCACCCCGTTCCCGATCCAGGCGGAGACCCTGCCGATCGCGCTGGGCGGCTATGACATCATCGGTCAGGCCAAGACCGGAACCGGCAAGACGCTGGGCTTCGGCATCCCCGCCATCCAGCGCGTGACCAGCCCCGACGACGCCGGCTATGACGACCTTCCGGCCCCCGGAGCGCCCCAGGCGCTGATCGTGGCCCCGACGCGCGAGCTCGCCGTGCAGGTGGCCTCCGACATCAAGGTCGCCGCCGCCCGCCGCGGCATCCGCGTGGCCACCATCTACGGCGGCCGCGCCTACGAGCCGCAGATCGAAGAGCTGGATCGCGGGGTCGAGATCGTCGTCGGCACCCCCGGCCGACTGATCGACCTGCACCGGCAGCGCCACCTGAAGCTGAAGAACGTCAACATCGTGGTCCTCGACGAGGCCGACGAGATGCTGGACCTCGGCTTCCTCCCCGACGTGGAGACCCTGCTCTCGGCCGTCCCGGAGATCGGTCGCCAGACCATGCTCTTCTCCGCGACCATGCCCGGCCCCGTGGTCGCCATGGCCCGCCGCTACATGACCAAGCCCACCCACATCTCGGCCGCAGATCCGCTGGATGAGGGCATCACCAAGAAGGACATCCGGCAGCTGGTCTACCGCGCGCACCACCTGGACAAGGACGAGGTCATCGCCCGTCTGCTCCAGGCTGAGGGCCGCGGCCGCACCATCGTCTTCACCCGGACCAAGCGCCAGGCCGACCGGCTCTCCGCGGAGCTGCAGTCCCGCGGCTTTGCCGCCGGCGCCATCCACGGCGACCTCGGCCAGGGCGCCCGCGAGCAGGCCCTGCGCGCCTTCCGCAACGAGAAGATCGACGTGCTGGTCGCCACCGACGTCGCCGCCCGCGGCATCGACGTCACCGACATCACCCACGTCATCAACCTCACCGCCCCCGATGACGAGAAGGCCTACCTGCACCGCGTGGGCCGCACCGGCCGCGCCGGCAAGACCGGCATCGCCGTGACCTTCGTGGACTGGGAGGACATGCCCAAGTGGAAGCTCATCGACAAGGCCCTCGGCCTGGGCATCCCGGAACCCATCGAGACCTACTCCTCCTCGCCGCACCTCTACGAGGACCTCGACATCCCCAAGGGCACCAAGGGGCGCCTGCCGCGGCATAAGCGCTCCAAGGCCGGCCTGGACGCCGAGGAGCTCGAAGACCTCGGCGGCCCCGAGAAGCGCAGGTCCAGCGGCGGACGCGGTGACCGCGATGCCGGTCGCGGCGGTCGTTCCGGTGACCGTGACGGCGGTCGCGGCGGTCGTTCCGGTGACCGCGACTCTTCACGCGGCGGACGCTCCGGCGGCCGGGACTCCGGCCGCGGCGGCAGCCGCACGGAAGATTCGAACCGGGGCTCCTCCACGGACTCCGCTCCGGCCGCCGAGGGCGCAGCTGCCCCGCGCAGCCGCAACCGTCGCCGCACCCGCGGCGGCGAGGACTCCGGCTCAGCCGCGCAGACCCAGCAGGGTCAGCCAGCTGAGTCCGCGGCGTCGGCTGAGGGCTCAGACTCGGCCACGCAGCCAAGGCGTCGGCGGCGTCGTCGTGGTGGCTCCGGCTCAGGCGGCGACACCACCTCCAGCGAGAGCTGAACGGCCCCGATGTGAGTACCGGGGAGAAGGCTGCGGCGAGCAGCGGCAGCTTCGACCCCAGCGGTGGATCCCAGGTGCTCGAGGGCGAGAACCTCGAGCTCCTGCCGGACCTGCCTGACGGTGCCTTCACGGTGATCTACCTGGACCCGCCCTTCAACACGGGGCGGGCCCAGCGGGCCACCAAGACCACCAACACCCGGCGCCCCGACGGCGAGGGCAACCGGGTGGGCTTCGCCGGGCGCAGCTATGACACGGTCCGCCGCGCGCTGGCCGAGTACGACGACTCCTTCACCGACTACTGGGAGTTCCTCGAGCCCCGGCTGCTCCACGCCTGGCGGCTGCTCGCCGATGAGGGCACGCTCTACCTGCACCTGGACTACCGCGAGGTCCACTACGCGAAGGTCCTCTGCGATGCGATCTTCGGGCGGGAGTCCTTCCTCAACGAGATCATCTGGGCCTATGACTACGGTGGGCGGACCAAGAAGCGCTGGCCCACCAAGCACGACACCATCCTGGTCTACGTGAAGAACCCCTCGGGCTACATCTTCAACGCCGAGGCCGTGGACCGCGAGCCCTATATGGCCCCCGGGCTGGTCACAGCGGAGAAGGTCGCGCTGGGCAAGCTGCCCACCGACGTCTGGTGGCACACCATCGTCTCGCCCACCGGGAGGGAGAAGACCGGGTATCCCACGCAGAAGCCCGTCGGACTCATCCGCCGGATGGTCCAGGCCTCCTCGAACCCGGGGGACTGGGTGCTCGACTTCTTCGCCGGCTCCGGAACCCTGGGTGCGGTGGCCGTGGAGACCGGGCGCCGCTTCATCTGCATCGACTCCTCCCCGCAGGCCCTGGATGTGATGGAGGATCGTCTGGGTGAGCATGCGCAGGTCCACCGACAGGCATTGATGGAGGCGTCATGATCGAATTTCGGCAGGTCACCAAGACTTACCCGGACGGGACCCCCGCGGTCCAGGACTTCAGCCTCATCGTGCCCTCGCACACCACCACCGTGCTGCTGGGCTCCTCCGGCTGCGGGAAGACCACGCTGCTGCGCATGGTCAACCGGATGGTGGACCCCAGCTCCGGGGCCGTGCTCATCGACGATGAAGATGTGGCCGACGCCGAGCCGGTCGCCCTGCGTCGCCGCATCGGCTACGTGATGCAGCATTCCGGGCTGCTGCCGCACCGCCGGGTCATCGACAACATCGCCACCGTGCCGCGGCTCAACGGCGCCTCCCGGGCCGATTCTCGGGCACGCGGCTACGAGCTGATGGAGATCGTCGGTCTCGACGCCTCCCTGGGCACCCGCTACCCCGGCCAGCTCTCAGGCGGCCAGCAGCAGCGCGTCGGGGTGGCCCGCGGACTCGCCGCCGACCCCAACATCCTGCTCATGGACGAGCCCTTCGGCGCCGTGGACCCGCTGGTGCGCGTCGAGCTGCAGCGCGAGCTCTCCCGGGTCCAGGCGGACCTGAAGAAGACCATCATCTTCGTCACCCACGACATCGACGAGGCGCTGACCCTCGGTGACCAGATCGTGGTGCTCAAGGCCGGCGGCGAGGTCGCCGCCGCAGGCACCCCAGCGGAGCTGGTGCAGAACCAGCAGGACGATTTCGTCTCGCGCTTCCTGGGCCTGGACTCGGGCCGGCGATCGCTGACCGCCGCCACGGCCGACGACGGCGGCTGGCTCATCTCCGACGCCCAGGGCCGACCCCTGGGTGTGGTGGACTCCCAGCCGGATGGTGTTCAGCCCGGGGGCGGCCAGTCCGGCGGCACCCAGCCCGGGGGCGGCCAGCCCGGCGGCGCCCAGCCCGAGGGTGTCCGAGCCGATCCCGTCCAGCACCCATGACCTGGGTCCTGGACAACCTCCCCCGCATCGGGGAGCTCACGCTGGCGCATCTGGCGCTGAGCCTGCCCGCCGTGATCATCGCCTTCGTGCTCTCGATCCCGCTGGCCTGGGGTGCGAACCGGGTGCGGGTGCTGCGCGAGCCGGTGCTCACCGGCACCGGACTGCTCTACGCGGTGCCCTCGCTGCCCTTGTTCATCCTGCTGCCCGCGCTGATCGGCACCTCGGTGCGTGACCCGCTCAACGTGGTCATCGCCCTGTCCCTCTTCGGACTGGCCCTGATGGTGCGCTCCGCCGCGGAGGCGCTGGACGCGGTCACCGACGACGTGCGCACCTCCGCCACCGCCATCGGGTTCTCCGGAGTCGGACGATTCTTCACCGTGGAGCTCCCGCTCGCCGGCCCCGCCCTGCTCGCCGGGGTGCGTGTGGTCTGCGTGAGCTCGATCAGCCTGGTCTCGGTCAGCGCCGTGCTCGGGGTCAGCTCGCTGGGCTCGCTGTTCACCGACGGATTCGCCCGCAACATCATCGGTTCGATCGTGGCCGGGATCCTGATGACCGTGGTGCTCGCGCTGATCTGCGACCTGCTGCTGGTTCTGGCCGGGCGGATGCTGATGCCGTGGCAGCAGCCGAGCCGCCGTCGTCGTCCGCTGCCGGCCCGGACTCGGGAGGTCTCCGCATGACCAACATCCTCGAAGCCCTGGACTGGCTGTTCACCGCCGAGGCCTGGGCCGGGCCCGGCGGGCTCTGGGCGCGTTCCCTCGAGCACCTCGGCTACACCCTGCTTGCGCTGGGAATCTCCGCGGTGATCGCGCTGCCGCTGGGCCTGGCGATCGGACACACCCGCAAGGGTCGCGGACTCGCGATCGTGGCCACCGGGGCCGCCCGCGCGCTGCCCACGCTGGGGCTGCTCACCCTGGTGGCGCTGTTCACCGGGATCGGGCTGACCGCCCCCATGGTGGCGCTGGTGATCCTCGCCGCGCCCTCGGTGCTGGCCGGCGCCTACGCCGGGGTGGAATCGGTGAACCAGGCCACGGTGGACGCCGCGCGCGCCCAGGGGATGAGCGGCTGGCAGATCCTCACCCGGGTGGAGATCCCGCTGGGCCTGCCGCTGATCCTGAGCGGGCTGCGACTCGCCGCGCTGCAGATCATCGCCACCGCGACGCTCGCGGCCTATGTCGGGGCCGGCGGGCTCGGACGTCAGCTGTTCCTGGGGCTGCAGACCTACGACTACTCCGTGATGCTCGGCGCCTCCCTGGTGGTGATCCTGCTCGCCATCCTGGTGGACGCGGCCTTCGGTGTCACCCAGCGGCTGCTCCGCCGGGTCCCGGGGCTCGCCGGACCGCAGCGCGTCTCCGGCTCCCGCCGAGACCCCCGGAGTCGGCGCGCAAACGGGCGCCCGGAGGCCTCGAACCCTGAAGCACCGCACCAGAATCGCGCGAATGTGACTGCGCACTGAGCACCCTCTGCCGGTGAGCTGGTGTTTCTGCGAAGATTTCTCCTAGGACAAGTTGCCGCTGAAGTGGGAGCTGCCGAGAGAAAGAGGACGACAGATGAGGACCACCGGATTTTGGGTCACAGGAACGATCGCCGCTCTGGCGCTGACCGGCTGCGGCGGCGGAGACCCGCTCGCCGAGGATGGTGAGGGCGAGGCCGAACAGGGCGAGGCCCTGGTGATCGGATCCCAGCAGTACTACTCCAACACCATCATCGCCGAGCTCTACGCGCAGGCGCTGGAAGCCGAGGGGATCGAGGTCGAGCGCGAGTTCGAGATCGGTCAGCGGGAGGTCTATGTCTCGGAGATCGAATCCGGCGCCATCGACGTCTTCCCCGAGTATGCGGGCAACTTCCTGCAGTACTACGACGAGGCAGCCGAAGCGGCGACCCTCGAGGAGATCACCGCCGCGCTCGGGGAGGCGCTGCCCGAAGGTCTGCGCGTGCTCGAGCCGGCCGAGGCCACCGACCAGGACAGCTTCGTGGTCACCTCCGAGTTCGCGCAGGAGAATGACCTCACCGAGGTGTCCGACCTGGCCGGGATCGAGGATCTGCGCATCGCGGCGAACTCCGAGTTCGAGACCAGGCCCTACGGACCCGAGGGGCTCCAGGACGTCTACGGCGTGGAGATCAGCGTGGTCACGGTCCAGGACTCCGGCGGGCCGCTGACCGTGGACGCGCTGCTGAGCGGGGACGTGGAGGTCGCCGACATCTACAGCGCCGATCCGATCATCGAGTCGGAGAACCTCGTGGTGCTCGAGGACCCCGAGGAGCTGGTGCTGCCGCAGAACGTGATCCCGGTGGTCTCCGACCGGGTCGACGAGGCTGCCGCCGCGGTGCTCGACGAGGTCAACGCCGCGCTGACCAGCGAGGAGCTGATCTCACTGAACAGCCAGAGCGTCGATGACCAGGCCGATCCCGCCGACGTCGCCGCCGACTGGCTCAGTGAACAGGGCCTCGACTGATCTGAACCATCGGGAAGCCCCTCCCTGGGGTGAAGAGATCGTAGACCTGTGGCGAACCGTGGGGCTGAAGCCCTGCGACAGACCCTCAGGTCTACGATCTCTTCTCGCGACCACCACGCGCATGCGACCTGCTGCACGGAGTGAGAACACTTCCACGTCAAGTCCGTCTGCAGACTGGAGCGCCGCGACCGGGTCGACCTCCGCGGCGTGGACGAGCTGTTCTGCCCGCAGTTCCTCAGCGAGGTCAAGCTTCGCCTCGGGGGAGAGGTGGCTCAGCTGGCGCGGCGGATGTGGATGTGGCGCACGGCGTCGATGCGTTCGATCTCGAACTCGCCGGGGCGATGGTGCTGGCAGAACCCGCCGACGGGGACCTTCGTGAGGTAGCTGGCCATCTGGGCGAGCTCCGCGGCGGAGAAGTCCTCGGCCCGGCGGCGCTTCGCCGGGGTGGCGCGCGTGGTCTCCTGGCGGACCGTGACCTCGATGCCGTGTAGGTCCTGGAGCGCGCGCACATAGTCTTCGGTGCGCCCCTCGGCGGCCATCTCGCGGGCTCGCACGGTGGGTGCGTGCAGCATCTTGCGCACGATCCGGCGCACCGCGAACTCCACCTCTTCGGTGGCTCCGGTGCAGCCGTGCTGCTTGCGGACTCTGTCCATCTCTTCGTCCAGCAGCGACTGGGTGTGCCGGCGCAGCGCCACGATGGCGTCGTCGGCGGTGCGTTCGCGACGCTCGGTGAGGTACTGGTTCACCGCCGAGCGCACGACGTCGCGCGCCTCCTGAACCGAGTCCTCGGTCTCCCCGGGGGCGGCCATCTTCACCGATTCCAGGGTGATCAGGTCCACTCCGTCGAGCTCGGCGACATCGGGATCGAAGTCATGGGACAGTGCGAGATCGATGACGGTCAGCGGCTTCTCCCGCCGGGTGTCTCCGGAGAGTCCGGCCAGGTTCTCGACCTCTTTGGCGGTGATCCGCCGGTTGCCGCCGGAGCAGCCGATGATCACATCGGCGTTGCGGAAGGCCCCGGGCAGTTCCTGCATCTGCAGCGCCCGGGCGCCGCCGACACGCTCGGCCACGAAGTCCTCGGCGCGGCCGGAGCCGGAGAAGACCCCGATGTCGGTGACCCCGCGCTCGACCAGCTGGGCCAGCGATGTCCCGGAGTAGGCGCCGGTGCCGATCAGCACGATCTTGGCGCCGGGGTAGAACGTGGAGCCGTCGCCGCGCATGTCCCCGGCGATGTCCAGGGCCACCGAGACGATGGAACGTCCGCGGGAGCCCAGCGCGGTGCGGGTGCCGACATCCTTGGCGGTCCGCGACGCGGTCTCGAAGAGCTTGGTGAGGCTTCCGGAGATGGTCCCGGCGTGCTGGGCGTCGGCCAGGGATTTGCGCACCTGGCCGGCGATCTCGCGCTCCCCGATCACGGCGGAGTCCAGACCGGCGCCGACCTCGAAGAGGTGAGAGACGGCGTCGTCCTCCACCAGGGTGCGGAACGAGCGGCCGACCAGCTCGCGGTCCAGGCCGGAGGTCTCTGCGACAGCGTCGAGCAGCTGTTCGCGGGTCGTCTGCACGTCATCATGGGAGCCGCCTGTGGACTCGGCGTAGATCTCCATGCGGTTGCACGTCGCCAGCGTCACGGCAGGCATGTGTACGGAACCGGCCAGTTTGGCCGCTCCTGAGCTGAGAGTGCCCACCGTCTCGAGGTCCAGCTCCGAGTGGGTGGCAACGAGTGAAATAAGTACCACGACGTCATTGATTCTACAGCGGGTCGAAGTGTGGCGCGGAAAAGTGGAGAATGTGGCATATGACTTCTGGATCTTTCGCCGGCATGGCCGCGTCCTCCCCGGCCACCGGCTCCGTCACCGCGATCCCGCGGGCGGCCGTTCGTTCTCAGGGTTCCACCGCGCAGCTGCCGCAGGACCACCCGCTGCTCACCGGGCTCACCGCCGACTCCGCTCTGCTGAATCAGTATCGCGGCGGGCGTAACAGTGCGGGGGAGATCACACGTCCGCACCGCCGCCCGGTGTGGTTCATGCGGCAGGCCGGCCGTTCGCTGCCCGAATACCGGGCGCTGCGCGAGGGCACCACGATGCTGGACAGCTGCCTGGACCCCGCGCTGGCCTCGGAGATCACGCTGCAGCCGGTGCGTCGGCACGACGTCGACGCCGCGATCTTCTTCTCCGACATCGTCATCCCGCTGCGCCTGGCCGGGATCGACGTCGAGATCCAGCCCGGTGTGGGCCCGGTGCTGGGCTCCCCGGTGCGCACCCGCGCCGACGTCGAGGCGCTGCCCACGCTCGACGACGCCGCCTTCGCGCCGATCACCGAGGCCGTGAGGCGCACCGTGGCCGAGCTCGGCTCCACCCCGCTGATCGGCTTCGCCGGTGCCCCGTTCACCCTGGCCGCCTACATGGTGGAGGGCAAGCCCTCCCGGGACCACCTGGGACCGCGCACCATGATGCACGCTGACCCCGACACCTGGAACGCCCTCGCCGCCTGGGCCGCAGAGGTCTCCGGCCGGTTCATGCGCGCCCAGCTGATGGCCGGCGCCTCCGCCGCGCAGCTCTTCGACTCCTGGGCCGGATCACTGGGCCGCGAGGACTATGCCCGCCACGTGCTGAGCCACTCCGCCGAAGCCTTCACCCATGTCCAGGACCTCGGCGGCACCACGCCTGCGGGTCACCGGGTCACCGCCCCGCTGATCCACTTTGGCACCGGCACCGGGGAGATCCTGGACCTGCTGCGCGTGGCCGGCGCCGACGTCGTCGGAGTCGACTACCGGCTGAACCTCGCCGAGGCCACCCGTCGGGTGGGTGCGGAGACGCCGCTGCAGGGCAACATCGACCCGGCGCTGCTGCCCGCCGACTGGCCCGTGCTGGAGAAGCACGTGCGCGCGATCATCGCGGCCGGCTCCGGCGCCGCCGGGCACGTGCTCAACCTGGGTCACGGGGTGCCCCCGGAGACCGACCCGGAGGTGCTCACCCGCGTGGTCAGCCTGATCCACGAGATCGGCTACGAGGACTGAGCTCCGCCTGAATGAACGCCCAGATCAACGCTTCGTTGAGTGAACCCGTCAACGCACAGGTCAGCGCCCCGGTGAGCGAACGGTCGAGCGCCCCGGCCTCGCCGCCCCATGTCGCCGTGGTCGGCGGGGGCATCGCCGGGCTGATCGCCGCCTGGGATCTGGCCCGCGCCGGCGCCACGGTGGAGATCTTCGAGGCCGGTGACCGGCTGGGCGGGGCGATCGGCGCCCACGTCATGGGGGGCGTCGCCTACGACGCCGGAGCTGAGGCCTTCGCGACCCGCTCACCCGTGGTGCCCCGGCTGCTCAAGGAGCTCGGCCTGGACGAGCAGGTGGTCGCCCCGCAGCATTCCGCGGCATGGCTGCAGCTGCCTGATCTTGCCGCTCCGCTGCCGGCCACCGGAATCCTCGGAATCCCGGCCGATCCGCTGTCCCCGGACGTGGTGGCCATCCTCGGAGAGGCCGAAGCTCGCCGCGCCGCCGAGGATCTCACTGCTTCCATGGAGAACTGGGCCGAGGCCCATGAGGCTCGGGCCGGGCAGATCACCCTCGGCGAGGTGGTCCGGGACCGGATGGGCCAGGCCGCGCTGGATCGGCTGGTCACCCCGATCGTGTCGGGAGTGCATTCGGCTGACCCCGACGACCTGGACATGAACAACGCCGCCCCCGGACTCTTCGAGGCAATGCTGCGCGAGGGCTCGCTGGCCCGCGCGGTGGCGCTGGTGAAGTCCAAGGCCCCTCCCGGCTCGGCGGTGAACTCGCTGCACGGGGGACTCAACCGCCTCGTCGGCGCGCTCGAGGCGCAGCTGCTCCAGCTCGGCGCGGAGATCCGGCTCAACACGGAGGTCACCGACCTGGCCGCCCTGGCCGCCGGGACTGCAGCGAGTGGAGGGGCACGACCGGACCACGTGATCCTCGCCCTGGACGCCCCTGCCGCTGTGCAGCTGATCTCTTCAGTGGTCGACCTGAGCGGACTGGACCTGACCGGACTGACCCCGGCCGGAGGTCCAGATGACGGCACTCAGGCCGCCGGCGCGCCGGACCCGGGCCGCGGCGTCGCCCTGGTCTCGATGATCCTCGACGCCCCCGAGCTCGACGACCACCCGCGCGGCACCGGGGTGCTGGTGGCGCCGCAGGTGAGGGACATCGCCGCCAAGGCGATGACGCACATCAGCTCCAAATGGGAATGGGCGGACACCGCCGTCACCCACGCCCACGGACCCGGTCACCACGTGGTGCGCCTCTCCTATGGACGGGTGGGGCAGACCCACCAGGACGCGCTCGGCGCTGAGTCCAGCGACGAGGCGCTGCTGCAGGCCGCCGCCGTCGACGTCGGTGCGCTCTTCGGGCTGCCGATCGAACCCGAGCAGATCCTCGAGGCCAGCGTGATCCGCTGGCGCAAGGCGCTTCCGCAGAGCTCCGCCGGGCACGCCGAACGGATCGCCGCGCTGCGCGAGCGGCTGGCTGATGCCTCCGGCGGGGCGGCAGCGGGGGAGCAGCCGGGGCTCCACATGATCGGCGCCTGGTTCGCCGGCACCGGACTGGCCCGGGTGGTGCCCGACGCCCGCGCGGCGGCCGCAGCGATCCTCAGCGTCCGCTCCTGAGCCGTCCGTCACTTTTTTCGACGTCATGTAGAAAACCGTGGAAGTCCGGGCGATAAGCTGGATGCGGGACATCGTCACCTGAGGTCCCGCACGGACGATCAATGCTGATGGAGGCATCTGTGAGCTACGGCAGCAACGCCCAGCGCACGCCCGAAGAGGTCAACACCTCGGGCAAAGACTGGTTCACCCTCTACACCGTCTTCGCGCGGACCGGACCCGCTCCGCAGGGCGCCGACGTGGAGGTCGAGTTCGACCAGCTTGCCGGAGCGTTCGCCGAGCAGGAGGTCAGCTTCCGCGGCACCTACGACGTCTCCGCCATGCGCGACGAGGCCGACATCCTCACCTGGGTCACCGGCCCCTCAGCCGAGGACCTGCAGGCCGCGGTGCGCCGCATCCGCCGCACCGCGATGTTCTCGCAGACCCGGATCGCGTTCTCCGCCATGGGCGTGCACCGCACCGCCGAGTTCGCCCGCAGCCACGTCCCGGCCTATGCCCTCGGGGTGCCGCCGGAGGACTGGCTGGTCATCTACCCGTTCAACCGCTCCTATGACTGGTACCTGCTGGACCCGGCCAAGCGCGGGAAGATGCTGCGCGAGCACGGAATGCTCGGCCAGGAGTTCCCCTCGGTGCTGGCCAACACCACCTCGGCCTTCGCGCTGAACGACTGGGAGTGGCTGCTCGCGCTGGAGGCGCCGAAGCTCACCGATCTGGTCGACATGATGCGCAAGCTGCGCGAGTCCGAGACCCGCTATCACGTACGCGATGAGATTCCCTTCTACACCGGACGCCGCCTGAAGGCCGCGTCGGAGATCGCTGAGGTTCTGCTGTGACGATCACCCCCGACAACACCGAATCGGCCGAGAACGCCGGATCAGCCGGGAATGCCGGACCGGCGCACCCGACCGAGACCTCCGATCACCCCACCGAGGCGCAGGCCGCCTCGGCAGTGGCGGACTCCTCCCAGGCCACGCCCACCCCAGGCACCGAGACCAGCCCCGACGCCGCCGAGGCGCCGGCTCCGCTTCCGGTGGACTATGCCGAGGGTTCCACCAAGGACCAGCCGGGCAACTATGACGCGATCCTGCTCGCCTCCTTCGGCGGCCCCGAAGGTCAGGATGACGTGCTCCCATTCCTGCGCAACGTCACCCGAGGTCGCGGCATCCCGGATGAGCGGCTCGAAGAGGTCGCCACGCACTACCGCGCCAACGGCGGGATCAGCCCGATCAACCAGCAGAACCGGGACCTCAAGGGGGCGCTGGAGGCCGAGGTCGCCGCCCGGCAGCTGAACATCCCGATCTACTGGGGCAACCGCAACTGGAACCCCTTCTTCACCGAGACCTTCCGCGAGATGCACGCGGCCGGACACCGTCGGATCCTGGCGCTGGTCACCTCCGCGTACAACGGCTACTCCTCCTGCGGGCAGTACCGCGAGGACTTCTCACTCACCCTGGATGAGACCGGGCTGCGCGAGGAGATGAGCGTGGTGAAGGTTCGTCAGTTCTTCATGGACAAGGCGTTCATCGACCCGTTCAAGGACGCCCTGGCCGCCGGCATCGCCGATGTCCGGGCGCAGCTCGAGCAGGCCGGCAAGGCCGAGGCGAAGCCGAAGATCGTCTTCGTCACCCACTCCATCCCCAGCCGCAACGCCGAGGCCATGGGCCCGGACCGGGTGATCGAGGAATACGGCACCGACGTCTACTCGGCCGAGCACCTCGCCGTCGCGCGCCACCTCATGGCCAGCGTCGAAGAGGCCGAGGGCCTGGAGCACTCACTGACCTTCCAGTCCCGATCCGGCAGCCCGAAGACCCCGTGGCTGGAGCCCGACATCAACGACGCCATCACCGAAGACGCCGAGGCCGGCGTCGCCGGTGTGGTGGTGATGCCCATCGGCTTCGTCTCCGATCACATGGAGGTGCTCTGGGACCTCGACACCGAGGCCAAGGACACCGCCGCGGAGCTCGGCCTGGCCTACCACCGCGCCGCGACCCCTGGCATCCAGGAGAAGTTCGTCTCCGGACTGGTCGACGTGCTCAGCGAGTACCTCCAGGGCGTCAACGGTGAGCCCGTCGGCTTCGGCGAGCAGGTCGTGCCCGGCAAGTGGTCCGGCATCTGTGGTCCCTGCAACTGCACCCGCTTCCGCAAAGATGTCGCAAGGAGCTAGATGCCCACCTTCACCGTAGGCACCCGCGGCAGCAAGCTCGCACTGACCCAGACGACGACGGCGGCCGAGGCGCTCGCCTCCCACGCCGACGCCGGATATGAGCTCATCACGGTCAAGACCGAGGGTGACATCCTCACCGGGCCGCTCGCGCAGATGGGCGGCACCGGAGTGTTCGCCTCCGCGCTGCGCCAGGCGCTGTTCGACAAGACCTGTGATGTGGCCGTGCATTCGCTCAAGGACCTGCCGGCCAAGGATCTCGAGGGGCTTGCGATCGCCTCGGTGCCTTCTCGCGAAGACGTGCGCGATGCGCTGTGCTCCGCCGATGACGTCCCGCTGGCCCAGCTGCCGCAGGGCGCGAAGGTCGGCACCGGCTCCCCGCGCCGGGCCGCACAGCTGCGCGCCGCCCGACCTGATCTGGAGATCGTGGACATCCGCGGCAACGTCGGCACCCGGCTGGCCCGGGTCCGCGGCCATGGGTCTGCGGCCGAGGCCTCACCGCAGGCACCGAATGCCGCCCGGGGTGACCTGGACGCCGTCGTGCTTGCCGGGGCGGGGCTGAAGCGGCTCGGCCTGGAGCACCACATCGCCGAGCTGATCCCCACCGAGGTCATGCTCCCCGCCCCCGGACAGGGAGCCCTGGCCGTTGAGGTCCGCGCCGAGGATGCCGAGCCCACGGCGCCGCTCGGCATGGCGCTGGCGCTCTATGACGACATCCCGGCCCGGCTGGAGACCTCCGCCGAACGGGGACTGCTGGCGAAGCTCAACGCCGGCTGCTCGGCGCCGATCGGCGGGCTCGCCCGCTATGACGACAATCCCGACGGCGGCGCCACACTGCGGCTGGATTCGGTGATCTGCGCGCCCGACGGCACCAAGGTGCAGCGCGCCGGGGCCGAGATCTCGATCGAGGCCGGGGCTGATCGCCGGGTTTCGGTGGACCGGGCGATCCAGCTCGGCACTCATGTCGCCGAGCAGCTGCTCGCCGAGGACTTCGGGCTGTTGCAGCACGTCGTGGATTCCTAGAAGCTGGCACCATGCGCATCGCCCTGACCCGAGACCCCGCACAGGCGGGCCCGCTGGAGGCAGGGCTGCGCGCCGCCGGACTGCAGGTCCAGTTCCTGCCGGTCACCGAACAGCGACTGCCCGCCGACACCACCGAGCTGACGACGGCGCTCGAGCGGCTCTCACACGGCGACTTCGCGTGGGTGCTGTTCACCAGCGCCAACACCGTCCGGGCCCTGGTCAAGCTGGGTTGGGACGGCACCGTTCCGGCACAGGGACGCGTCGGCGTCGTCGGCCCGGGCACTGCCCGGGTGCTGCGCACGCTGACCGGCATCACCTCCCCATGGATGCCTGAGGCGGAGAAGAGTGCGGCCGGGATGATCCAGGAGATCCCCGAGCCGGCCCCGGGTGCGAACACGGAGCTGCTGCTGCCGCAGTCGGCCCAGGCCCGGTCCCAGCTGCGCGACGGTCTCAGCGCCATCGGCTGGCAGGTCACCCAGGTCAGCGCCTATGAGACCGACTGCCTGGTGGTCGACGGAACGCTCGCGCCCGGCGACTCGGACCGGCGGCTGCTCCCGCAGCCCGCCCGCGAAGACCTCCTGGACCTCGATCAGCTCGCCGCGGACCTGCGCCGCGACCGGCTGACCCACGTGGACCCCACGGTTCTGCTGGTCACCAGCTCCTCGGCCGCCGACGGACTCGCGGACCTCGGGGTCCCGGAGCGGGTCCGGCTGCTGGCCATCGGCCGGCCCACCGCCAGGACCCTCTCTCGCCGCGGCATCCCCGCCGCCAGTGTTCTCTCTGAGCCGAGCGCCGACGCTGTGATGGCCGCCCTGGGTCGCTGAGAACTAGACTGACCGGCGGCGACACGCTTGAGCTGGACCGGCTGCGCAGTGACGCGCCGCCAGCCCGAGCGCACCGACCGTCATCCCCCTGATCACCAGGAGTCGAACGTGAGTTTCCCCGAACAGCGCCCCCGCCGGCTGCGCCGCAGCCCCGCCATGCGCCGGATGGTGGCCGAGACCCGGCTGCACCCGGCCGACCTGATCCTGCCGGTCTTCGTCCGCGAGGGCCTCACCGAACCGGTGCCGATCAGCTCCATGCCCGGAGTGGTGCAGCACACCGAAGCCTCCCTGCTCACCGCCGCCGAAGAGGCCCGCGACCTCGGCCTGGCCGGGATCATGCTCTTCGGCATCCCCACCACCCGCGACGCCCAGGGCAGCGCCGGCCTGGACCCGCAAGGCATCCTCAACCGCTCCATCCGCGCTGTGAAGGACCGGGTCGGCGAGGACCTGGTCGTGATGAGCGACCTGTGCCTGGACGAGTTCACCGATCACGGGCACTGCGGGCTCGTCGACGAGGCCGGCGAGGTGGACAACGACGCCACCCTGGAGGTCTACGCCGAGATGGGCGTGGCCCAGGCCGAGGCGGGCGCCGACGTCGTCGCACCCTCGGGCATGATGGACGGCCAGGTCGCGGTGATCCGCCAGGCCCTGGACGAGGCCGGACACCAGCACGTGCCGATCCTCGCCTACGCCGCGAAATACGCCTCCGGCTTCTACGGCCCGTTCCGCGAGGCCGTGGACTCCCAGCTGAAGGGTGACCGCAAGCAGTACCAGATGGACGCCCCGAACCGCACCGAGGCGCTGCGCGAGGTCGAGCTGGATCTCGCCGAAGGCGCGGACATGGTGATGGTCAAGCCTGCCAGCGCCTACCTCGACATCCTCTCCGACACCGCCGCGATCAGCGACGTCCCGGTCTCGGCCTACCAGGTCTCCGGGGAGTACGCGATGATCGAGGCCGCCGCCGCCAATGGCTGGATCAACCGGCGCACCGTGGTCACCGAATCGCTGATCGCGATCCGCCGCGCGGGCGCCACCAACGTGCTGACCTACTACGCCGCCGAGGTGGCCGGATGGCTGCGCGAGGAGCTGGCCGGGTCACGCGGGAGTGCCTCGGCGTCCAGTGCGCAGACGCCGCCGAGCGCGCCCGCGCACCCGCCGATCGAGCCGCGTCGGCCCACAGCCTCGACCCGCCCTGCCGACCAACCCCGCACTGACGCCGGCTTCCCGCCGGTCAGCTGAAAGGACCCTCCTCCGCGATGACCACGAACCAGGAACTCTTCGACACAGCCCGCGAGCTCATGCCCGGGGGAGTGAACTCCCCGGTCCGCGCCTTCGGCTCGGTGGGAGGGACCCCTGCGTTCATGGTCTCCGCCGACGGGCCCTACCTGCGCGACGCCGAGGGCACCGAGTACGTGGACCTCGTCGGGTCCTGGGGACCGGCGCTGCTGGGGCACAGGCATCCTGCGGTGATCGCCGCCGTGCACGCCGCGGTGGACGCCGGACTCGGCTTCGGCACCTCCCACCCCTCCGAGGCGCGGCTCGCCGAACTGGTCCGCGGCCGGGTCCCCGGGGCGCAGATGATCCGGATGGTCTCCACCGGCACCGAAGCCACCATGACCGCGATCCGGCTGGCCCGCGGGGTCACCGGTCGCAACATCGTGGTGAAGTTCGCCGGTTGCTATCACGGGCACTCCGACGGGCTGCTCGCCGCGGCCGGCTCCGGGGTCGCCACGCTCGGGCTGCCCGGATCCGCGGGGGTCACCGAGGCGCAGGCCTCGGAGACCATCGTGGTGGAGTACAACGACCGCGCCGGACTCGAGGCGGTCTTCGCCGAACATGGCGAGCGCATCGCCGCGGTGATCACCGAGGCCACCCCCGCCAACATGGGCGTGGTGGTCCCTGAAGAGGGCTTCAACGCGTTCATCCGCGAGATCACCGAGCGCCACGGCGCGCTGATGATCTTCGACGAGGTGATGACCGGATTCCGGATCACCGAGGCCGGCTACTGGGGAGCCTCCGGACGGGTCGAAGGCTGGGAGCCGGACCTGTTCACCTTCGGCAAGGTCATCGGCGGCGGGCTGCCCACCGCCGCGCTGGCCGGGCGCCGCGAGATCATGGAACACCTGGCGCCCACCGGACCGGTGTATCACGCCGGCACGCTGTCGGGGAATCCTGTCGCGATGGCCGCGGGGGTGGCCACCCTGGAGCACGCCACCGCCGGGGTCTACGCGCACGTGGATTCCAAGGCGCAGGTCGTGGCCGACGCACTCACGGCTGCGCTGCACGACGCCGGGGTGGACCACTCCCTGCAGAAGGTCGGCTCGCTGTTCTCGGTGGCCTTCGGCACCTCCGCCACCGGGGTGCACAACTACGCCCACGCCCAGGCCCAGGAGACCTTCCGCTACGGACCGTTCTTCCACGCGATGCTCGACGCCGGGGTCTACCTGCCGCCGAGCGTGTTCGAGGCGTGGTTCCTGTCCTCAGCCCACGACGACGCCTCCATCGGCCGCATCCTGGATGCGCTGCCTTCCGCCGCGAAGGCCGCCGCGCAGGCCAAGCCCTGAGGGGTCAGCCTTGAGGTTCAAGGGCCGAGGGTCACGGGTGCGACGTCAGCCTTGACCCTCGGCGGCCAGCGTTGATCACGCGAGCCTGGGGTTGATCATCGTCATCCCCGGGGTCGCGGACCGCTGCATCGCGGGCAGCAGGGTGGCCGCCTCCTCGAGCCCGACCACGCGTTCGATGAGGTCCTGCGGGCGCAGCGTGCCCTCAGCGATCAGGGCCAGCATCCCGGGGTAGTCGGTCGCGGCCATGCCGTGGCTTCCCAGCAGGTCGAGCTCCCAGGCGATGGCGCGGGCCATCGGGACCGCGGAGAGTCCGGTCTCGGTGGGCAGCAGGCCGATCTGGACGTGGCGGCCGCGGCGGCGCAGGCTCAGGATCGCCGCCGCGCAGGTCTGTTCGCTGCCGACCGCGTCCACGGATATATCGCTGCCCTCACCGGTGATCTCGCGAACCGCTGCCGGGACATCGCGCCCGTCGGCGAGGATCCCATGATCGGCGCCAAGGTCCCGGGCCGCCTGCAAGGCCTCGGGGCTGCGGTCCACCGCGATCACCTGGGCGCCGATCGCCTTGGCGATCATCACCGCGCTCAGCCCCACACCTCCGGCGCCCACCACGGTGACCCATTCCCCGGCGCGCACACCGGCTCGGGCGGTCAGCGCCCGGTAGGCGGTGGCGAACCGGCAGCCCAGCGCGGCCGCGGCCTCGAAGGAGACACCCTCGGGGATGGCCACCAGGTTCGTGTCGGCGGCGTGGAGAGCGACGTGTTCGGCAAAGGAGCCTGCGTGGGTGAAGCCGGGCTGCTGCTGATCGGGACACACCTGGGCGTTGCCGGAGCGGCACCAGTCGCAGGCCCCGCAGCCGCACACGAAGGGCACCGTCACGCGGTCGCCCACGTGCCAGTTCCGCACCCCAGGGTCCACCGCGGAGATGACCCCGGCGAGCTCATGACCGGGCACATGGGGGAGGGTGAGCTTCTCGTGTCCGGCCCAGGCATGCCAGTCGCTGCCACACAGGCCGGTCGCATGGACCTCCACGACGACCCCGCCTGCGGGTGGGGCGGGGTCGGGCACGTCCCGGACGTCCAGGGGCCCTGCGATCTCATCCATCACCATTGCGCGCATGAGGATGGATCTTACCTGTGCGCCCGGCACCGTCACGTGCCTGCACCGTTTGGGCACTGACGGGTGGAACGCTACAGTCTTTCGCCGGTCGTTCCACCCTTCGAGTCAGGAAGGTCCGCCCTCCACAACATCATCGGTGACGTCGGAGGGGGTCGCCTCGGCGTTCACACCGGCCATGCCGGACTGACCACGGCGTCGGGACGGGTGCGGCGCAGATACTCCTGCAGGTCCGCCGACTGCCCGACCTTCCATCCGGCCTGGAGCCGGTGCAGCTCGGGCGCCGGGATCTGCAGCTGCGGGAAGCGCTGCGCCTGCGCGCAGGCCACCTCTACCGCGGCCCAGGCGTCCGGGGTCGCCGAGTGGGCGGCGTCGAGCTCGACCTCATAGTGCAGGCACATCTGGCTCAGCGTGCGTTTTCCGCGACGGTACTTGTCCACCTGCTTGTCGATCACCAGCGGGTCGATGACCCCGACCGGCTCGGTGAACTCCACCCCATGGCGCAGCGCCTCCTGCTGCAAGACAGTGAAGTCATAGGGAGCGTTCATCACCACCACGGCGCTGCCGGCGGCGAACTCCTGCGCCAGCGCGGTGGTGATCTGGGCGACCGCCTCAGCCGCCGGCTGCCCGTTGGCCTGGGCGTATTCGGTGGAGATGCCGTGGATGGCGGTGGTCTCGGCGGGGATCTCCACCCCGGGATCCACCAGCCATTCCCGAGTGCGCACGCGCTGCGCGCCCGGACCGGCGGGCTCGACCGCACCGGCTTCAGCGCCGCTGCCGGCTGCCGTGTCGGCGCTGACCTCTGCGTCGTCGAAGATCACCAGCGCCGCGGAGACGATCCGCGCTACACGTGGATCTCGGGAGGTGGTCTCCAGGTCGAAGCCGACCCGGCGGCGGGTGTGCCAGGACTCGCTGCTGGGAGTGATCTCGAAGAGGGTGGGGGTCTCGGCCATGGCACTACGGTAGCGCGCCGGTGGGACATGACCGCGGACATCACCCTGCGCCGCCGGTGCGTGGTCGCGCTGGGTTGCGCCGTGTCATGTCCGGGGGCTCTGATTGAATGATCCCCATGGAGTTCGATCAGTCCCAGCATCAGGTGCTCGCCGCCGCCGAACGCCCCGGACATGGGCCGATCCTGAGTTTCGGTGGTCCCGGCAGCGGCAAGTCGACGCTGGCGGCGGAGCTTGCGCTGCGTCATCTCGAATCCGGACAGGACTCCTCCCGGCTGCTGCTGCTCTCACCCACCCGCGCCACCTCTGCGGTGCTGCGCGACCAGGTCGAAGCTGCCTGGGCCGCCCGGGACGCCAGTTCCCGGGGTGGGTCGATCTCGGAGCAGCCCTCCCGATCCTTCGCGTCCTACGCCTTCTGGCTGCTCGGAGAGGCTCGGCGCCGGGAGATCCTCAGCTTCACCGCGCGTCGGCCCCGGCTGCTCTCCGGAGCCGAGCAGGACAGCATCATCCGTGAGCTGTTGGCCGTGGATCCCTCCAGCGGTCTGCCGCCGATCAGCTGGCCGACCTCGTTGGAGGAGGCCGCCGGCACCGATGGTTTCCGCAAGGAGATCCGTGAGCTCTTCGACCGCGCCGCCGAGTACGGGGTGTCTCCCGATCAGCTTCGCGGCCTGGCCGAGCAGTGCCGGCGCCCGGAGTGGGCGGCCGCCGCGGAGCTCTACCAGCGCTACCGTGAGGATCTCGACGCCGGGGCCAACGCCGACGCGTTCGACCCCGCGGGATTGATCAACGAGGCCTGCAACCTGCTCGAGGAGAACCCCGAGTTCCTCGCGACCGAACGAGAGCGACTGCGCCGCATCATCGTCGATGATCTGCAGGAGGCCACCCCCTCGGTGTATCGGCTGCTGCGTCTGATCGGCGCCGGCGCCGACGTGCTCGCCTTCGCCAGCCCCGAGACCGCGGTCCAGGGCTTTCGCGGCGCACGGCCGGACAAGCTGCGCAGCTGGACCGTGGCCCCGCGCCGGGTCACCGCGCAGAGCGTGTTGAGCCTGAATCCCGAGACCGACGCCGAGATCGAGGGCATCGTCCGGCGCAGCATCTCCGGGGCGATGACCCAAGATCCCCACGGCGGTCTGCCAGGGGTCGAGCCCAGCGTCATGGTGCTCGAGGGCAATCACCGGATCACCCCCGAGGTGGGCCGGGCCTACGCCCGCGCCCTGCGCCGGATCGCCCCGGCCGGACCCCCACAGCCTCGCCAGCGCTGGCTGCAGCTGCTCAGCGAGACCACCGCTGAACGGGCCGACGCGGCGCAGGGTGCTGCTGCACAGGCCTCCGCTGCGGAAACCTCCAATGGACAGCCGACGCTCGACCAGCCGCTGACGGAACAGCCCGCACCCGCGCCGGCGGACGCCGGATCCTGCGCGGTGGAGATCGTGCCTGGGGACTACCTGGCCGAGCAGTTCGTCCTGCAGGAGGTCCTGGACCGGCACCACCGACATGGGGTGCCCTTCGATCAGATCGCCGTCATCGCGCGCAACGGCGCGCTGCTGAAACGGCTGGTGCGGATGTTCCAGACCCAGGGCGTCCCGGTGCGCCAATCCATGAGCGATGTCATCCTCAACCAGGAGTCCGCGGTGGCCCCGCTGCTGCGGGTGCTGCGCCTGGTCACCGTCCAGTCCAGTCCTGCGCAAGATCCGGAGCAGGCTCCCGACCCGCTGCCCGTTCCGACGGACACCGTCGCGCTGCCCGAGGTGCTCGCACTGCTGACCAGCCGCTATGGCGAGACCGATTCGATGACGCTGCGCAGCCTGCGCCAGGTGCTGCGCAGCCAGGAGCGCCGCCGGCTGCGTGCAGACGCAGACCCCGCCGAACCGCGCAGCTCCGACGAGCTGCTTGTCGCCGCCGCGAACAATGCGGCCGACCCGGTCTTTGAGGCGGTCCGCGCTCAGTCGCGCTTCCAACACCTGACCCGCGGACTGGAGCGGGTGGCCGCCATGCTCGCCGCCGGGCACGCCGCCGCCGGGCCCTCCAGCGGACCCGAGGAGCTGCTCTGGGAGATCTGGAACGCCGCCGACGTCAGCCGCCACTGGGCCGGGCTGACCCGCTGGTCCAGCGCCGAGGGACGCCGCGCCGACCATGATCTCGATGCGGTCATGGCGCTCTTCCAGGCTGCCGAACGTTTCTCCGACCAGAACCCCGGGGCCTCCGCGATCGCGTTCGTGGACCACATCGAACGCCTCGAGCTCCCCATGGACACCCTGGCCAAGACCTCCGCCGTCGATGCGGCGATCGAAGTCCTGACCCCGGCCAGCGCGGCAGGTCGGGAGTTTGACACCGTCATCCTGACCGGGCTCCAGGAAGGGGCCTGGCCGAACCTCAACCCACGCGGACAGCTGCTGGGCAGCGGTCACCTGGTGGACGTCGTCGAAGGTCGCGCCGACGCCTCCGCCCAGTCGCTGCTGGTCAAACGGATGAACGTGCTCCAGGACGAGTACCGGCTCTTCGCCTCTGCCGTCTCCCGAGCCAAGAACCGTCTCTACGCGGTGGCCGTGCACGCCCAGGAGGAGAGCCCCTCAATGCTCCTGGACCTCGTGGTGCCTCCAGGGGAGCGCGAAGCCCGCAGCGGCGCCATCCCTCGCCCGATCACCGCCCACCGGCTGATCGCCGAGCTGCGCCGGCACCTGGAGATCAGCATCCAGGCCGAGCTCGACGACGACCCCGCGGATTCCCCCAAACACAGTGACGATGCCGCCCTTCTCACCGAGCCCAGCATCGATGAGACCACTGAGACTCAGCGCCGGGCAGCGGCCCGGGCGCTCGCGGTCCTCGCCGAGGGCGGACTCATCGGCGCCGAGCCGAACACCTGGTGGGGCCTGCCCGAGCTCAGCACCACCGCGCCGCTGCTGGAGCCCGAGGACATCGTCCGGGTCTCCCCGTCCTCGGTGCAGAGCGCCATCGATGCGCCGCTGCAGTGGTTCACCGGCGCCGCCGGAGGTGTCGAGGTCACCGATTTCAGCCGGATGCTCGGCTCCCTGATCCACGAGATCGCCGAGCACCACCCGGCCGAGACCGACCGCGAGGTGCTGACTGCCGAGCTCGACGCACGCTGGGACAGCCTGGGACGCGAGGAGGGATGGGAGACCGAGAAGGACCGCTCCCGTGCCCGCGTGATGCTCAAGAAGCTCGCCGGCTACTTCGGCCACGTCCAGGGTCAGGGCCGCCAGGTCATCGCCCGCGAACTGCAGGTCGAAGCTAGCCTGGAGATCCCGCTGCCGCCGGAGGAACCCGGGGGTCCGGCGCAGACCCGATCCGTGCTGATCCGCGGCGTGATCGACCGCGTGGAACGCACCGAGGCCGGTGAGCTCTTCGTCATCGACCTCAAGACCGGTAAACGCCAGCCGACCAAAGCCGAGATCCCCACTCACGGACAGCTCGGGTCCTATCAGTTGCTGGTGGCATTGGGAGCCGTGGACCAGGCTCTCGCCGAGATTAAGGACACAGGTGAAGCTTCTGTGACCTCACCCGGAGGCGGCGCAGCGCTGCTCCAGGTGGGCACATCAGCCCAGGCGTCGAACCTTCAACAGCAGGAAGCAATCCATGCCGAGGACACCTGGCCGCTGGAACAGCTCACCCAGGCCGCCCAGGTGATGAGCGGTCGAGTCTTCTCCGCCTACCACGCACCGAATCAACAGCGCTGCCTGGTCGGCTCGCTCTGCCCGCTCTGCGAGAACACGAAACAGGTGACCCAGCCATGATGACCCTGGAGACCATGCGTTACAGCGCCCGCGACATTGCCGACGCCCTGCAGCGCGACACCCCCGCCGAGGACCGGCACTACCCCACCGCCGAACAGCAGGCCGTCATCGAATCCGGGCTGGACCCGATGCTCGTCGTCGCCGGCGCCGGATCGGGCAAGACCGCCACGATGGCGGACCGGGTGGTCTGGCTGGTCGCCAACGGGATCGTGCGCCCGGACCAGATCCTCGGCGTGACCTTCACCAAGAAGGCCGCCGGAGAGCTGCGCGAACGGATCACCCGGAAGCTCGAGCAGCTGCTGGAGGCGGAGCTGATCTCCCCGGCCGATGTGGTCCCCGTGGAGGTCTCCGACACCGTGGAACACGCCGACATCTCCGAGCTGCTGGCCCCGGCGGTCTCCACTTATCACTCCTACGCGAACACCCTGGTGACCGAATACGGTCTGCAGATCGGCCTGGAACCGGAGACCCAGCTCATCGGGGAGGCCAAGGCCTGGCAACTGGTGCACCGGCTGGTCAGCGCCTATGACCGCGCCGAGGTGCTCGTGGAGGCCGAACAGTCGGCAGGCAACCTCGCCGGATACGTGATGCGCCTGGCCGGAGACTGCGCCGAACACCTGCAGACCCCGGAGGCGGTGGAGGCCCACATCGACGTCGAACTGGCCCGAGTGAATGCCTGGCAGGAGGCCGGCGCGGCACTGAGCAAGGATCAGACCGCACTCGTCCGCGCGCTGCGGGTGCGCCGCGAGATGGCCGAGCTAGCCCGCCGCTACCAGGAGAAGAAGCTCACCGAAGGCCTCATGGACTACGGGGACCTGCTGCGCTTCGCCGCCCAGATCGCCCAGGACGTCCCCAGCGCAGGGGAGGCCGAACGGGAGAAGTACAAGGTGGTGCTGCTGGATGAGTTCCAGGACACCTCCTATGCGCAGCTCGCGCTCTTCAGCAGCCTCTACGGCGCCGGCGGCTCCGGCGGCGGGATGGGCCACGCGGTCACCGCCGTCGGGGACCCCAATCAGTCCATCTACGGGTTCCGCGGCGCCTCTGCCGGGCAGCTCTTCGACTTCCCCCAGTCCTTCCCCGCGGTGGACCCCGATTCGGGCCAGCGTCGGCCCGCAGCGCTGCTGCAGCTCACCATCGCCTGGCGCAATGGCGAGCGAATCCTCGACGTCGCGAACCGGCTGGTGACTCCCTTCGCCCCGGACGCCGCAGACTCCCTCGACAAGCCGTGGCGGGCGCACAATGCGCACCTGCGCGGGCAGCTCAAACCACTGAGTCCACCCGACGGCGCCCACACCGCCACGGTGCGCTACGGCTGGTACACCTCAGACATCGAGGAATCCCAGGCGATCACCGAAGAGCTCCGCGCCGCATTGCAGCCCGACCCTCCGCGAGACCCGCAAGACAAGGCTCCGAGCTGCGCGGTGCTGGCCCGGACCCGAGCCCAGCTAGAGACCATCGCCGAACAGCTGCGCCTCGCAGGACTGGACTACGAGCTGGTTGGACTCTCCGGGCTGCTGAGCACCTCCGAGGTGGCCGAGGTGCTCGCCTATCTGCGGGTCATCGCCGACCCCGGCCGCTCCGATGCGCTGATCCGGATCCTCGCCGGCGCCCGCTACCGGATCGGGCCCCGTGACCTGCTTCAGCTGCAGCGCTCCGCCCGCGACCTCGAGGGCCTGCGGCTGCGCGCCCCCATCTCCGAACAGCCCGAGGGCAGCGCCGCGTCGGGGGAGGGGGTCACCGACGCCGAGGACCGGTACGAGTCCACCGAACTCGAGATGGACGAACGCGCCTCCCTGGTCGAAGCGTTGGAACGGCTCAAGGACTCCCCAGAGCACGCTGAGCAGCTCGGTCTGTCCGCCGAAGGGCACCGCCGGCTGCTGCTGGCCAAGGAGCAGATCCGGCGGGTGCGCCAGTGGGCCACGCTGGACCTCGGCGTGCTGATCCAACGTATCGTCAGCGACACCGGTCTCGACATCGAAGTCGCGGCCCGCCCCTGGGAGGAGCAGCACTACGCCGCCCGTCAGCTCGACGCGCTGATCGATCAGGCCGAAAGCTACGCAGCCACCGAGACCACCCCGGACCTGCGCAGCTTCCTGGACTGGCTGGACGCCGCCGAGGAGAAGGAACGCGGTCTGGAGCAGGCCGACGTCGAACCGACCCCCGGAGCGATCCAGCTGATGACCATCCACGCGTCCAAGGGACTCGAATGGGACGTGGTCGCCGTCGCCGGGCTGCGCGAGGACAAATTCCCCAGCGCTAAGGCCGACCGGTGGACCGGCAGCAACGGCATGCTCCCGGCCCGGCTGCGCGGAGATCGCCGCAGCATCCCGCAGTGGGAGTCCGAACAGCCTGATCTGCGCTCCTGGGCGGTGTCGGCCGGGGTGGGCGGCTGGAAGCAGTTCACCGAAGACAACAGGGTCTTCACCGAGGACGTGAAGGACTTCAGCCGAGAAGAAGAACGGCGACTGGCGTATGTCGCGGTGACGCGAGCAAAGAAGCTGCTGCTGTGCACCGGCGCCTGCTTCTATGGCACCTCTGCCGGCAAGGAGCCCTCAGAGTTCATCGAGGAGATCCGCCAGGTGGCCGATGGCTTCGGCGACGCCTCGGCGGCGTTGGAGTGGGCAGAGGTGGTCGATATGAAGGACAACCCTGTGGGCAACGACCTCTTCGGGGCCCAGTGGCCCTATGACCCGCTGGCTCCGCTGCCGATCGGCCGCTACCGGCGACAGGTGACAGAGGGTGAACAGACCACGCTGCCTCAGATCAGCACGGTGGAGTCACCGAAGGCGCAGCCCGGTCGCCGGGCTGCGCTGACCCGGGCCGCCCAGCTGGTGGAACACGCCATCACCGACCGCGCGCAGCCCGACGTGACGTCCGCCGAGGCTGGTGCGGCGGCTCTGCCGCTGACTCCGTGGGAGCAGGAGGCCGAATGGGTCGTGGACCGGGCGCGTGAGCAGCAGCGCGGGACCGGGAAGCCGCATTTCCCGGCGCACATCAGCGTCTCCAGCGTGGTGGGCATGGCCCGCAACGCCGAGTCCATGGCCGAGTTCGCCCGGCGTCCCGTGCCCGTGAAACCCTCCCAGGCGGCACGCCGCGGCACCGTGATGCACGAATGGATCGAGGAGTTCTACGAGACCCGCAGCCGACTGCCCGGGATCGAGGAGCCGCACCGCGGCGATGAGGACCTGGACGATGCCTTCGACCTATCCACGGTCAAGGAGCGATTCACCCAGACCGAATGGGCGCAGCGACGCCTGTACGCGGCTGAGATCCCGGTGGAGACGACACTGGACGGTGTCGTCGTCCGTGGCCGGATCGATGCCATCTTCGGCAAGGACGACGCCGGCCAGGATCTCACCGCTGCCGACTTTGAGCGCTGGGAGCTGAAGTCAGCGGAGGACCGGAATGCGCAGATGCAGCAGTGCAGCTGGGACCTGGTGGACTGGAAGACCGGCATGGTGCCCACCGGCAAGGACCTGCGCGAGAAGCAGATCCAGCTGGCGGTCTACCGGCTGGCTTTCCACCGGCTCTATGGTGTGCCGCTGGAACAGATCGGAGCGTCGTTCTTCTACGTGGAGCACGGGGTGACCGTGCCGGGGACACAGCTTCCCAAGAAAGAAGAACTAGAAGATTACGTCCATGGCGCGAGACGAGCGTTTGGTAGCTGACGAAGGGCCATAGCGGCACGGTGGACGCGATGCGCCCGCGCTGGATCACGTAAAGTCGAGACACTTAGCTACAAGGAAGGAGTGCCTGCGTGATCCTAAACGGCATTGAACTATTCGCGGGAGGTGGAGGCCTCCTTTTAGGATCCTCTATGGCCGGTATCCAACACACCGCCGCAGTTGAGTGGGATCGATGGGCTTGTGACAGCCTCGAACAAAACCGCCGCGCAGACTACAGCTTGGTCCGAAATCTCGAGGTCATCCGCGGCGACGTTCGTGCCGTTGACTGGTCCGCGTATGCGCAGAATGACATTGATGTCGTTTCGGGGGGGCCTCCCTGCCAGCCGTTCTCGACAGGGGGGCGTGCTCGCGCGGCAGACGATCCCCGTGACATGTTTCCAGCGATGACGGAGGCGATCGCGGCAGTGCAACCCAGGGCGTTCGTTGTAGAGAACGTTCGTGGCCTCACGCGCGCGACTTTCCACGAATACTTCAAATACATCCAATTACGATTGCAGCACCCTATGCTCCGCGCGTCAGACGGTGAATCCTGGACGGAGCACCTGCGCCGGTTAGAAGCAGCGCACGCCGCACCGGGAACTGACTTGCAGTACAACTTAGTCACTAAGGTCGTCAACGCGGCTGACTATGGGGTGCCGCAGCATAGACATCGGGTTTTTCTTATCGGATTCCGGAGCGATATAGAACAAGAATGGACGTTTCCCCAACCCACACATTCCGGAGCAGCACTTTTGGCCACACAAGTGAACGGATACTATTGGGCTAGGCACCAAGTTCCTTCGAGTCACCGCGAAAACGTTTTGCGTGCAGGTGGCGACCCCACGCTGAAGCCATGGTTGACCGTTCGGGATGCCATCGAAGGCTTACCTGAGCCGGATCCGGCTGGGTCTAGGAGATGGATGGATCATGTCCTCCAGCCTGGTGCGCGCACCTATCCTGGTCACACGGGCTCCCCGATCGACTCTCCATCCAAAGCACTGAAAGCGGGAGGTCATGGTGTACCTGGCGGTGAGAATATGATTCGATACCCGGACGGGAACGTTCGTTACTTCACAGTGCGGGAAGCGGCGCGAATGCAGACATTCCCAGACGGTTATGCGCTTCACGGTTCCTGGGGAGAGGTGATGCGCCAGATCGGAAACGCAGTGCCCGTTGAGCTGGCAAGAGTCGTAATGGAAAGCGTTGCGAATCACCTGAGAGTATCGAACGCCCGGGCTAAGGCTGTCCCCGACAGCTCACTTATGGGAGTCGCGTAGACCTGGCCCAGGACGGCGCCCTCCTCTTTCGTAGCCGCGCCCATTATTTTAAATGGCAAGTAGCGACAAGAATCCAAAGTGGTGTCTACGATCCAAGGTCACCGTAGATATGCCATATAAAAAATATAAAATGTGAAGTTTAATAAATGTTATATAACAAAAATACTTAGAAATATTTTGCTAGTATAAGCCAATTATAAAACTTACTGTAATTGAAGTAATAGCATGAGGAATTAAGATTTCTGGTCGAAGTGGTCAACTGTCGGTCGAGCGCCTTAGTGCACCAGGCTGAGTCGTCGAGCTTAGAATTACTGCCTCAACAGATCCTGTAGTCGATGGGGCAACCGGTGCTGCTGCCACATTAACTCTAATGACTGAAGAAACCATTTCCAGGCGTCGAGCTGTTGAAACAAGGGGCCGCTTCACGCATGGTATTGGTCTCCGGATTGAGCCTCCCCGGGGAAGAAAAGGGCGGGAAATCAACTCCAGAGACTGTTGACCATGACAGCCAGGAGAGCAACGAAGATTATTTCTTCCGAGGCGCAGGCGGATTCAGATGGCCGAACATCCATCAACTGGACAAGTATGGTTGAGTGACCATGCCTGCCGTTCGATATCTAAAGTAATCACAAATTCACAGCCCTCGATGACGCCAAAGTACTCCAATGCGCTGCGGACAGAGCTTAAGGAGGCTTTTTGGCCCGTACGGGTAATTGTGAGCTCGCTCCCGAGTTCAGACTCAAAGGTTACGGACTGTGGGGCTGCTCGGAGTCCAAGTCGCCAGCATAGCCACTTATTCACGAGGAAACCGCTTCCCCGGACATGGTCGTAATTGGCGGTTTGACGAATTCCTACCCGGTCTCCGATCGCAACCATGTGTTCAGGCTGTTCTGGTTCGGTTTCACTAGGTTTCTGTGCGCCATGCTCGACGAGCCAGATCCGCCCGTCGGCCATGTTTCCGATTTGGTAGTTGTCCAGACATTGGTCTACTCGCCAGGGACTGACGTCGTGAACCGCAGTGACCTTGCGCACCAAGTCGCGGTAACTCTGCGGACCTTCTTCTTTTAAGATGTCGAGTACGGCAGGAAGAGTGCTTCGGTATTTGGGCCCCTCTACGGTGCCTATAAGCGCCCACCGGCTCTTCAAAAGGGAGATAAAATCATCGTAATGGTCGAGGGCGCTTCGGACGGAGTTTGCGCTCAATTTTGTTCGTTTAACTATCTCATCAGTCCGAAGTGGCCCGTCCATGAGGACTGCGGCAATTTTGTCGTAGCGCTGAGAATTCTTGCGCACTAGATGCCGCCCGAATTCCACGGTTGGTATGAGGCTGGCTAACGTGCCATAGAAGTCGGGAGGCAGCGCTGAGGACTCGATGAGTTCCTCCCAGTCATTCTTTAGAATGGGACCAGTGGGCGACATCGAATCCAGGATTTCTTGAACAGCGCTAGGATCGAGGGAGTACCACCACTTAGCTTTCTTGACCGGCCGAAACTCGAGCTCGTCGAGAATTATGGGGGCGATTGCTAAGCCTGCCTCGCCGGAACTAATCGCGCGTGCTACTTGGTTCAAGTGTACAACGGGCCGATTCTCGAAAGATTCGAGAACTTGTTTGCGCCACTCGGGTAGGAGAGTGTTTAGGGAATCTAGGAGAACACCCTTTGCACGGTTTTCCAGTTGACGGATCCGTTCCCGTGTCACATTATATTTGGCACCCAGTTCAGCAAGGGTGCGGGGACCTCTGGATTGCCCGTATCCGTGCCGGAGGAGTGCGTCTTGCTGCCTCGGGTCCAGGCGCGAAAACTCTTCCACTAGGTGTGCTAGTGACGCGGGCTCGAAGTTGGGGCCTGTTTGGGTGGAATGCGTCATCGGTCAATCATTCTAATGTCTGTCCCGAGTTTGGATTGCAGGGAATGAATGAGGGCCTTCGTGTCGCTTGTGAGCGGCTGTGTAGGAGTAGACACGACAACCATGCGGATGGTGACGTGGCGCGGCGCGATCAGTCCTCCCCACACGATGTGTTTGAGGTCCGAAGGGTTGCCCCAATAAATGGTTACTTCGTCTTCTTCAGGGCCGATCGCGGTGAACCGAGAGGGCTTGACCCCGATAGTTTGAGGCAGGACAGCCCATTCACTTCCAAGGACGATGGTGCTGATCATCCCTTCCATGGCCACAGCGGTGGGCACGAACTTGGCATACGGACCTAACCCTCTTCTAGCCCGACGGTATTCCTTCATGGGGCCGTCCTTGATCCACACCCGGACTCGTTCAGCCGGCAAGTACGCTCCGATCATGCCACCAATCTGCGGGTCAACTACCCACTGTTCGTAGGTTGCCGACCGTTCGCCGTGGGTCATGTCTTCCCATCCAAGTTCTACGGCTCGTTCGAGGATCCTTTTGGCCACGTCTTCGCGAGTGCTTCGTGGGATCCGTCCAGTCGCCATTGTCCGTCTCCTTACCCACTCAACGCAGTTCCGGAGGGAACTGGAGCCTTACTTCATCTGACGACGACTCTACGTTCGCAGCGTCCTTTATCCAGTGTTCTAGGAGAGTTCCGACGGTCTCATCGGAGAACGTAATGCCGTCAGCAGGCGCCCCCTCTAGGTTCAGGCGCTCGACCTCACCGTCGATCTCGCGACGAAGGTTCAGGGTCGCAGCTACCCGGCGTACATCAGTGACGAAGTCAAGTACCTTTAAATGGTCTTTGTTCTTGGCCAGTCTCAACCCGCGGCCAAGTTGTTGGACGAAGATACGTCTGGAATGGGTCACGCGCAGGAATGCAATTATATTAACGTCCGGAACGTCAACACCTTCATTGAGTACGTCAACGGACGTTAGTATCCGAGTTCGACCGAGTTTGAATTGGTTCAGAAGAACATTCCGCTGCTGAATGGAGATACCAGAGTGCAATGCGGCCGCGCTTTGCCAGGCAGGATTGGATTGTCGCAATAACCGCGCGAACTCTTCCGCATGGGAAATAGTTCGGCAGAACACGATGGCTCTGGGTTCCACAGTGCTCATCCAGACATTCCGGAGCTCATCTAAGATTTCGGCGTCCCGTTGTGGCAAAAATAGTCGACCGTTGAGTTCGCTGATGGAGTAGCCGTTTTCTGACTCCGCGCGAACGAGGTCCCAGTCGATATCGTCGACGAACATTCTGTAGTCAACTTCAGACAGCCAGCCGCGAGCCATGCCGGTAGCGATCCCCATCTTGTAGGAAGGTTCTCCGAACACCGAAGACAAGTCGAATTCGTCGCCTCGCCATGGCGTTGCGGTGACGCCGAAATATGGTACGTCAGGCACCAAGTCGAGAAGTTGCCGGTAACGGCTGTTCTCTCCCACGTGATGCGCTTCATCGATCATGATTAGGTCTGGTCGGTAGCCTTCATGGACAGCTCCGACGGCGGACTCGATGGTGGCGGCGAGTATCCCACTGCGTTCGGCAGGTTTGTCGTCACCTGTGAGCAAGTTGGTGGGAACGTTCTTCGAAACGTGGCTCCACATAGCACGCTCGAGTTGAGCGGACAGCTCCTTGAGGTGAGACAACACCAGGACGTTGGCTCCTGGGTGGCGCTGGACGAATCGATTGATTACGTTACCACCGACCACTGTCTTACCTAGTCCGGTAGCCAGGATGAGAAGTGCTTTTCCTCGCGATTCCAGATCTGCTTCGATCGCCTCGACTGCCTGCTCTTGATAGTCACGGGCTTCGTGTCGATTGGGGACGGCCTCGTCCATCCCAGAGCCGAGCCGCGCGAGGGTGGCACCGTTCCACACGTCGATGCGTACGCCTACCGCTTCTAGAGCCTTTATTCGCTTTCGGGCGGGAGCGGACAGGTCCGTATTCGTCACTAGCACAGCGTGGTCAGCCCGATAGTGCGCGAACGCCTCACTGACCTCGTTGACCCCCGCAGCGTCAATGGGGCCTGCTGTGGACCATTTGGACTGGATGACCCATTCCGCATTTTCCCGAACCGCGAGGATGTCCCCGCCCCGATCACCCGCACCATCTATGGCGCGCACGTCATTGAATCCCAGGTGCCAGAGAACCCGTTCCGTCGCCTTAACTAGGCCTGCGGGTCCAGCGTCCTTGAGCGGACCGGGGCATAGCCAGGTAGGTGAGCTCACGCCTGAGCAATCCTCTGCTCGAGCATTTCTAGAGAAAGACGGGCCCGTTTTAGGACGTTGAGGGAGGCAACTTCTCGCTCCTCGGACGCCACCGACGCGCAGTCGAGTAGCAAGCTCATCAACTGGGACTTGACGAGTTGTTTAGCTTCATCGGACGTCAAAGAGGCATAACGATCCTCGAAGACGTTTCCATCCGTGAAAATTTCCGGCCAAGTCTCCAATAAACGCACAAGATAGAGGGCTGATACGTGTTCAATGAAGTCTGTTGTGTCCGAGCGTAGGATTTCTCCTCGGGAGGCGTATGTCGTCTCCATTCGGGAGATGTCCTGACGACTCAACATCGCCCAGGCCCGTTGGGGGTCCTCTTCGGCCGATGAGGAGATTAGGGTGCTGATTCGGCCGATGACACTCCGGGTGGACTCCTGCACAGTAGTAAAGTCGAGATTGGCATCCTTAAAGGTGTCCTGGCGCAGTTCCGCAATGAGTTGCGAAAGTCTCCATTCGTTACCGAGCGCATTTTTCCGCACTCCTAGAAAGTGGGCGACTTCCGCAGACACGATTTCGAGGACTTCGGCCCCGTGGGTCCGGAACGTATCGTGAGTCGTGTCGATGAAGAGGTGCGCTGCGCCGCCACCCGTTGGGTACAGATACACAGGTGATCGTCTGGCGTTAGTGCCGATTTCGATCGGTTTTTTTACCTCCCAGGCTTGAATGTCCAGGTGGTCACTGATCGCGTGAATCCGATACTCACGAGTCAGTGCCGGCTTCCCTTTAGCGTCTTTCAAAAGTGCGTCAACCTGGTCCGATACGGTCTTTGGCTTAGTCGAAACAACTTGGACAGGGGATTGGGCGTTACCCGCGTCGATCCTGGGGGCCACTTCCGAGGTGCTCGATTTCGGCACTCCCAACGCACGAAGGATGGCATCGTCATCACTCGAGCCACTCTCTTCAGGACCGGGCGCGTTTTTCCGCGCCACGTCTTCCTCGTGGTTGATCACCGCCTCCCACCATTTTTGGTCGTTCTGGTATTCAGCGTCACCGCGGTGGAACAACTGTCCCCAAGCGGCGGCCGTCGTATGTATAGCGGTCTTCCCATCGCCGGGGATCAGACACTTTCGACCTGGATCGTTCCGCTGGTAGCCCCGAAAAAGTTTACCGATCGGTGAGTCGTTCTGCTCATACCCTGCTTTGGTCGCCGCCCTGGGGCGCAGTGGTCCTTCCCCGCGCAGATAATTGATGGCGAAGATCCAGTCCCGGGAGGAGGTCTCGAACCGATCCTTCTTATAGTCGACTGGGACATGGTCGAGGTGAATTTCGCCGACGATTCGCCCCTTATTAGCTGGAAGCTCGATGGGGTACTCATGTTGTCTAGTCATCGAGTCATTCGGATCCACCCACTCGAACACGGACTTCTCGTGCACCAGAATCTTGCGCCCATTGCGAATGAAGTCGATGCCGAAGTTATTGGAGTCCAAGTATCGTTGAATGCCAACCCAGCCGGTAATACGCCTTTCACGTACTTCAAGGGACGAATTGAGGCAACGTTCGCATTCAAAATTCCCTAGGTTCTGCCAGTGGCCGCAATTTTTGCAGGCTTGGGCGTCGGCGAGCTGCTTATCGATTCTGATTACCGCAGGGATTTGTTCCTGGTTTCGACCGGCACCGTAGGTTACATAGCGAGTATCGCTCCAAACACAGTGGGTGTATGGTCGAACCACTTTACCGTTGACGCGGAGGTTCACTTTGGAGTTCTCTAGGAGCCAGGAGTAGATCTCCCCCAACTTCGTCTGGATTACCTCGAAACGACCAGCTAGGTATCGGTACCGGTCTGGATCCAAGCGCGTGACACGAATCTTGGTGCCGTGGGTCGTAGCGTCGTCTTTCGGAACCGTGAACTCAGGGACGTCGAAGTCGTCCCCAATTTTGTCCAGGTCTATCCGCACCCCTCGCCACGTTGACTCACCTGCGGTGGTTGTCAGGACCTCGGTTACTCTGCCGAGGCGTGCGGTGGCGACATTAAAGCCCATGCCGAAAAGACCGAGCTGTTCGAAGGGGTCATTGCCTGTCCAGCCGGCACGCACCGCCTTGCGAAGCTGTTCCTGGCTCATGCCGCGTCCGCGATCCCTCACCTCGACTTCAGCGTCGGCACGTTCGGTTCTGGCGGTGGGCAAGAGGACGTCAATTTGGGCGGCATTATCAACCTCGCCATGGGGATTTGGCGTGCCAGTCTTGCGTGTCTGAACGGCGTCGATGCTGTTGTCGATGAGTTCAGCAAGGCACTGCCAGTCAGCGATTTCGATCTCGCCAAGCATGGAGAGGATCCTTGGGGATGGGGTGATCTTCATGGGCTACTCCTTACTTGACAATCTGATGGGTCTGGGCGCCAGAGACGTCCCTGCGCGGGCACTCCGCCTCTGTGGGTTCCGAACTCCGGGCGGACTTGTGCGCTCAGCGAAGTCATCGAACTCTTGATCGACAGACTTTGTCGAGCCGTGCTCGTAGTCATCGGGATAGCCCTTGATAACGCGACACAAAGTGTCCCGCCGTAAAGGAATCACCCGCTCCCTGAGAAATTCGTACCAGTTCTGAAGCCCGGCATTAAGCTCAGTGGCGTGCACGAGCGAATCAATCTGGTTTCGGTGCAGCGGAACCGTGATTTGAAACTTGGTCAAGTGGGACTTCCGATTCCGGCTGGCAGTCCGGGTGCGAGGATACTTCTGCGTGCCACACTCTCGGGTGAGTTCACTCGACCAACGAATAATCCTAATTTTGGCCACAGATTCACGGTCCCCTCATGTCTCTTTAACTTGCACACGTCTCTGGCGAATGGCGCATCAACCTCATGTTAGTACCAATGGGTCGCGACTCGGGGGCTACACGTCGACGATAGCCCGGAGAGTGATCGGTTTGCTGAGTATGCGGTTGGCCTCCGTCCTGACGAGAAAAATGCGAGACTCGCCCAATCGAGACCCCTCGCAAGGAGTTCGAAGTCTCTGGGCTCGAGACCGACGATGCCAGTGTGACGAAGATTCAGGTCTGCCAGGATCTAGACGTATTGAAGTCGCCATTTCGCAGCTTCATCGTCCGGCGTGCTCGGCACAAGGATGATGAATGGGGCTACCGCAGGCGCGCAAGAGAATTAGAGCAGACGTCCACCACGATATGTTCTGCACAGAGGGTCTCGAGGATCGAGAGTGACAACTCAAAGGGCTTTGCCACACTGCCGTGGCTTGGCGGCGCTGATTGAATCGGACTTGGTTCTCCTATGTAGCGTGGTCATCGACTAGCTAGTGGACCTGCGGACTATTACTGACGGATTGGTCCTCGGTTCACCTGAGACCGGGTTGTGACCCGCGATGCGCCAACTGGATGAAATGTATCCTTGCCATCCAACGAAAATTGCTCGAGTGCATGTCCGCAGTCCTCGCGAAGCACCTACCTGAACTCACGGCAACGCGCTGCCAAGACACCGTCACCCTGCGGAACCTCAAGCGCTCAGATCGCGACGCGCGGGGTCTTCATCTTCCGGGTCAGGTGGATCGCGTAGAGCGCCACGATGACACCCAGCACGGCGGCTCCGGCGCCGACATAGCTCGGGGCGCGGAAGCCCATCTCGGCGGCGATCACCTGGCCGCCCACCAGGGCGCCGAGCGCGTTGGCGGCGTTGAACGCGGAGTGGTGCAGCGAGGCTGCGAGCTGCGGTGCATCCGGGGCGGTGTCTATCAGGTGGGTCTGCATCGACGGGCCCAGCGCGCTGGCCGAGAGGCCGACCAGGAACAGGAAGATCAGCATCAGCACCGGGATGTGCGCGGTGTAGGCGAAGAGCACCATGAACACCGCCACCAGGGCCATTGCGACCACCACGGTGCCCAGCACGGACTTGTCCGCCGCCCAGCCGCCGACGAAGTTACCGACCACCATGCCGGCACCGAAGAGCCCCACCACCCAGGGCAGCGCGCTCTCTGGGAAGCCGGTGACCTCGGTGCTGACCGGGGCGATGTAGGAATAGAGCGCGAACATCCCGGAGAAGCCGACCACGGCGAGCATGATACCCACCCAGAGACGCTTGTTCTTCAGGCCCTTGATCTCGGAACGCATCGTGGCCTTCGCCGGGGGCATCTGCCGCGGCGCGTAGCGGGCCACCGCGACCATGGTGATCAGCGCGAGCACGATCACCGAGATGAACATCCAGCGCCAGCCGAACTGCTGACCCAGCGCGGTCACCACCGGTACGCCGAGCACGTTGGAGATCGCCAGACCACCCAGGACGACGGCGATCGCACGGCTGCGCTTGGCAGGGCCCGCCATTTCGGCCGCCATCAGCGCAGCCACGGCGAAGTACGCGCCGTGGGGGAGTCCGGAGAGGAACCGGGCGATCAACATGGTCTCGTAGTTCGGTGCGAAGAAGCTCAGCACATGGCCGAACACGAAGACGCCCAGCAGCAGCAGGGCATAGGCCTTCCGCTCCCGTTTGGCACCCAGGATGGAAAGTATGGGCGCGCCGATGACCACACCTATGGCGTAGGCGCTGATCAACATGCCGGCCTGCGGGATGGTGATGCCGAGATCGGCGACGGCCTCAAGCTGGAGCCCCATTATCGCGAACTCGGTGACACCCACGGCGAACCCGCCGATGGACAGTGCCACGATCGCCAGCGCCACCTGTCTGCGGGTGTACTTGGGCTTCGCGGGGGTCGCGCTCGGAGAGGTCGTGCCTGCTGAGGTCTGTTCCGCCGTGGTCATATCGTCATCCTGTGCTGCAGCCGGTCAATGGTGGGGTGCACCTGTCAGAGCGCGCGTGGAGCCTGCCAAATCCGAGAAGCCGGGAGAAGACACTCATCCGACAACTGCGCCACGGCGGGGATCATTCCCGGGGCGGCGCCGCACCTCGACGTTGAGGGCCTGACGTGCAGGGGTCCTGGACAGGCCTCTCCTCGGCGGTGAGGAGGCCGAACCAGGAGATTCAGGCGGTCGGTGGGCGCAGGCCCGGGTGCCGCTGATAGATCGACTCGTTCCCGCCCTCGGACTCTTCCGGGGAGGGGGCGGAGTCGGCGGACTCTGGTGAGTCCGGGGACTCAGGTGAATCGGGAGATTCGCCTTGCTCCGAGGAGGTTGCTGTTGCCGGCTGCACGGGGGGCACCGGCTGCGCAGCCGGCACAGACTGCGCAGAGGATGTCGACTGTGCCGAGGCGGCGGACTGGGCAGACTCGGCGGAACGTGCCGACTGGGCCGAAGATGCAGACCCCGTGGAGGCCGCCGAAGTCGCCGAGGCGACCGCGGGGAAGAAGTGCTTATCCTTCGCCCGACGCTCCGAGGCCTCATCGGGGTGGATCGGGAGGTCGCCCTCGTCCTCCTCATCGAAGATCACGTCGGGAATGGGCTCCTCGGCAGGGGGCTCGTTCGCGATGACCGGAATGGAGCCGGTGGGCTCATCCCCGGGCAGCGGGCGGGGCGCGAACGCCGGGACCTCGCCGGTGGCGCCGGCGTCCTCGGTGAGGTCTTGGTGGTGGCTGGTCTGGGTGGCGCCGGCGTCGGTGATGACGGCGGGCTCGTCGTCGTCCTCGCCGGAGTCCGCCCACTCGCCGGTGTCGGCCACGGTCGCCGCGGCACCAGCGCGGGCCACAGGACGGGAGTCCTGTTCCTCGGCGGGCGCGGCGGGTTCATCGCCCGCCACCGGGGTCAATGCGATCGGCTGTCCGCCGTAGGTCTCGATGTCTGTCTTGAGCTGTTCCAGGAGACCCCTCGCCTCCGCGATCATCTCCGGGTTCTCACTGGCGTGCCCGCGGACCAGCCACTGGGCCAGCGCGAACTCCGCGGTCAGGGCGGCGCGGCGCATCAGGTGCTCGTCGACCTCGCCGGTGCGGTGGCGGCGGTAGGCGGCGAGGACCTTCTCGGTGAACTCGGCATCCCCGGCAGCGGTGAGCCAGGCGAAGTCATCCGCCGGATCGCCGCTGTGCAGGTCGGTCCAGCCGGTGACGGCCATGACGCGCTTGCCCTCGATCAGCAGTGAATCCTCGTGCAGGTCCCCGTGGGTGACGGCGGGGGTGAAGCCCCAGAGCTCGCGGTCCTCCATGGCGTGCTCCCAGCGGCGCAGCAGCAGGGCCGGGATCTCCCCGGTGGTGGCAGCCTGGTCCAGTTCGTTGAGTCGACGCTGGCGGTATCGCTCGGCGGAGTATCGGGGCAGGTCGGCGTTGTCCACCACGGCCTCGTCGAGGTCATGGATCGCGGCGATGGTGCGCCCGATGTCCTCGATGACGGCCTGCGGCTGCATGGAGAGCTCGCTGAGCTCCAGCGAGGTGCCGGGCAGGTGGTTGTAGACGAAGGTGCGCATCTCCCCGCGGCGCACGGCGCCGGCGACGGAGGGGACCCGGAAGGGCAGCTCGGCGCGGATGCCGGTGGAGAAGCCGCGCAGCACCTGCAGCTCGGTCTCCAGGCGCATCGCCGCTTCCTGGTGCTGCGGAGAGCGGATCCTCCAGCGGTGACCTTCAGAGTCGATGACGACGGCGGACGTGAAGTCGCGGGCGTCGTCGGCCGCCGCGGCCACGCCGGTCGGGGAAAGGCCCGGCACTGCCGCGGTCGCCAGGGCCGCAAGTTCCATCGATGTCCATCGCACGAGGACCAGCGTATGGGGTCAGACCCCATACGCGCGGCCGGGCCACGCTGAATTGATGAAATCACACGGGATTGGCACTCATGCGGTCCTCTCGGTGCGGCGATCCTCACTGTCCACATAGGTCCTGCGGGTGCTCCCCGCAGTCTCGGGCCCGGTACGGTGGAGGATATGCATATGCACCTCCGGGACCCTGGTGAAGGCCTGCTCGTCCTGCCCCAGGACGGGGCCCGGATCGACCGCCTCGACGCCCAGCGCAAACGCCCCGAATGGCTCAGCGAAGTCTGGTCCACCCCCGGCACCCGGGTGCTGCGCCTATACGGCCGTCGCGCCCGGCTCAGTGGGAACCGGCTGGACTACGAAGAGGCGACCGGCCCGCTGCCCGAGGGTGCCGTGGCGCTCGGTGCCGTGGATCCCGCCGAGCTGCCCGACGGAGCTGCCAGCAACGGTGTCTCCGGCAGCCGCGGTGGCGCGGCCGCGCTCGTTCACGTGGTCACGGTGGCGCACCCCAAGCCCGCCGATGAGCACGTCGCCGCCGGGACCACCTGGGCTGACCTTGCCTTCGCCGGATCTCAGCTGACCCCGCTCGACGCCGCCCTGCTCACCCAGGCGCTGGCGATCACCGCCTGGCATGTCGGCACCCGCTTCTGCGCCTCCTGTGGAACCGCCACCGAGGTGGAGGTCTCGGGCTGGCGCCGGGTGTGCCCCCACTGTGGGGCGCAGACCTTCCCGCGCACCGACCCCGCCGTGATCACCGCAGTGCTGGACTCTGATGACCGGATCCTGCTGGGCTCGGCCCACCGCTGGGACACTTGCCGCTATTCGACCTTCGCCGGGTTCGTCGAGGCCGGGGAGTCGGTGGAAGCGGCACTGGCCCGTGAGATCGAGGAGGAGGCCGGCGTCGTCGTCTCCGATATCCGCTATATGGGGTCACAGTCCTGGCCCTTCCCGCGCTCGCTGATGCTCGGGCATTTCGCCGTGGCCTGTGATGCCTCCGTGGCCCGGCCCGACGGCGACGAGATCCGTGACGTCCGCTGGTTCACCCGCGCAGAGCTCACCGAGGCGGCCGAGGCCGGGGAGGTCACCCTGCCGACCCGCTCCTCGATCTCCCGGGCGCTGATCGAACGCTGGCACGGAACATTGATCAACGCGGTCTCCGATGCCCAGCCGCGCCCGGCCCCCAGCCGCGCGAATACTGGCAGCACAAACGGCCGGCCCGGTCAGCGAGGACAGCAGCCCCGATGAGTCAGCCCGCCTTCTCCTCCAGCTCTTCCACCGGACACACGCTCTCCGCCACCCAGCTGGCCGCCGCCCCGCCCGAAGCGATCCTCGACGGACTCGACGAGGAACAGCGCCTGGCCGCCTCCACGCTGAAGGGTCCGCTGTGCATCCTCGCCGGGGCCGGTACCGGCAAGACCCGCGCGATCACGCACCGGATCGCCTACGGCGTCCGCGCCGGGGTCTATGATCCGCACCGGCTGCTCGCCGTGACCTTCACCGCCCGCGCCGCCGCCGAGATGCGCTCGAGGCTCAGCGCGCTGGGCGCCCCCGGGGTCCAGGCGCGCACCTTCCACGCCGCCGCGCTGCGCCAGCTGCAGTATTTCTGGCCGGTCGCCATCGGCGGGACCATGCCGCAGATCCTCGACCACAAGGTCCGGCTGCTCGCCGAGGCCGCGCGCCGGCTGCACGTGACCACCGACCGTGCCGCGCTGCGCGACCTCGCCAGCGAGATCGAATGGGCGAAGGTCTCCACGCTGACCCCGGAGTCCTACCTGGAGGTCGCCACCGCCGAGGGCGCTGGCCGGCCCGCGCCCGGGGGAGTGGACCACCGCACCTTCGCCAAGCTGTATCAGTCCTATGAGGACGTGAAGCTGGACAAGCACCTGATCGACTTCGAGGACGTGCTGCTGCTCAACGTCGGCATCCTGGAGGACGATGAGCGGGTGGCCGCCCAGGTGCGCCAGCAGTACCGCCACTTCGTGGTCGACGAGTACCAGGACGTCTCCCCGCTGCAGCAGCGGATGCTCGACCTCTGGCTCGGTGGACGCGACGAGATCTGCGTGGTCGGCGACGCCGCCCAGACGATCTACTCCTTCACCGGCGCCACCCCGGACTACCTGCTCGGCTTCAAGCGCCGCCACCCCGAGGCGAACCTGGTCAAGCTGGTCCGTGACTACCGCTCCACCCCCGAGGTGGTGAAGCTGGCGAACTCGCTGCTGGCCGACCGCACCCGAGAGACGGTTCGCCTCACCGATCCGGCGCCCTGGCCCGAGCCGCTGCAGCTGATCTCCCAGCGCGAGCGCGGCCCGGTCCCGAAGCTGATCCAGCACGCCGATGACGACACCGAGGCCGGGTGGATCGCCTCCGAGATCAAGGCGCTGCAGGAACAAGGGGTGCCGCTCTCCGAGGTGGCCATCCTCTACCGCACCAACGGACAGTCCCAGGCCTTCGAGCAGAGCCTGGCCACTGCCGGGATCTCGTACCAGCTGCGCGGCTCCGAGCGGTTCTTCTCCCGCCGGGAGGTCCGCGAGGCGCTCGCCGCCCTGCGCACCTCCTCACTGGTCGACGACGCCGGGGACACGGTGTCCAAGAGTGTGCGCGACATCCTCTCCTCCCACGGCTACTCCGCGAAGGCCCCCGAGGCCACCGGCGCGGTCCGCGAACGCTGGGAGTCCATGGCGGCTCTGGTGGGGCTCGCGGACCAGCTCTCCACCGAGCGCGAAGACTTCACCATGCGCAGCTTCATCACCGAGCTCGAGGAGCGCTCCGCCGCGCAGCATGCTCCCACAGTGGAGGGCGTCACGCTGGCCTCGCTGCACTCGGCCAAGGGCCTGGAATGGGAGGCGGTGTTCCTCGCCGGACTCTCCGAAGGGCTGATGCCGATCACCTTCGCCAAGACCCAGAAGGAGGTCGACGAGGAGCGCCGGCTGTTCTACGTGGGCATCACCCGCGCACGGAAGTTCCTCTTCCTCTCCTCCGCGGCCTCCCGGCACACCGGCGGCCGCGGCCGCCGCACCCCCTCGCGCTTCCTGCGCCCGCTGCGCAAGGAGATGGGCATCGAGGAGCCGGGCCGGAAGATCATCCCCTCGGCGGGCGGGCTGAGCCCCAACGCCGCGGCGCGCAAGAAGAAGGCCTCCACCTGCTCGACCTGCGGGAAGATCCTCACGGTGGCCACCGAGGTCAAGCGGCGCCGCTGCGAGAGCTGCCCCGCCCGCTACGACGAGGCGCTCTTCGAGAAGCTGCGCGCCTGGCGCAGCGACTACGCCAAGGAGCTCGAGGTGCCCGCCTTCGTGATCTTCACCGACGCCACCCTGGAGGTCATCGCCGAGCTGAAGCCCACCTCGGACGCGGAGCTGCTGAAGGTCCCCGGCATCGGCGAGCGCAAGCTCGAGAAGCACGGCGACCGGCTCCGCGAGATCCTCAAAGAGGTCTGATCAGGGCTCAGTCGGCGTGGTGGTCGGCCCAGCTGACGCCGGCAAGGAACGCATCGGCCTCGCCGGTGCGCGGATACTTCGCGACCAGCGCCTTGAAGCTCGGCCCGTGCCCGGGCTCGATCAGATGCGCCAGCTCGTGGACCAGCACCGAGTCCTGTACCCAGACCGGCATCTCACGCAGCCGCGAGGAGAGTCGGATGGTCCCGGTGGTCGATGTCGTGGAGCCCCAGCGCTGGTGCTGCTGGGTGGACCAGCTCACCGCCTCCGGCTGCGGGACGCCGTCCAGATAGCGGGCCGAGAGCGCGGATGCCCGTGCCAGCAGCTCCTCATCGCTGCGCGGTCGCCGTGCCGCGCGGCGGCTGAGCTTCTTCTGAAAGGCTCGGGCGTGGTCTTCGATCTCGCGCTGACTCAGCCGCACGGGAACCCGGAGGCGCAGAGTCCCCGCCACCTGATCAGCCGAGATGGTTCGGGTGCGCCGAGCCGAGCGGACCACCAGCACCTGCTGGCCGTCCACCGTGATCTGCTGCTGAAGCTGCCTCGACGCCATGAGAAGGAGCCTAGCCCGGCCCAAGACTGTGGAAAACTCAGCCCGACCATCCCGGCCTTGGCACGATAGGGAGATGGATCCTGGGACACTGCCCGCGGAATGGAAAGACGTCTTCGTGCTCGATGCGCGCACCATCCAGCTCGGCGCCGGTGACCGCGCCGTGCGGATCATCGGCCCTGCCCGGCAGACCCTGAAACGCCTGCAGGAACCGGTCAGCGTCACCCGCGGCGAAGAAGCTGCCGACGACGGAGACTCCTGTCCCGAGCAGGGCTGCCCGCGCCCCGCCGAGGGCTGCCCGCCCACCGCCGCAGCGGCGATCCGGGTGCAGGCGCGACGCCAGCTGGCGGCGGTGCTGATCGATGGGCTGCCCCGCCCGGCTGCGCTTCTCGCCGAGCAGCTGACCCGCCTGCCCCTGGGCCTGCTGCTGCTGCGCGACGATCATCTCGTCGACCGGGCCGACGTGGCGGCCGGGTATCCCGCGGCCGCGGTGGGCCTCACCCGCGCCGTCGCGGTGCGCCGGTCCTGCCTGCGGCAGGACCCCGAAGCAGCAGTCATCACCTGCTCGGCGCCCGCCCGGCAGACCTCGGCGTCCGCCGCGAACACCTCGCTCCCGATCCCGCACACCCCGCCCGCGCTGCCGCAGGAGCCGGTGGACATCCAGGTGATCTTCGCCCGGCGCGCCGTCGCCCCGGCGCGACTCTCCGCCGCAGCCGCCCGGGCCCAGCTGGTGCTGCCGGTGGTTCGGCACCCGCTGGGCACGGGCCCCGACCAGTGGCAGATCGGTCCGCTGCTCAGCCGCGACCACGGCCCCTGCCCGCAGTGCCTGCAGCTGCACGGCGCCGCAGCAGACCCGCACTGGGACACCGTGCAGACCGCGCTCGCAGGACAGCATCCGACCGCGAATCCTCCCCTGGATCAGGAGGACCCGCAGTCTGCGACGGTGGTGGCGAGCCTGCTCGCCCGCGAGGTCCAGCTCGCCATCGATGGCGAGGTCACGCCGCAGACCGCCTCGCGGATGATCGGCCTCTCCGCCTCGACCGGGAAGCTCAGCCTGGAGCACGTGAGCCCACACCCGGAATGCGCCTGCCGGCTGAACACTCCCGTCTCCGAGTGATGAGGGCGGGGGATCAGAACAGGCGAGCAGAACAGCTGAGAAGGGGCAGCCCCACCGTCAACATCACAGCCCGACTTCATCCTGTGGCGAACTGACCGCGCCCATACAGACATCACGGAGCCGCGCTGGATACGCTGGAGTCTCTCAGGCCGAACCAGGATCACCACAGGGAGCGTCCGATGAGCCAGAACAACTCCGGCAGCAACGACCAGGGCAACGGGGAAGACCCACGTGACCCCATGGAGGAGTTCTTCAAACAGCTCTTCGGCGGGCAGATGCCCGGGCAGACCCCCGGTGATGACGCCGACAAGGACGACGCCGCCAAGCGCGGCCCCAGCATCGGCTTCACCGGCACCCCCGGCGCAGGTGGCGGTGCAGGCGCCGGTGATCAGGGCGGAATCCCCGGCCTCCCTCCCGGATTCGACCCCTCGCAGATCCCCGGCATGGCCGATATGAACCCGCAGATGATGCAGCAGATCATGGGACAGGTCCAGTCCATGTTCTCCGCCATGCAGAACCCCGCCGACGAGGACAAGGGCCCGGTCAACTGGTCCATGGCGCGGCAGGCCGCACGCCAGGCCGCCGCCGGCGATGACCCCAGCGTCTCGGCCGCCGAGCGCAAGGAGATCGACGACGCCCTGCGCCTGGCGGACATGTGGCTCGACGGGGCCACCACCTTCGAGACCGCCGGGCAGATCGGCCAGGCCTGGTCCCGCGCCCAGTGGGTCGAGGAGACCTTCGACTCTTGGAAGCGGCTGACCGAACCGGTGGCCGAATCGGTCTCCAAGGCCCTCGGCAGCGCCATCAAGGACCAGCTCGGCGAGGAAGGCTCAGGCCTTCCCCCGGAGCTCGAGTCCATGATGGGCGGAGCCGGCGCACAGCAGATCACCGGCATGATCGAGTCCATGGGCGGCATGGCCTTCGGCATGCAGCTCGGCCAGGCCGTGGGCGCACTCGCCAAGGAGGTCGTCTCCTCCTCGGACACCGGACTGCCGCTGGCCGGCAACACCACCGCGCTGCTGCCCAAGAACGTCCGCGAGTTCAGCAAGGGCCTCAGCGTGGACAAGCGCGAGGTGCTGCTCTACCTGGCGCTGCGTGAAGCCGCCCGGATGCGCCTGTTCAACAACGCCCCCTGGCTCGAGCAGGACCTCTTCAACGCCGTCGGCCAGTACGCCGCCGGGATCCACATCGACATGGACCGGATCGAAGAGGCCGCCAGCCAGATGGACCCGAACAACCCCGAGGCGATGAACTCCATCCTCGGTGAGGGCCTCTTCCCGGAGGAGCGCACCCCCATGCAGGAGGCCGCGCTGAAGCGCATCGAGACCACCCTGGCGCTGGTCGAGGGCTGGGTGGACGACGTCGTCACCCAGGCCGCCGAGCACCTGGAGTCGCTGTCCCGGCTGCGCGAGACGATGAACCGCCGTCGGGCCTCCGGGGGACCGGCCGAGGACACCTTCGCCGCACTGGTGGGACTGGAGCTGCGTCCCCGTCGGCTCCGCGACGCCGCCGCCCTCTGGGCGCATCTGCGCGAGACCGAGGGGATGTCCGGACGCGATGACGTCTGGGGCCACCCCGATGTCCAGCCCGACGAGCAGGACCTCGACGATCCGACCGGATTCCAGCAGCGCCGCGCGGAACGTCAGGAAGAGACCGCCAAGATCGACGAGGAGCTGCAGAAGCTGCTCGAAGGCGGATACGACGGCAAGTCGACGGGGGCCTGACGTCATCTTCCGGTGCGGCTGGTCACAGATGAGATGATGAGTGACGATCATCATGACTGAGCACACCCCGAAACCGAAGAGGCTGAGTCTGCGGAGAAGCCTGCAGGCGGCGGCCGGCACGTCAGCGCTCATCATCGGACTGCTCAGCCTGCTGCTTCCCAGCCCCTACCTGGTGGAGAGCCCTGGCCCGATGTTCAACACCATCGGCGAGATCGAGGACCAGGCCGTCATCTCCGTCAACGGAGAACCGACCTACCCGACCGAGGGTTCGCTGAACCTGACCACCGTGTTCGTCGCCGGGGCACCCACCTCCACGGTGCGCGTCCCGGAGGCCGTCACCGGCTGGCTCCGTCCCGGAACCGACATCCAGCCGCACGAGCTGATCTACCCCTCCGGCACCACCGCCGAGCAGGTCCAGCAGCAGAACACCGCCGCGATGACCAGCTCCCAGGATCTTGCGGTGGCTGCGGCCCTGGAGGAGCTCGGCATCGGGTATGACCAGGAGCTCTCCGTCATCGACTTCACCGCCGAGGCGGTCCAGGTCGGCACCAACGAGCAGCTCCAGCCCGGGGACCGGGTCACCGCGGCGGCCGGGAGCTCCATCACCGGACTCGAGGGGCTGCGTGACGCAGTCAACACCGCCGCAGGTCAGCCGGTAGCATTGACAGTGCTTCGCGATGGTGAGGAGCTCGACTACGAGGTCCCCACCTACCAAGAAGCGGATGGCGACTACTACGTGGGAATCATGCTCGAGAACGAGTTCGCGTTCCCGGTCGAGGTCGACATCCAGCTCGACGGTGTCGGCGGTCCCAGCGCGGGGCTGATGTTCACCCTCGGCCTCGTGGATTCCATGACGGAAGAGTCCATGACCGGCGGGGAGAACTGGGCCGGCACGGGCACGGTGGACCCGGACGGCACGGTCGGGCCCATCGGCGGGATCGCCCAGAAGGTCGTCGGTGCACGCTCCCAGGGGATCGAGAACTTCCTCGTCCCGGCAGCGAACTGCGCCGAACTCGACGGGCGGGTGCCCGGCGGGCTGTCGACCTACGCGGTCGATGACGTGTCCGAAGGTCGCGCGATCGTCGAGGCGGTCCGCGACGCAGACGAAGACTTCCTCGCGGGGCTCGAGCCCTGCGGAAGCTGAACCGGTGCGCCGGTCCAGCCGGGTCAGCTGCCTGACCCACCAGCAACACCGATGTATCCAAGCACATATATAGAGACGAGGGTTTATCCGTGAGTTTCTCTCAGGGATTCGGGTCCGCGAACCCGTTCGGCGGAGGCCTGTTCGGCTCCGGTTCGGGCGGGGACGACGGCGACAACTCCGGCGGGTCCGGTTCCGACCGGCCAGCTAGGAGTTCCGGGCCGCGGCGGCCGTCAGCACTGGTGCTGACGATCGTCATCATCGCCGCGCTGATCGGCATTTTCGTGGCATCTTCCGGCTTCTACGCCGAGATCCTCTGGTTCAACCAGCTGGGGTATGAGGATGTCTTCTGGACCGAGCGCATCGCGCGCGGTGTGATCTTCCTGATCGCGTTCCTGGTGATGGCAGGCCTGGTCTGGCTCAGCCTGTTCCTGGCCTTCCGCACCCGCCCCAGTTCGGTGCAGAGCCAGATGAACGAATCGGTGATCCGCTACCAGCGCACACTGAACTCGATGCGTCGCCTGTTCATGATCGGCCTGCCCGTGCTGATGGGCCTCTTCGCAGGCACCGCGGCCCAGGGCAGCTGGGAAAACGTGATGCTGTTCCTCAACCAGCAGCCCTTCGGCATGACCGATCCCGAATTCGGGATGGACTTCGCCTTCTTCGTCTTCACCCTGCCGTTCCTCGGATTCATCAACGGCTTCCTGATCTCGGCCGTGCTGGTCGCCGGCATCGCCGGCATCCTGACCCACTACCTCTTCGGCGGCATCCGCATCGAGGCCAACGGCAAGTTCGTGGTCGAGAAGGCAGCCCGCTGGCACATCGCTGTGACCGCGGCTCTGTTCCTGCTGCTCCAAGGTGCGAACTGGTGGCTCGATCGCTACGCCACCCTGCAGAACCAGAGCGGAACCTGGGCCGGCGCGCTCTACACCGACGTCAACGCCGTCATCCCGGCGCAGGCGATCCTCGCCGTCGCCGCGGTGGTGGTGGCCGGCATCTTCATCATCACCGCCGTGACCGCCCGCTGGCGCTTCTCCATCATCGGTTCTGCGATGCTGCTGATCACCGCGATCATCGGTGGCGGCCTGGTCCCGTTCTTCGTCCAGGAGTACCAGGTCCAGCCCTCGGAGCGGACCCTGGAGACGCCTTATATCGAGCGCAACATGGAGCTCACCCGCTACGCCTACGGCCTGCATGAGATCGAGCAGGAGAGCTACGAGGCCGACGCCTCGGCCACCCCGGGCGCACTCGCGGAGGATGCGGCCAACACGCAGAACATCCGCCTGCTGGACCCGAACCTGGTCTCCGCCGCGTTCGGTCAGTTCCAGCAGTTCCGCCAGTACTACTCCTTCCCCGACACGCTGAGCTTCGACCGCTACGAGATCGACGGCGAACGCCGCGACACGGTGATCGCCGCCCGCGAGCTCAACGTGCCCACCGACGCCTCCTGGGTCAACCGTCACCTGATCTACACCCACGGCTACGGCCTGGTCGCGGCCAACGCCAACACCGTGACCCCCGAAGGACGCCCCAGCTTCACGCTGCAGGGCATCCCCACCCGCGGCGAGCTGGCCTCGGATGAGGACTATGAGCCGCGCATCTACTTCGGTGAGAACTCGCCGCAGTACTCGATCGTCGGTGCGCCCGAGGGTGCCGATCCGCTGGAGCTCGACCGTCCGGCGGCAGCAGACTCCGAGACCGAGACCGTCTACACCTTCGAAGGTGAGGGTGGCCCCGCCGTCGGCGGCCTGTTCAACCGGCTCGTCTACGCCATCCAGTTCCAGTCCCCTGAGATCCTGCTCTCCGGGGATATGAACGAAGAGTCGCAGATCCTCTACGACCGCGAGCCGCGTGAACGTGTGCAGCAAGTCGCACCGTTCCTCGACGTCGATCAGAACATCTATCCGGCGATCGTGGACGGCCGGGTGAAGTGGATCGTGGAGGGCTACACCACCTCCAACGACTTCCCCTACTCGGCCCAGCAGCAGCTGGAGCAGGCCACCACGGATGCGCTGACCCAGGGAGCCCCCATGCTCACCGGACAGGTCAACTACATCCGCAACTCGGTGAAGGCGACCGTCGATGCCTATGACGGCTCGGTGGACCTCTACGCCTGGGACACCGAGGATCCGATCCTGCGCGCCTGGCAGGAGGTGTTCCCCGACGCGCTCCAGCCCTACGAGAACATGTCGGCGGAGCTGCTGGATCACGTCCGCTACCCCGAGGACATGTTCCGGGTCCAGCGCGAGCTGCTCGGTCGCTACCACGTGACCGATCCCGGCACGTTCTACGAGAACAACGACGCCTGGTCCGTTCCTGCGGATCCGACCGCCGACGACGAGAACTCCGTGGCGCAGCCGCCGTACTACATGACGCTGCAGATGCCCGACCAGGAGGAGCCTTCCTTCTCGCTGACCGGTACGTTCATCCCGCAGATCGCTGAAGGTGCACAGCAGCGCAACGTGCTCTACGGCTTCCTCGCCGCCGCCGGTGACGCCGGCACGGGTGAGGACGGGGTGAAGGCGGAGGACTACGGCCAGCTGAGGCTGCTGGAGCTTCCGCGTGACACCGCCGTGCCTGGCCCCGGCCAGACCCAGGCGAACTTCGACTCGAACTCGCAGATCTCGCAGGAGCTGAACCTGCTGCGTCAGGGCGCTTCCGAAGTGATCAACGGCAACATGATCACCCTTCCCGCCGGTGGGGGCATCCTCTATGTCCAGCCGGTCTACGTGCAGTCCACCGGCACCGCGGCCGCCTACCCGGCGCTGCGCAAGGTGCTGGTGGCCTACGGCGAGGAGGTCGGCTTCGCTGACACCCTCGACGAGGCTCTCGACCAGGTCTTCGGCGGCGACTCCGGAGCCGCAGTGGCTGATGGTGCAGGCGTCACCGGCGACGCTGTGGACTCCGAGCTCGATGTCCCCGAGGGTGACGTCCCCGCTGAGGACGATGCCACCACCGAGGATGAGGCGCCTGCTGAGGAAGAGGCCACCACCGAGGACGAGACCGACGCCGATGAGACCGACGGTCCCACCGCGCCGTCCGGTCCCGCTCAGGAGCGTCTGAACGACGCCCTGGATCGCGCAGGCCAGGCGCTCCAGGATTCAGAGGCGGCACTCGCCGAAGGTGACTTCGCCGCCTACGGCGAAGCCCAGGAGCAGCTGCAGCAGGCCATCGATGATGCCCTGCAGGCCGAGGCTGACCTGGACGAGTGATCACTCGGAGCTGATCTGAGACCCGCAGAATCTCCCCGTCCGGACCCTTGTGGCCCGGACGGGGAGGCGGGTGTCGGAGATCACACTCCGAACAGTTCATTTCGATTTTGCACTCAGGAAATGTGTGCGTAGACTAAACAAGTCGCAACGCGGGGTGGAGCAGTTCGGTAGCTCGCCGGGCTCATAACCCGGAGGTCGCAAGTTCAAATCTTGCCCCCGCAACTGTGAAGGGCCGTTGACTAGGAGTTTTCTAGCCAACGGCCCTTTTTTAATGCCCGATATGTGGCCACCCTTGCTCAGAACCTTGCGCAGAGCTGAGAATCAGGTTGGACGACGTGGCCGTGCGACACTCACCAGGGGAAGTCCGGCCTGTCTGGGGTTAGCTGAGATGCCCTCTGAAGGCCCCTTGCGGGGACCAGTCTCTGACCGCGCCCTCCTGCGGGTCAAACTTCTGCGGTTCGGCCTCGGGGTCGACAGCAGAATTTGTGTTGGCTCTCGCGCGTCGAGGGACAGACACCAGCAACAACCGAGGAAGCAAGGGGCGCCCCCGGTTCCCGACAGAAGCTCCAGGTGCACGAAAGATTAGTGGTCGTGACTAGCTTTGACCCCCATACGCAAAGGGCTCCACTCCTTGTCCGTCCGGTGCGGTGTCCATATCCGCGTCCAATCGCACGGGTAGTGTGAACGCGGGTCTCTGTACCGCATGCGGTGCGAATGAGAACGAAGATAACAATCGAAGTGACGCCACGGGCGTAGGAGACAACCACATGGCACCGACCACGCGAGAAGGACAACGCGCCGAGCTGCACAAGACGATCTGGCGAATCGCCAACGATCTTAGAGGCAGTGTGGACGGCTGGGACTTCAAGACTTATGTGCTCGGCATGCTCTTTTATCGCTTCATCTCCGAGAACCTGACGGCGTACATCAACATTGGGGAACGCAACGCGGGTGTCGCGGCTTTCAACTACACAGCGCTCTCAGATTCCGACGCTGAGTTCGGACGCGCCGAGACCGTAGCCGAAAAGGGCTTCTACATCCTGCCCTCTGAGCTATTTAGCAACGTGCGTGAGCGCGCACCGCGCGACGCAAACTTGAACGAAACGCTCGAACGCGTCTTCAAGAACATCGAAGGCTCAGCCATCGGCGCCGACAGCGAAGACGACCTCAAAGGCCTATTTGACGACCTCGACGTCAATAGCTCCAAGCTCGGCAGCACCGTTACCAGGCGAAACGAGAAGCTCGTCAAGCTTCTCAACGCGATTGGCGATCTCCCGCTGGGGAACTTCGAAGACAACTCGATTGACCTCTTCGGCGACGCGTATGAGTACCTGATGCAGATGTACGCCTCACAAGCCGGTAAGTCAGGTGGTGAGTACTACACGCCCCAGGAAGTCTCCGAGCTGCTGGCCCGCATCACTGTCGTGGGCAAGACACAGGTCAACAAGGTCTATGATCCGGCCGTCGGATCGGGGTCGCTTCTCTTGAAGTTCGAGAAGGTGGGGTCTGCTGACGGTTTAGTTGACCTCGGGGTTTACGCCGCCAGAGCGACGGTCGTTTTGTAAACGGTCTCGTACTCAACCGGGGTCAACTTACCCAGATGCCGCTGCCGACGACGCCGGTGATAAGTCCGCTCGATCCAGTAGACGATCTCCCTGCGGAGCTCATCCCTAGAGGACCAGCGGCGCCTGTTGAGCACGTTCTTCTGCAACGTGGAGAAGAAGCTCTCCATCGCGGCATTATCACCCGCAGCACCGACCCGGCCCATCGATCCGAACAGACCATGAGCCTTGATCGCCCGCTGATATCTCCTGGAACGAAATTGAGACCCTCGGTCGCTATGAACGGTGCATCCGGCCACTGCGCGAGCTCCGCGGCGGACCACCGCGTCGTTCAGAGCAGCCACTGCCAGGTGTGACTTCATCCTGGGCCCGATCGAGTAGCCCACGATCCGATTCGAGAACACGTCCTTGACCGCGCAGGCGTAGATCTTGCCTTCAGCGGTGCGATGCTCCGTGATATCGGTAAGCCACAGCTGATTCGGAGCAGTCGCGCTGAAGTCGCGTTGGACCCGGTCATCACAGACCGGAGGGCCTGGCTTCTTGTTCATCCTTCGGGCTCTGCGGATCGTGGCCGAGAAGATCCGCTGCTGAGAACACAGCCGCCAGACCCGGCGCTCAGACACCCGATGCCCGGCCGCGCAGAGCTCATCAGCGATGAACCGGTGCCCGAACTCAGGATCATCAGCGTGAATGTTATAGGCGGCGTTGAGCAGTTCCGCCTCCTGCCAGTCACGAGCCGAGACCGGGTTCGCCGCCCATTTGTAGAACGCCTGCTTCGAGAAGCCCAACACCCGACAGGCCACCGCCACCGGAACACCGGTGACGGCAAGGTCACGGACCAGCGGGAACATCATTTTGGGCGGGCCTGCCCGACCTTGAGATTCGCTTGGGACAAGTACGCAGTCGCTCGACGCAGGATCTCGTTTTCTTGTTCGAGTTCGCGGATGCGTTTGAGCATCTTCGACTGGTCCGCTCGGCTAGCAGCATCTTCAGCAGGCTCGACACCGTGGTGATGTGCTCGATCCTTGCTCACCCACATCTGCAGGGCTGATTTCGAGATGCCCAGGTCTTCGCAGACCTGCTTCTGGGTCATCCCGGAATCGAGCAGCTCCAACGCGGAGGCCTTGAACTCCTCGGAGTAGATCTTCGGCATGGGACTATCCTCTCTGCTTTCATAGCAGTCAAGAAGTCAACGGAACCGTCAGCAGACCCCTGGGAAAAGGCGAAGAACGCACGTCGCGCCTACCTCGACGGATGACAACTGGTCGCCTACAGCGTGGCACTTCGACCTGTCAGGCGACTCCTTGAGAGTTGAGCGGGCTACGGCAGATGAGCTTTGACCAGCTACCAAGACATCGTGGAGTGCCCCAAGGGTGCCCGGTGAAGGATCGGCTTACGTGCGGACGAATTAGCTCTGGACAGCGCGGTGAAGTCGATGCAACGGTGCTTCGCGTACCTGCCCTAGATCCTCCCAGGTCACCAAACGAGGATGTCGAGCAATCTCAGGTCGGTCAGCTGTGTCATGTCGCGGACGCGCTGTTGGACAGCCGGCTCCTGGTGCTCGTACCGGGCCAAGGCTTCGCGCAAGTCTTCGATGGCACCGGACGAGCGGGCGGCGAGTAGGTCCTCGCGTACGGCGATCCACCTGAGCTGGCTTCGCCGTAGCTCTGGGTATCGCGCCGCGTGGGCCCGGGCAGCCGCCCGGTACGCCTTCCACAGACGAGAGTCCAATAGCGGGAACACAGCCGGGTACTTCACGTGTAGGACCTTAGAGACCTTCGCGAAGGAAATTCCGCGCGGGGCCGTCCCGGCGAAGTGCCAGTACAGGTCCGACATGTCGTCGAAGAGTCCACCGCGCACTTCTGGGTGCGCGTCGGCGAGATCCGCATTCGTCGCGATCCATGGGGCATCCGCAGCCCGTGCAATGAAATAGTCACCCTCGGCGTGCGAGATTCTCGAACTTACGTACCGAGTCCGCTTAATCTCCTCCGGGGTGATTGTTCCGTGGCCACCGGGCGGCGGGTAGTCGAACCTGGCTGGCGTCTTGCGCGGGTAGCCGACGAAGCGGTCGAGCGCTTGATCGAGCACATAATCGGAGCCTGCGACGGTGAACGTGACGGTGGAGGCCATGCCTCGAACACTATCCCTCCTACGACATTTAGCTCGACCGGTCACAGGCGAGGCAGAAACCATCAAGACTCAAGCGGGGGCAAATGCGTGGTTGCCGGCGGCCCCTGCCGATGTAAGACCTCGTCGTTGTCGTAATCGTCAGTGGTGGAGCATGACAGGCATGATGTTCTGGGCCAATCTGCGGGGAAGGTGTGTCAGTTAGGGATCGGCCACCGCGCGGGCTTCATGCCTTCCCTGCAAAAGGGACGCGGCATCAAATCTGGGGCGATTCAGAAGGCGTTGAAAGTGAGTCCTGGAACTTAGAAGGAAAACCCACCGCCAATGACGAGTCCACCACCTGAGCCCTTAGGGCCCTTAGGTTGTTTTGTCTCATGGCGGACGGCCCACCACCCCAGGACGTGTTGAAGAGGAATGCGCATGACGGGGATTGCTAGGGAGTAGCCAACGTGGCTGTCCTGGACTACATCGATGAGGGTCAAGGAGGTCATCCCATCGTCTTCCTGCTGCTTAAAGGAACCCATCTGAGCAGTAGCAATTTTCGTGGCCTCGTCTTTAGAGAAAGCCCTCGAACTAGGCGTGGCGCGTATGTACATTTCGGAGTAAGTGACTTCATCAAATTTAGATGAAGCAACAGGCGTCCCCATAGTGATCGCGGCTGCAGTTTGCAAGTAAATCTTCGGTCCTGACCCTGTTTGCTCTACGGACTCTGCGAGGGAAAGAAGTTTTGGATCGATGCGAGGGGCGTTAGGCACGGAGTCTCCAATCGTGTGAAGGCGAGATCGAATTTGTTCCTCAGCGTATCGGCCGGCTACTGCTTCAGGAGACCCGCCCGTAGGCCGGTCGTCTTGCGTGCACTCGTGCTTAGGCTGAGGGCTCGATGCACGCTGGGGGATCCCTCAGCGTGCATCGAGCCCGGGAGCGGGGTGCAACTGTCCGCAGGCCCACCGGCTTGCGGGCACAGCATCTGACCGTGTTCGAGTAAAACGACCTAACTGCGTGATCGTGGTCCGTGACGCTGAGCTTGGCGGTGACGTTTCGCTTGTGGTTCTTATTTGAGACGGCGAAGTATGCAAACCTCGCGACTGTTAGGTCTTGTGGCTGTTACAACCTAAGGGTTCAAAGACGAGTGCACGTGGTTGAAGGCGGGCCTACAGTTGGGAGCTATGGATTACGAGAGGAAAATTTCAGTAGTGCCCGCTCCTGGGGAGCCACATCGGCAGTGGCGCACGGCAGACCCTGAACTGGCTCCAGGAGAGGCTGTCCTTCTCATCATGGCTAGCGACTCGAAGGTCGCAGTGTCCAAGTTGATAGCTGGGTCAGGGGATTTATCCAAAGATGAGGTCATATCTTTGGGCCGTCTGAACTTTCATTGCTTCCTCCAGGGCTACGAGCCTATGGTGGCGCTGTTCAGAGCAACAATCAAACTTGATCCTGCGATTCCGGATCTCATTGGCGATGAACTCAGTCGCGTGTAATCAGAGGGTCCCTGAACCGAGCACGGTTAGCGGACCAAGGGCGCCTTAGAGTCCGAGGGGCTCCGGGAGTTCGGAGTCCTTCTCACCGCCAAGCTCGAGGGGCTAGCCGCCCTTGTGTACAACGGGTTCATCGCACGCAGAGGGATCCCCTATTGAATCTGAGCTTGGAAGACGGTGAGGTCGCGCTTTGCGTCTCTCCTTCATCGTTCGGTGTGTCGCACGTAGAGTGAACAGATGGTTGCGGACGCTTCAGTGCTGTTGATGGGGCCTCGTGGACGACGACTGTGCCTGGAACTGGCAATGGTGCTTGACCCGTTGATCCGGTCCGCCGTCTTCTGGCTCGCCTACGACTTGGACCCCGATAAGGGCACCACCCGAGTGATAGTCACTGTCGGCTCTTGTGAGGTCAGCGACCCACGGCCAAGGCCGTCAATGGCCGAACTCGTTACTGCTCTGGCCTCGTTCGATGTGACGCAGATAGAGCCTGAAGTCATCGATCGTGCTCTGGGCGCGGCGGTCGACACCTCCCGACCCTGGCAGGAACCCGACGGGGAGGACGTTCTCGCAGGGCTTCCCGACGTGACACACGCTCTGGCACCGATCGCCGGGCACGTGATGAGGGTGGCTTCGACTCGGTGGTGGTCTCAAGGTCGCCAGGACGAGCAGTGGGTCATCGACTGGCGAACAGTGGATGCCGCAGCGCCGACGCCTGGGGAGCCGTCACGAGACCTGTCCACCTGGGTTCGCGATGCACGCGCCGAGGAAGCCCAGGCGCAGAAGGAGAGACCATCAGATCCCCACGCCGCCTGGTCGGGCACATGGTGGTCGTTCCCCGAAGGGGCCGTCCAGTCGGTGGGGCAACTGCCCCGGGGGGCTGGATCTCATCGAAGACTCCATGGGAGGGGCAGATGCCACCGTGATCCCCGTCCGCGGTGCGGGTCGTACCTATGAGGTGCGCGCCGGAGACGATTGGGTCTCACTGTGCCGCGATTATCCTCTGAACGTCACGGCATCTCGACGGCACGATTGGTTTCGTTGTACCGGTTACGAAGGCGGGTGGGTGATCCCTGACTGGGAGAAGGTCGCAGAGCGTTGGGACGCGGTGCACGTGACGGCCTTGGCCTACCTCAGTAGCGCCAATCGTGCATTGAAGATTGATCCCGATGTGTCGACAGTCATGGCGGGGTGGAATCCGGACACTACTATTTGGCTCTCAGACGTTGAGTCGGACAACTCGCCCCAACGGTGGAGACGCGCTGGTGATCAAGAGTCCTGGATGAGAACCTACCCCTGACCTATTTGCGGATTCTCGGATTTGCCCGCTGAGGGTCCGCCCTGCGGGCACTTAAACTCCCCTTCAAGGCTGGATGCCCGCAGAGGGATCCCTCAGCGGGCACCATCGAGGATCTCGGCTCCAACGCCGAAAACAAGATTAAAATTGATCCTGCTATTCCGGATCTAATCAGTGATGAACTCACGTAAGTGCGGCGAACAGCCTCCCAGGGCACAGATAAGCCTCAGCATCAATGAGGTGCTGAGGCTTATGACTGTGTCGGCGCTGAAGCGTCACTGCTGCGGATATTGGCCTGAACCTCCGTACTGTCCCGGGTCGCCGTATTCTTCAGACTCTTCCGTCTCCACGTCGTGCTGTGGCGTAGGAGTCGCCGCGCCCCTGGCGCGTGTCCGACGCTTCTCGGCAGTGTCCTCGAAGCGACGCCGGGCCTTGGCCTCCACCTGGGCGTAGAGGTCCGGGTGGTCTTCGCTGAGCACCGCGATCATGATCTCCCTGATCCGGGAGTTCTCGGTCTCCTGCCGGCGCTTTAGCTCAGCGATCTTCGCGTCGGCGTCCTCCTTCGTCACCTGAATCTCTGCCTCGATGTGGGAGATCCCCGCGTTCAGCTTCTCGTTGATCCGCTCGTTACGAGTCTTCTTCTTCGCCATGATGGATGCCTTTCGTGGTGATCTCACGGTCCCAGTCAGTTATGAGCTGCTGGGTTGCTCGTAACGCCCAGTGCCCGCCAAGGCGGCGTAGAGCGTGGAGCGTGAGACTCCAAGATCACGAGCAACTACGGCCTTCGGCACCCCAAGATCAATGCGTTCCCGTGCCTCGGCGATCTGCTCCTCGTTGAGCTTGGGCCCGCGATCGTAGGCGCCGCGCTCCTTGGCGAGTGCTATGCCTTCAGCCTGGCGCTCACGGATGGTTGCCCGCTCAAGCTCGGCTACGGCGGAGAGGATCTGGAGCATGAAGCTGCCCATCTTGTCGGTGGTGTTCAACGCCGGGAAGTCGATGAACTCCAGCTCGACTCCCTTGTCCTTGAGCTCGCGGACGATCTCCAGCAAATCGATCGAGGACCGAGCCAGACGATCCGGGCTCTTCACCAGGACCTTGTCCCCGGCCCGGGCGTAGTCGATCATCTCGTGCAGCTGCGGCCGCTCACGGTTCTTCCCACTGAGCTTCTCCGAGAAGAGCTTGTCTACGTGCCCGAGAGCATCCAGCTGCCGAGCGAGGTTCTGATCTGCGGCACTGACTCGGGCGTACCCGATGACCTGGCCGGTAGTGTTCGACGACATTACAAACTTTCTAACGCATATGTTAAACCAAACTCTACACCCACCCTATTGGACACACAATAGCGCGGCGGGACCAATGTCCGTTGAGGTGTACCCCGCTGGGCGGGTGGTAGCTAGAGGGGGAGCTGGATGGCTGGACAGCTCGATGGCTGGATAGCTCGGAAGGTCGGGACCCAGATTCAAGACTGCGGTCGATTCGCCCGAACCGTCAGTCTTTCTTGTCAGAAGGATAAACCTGATCCGCAGCCCGATGCTTCCTGGTGGAAACCTGTAGAAAAACTTGAATGTAGCTGTATGCGCATAGTAATATCGGCTACTGGATATGGTTCCAATCACAATTGGACTCTGGGCGAGACTTGAGGCCTTCAGTTGAAGCAATACAAAGGAGACCGGGGAATGAAGCTTTCATCGCGGAGCGATCGCTCGCGGCCTGGGGTTCGTGAACCTCGCAATGCGGCAGGTCCAAGCTGAAGGGGCCGGGCAACCCGAAGACTGGAGTCGAAGGCATGGCGCATGAGGTGTCACCTCTTCCCAACGCGGAGCGACGTAGGTTCTCCTCGGCCCGAGGGAACGATCTAGTCTCCAAGGTAGAGCGCCAAACGTCCGACAAGCCCTCCCACAAGAACATCCAACGGGCCAGTGATTTTCTTTCCTCGCGTGCCGAACGGTTAACCGAGAGTGCCGGGGCAGCCTTCAAATCAGGCTCCGGTCGCCTCCGTAGCGAATCGTACGGCCCATCCGCGGCAAAGGGGCGGGAGAGAATTGCAGAGACCTTCGGAAGTTTTCGAGACAAGTCCAGGTGGCTCACCGAGGCACAGGTCGGCGAAGACGGAGCCTTGATTTGCCCTAAACTTGTGCGAGTATCCGAGAAGCTGTTGTTAGCAGCGGCAGCCCTGGGGGCGCTGGGCACTCTGCTGCTATCCAGGAGATTTCTCGGCAGTATCGAAGGGGACCCCACAGCCTCGGAACAGCTGGTCGCAATTGCCTCGCCAGCGGTGTGGCTCCTGCCGGTCCTGACGGTGCTGGCCCTCTATGTCGGAAGTATCGTTTCCCTGCGACTCAGACTCCCACTGTGCCGGGTCACCTCAATGTTTCTTGCCGTCTGCGGCCTAGCCGGAGCGCTTATCCTGACCCTAGGAGTCCAGGCCATTCCCGGCGTCGGCTGGGTAGTTGGGCGGGTTGTGGGTTTCGGTGGCTGGGTGCTGCTGCTGTCCGGCATCCTCGGTTTCTCCGCTGTGACGATGCTCTGGGTTTTTCGACCCTGTCGACAGTGGCATTCAGAGCGCCGCCGGAGAAGTGCAGCACGTCACGAAGCACCCCACATGCGCACGGCCCCGAGGCCGACAGTTCCATTCCCAGAGAGGACCACTCCGAGATATGACCAGAATGACTAACGTAGACATCGCTCGTCTGAGGACACGTGATCTCCAAACACGGTTCGACTCTTCCAGCGATTTTTCAGGCGATTTCAACCTCATGCCGTCTCACCTGATTGAGTTCGTTAGGCCAGCAATAGCACGGGGCGAGAAAATGGTGGCGTCTGCCCCCTGTGATATGGCTATCTGGGACGCCCCGGGCGACGGCACCTACTACTCATCCGGTGTTCCTGTGGTCGCGACGGGCTTTGCCAACCGGTACGGCACAAATTTCATGCTTGGGACAGTGGCTGGCAACCTAGCAGGCAACGCATGGAACCGGCGTAAGGCTGAGGCACTTTCCCAGAAGCGTTGGATGGCCTACATACCCCAGGGCATGCTTACTATCAGCACCTGCGGCTTCTACATCGACCATGAGGACGGCCAGTTCTGGAGAGGTTGGCATGACCTTGACAAGGTCGATTGGATTGAGCCGTCGAAGGTCGAGATCCGGACCCAGGGAGCTCAAAATCAGGTCCGGTTCCAACTCATTTCTGACTGGGCGGAACTCCTTTACGTCCTTTGGGTCAGAACGGCAACAGGTGGACACCACCCACGCAAGTACGATTGGATTTCGCCCAATCTGCAAACCATCCCGTTGGACAGCTACCCGGAATACGGGACGGGGGCCGAGTCTGTCCATAGCCCCGCTGCGCGCGGGCCTGAGGCACATTTCGGTCAGGCCAATGCGAACCTCGCCCTGATCTTCAGCTTGATCTCCCTGTTCTTCGTGTTCTTCCTTGTCCCGACTCTGATCTTCGGACCGCTGGCGGTTTGGCAAAGTATTGAGGCTAAGAAGAAGGGCAATATGTCACGCCGAAGAGTCCTGGGGATGTTGTTGGGCGGCGGAATGTTGCTTTTCGTCTTTGTGTTACTCATCGCGGGATTGTTGGGGTATGTCTCCTCTATGTGAGGTGATTACGCCTAGAAGGTGGTGCCGTCGTCAGTTCTTCGGCTGCTCTTATACTGGTGACTTGCCTTCGAGTAGTAGTCAATAATCGAATCGCTGTAACTGTCCTTTTGGACGGATAACCTTGTCCTTAAGCAGCGGGGCCGGCAGTTGGATGGCCTTCAACTCGTCTTCCAGCTTCTGATTCCTACGCTTCGCGTCGGCCAGCTCAGCCGCCTCCAGACTGCTAGCAGCAGGTGCCCTACCAGCGTTGATACGAGGATGGTGACGCCACCGGTAGATCGTCGCCACTGAGGTCCCCATCTCGTCGGCATGTCCTCGATGAGGTGTCCTTCATCCAGCAGGCCAAGGACGCGGTCACGGAACTGATGTGAGTGCTAAGGGCTGAACCGCACTGGGATTCCTGGAGACTCTGGTCTGCCCCGAGTTCCGAGGAGTCCGGATTTCGTGGATTCTTTATGTCCTGAGCACAGGAGGACCAGTGGAGACGAGGAGGCTGTCCCGCGGAGTTCCGGCGACGAGTGCTGGACGCGCTCCACGCTGGCCTCAGCGTCGCGAGCATCGCCCACGACCTGCAGATCAGTGACCAAACGATCTACGCCTGGCGTCGACAAGACCGGATCGAAAGTGGCGAGACCCCGGGGCTGACCACCGCGCAGAACACCGAACTACGCGCGGCGAAGAAGCGAATCGCTGAACTGGAGCTGCAGTTGGCTGTGGCGACGAAGGCGGTGGAGGTGCTCAAAGCCGACACTAGCCCAAAAGGCGACACGCGGCGGTGGAGCTGATCGCGGCACAGGACCTGCCAGTCCAGGTTGCCTGTCGAGTCCTTAGAGTCGCGGAGTCGGGCTACTACGCTCAGCGCAACCGGGCCTCCTCGGAACGAGCGATCCGTCACGAATGGCTCACCGGTGTCGTCTCAAGGGTCCACGCCGCATCTCACGGCCGCTACCGTGTACGACGGGTCCCCGCCGAGCTCACCATGGGGTGGGGCATGGCCGTTGGCTATCAGCAGATTGAGCTCCTCATGCGCCGAGCTGGTCTCAGAGGTCTGACTGGGCGGCGCAAGTGGCGACGGATGTTGCCCAATGAGCTAGCAAAGGACCTGGTTCAACGTGGTTTCGCTCGTCAGGAGCCGTGCCCGTTGTGGGTCACTGATCTCACCGAGCATCGCACTCCTTGAATTTCAGTGGTGGGATGTTCCGTGATGTCTGTGACCCAGAGTTCGTTGAGCCCGAGGAGGTGGAACTTGCGGTTGACCAGGTCACCGTCGGTGGCCACGCCTTTGAGGCGTTTGACCCGGGTTGGTCCTGGTAAGCCTCCCAGTCTTGCGCGGCTTATCAGAATCCAGACGAACCGGCTGGAGCAAGTGATCCCCATTCCGAGCGCGAGCTCGGCATGGATACGTCGGTAACCGTAGGTGCCCCTGGATGCGATGTGGACCTCGCCGATCATCGAAGACCTTCGAGGACTTCTTCCGGTTGAGTCACGAGTCATCGTTGGGAGGTGTCATCGGGGTCTCAGAGGGTTCCAGGGGAACGAAGCTGACATGGTTTCACTGGTACACCAGCAAAGACGCGCTCTTGGATCAGCGATCCGCCACTAGCGCGCGGTCATACGTCGCCTGGAGGTTCACCCAGAAGCGCTCAGAGAGATCGAAGCGCTGGGCGAGCAGCGAGGCCACCTCCGCGGTGATGTCTTGGACGCCCTGGGTGATCGAGGTGAACTGCGCCGGGTTGAGACCGAGCTCCTGTGCCACCTGTTCTGGTGCCAGACCGAGGGGCTCGATGAACTCTTCCAGGAGGATCACCCCGGGGTGGATGAGAGGCGTTGAGGGTTCCACGGCAGTTTTTTTTCGGGCTGTGGGCATCGTCGTAGCGCTGCGCCCCCTCGAACTCAGCGCGGTTGGGGAGCTTCATCTTGGCTAGACGCAGCACGGGGCCAGGGGTGGTATGTCCCAGCTCCTCATCCAGCGCGACAGTGACCTGGGCATCCAGGATTTTTCGCTGCAGGATTCTCAGCCCCTCCACCCGAGGAATCTTTGGACCGTACTGCGCATGTGCCAGGTCGAGCTCGGTGGGGACTCTCATCTCGGACAGCTGCCGCACCGTGTCCGAGGTGGGCTGGTCCAGGTGCTCATTCAGAGAGACGGTGATCCGCGCGTTGAGGATGTGCCGGCGCAGCTGACTCATAGCCAGCCACCGGTCGGTGGGGTTCGCCGGATTGCTCATCGACTCAGTATCGCGCGGAGGGATCATTGGAGTGAAGAGGGAGCGTCGGCACAGTCTCAGGGGGCTTCTAGGGGGCCAGGACACACGGATGTTGACGGGGTTTCAGGGTTTCGCTGGGATGTTAGCCGGAACACGGGCCTCAGGTCAGCGATCTGTCGTCAGCGCGAGGTACTACGTCGCATGGAGATTTGTCCAGGACTGCTGCGAGAACAGCCGGGCCACCTCATTGGTGATGTTTTGGGCACGCTGAGTGATCGAGGTGAACTGCGCCGGGTTGAGACCGAGCTTCTCGTGCCACCTGTTCCGGAGCCAGTCCGAGAGGCCCAATGAATTTTTCCAAAAGGACCACCCCGCGGTGGACGGTGAACACCCCGTTCAAAGTTCCGGCATGAGTTAAAACGCAACCCAAGTTGATCGTCTATCGATCTCGTCTGACTCTTGGGCCAAGATCTGCTCCGGTAACGTCAGACGAAGAGCGCCCGGAAGGGAGGTCTCGCTTCCTGGTCCGGGCGTTCGGTACGACCCGAGAGCGCCGGCGCTCAATGTTAGAACCCTTCAGTGCCGGCCAGTTCTGCCATCAGGGTCGAGTAGCTCCTCATGCTGGTGAAACCTGGGCAGAGGTTCGGATCATCGTAGTCAGCGGTGCCGCTGTCCACCGTGGTAGTGCTGCCCATGCCCGCCGGCGGGATGTTAGAGCTGTCCACCTTCACGAAGAGCGCGCAGACGCCCAGTGCGGAGACCGCCAGCTCGGAATTCTCTGCGACTTCGACGATCAGGATGCGCGGGCCCATGAACGAGGAGTTAAGCACCCATTCGTGCACCAAAGCATCAGAGGTCGCCGTCGGATCAGCAGAGTGCAATGCGACCGTCACGCCGTTGGCGGGGTCGTGCTGATCCTCGGCCTTGAACCGGTTCTTCGTCAGCTTCAGGCCCAGCGAATCCGTCAGTGCGCGCGACTGCATCGCACGCAGCACCGGATCCTCACCGAAGACGATGATCGTGGCACCACCGACCGAGCGGACCTTCTTGTCGAGGTCCACTGCGAGGTGATCGGTGTCGTAGTTGGGACCATAGGCCCTGATTTCATGGTCGTTCATCACGGGGTTGCTCCTGCTCTTCTCGGAGGTGATCGGCATGCGTGCCACGTCTGCAAGCGATGGATGGGGAGCAAGCGCTTCTCCTGGCGATTTCAGGCCTCGGCGGCATCAAAGGGACGATAGGCTCCACAAAGCTCAGGGCGGGTCACAGAGACGAGCACCTTCGAAATATCGTTGGGCTTGTTCGTTCATCGGTTCGATCCGTCCGTCGCGGGAGAACTGGAAGAGTGCCCTATCGACCTGGTCACCCCACTCTGCGGCGGCGCGTGTGTACCCGGCTGCGGAGAAGAACATCCAATGCGTGGCGCTCTCCCCGGCAGCCGCCCCGCGTAGACCTTGCAATGCTGGCCGGCCAGTGGGTCGCCCCTCCAGCTTGACCTGAGCCACTATCTTGCCCAAAACGGATGATTTACCCACGATGTCGATACCGCTATCTCCCGTGGTCACAGTGACAGAGACGTCGTCCCAGCCCATCCACTCGATCCATTCAGCAGCCAACACTTCGGCCTCGCGGGCAGTGTTCACGAAGCGCGCGTCCGGCTCTCGTCGCTGAGGTCTCCTTATGGTGCTCGCAGCGTTGAAGTCATTGATAATCTTCGCGGCCTGCTCGCCGTCAGTAACGGACAGTTTTACTGCGATACACGGGTAGGAGCGCCCGCCGTGTGTGAACCATCGATTCATCTCCGAAGTCTCACTCGAGGCGTCAGAGAGGTACAAACAGTAGTACATTTCGTCATCCAGGGTCTCAGGTTCGAAGACCGAAACACTCGCGGACAGCCGTGAGTTGATGAGTGCTTCTTCCAGCGTGCTGTGTTCTAGTTCGATTCTGATGGTGCCGTTCTTGAAGGCGATCACAGAACCTCGTGCGCCAGATCGGGGCTCTTGTCCGTGCTCCTCGACCCCGCTGATAAGGCCAGTCACGCCGATGAGCCGCGGTGGGGCATCCTGTGGAACCAGTGCGGTCAGCGTGCCTAAGGTGATGACCATGCTGAAGACGAACGTCGCCAGGGCGATCAGGAATGCCCATCCTGACGTGAGTCCCTGGTCTAGATGCAGATAGCCGCCAAGGCGGAGACTGCCAGCTGCTGCGATCACGCCGATCAATACGGATACCCCGCACCCAAGGCACGACCAGTAAGAATCCGATGTCGGTCCTTGGACATGCGAGTTTTCTTGTTCAGCTGACATCCTGTCGTGCTCCTGAGTCAAGAGAGGGCAACGAAGTAATCGTCGCAGAGAAGCCTACGAAGAAGTCCAGGGGACTATTGGGCAAACTACTCAGTGAACCGGCGGTACACAACAGGGGGCAGGCCAATTGCGTGTGATGAAGCAGTTGCGATGATCAACCTAAATGGGTAGCCGCCGATGACTAACGGGTCGGGGCAAACTCAAGTCTGCCGACTTAGACAGACTGACGGTTGCGCAGGGAGCGCTTCCTAAGAACCCTGGGACTTCTTCACCTCATCCGCGTGTTCGATCTCGCAGAAGCCGTAGCTCTAGCAAATGGCCCGATCTGAACCGCGCCACCAGGAATAGAGGCATGGCCTCAATGGAACTTTCATGGAAGACGTGTTCTTGATGCACCGAGGTCAGGGTCGCGCACCACGCGATTCCCTGCCCATAGAGCGATTGACCGCGTCACTCGGGCTAACCTTGCGAGAAACGAAACTGCCGAACGTGGCCTCATGCGAGGTCGGCGGCGGCGACTCGCGAAACTAGGGCGACCGTGATTTTGCCGCGTTGCTATCGAAGCTATGTTCGATAGATACTGAGGCTCCCATGCGTATCGAACAGATCCAGAGTCTCGATGAGACCGACGTAGCTCGGGGCCTCTTGCGGGCTCCCGAGTCCGTGGCTGCTGGCTATCCGTCCCCGGCCCAGGACTACCAGACAGCTCCGATCAACCTCTCTGAGTACCTCATCCGAGATCTCAACAGCACCTTCCTTGTCCGGGCCTCGGGTGACTCGATGGAAGGTGCCGGGATCAGTGACGGTGATGAACTGATCGTGGATCGCTCGCTGACCGCGGGAGACATGTCCGTGGTGGTCGCTATTCTCGACGGTGAAATGACCGTGAAGCGGCTGAGGCTTGTCAATGGGGGAGTGGTGCTCCAAGCGGAGAACCCTTCCTACCCCCCCCCCCCCCCGATTGAGGTTCAGGAGCTCTCTGAACTCGAGATCTGGGGAGTCGTCATCAAGTGCATCCACAACGTGTAGCCGGCCCTACTGATCTCGACGGCCGGGACTTCATTGGCCTCATTGATGTGAACAGCTTCTACGTCTCGGCCGAGCGGGTCTTTGACCCGAAACTCCGGGACCGGCCCGTAGTGGTGCTCTCAAACAACGACGGTTGCTGCGTCGCGCTCAGCAAAGAAGCCAAAGCACTGGGCATCCCGATGGGGGAGCCGTGGTTCAAGCTCGCAGCCTCGGCCGAACGGCTGAACCTGGTGGCGAAGTCCTCGAACTACGAGCTCTACGGCCAAATGTCGGATCGTTTTATCTCGGTCCTGCAGGACTGCGCGCCGGAGGTGGCGCAGTACTCGATCGATGAGGCGTTCGTGAAGGTCCGCGGCACTATGTCTGAGCTTCTGAGCTGGGCGAAGATGGTGAAGAACCGTCTCTGGAAGCACCTGGGTCTGCCGGTGTGCGTGGGATCGGGCGCACCAAGGTCTTGGCCAAGCTCAGCAACCGTGCAGCCAAGAACCTCGACCATCTAGGTGGGGTGTGTGTCTGGGAATCCGTGCCCGAGCGGCATCGAGAGCAGCTGCTCTCCAACCTCCCAGTCGATGAGGTCTGGGGAATCGCCGGTCGCATGGCGAAGCGGTTCAACGCAATGGGCATCGAGACGATCCAACAATTGCGCGACGCCGATCCGGTGATGATTCGGGACCGGTTCAGCATCGTGATGATGCGCCTGGTCTTGGAGCTGCGTGGAGTGCCGTGTCTGCCCTTTGAGGAAGCCACAGAGATCAAGGATCAACTGATCTTCTCCCGGTCCTTCTCTGAGCCGGTGACTACTCGGGCCACGATGGAGCAGGTGCTCGGAATCTATGCGCAGCGTGCCTCGGCTCGGCTGCAGAAGCATCATCGTCAGGCCAAGGTCGTGACGGTTTGGGCGATGACGAGCCATTTCAATGCTGATGGCGCGCACGGGCCGTCTGTCACGGTCAAGTTGCCCAGTGCCACGGCTGACCCAGTGGTGTTGACGCGAGCGGTGAAAGCGATTCTGCCGAAGATCCACGAGGGGGTGCGCTATGCCCGTGCTGGGGTGGTCGTGACAGATCTTCGAAAGACTGGGTTGGAACCGACCTTTGACGTGTTTGCGGACGCGCACGAGGATCGAGGGATCGGGCCATTGATCGAGTCAATCCGGTCGAAGCTCGATCAACCGGCTATCGGCCTCGGCGCGGCGGGGTTAAAGACTGGTCCTGGGTGGGAGATGCGTCGAGAGATGCGAAGCCCTCGATATACAACGCATTGGGACGAGCTGCCAGTCGTGCGCGCAGTCTAAGCACCACCCCCGGAGGCGCACTTGAGTAGGACCCGGGAACTGGGCCAATGACCTCCCGGGAGGTGAAGGACCTGGACACGTTGGATCTACCGCCGGCCGAGTGGGCGGCAAAGCGCTGACATACACCCCCTCCTGCCCACGGGGAGGACCGGCTGGCGTATTCCAGATGGGCAGTATGTCTCTCCGTCTGGTTCTAGCGCTTCTTGGCGTTGCGGTAGGCCTCGACGATGTCTCGATGCAGTCGACCTCGTGCGGAAACCTGGTGACCGTTCTTGACCGCCCACTCGCGAATCAGGCGAGCCTCATTCTGCGGTGACGGCGGCGCAATGGCCCGACCTTTCCGGATGTACTTCTTCAGCGTCTCTCGCAGCTCCTTGGCGTGTTCGTCACTGAGGTCAATCTCGTAGAACCGAGCATCCAGACCGAAGGTCACGGTCTCCTTCGCCTCACTGCCGTCGAGGTCGTCCACAAGAACCACTTCTACCTTCTGTGCCATCTCTAATGCCTTACTGTCTAAGCGAGGATTAGGCATCATTCGCGTCGTCCATCGCATCGGCTTCTGCAGGGAACGGTCCTGCAGAAGGTGTCGCTTACTGCAAGTACTACTGAAAAATAAAAGCTACAGGGCGGGACTTGAAGATAGCTGGTAGAGACTTCGCCCCGATGTGTAGAGCCGTCCGGCCTGCCGCGGGCTGGCTAGCACCAGGGGGCTCAACGGGGAGGAACCGGTAGCCGAACTTAGGTCATGGCGTTGAGCATCGAAGAGCGCGTTCGCCCGACGGGCCTGGACTCGTTCAGTTGCGGTGACGGGCTTGGCCCGCCTTCGGAGCAGGGATGACGCGCATACTTAAAAACCCGGCACGCCACCGCACGGGATCCCCCATAGGCCGGGGGCATCTGCAAATTTGTCCGCGCGACGTCGTACTAAGAGGCAATGGCGAGCCCAGCTTCACGGCGGGACGGTCCAAGTACTCGCGGAGTCCCGTGCTGTCCAGGGCGTGGACCTCGAGGCGCTGGTGATTATGGGACGGAACCAGCACCTGCGTTGAACGAAAACATGAGGTTAGAGAAGCGAGGCGAGACGTTCGTCCGCTACCGTTACGAACTCTTCCGTCTGCTCTCCGTCCGGTGCTCCGAATACCTCCATTACCGCGATGAGGCTTAGAGTGTTGGCTTGCCGCCACGTGATCATGTCCATGGTCATGTCGACCATCTCGCTCTCGACATCGATACGGACGGCGAGGGTTCCATCGCCGAAGGAGGGAAATGAGACGGGGGTGGGACGAAACGTTAGCGGCCCGTCTTCAGTCTCTTCAGTCCACTCGTCGCAGGTGTTGAATGCCTCGGTGAATGCCTCGAGTCCTCGTTCAGCGTCATCGTCGTCGAACACTGCGACCGTGTGGCTTAGCAGAGGACCGAAATCACCGGCGGAGAAATCGGCACTTGCTGTATCGACGGCTCCAAAGTCCTCCAGCAGTTCGAGTTCACACAGCGCGGCATCGTCATCTGTGTCATCTGAGGACTCGTCTGGGTCCTTTGTCCAGCCCGTGGGCATGTCGTCCAAGGTGAGCAGCGCCGCCTCGACGTCCAGGTCCCCAGACCCAACTTCGGCGTCCGGGGAGTTCTCCGACTCGCCGTTAGGAGCTTCTGAAGCGGCAGGGTCTATGGTCCGGGCGCGATCCTCACTGTCGCCCCCGCAGGCTCCCAGCACGAGCGTGAGAGACGCCAGACCAGCAATAAGTGCATTCCTGCGCATGCTTTCCTCATTTCCACTGAGTGTTTACCCTCACACCCTACCGTCGCTGCTCTGGGGCGACGGGCTTAGTAAATATTGAACTAGAGTTCAGCCATGCAGCGGCACGTGGAGATGCCCAACCGGCTGCGAATCAGGGCAGTAATGGCCTGGTTCTGGCTTCGCAACACCTGATGATGAGCCGGACGGAGAGTCGGACCAGTTCCCCAGGACCTACGTGGAGAAGCTCCGGGATGAGAATGCGAAGTACCGGCAGCGGGCGCAAGGGGCGGACGAGCTAGCGCATGAGCTGCACACGTGCCGCGTGGAGGCCACTGGGCGGCTCGCGGACCCTACGGACCTGGAGTTCTCCGAAGAGCACCTGGACGACCCGCAGAAGCTCACAGCAGCCATCGAAGAACTGCTGAACAGGAAGTCACACCTCGCGATGCGTAAACCGTTAGGCAATATCGGTCAAGGAGTCATGTCCCAGGGCACAGGTAATGTGGATCTTGCCGGTCTTCTACGAGCTGGCACGAAGTAACCTGAACTGCTTTGACCGAGAGGGAAAGACCGATGAAAACCCAAATTACCGCACTGTCCACCGTCGCATTATTAGCACTGACGGCGTGTGGAGGCGACGCAGACGAGTCATCGCAGGAGCCGGAAGACACCGTCACGGTCACTGCCGAGCCAGAGGACGCAGGCACTGAAGCCCAAGAGGACCGGATCGCCGAGCTTGAGGCGCAGGTAGAGCAGCTCGAGGCCGAGCTAGATGGAACTGACAGTGAAGAAGCCTTCGAGGAGCCTGCCTCAGAGGTTGAAGACGAGGGCGACAACGGAGATGCTTCAGACTTCGGGACGCGCGAAGACCCTCTGCCGATGGGTGAAGTTGTTGGCAACGACGACTGGGAGGTGACCCTCAACAGTTTCGAGCGTAACCAGGATGGCGCCATTTCAGCCGAAAATCAGTTCAACGATCCGGCACCTGATGGCAGCTCTTATGCGCTCGCCAACGTCTCTTACACGTATCTGGGCGAGGGCTCGACGGAGTTGTTTATGGACACCGGCTTCGCGTATGTCACTGAGTCCGGTGAAGCCGTATTGTCCTCGGACTACTCTGCGGTCACACCTGACGAACTGGACGTTTTCCAGGAGTTGTTTAACGGCGGCACTGCGACGGGCAACCTCGCCATCGTCGTTCCAGAAGGTGACACTGGCGATGCGCGTATTCAGTTCGGGTCAGATGAGGCGTGGTTTGCCACCGAATGACTGACTCAAATAGGTCGCACCGGGCGTTTAAGTAGCCCTTGGGGTGCCATAATGAGAATTTGTCGCATTATGTGTCATGAGGAGTGGGCCGGGCCTGGTGTCCGGCCCTCTCACTTGTGTCCTGGCGACCCGAGGATGTAATGGAGTTGAAGGGAAGGCACTGAGCTTCCGCCAGTCCGTCCCGAGAACAAGGAGTAGGCTCTCGATGACCATCCCATCACCGCGGTTCGCGCTGCTACCTGATTCAGCCGATTCGCGGCTACTGGTCGACCTGACCAGTCATGCCAACGACCTTTCGGAGGCGGCAAACGCGCTGAAGGGCGCAGTCAACGTCGGCCAAGGCTCCGAACTATGGGAACCCCTGACCTCACATGCGGTCACTGCTTATATTCGTCCGTTCACCACGTCCAACGTTCGGGCGCGCCTCGATCAGATGTCTGAGATTCCATCCGTACCGCCCGAGTTGCAATCGGTGCACGACACCATCCGGAAGTACCGCAACACTACCGTTGCTCACTCCCAATCTGACTTGGTCATGCCCCTGTCGCTCGTTATCCTCAATGACTCGGGCCAGGGCGTCGACGTCAGGGGGCTAACACTTAGCCATCCGATGCCCCTCGCATTCGCGGAACATTTCGCCGCCTTGATCGTTGCGATGCAGGACATCGTCGATCAAGCAACACAGCTGGTTCTGGAGCGACTGCGATCGTGGCTGCGGACTCAGACTCCGGACGCGATCCGGGGTTGGCGACGGCCCGAAGTCGCTTTTGCCGAAGACGCGGAGTTCAGTGCTACCCGCAGAAGGAGACGGGACCCGCACTTCACGTTCTATGCGCACACTGAACCGATCCCAGACGACGAGCACCGCGATGTGTGACAACGAGGCTCAAAGCGAGGCGTCGAAGGTCTGAAAACTCTCGTTGTCTAACTGACCACACCTGGTCAGACCCCCTCCTCCAAGACTCTGATTCACAGCTCTAGGATCTCCATGAACTGGCGTCTGGGGGGTCTAGTGATGTCTAGGGCGCTCTACTGCTCAGCGACGGAACCATCGCCGGTAAGGCGTAGAACAGCTTTCATCTCTTCGCTCCCCAGCTGAAGTTGACCTTCGTTCCGATTCGCCTGCAGAAACGACTCAAGGTCACCCACAAGGGTTGGTTTTGAGGCCAGCATAGAGTTGAGCGCGTGCTCGACTTGCGTGGGTGTGAGCATTTGGATGGCGCCAGCCATCTCAGACGGAAAGCTGGCATCTTCTACGTGAGCTTGAGCAAGGAGTCGAATCTTCACATCGGCGAAGTGCTGGGCGACGAGTGCCTCGATGAAGGGCTGTCGTGCTTCAGTGCTGGTCATGGTGGCCTCGTAGACTCCGAGGGCGTCGCTCACCACGTTCGTTGGGTCGAGGTGTGTAGCCAGAGCGAAAGTTGTTGACTCTTCTGACGCGTCTTGTTGTCGTAGTCTGCGTTGCGCCCTGCGCTCCAGCCATCGCTCCCGCTTTCCGATGAAGTACGGGATGACGTGCTCGGACCAGAGTCGCTGTATGCGCGGCTTGGCCCACTCCGTTGCCTTGAGGACAGCCAACATAAGTAGGAGCCCAAGAGCTTCTTCGAGGTCCTCCTGCTCGCGGGTTTTCTGGCGGGGGGTTTCCGTGTGTTCGGCGAATGGAGTGAACTCGGGGTCTGAGGGCGGTGAGCTCTCACCTTGCCCCTGGTCCTTAAGCCGGATTTCGACGTGCTCGGGGCCCCCGCTGGAAGAATTCGGCGTGAATCCACGACTCCATCCTTCAGTCTTCTTCGAGTCCGCCAGGCGTGCATCCCTGCGCATTCGAATGATTGCCTCGACGTCCTCATAGTCAGCTTCGTTCGCCACGATCATTCTCCTATCTGGGCCACGGCGGACTGCAGTGCACCGCAGGACCGACGCAACTCAATCCTCACACTGGCCACATGCACCATTCGCGGACATCTCTAAGTAGTGGATCTCACATATGGCACGAGGCTTCTCGGCGGGGGTTCTTTTCAGCGACCGCGCCTTCACGACCTGAGGTGTGAGGGTCGCTGCGCCCCCATCGGCGGGCAGGTCGTCTGCGTACGCCTTGTAGCAGAGAAGGCGGTGTTGAGCAGCGAGATCCTCGACGTTGGTACCGAGATCACTCGGAACAGATTTCGGCGCTTTAGAGTAGCCATCACCAATCGTCCCGTCCTGACGAACACACAGGGCGGTCAGTGGTGGTTGGCCGGAGTCAGCTGCACGCTGGGCCACGCTCTCGAGCAACGTTCCGCTCCAGTTCGTGATCAACCTCTTGGTTCGGATTCCTGAGCGCTCCTGAACGGCCTCGGTGATTTCCAAGTAAGTAATCGTTCGGTTGTACTCGCTAGCCACTTCGGTAAGAATCTTGTGGGCGATAGGGACCCATTCCGCCAAAGCGTCAGCGAACTTGGCCCTGGCCCCATCTGCTGCGAAGTAGGTTCCATGTGTGTCCGTCATGGTTAGGATCCTATCGGCGCGGCAGGCAGTCCCGATGTCTTTGAGCCAGTGCTGTAGCGACGTTTGTGCGGTGAATTTTCACATCTGACAAACTTGCTCCATGGCGGACCTGAAGCTCTTTAAAATCTCCGACGGCACTGTCTCGGAGTTGCCCTCACGAGCAGCTGTGCTCGAAAAGCACCTTCAGCAACTAATCGAGAACAACATGGAGGCAATGTTTGGGGTTCGCTTCCTGGCCAGTGAGCACTCAACAGGGAAAATTCACAGGGGCCGAATCGACTCACTGGGTTTGGACGAGAACAACTCTCCCGTCATTTTCGAGTACAAGCGCAGCACCAACGAGAACGTCATCAACCAGGGACTGTTCTATTTGGACTGGCTGGTCGATCACCGCGGAGACTTCGAGAAGATCGTCGCTCAGAGACTCGGGGCTGATGCGTCGGCCCAGGTGGACTGGGAAGCGCCCCGGTTGATCTGCGTGGCCAACGACTTCACCCGCTACGACGAGTACGCAGTCCGGCAGATTGACCGCAACGTGGAACTGGTTCGCTACCGAGACTTCAACTCCGATCTGATCAGCATCGAATTGGTGACGACCACATCAACCGAGCAGACGGCCACAGCGCACAAGGCCATCCCCACGGTTACCAAGACCGTCGCGGGACGGGGAAGCAGCGTATCTGACCTACTGAGCAGGGCGTCCCCGGACATCCAATCGCTCTACGAAAAGTACGAGGCATATGCGTTGAGCCTGGGAGAAGATGTCGTGAAAAACATTCGGCACAACTACTTCGCCTTCCGGCGGATCAAGAACTTCGCGTGTGTGGAGGTCCACCCCAGTAGTGGCAACTTGTTGATCTACCTTAAAGTCGATCCTCAAAGCGTGGAACTCACGGAAGGATTCACTCGCGACGTTAGAAGCATCGGGCACTTCGGCACAGGTGACCTGGAGCTGCGCGTTACTCTGGCGACGCCGTGGGAGACGGTAGAAGCGCTGACCTTGCGTTCCTATGAGACCAGCTGACAACTCCCGACCCGATGGAATTGTTGCCGACGGTCTGTCGAGGACAGCGAACGTAGCGAGAAGAGCGCCGGTTCGGTCAGGAGATCCCGTCGTCAATTCCGGAGGTCTCACACTCTCACCGTGGCGCTCTTCCGTTGGGTGCCCGGACAGGGGCTTTAGTCAGGTCCGGCTATGGCTACCTGGGATGACAAATAGATCGGACCCTTCGGGTTTGCCGCACCGATGGCTGACATTCTGATGTGCCCGAGGCTGGGTTAAGCGGATGTCGCTATGCACCAGCAAGATGAGGCGGCGCCGGATGCCCGTGTCGACGCTTCTTGGCGTTGCCATAGGCCCCGACGATGTCACGGTGGAGTCACCCACGGGCGGAGACCAGGTGGCGGTTCTTCAGCGCTCATTCGCGGATCTCATTGATAGGTCAGTTATCAAGATTGCTTGCGCCTTTCTGTAAGGTTTTTCGATCGATAATGAAAGCTCGTTTGCCTTGTGGCGGCAGCGAATGCTCGTGCGCATGGTGAGAACTTCGGCTAACTGTCGAGGGTTATCTAGTTTGCTCTTACAACATCCGATAGCATGCGAAATTAGTTACTACTGTTCGCGGACTGGATGGAGCTCAGCGTGCCTACACCTTTGGTCGGGAAGCAGCATAAGAAGGCCCTCGAAGACCTTCACGCTCGATATTCTAAGTTGCGCGAGGGTGAGCAGCGGGACGACCCGAGTGTTGTGATCCTGGAAGGAGTTTCCGGGGTGGGTAAGTCACGTGTGATTCGTGAGCTTTACTCCAAGATTCGAGCGGAGCAATCGGATGCTTACTGGCCGCCCTTGCCTGTAGAACCTGACGACACGTACAGCCCACTGTCTGTTCGAAAACAAATCGGTCCGTCCGTAGAAGGCTTTGTCTGGGAGTCTGGGGCATTACCTACATTTGGTTGGTGGGAGTTCAACGGGGCAAAGCTGTCCACTGGCGTCGCGATGAGTATGGACGCGCAGGTCGAAGATGTCGTCAAGGCACACACGACACCTGTGGCTCTGGCCAGACTTCAGAAAGCCGGCGTACTTGACCGGTTCAAAGGGGCACCCCTCAAAGCGGTCAAGGATCTACGCGACATGGGCCAGGACCAGCTGGTCGACAGACTGTTGGGACTTGCCAGTGAGACGGCCGACGGGCTGATCCCCGTCCCGGGTTTGAAACTCGCGTTGAAGTGGCTGAAGGGCGGGTATGACTCCGCCAGGCAAGCCCGAAGGGACCACGACGCACTTGCCCGCAACGTGGCCCAGGACGAGGAAGTGGCGAACACCCGATCCGGGAGAGCCGCACTACTCGCTGATTCTATCCTCGGCTTAGCATCCACTGACGTCCCCGGGATTGTGGTCGTTGAGGACATCCATCTCATGGGCGAGTCCTTCACGGCCTTCCTCGATCAAATCACCGGCAAGGACGCAGCTCCTGTGCTGGTAATCGGCACTGCCTGGCCAGATGCTGAGTCTGCGGGACACTCAATGGCAATCACCGAGCCATACCGCGACTGGCGAGACCGGGCCGTCAAGGAGGTCGCCGCCGAGGTGATCTATCTTGAAGCGCCAACGCAAGCTGACCGCATCGAGATCGTCCGTAAATGGGCCCCTGACATCTCCCCCGAGAGTGCGGCCAATCTCTCGGAGAAAATACACAACCCCCTGGCTCTGGAACTCGTACTGACGAGTAAGGCTACGAGGGGCGCATTGACGAAGCACCATGGTGATCTTCCCGCAAGTTACGTGGTGAAGGTTCCCGTCAAGCTGAGTGAGATCTACTACGAACGCTTAGGGGAGCTGGACGATCAGGTTCGCAATGCGCTGTCCGCAATGGCCGGCTCCATCCCGAATAATCACCAAGAACGTACGTGGCCCTTTATTCGTCACCACATCGCTGCCGCGATCGAGAAACGAGGGAACGATCTCCTCAACGAGCAGGGGTTTGGGTCATCGCTGGCCGAGACGATACGAGGCCTTGCTGTGGACTCTGACTCTCAGACTTGGCTGGTGTCATCCGGCTTAGCCGATACGTTCCGTGAGGCATTGATGGCCGAAGTCGCAGCGAGGCATCTTGAGAACGACCTTGGCCTGCTGGATGAGATGAGAGAGGAGGTTGTCTTCTACCTCGGCTCATGGCTCGCAGATCAGTCCGATGATCGCTTCCTGCTGCCACGGACTGAGGAAGCGCGAATCGTGGGCCATTGGTATCTGTCCCTTGCGGGAGACGCGCATATCTCAGAGGAGGAGAGTGCAAGAGCACTGGTCAGTTCTGCCTACCTCGTGGCCGAAGAGCAGGCCTCGATCAATGCCTACGGGAAAGCAGCCCGCATTATGCAGGCTGCACTCGGTCAGGTTCCGGACCACCTCGGTGGCAGATCCACCGGCGTAGTGGAGTCGGAGTACCTGGACTGGGTCAAGAGCTCAAAAGCTGACGAGACAACCGGTCTAAAAGCCGCACTTGAAGTGGCCGACGCCCTATTCAGGCGGGGGGAGGCCGGATTGAGGTCGACCGATCCAAGCCACGTCGACTGGCTTTTTGAAATCGGACTGCTCAACAAGCAACTCGGCCACGAAGTCGAGGCCATCAGTGTATTGGAGAGGGCATTTGAGAAGCTTCCTCACGTCGAGGGCAACGTCCAATTAGAGCCAACGGAGATCGCACAGCACCAGGTCGAACTTTATGAGAGCGTCGGTCGCGTGGAGGACGCGATCCGCGTCTGGTCATATCTCGTCAACGATGCCCGCTCAAAGCCGAGTCGCAACACGAGCTACCTTCGGGTACTGACGGAGGATTTCGCGGCTTTTCTGGATAGACATGACCGGGGTGTGCCGGCGGACTACCTTTCGGAGTCGGACTCGGCGGTGGAGGCGCGCGAGGCAGCTGTGCAATCTCAAGTGGCTGCAGTGTGGGCTGACGTTCGGAACCTGATCGAAAAAGATTCGATGGCTGAGGCGGCTGATCGTCTTTCAGCTCTCTACAGCGAGCTGGACGCACAGAGTCAGTGGGTGGAGGCAGAGAAGCTCGACTATTCCTGTAGATATCTCGCTCAGAGAATGCTGAGGGTGGGGCAGTCTTCAAAAGCTGAGAGAGTGGTTTCCATGTGGCGCGACATGCGCCCCGCACTTGCCGCGGGGTCGGATTGGATCTTCGCGAAAGCTTTGACACAGTCCGGCAAGAAGCAGGAAGCCATAGAGGCTCATCAGCGCGGGTTGGACCACTGGCTCCGGCAACCGGGTGCGACTGTCGCGGATCGTCTTGTTTTCGAGCATCGTTTCGGTCTGTCCAATCTTGATGGAGGTCTGAGAGCCACCCAGGCGCTGGCGGAAGATTTGGTCGAAGCTCTGGCTAAGGCGTCGGTCGTCCCTGAACCGGACGATTCACCGAACTCAAGGGCGAATTGGTTGGGTGAACAACACCAGCTACGGCGGCTTGGTCCGAGGCGGTGGGCTCAGGACTGGGTCAAGCTGCGCGGGAACTTCATACTCAAAGTCACACACATACTTCGGGCAGATGAAGGTCTACTGTCCAGGGATGTCCTGGAGCGCTTGCGAATATGGGAGCAGATTGGCGAGGCAGCAACCGATGAGGATCCCGAAGCACTCAGGAGCCTCCACTATGACCTGGTGCAGGACGCCCAGTACGGAGCCGATTGCGTCGAGAGTGCAGCGGCCGAGCTACTGTCTCGGCGACTCGATCGATTGCTGGAGCTTCGAGGAGGACGGGAGGACAACTCTTAACGCTTCCCGGAGATTCGAGCGTTTACAGTATATGTTATTCGCGAGAGCCTCATCGTCTAGGCACTTTTGGACAACGACGACGATCCGAGAGACGCGGGTTAGCTATCGTCTGTGTGGGCCGTTGGCTTACGCACAAGTACCTCGAGGGGGGCGTGGACTCGTCCGTCATCACAAACAGAGAAGCGAACGGACGTAAGCCTATTCTTGACTGCGCGCTTCTCTGGGCGTGCGATCGGTTGCTATACCCACATCTGGAGACACTCCCATAGGTCGGAGTCAAGCGGCCGGGACGCGATTCCTCTCGGCGGAGGACCGACAAGCCTCGGTGCATGTGACGGCGCACGAGGAAGAGACATCTTCTTCCGTACAGGGCGCAGTCAGAGGCGGTGCGGGTGTGCGGCGCAGGTCTATCAGCGCTCTCCACCAACGAGGTGGCGCTCCAGGTAATCATCGAGGTCTGAGACGCGATAGGTGATGCTGCGACCATCCTGGACGAACGGCGGATCGGTGATGCCGAGCGAGCGGTTGTTCTTCAGGGTGCCTTCAGCCTTTCCGATGTAGATTGCGGCCAGCTTGGTGTCGAGGGCAGCACGATCCCTCAGTGGCGTGGACGTGGCGCAGTTGCAGGTGGGCCGAGCGGCGACAGGTTTGGCGGTACGAGTATACGAGGACACGGAAAAACCTCACTCAGTATGAGTATTCTTCCGGACCTCCGGGGCTTTAAATGCCCATTTACCGATTGACTATCGGGCCGGCCAGGGTTCCGAGAGGTTTTCTCGTATGACTTCAAGATACCAACCGTGATCACAAGTGTTTAGATGGATTGAACAACTGATAAAAACTATACTCAGGACATGCCCAAGAAACTGGAACCTGGTGACCACTCAGATCTCGCTGACAATAAGATGTCACAGCTGGAGAACGGCTCGTGGCAGATGTGGTGGACCGTCAGGCTGCACGATGGCCGAAAAGTCAGGCGTCCATCCCAGGGTCCCACCAAGGGTGAGGTCAGACGTCGGGCCAGGGCGGCGATCGCCGAGCTTCTCGCGACCTCGGGTAGCAGCTGGAAGACCTCGGCCATGCTGACTGACTACATCGCAGAGGTCACCATCCCTGCCATCGAGAATGCTCGTCTCTCGGAGAACTCGAAGCGTCAGTACCGACGGGGCGTAGCGATGCTCACCGGTGAGTGCGAGCGACACCGACACCATGACAGCCTCAAGGGTCACAGCATCGCTTCCGGTACCAAGTTTCGAGCCCTGGAGCGCTGCCTTAAGGAGGTTGCGCAGCTACATGGACACGAGAGTGCACATCAGTCACGGAGCGTGCTCAGCAGATATCTGATGCAGGAGCTCCTCCGCGATGAGCTGATACCCGGCGATCCCATCCGAGGTGTGTCTCTGGACTTCGGGGCCAAGCCGGAACGCAGCAGGGGAGGCAGGGCCCTGACCGTGCTGCAGCGGCGCCAGGTCATCGACTATCTGCTTGAGCTGGAGCCTTCTGACGGGCTAAAGGCGAAGCAGCAAGGCCGTTGGTCATTGGAACACCGAGTGGCCAAGCGTGAGTCTGCGATCGACCTGACTCTTCTGCAGGCCACGACCGGTGTGCGCGTTTCGGAAGCCAACGCGCTGACTGTAGACCGCCATCTATTGGAAGAGGGGAAGCATCTGGTCGTCAACATCACCGGCGACATTGCCAAGAACTCTGTAGCACGGAGGGTCCCTCTCCTGTTGGATGCCGGCGGCGCAGTGGCTGAGCGACTGCGTCACCGGCGGAGTGCTGCTCCAACAGATGGCGATCTCATCGGTGCACCGGCGGACCGGACCAAGATGTGGGAGGGAGGCAACTGCAACAAGGAGACAGCCAAGCTGTATAAGGAGATGGGTGAGGTGCTCGGCATCGATGCATTCGAGAAGGAGCGAACGCATATCTGGCGGACGACGTTGAATTCTCTTCTAGAGAGTCAGGTCTCTGAGGGCCGGAGGGCTGCGCTGTTCGGGCACGACGCCAAGATCAATCGGCAGCATTACACTGACCTCGATGACATCTCACAGCTGGTTGAGGTCGGTGGGTAAGCTACCGAAACCTTGTTCAGAACCTTGCTCAGAGAGTGTGATTCTAGGTGATCTTTGGTGACCCCCTGTTACTTCGACCGCTACATCATTGCCGCGCTGACATGGGATTATGCAGGTTTTTCCGGGATTGCCACGTTCCAGTCTTGAAAACCCGGAGGTCGCAAGTTCAAATCTTGCCCCCGCAACGAGATAAGGCCCCGGACCTGGGGAACACCAGGTCCGGGGCCTTTTGCTTGCCCTGGGGGAGTCTCAACTCCGCTCTGACTTTGAGATTCCTTCGTTCTGGCCGAGTCGTTGGATGAGCCTGCCTGCCGTACCGCGGAGCCCCCGCTGAGAAAAAGCGGGACGCCGTCGACCTGGGGCAGTGCGCCAGGTTCGTCAAGGTGCCAGATTCCGCGGACCAAGCTCTCCTCGGCGGTCGAGCAACCCCATCGGATATCGCTGGACATCTGTGCCGGTCAAGACCGCAGAAGCCAAGGTCCCGCGGAGGGCCGCCATGGGGTGCTCCCGGTCCGTGAGCGGATCGGACCCTTAGCTGCTGCTCGTAGGGCCGCAGACCCCGGAGGGCACTCGGTCACCGGAGTTCAGCCGAGGCTGGGCTCCGGTGACTCTCACGACGGCGGTTCTTCGCGCTTCGACGACGTTCGGCCCGCCCTCGAGCCTCACCAGTGGGTGGGGCCTGGACGAACGAGAGTCGACCAGGAACGCGCGTCACTCACTGTTCGCCTCATCCTGGAAGAACTTCATTGCCATCCAACCATGCCTCACAGCGCCACCTGCCCGAAGTGCTGCGGAGACCATCACGGCTTCGGACACTTCCTCTTCGGACGCACCAGCCCTATACGCACCTCTGGAGTGAATCTCGACGCAATGTGGGCACTGCGTTGTGGTCGCTACTGCGATCGCAATGAGTTCGCGGAGTTTTTTGGACAACACATGATCGTTTTCGGAGAATACGGCGCCATCAAACGCCGCGAAAGCCTCGAATCCTTTCGGGGATCCCTCCTTTATAGTCTGCATGTGTTTTACGTCAGACGAGTCGTAATGCATCATATTATTGCTCTTCCACGTTTCTATTTTTGTATGCAGTGTTCATCCACGGGATCTTCGACTGGCGACGTGTGTGGCGTCTTCCGTTCCGCGCTTCGTGCGCGACTCGGTCAGCGCTGCGGGGCAGCGCTGTAGTCCACCACCACACGCCCCTCGATCTTGGCGTGCTGCATCTCGTCGAGGACCGCGTTGATGTCCTCGAGTGGACGGCGACTGTAGGTGGGACGGATCTTCCCCTGGGCGTAGAATTCCAGGGCTTCCACCATGTCCTGGCGGGTGCCAACGATCGATCCGCGGATGGTCAGCCCCTTCAGCACGATGTCGAAGATCGGGGCGGGAAAGTCTCCCGGAGGCAGGCCGTTGAACACGATGGTGCCGCCGCGGCGGGTCATGGCGATGGCCTGACCGAAGGCCTTGGGGTGCACGGCGGTGACCAGGACGCCGTGGGTCCCGCCGGTCTTCTCCTGTATCTCGATGGCCGGATCCGTCATCATGGCGTTGACCACGATTTCCGCACCGTGCTGCTTGGCCAGGGCCAGCTTGTCGTCGGCGACGTCAACCGCCACGACCCGCATGCCCATGGCCACTGCGTATTGGACAGCGATGTGGCCCAGCCCGCCGATGCCAGAGATGACCACCCACTGGCCCGGGCGGACCTCCGTCTGCTTCAGCCCCTTGTAGACGGTCACACCGGCGCAGAGCACCGGTCCGACCTCGTAGGGGTCGGAACCATCAGGGATGAGGGGGGCGTACTTGGCGTCCACGATCATGTATTCGCCGAACGATCCGTTCACGCTATAGCCACCGTTGTTCTGAGACTCGCACAGAGTTTCCCATCCGGTACGGCAGTATTCGCAGGTTCCGCAGGCACTCCACAGCCAGGCATTGCCCACCAGCTGGCCCACGGAAAGCTCGGTGACGCCTTCCCCCAGCTTCTCCACGGTCCCCACGCCTTCGTGGCCGGGGATGAACGGCGGACTGGGCTTGACCGGCCAGTCGCCCTCGGCGGCATGCAGGTCGGTGTGGCAGACGCCGGAGGAGATGAGCTTGACCAGGGCCTGGCCCGGCCCTGGCTCGGGAATGGCGACCTCTTTGATGACGAGGTCCTGCCCGAAGGCCTCAACGACTGCGGCCCTCATCGTGCCTTGGTGGGCCTGTTGGGTGTCCGAGTCCGTACTAGTGGAGGAAGCGGTGACATTGCTCATGATGGCTCCTTGATCGTGGCGGGTCTTCTCTTTGAGGTCCGGGTCGAGACGGAGGCCGCCTGCTGCAGCCTGGTCCCGGACCAACGTCCAAGTACCAGTCGGGTCTGCGTCTGGACCATGCCGACTCCACGGAGCGGGCTGTTGTTCACGCGGCCTCTTGGCGTGACTCTAGTCACATTCGAGTTGCATCCACGTTGCATCCGCAGGGGCGCTCGCGTCTGCTCGGCCGTGGAGGGAGATCATCCTGATCGCGCTCCCACCTCTGTTCTTCCACGCGCCTGACGATGCAGCGGCTGTGATCAGAGGTCACCAGGTCGACGGGACCGCAGGAGGCTTTCCTTGCGCCAGGGTTCAGATCAGCGGATCACATTGACTTGACCAACGTCCCTGGTCAGTCCAGCTAGTGGGACCAACGGCCCTATCTGCCGTCGTTTCCGGACCACATAGTGGATTCGGGCTCGGGAGACCGGGGATGGGATCGGCGAAAACAGGCGGAGGCAGGGCATGCGGGTGGCCGTTTACAGTGCAAAGCCGTATGACGAGCAGTTCCTGACGGACGCCAATGTCGCCCATGGGCATGAGCTCTCCTTCCTGGAGACCCGTTTGTCGCCTGAGACCCTTCCGCTGGCTGCAGGCGCTCAGGCGGTATGTGTCTTCGTCAACGACGACGTGGGCGGGCCCGTACTCGATGGTCTCAGCCGGCTAGGTGTCCGCAACGTGATGCTGCGGTCTGCGGGTTTCAACAATGTGGATGTGAAGGCGGCAGCGAAGCTCGGAATCTCGGTCTCCCGCGTCCCGGGATACTCCCCGCACGCCGTGGCGGAGCACTGCGTGGCCCTGGTGATGTCATTGAATCGCCAGATCCACCGGGCCTACAACCGGGTCCGGGAAGGCAACTTCGCGTTGAACGGTCTGATGGGATTCGATCTCCACGGCAGGACGGTGGGAGTCGTGGGCGCTGGCCGGATCGGGACCTGTTTCGCGCGGATCATGCTCGGCTTCGGCTGCCGGGTGGTAGTGAGTGATCCCCACCCCAGCGAGGAGTGCCGGAGGATGGGAGTGGAGTACCTGCCTCTGGAAGAAGTGCTGGCACACAGTGACATCGTCTCGCTGCACCTGCCGCTGACACCGCAGACCCACCATTTCATTCAGGCTGAACGTCTTGCCAGCATGCGTGACGGTGTAATGCTCATCAATACCAGCCGAGGTGCGCTGATCGACACGAGCGCGGTGATCGATGCCCTCAAACAGGGGAAGATCGGTTACCTGGGTCTGGACGTGTACGAAGAAGAGGAAGATCTGTTCTTCGAAGACCTTTCGGACGAGGTCCTGCACGATGACGAGTTCTCGCGACTGCTCACCTTCCCCAACGTGCTGATCACCGGCCATCAGGCGTTCTTCACCCGTGACGCGATGACGCACATCGTGACCACCACGATGGAGAATCTCACGGCGGCGGCGCGCGGCGAAGTCCTGAACCAGATCACCGTTGACGACCTCGCAGAGTAGCGGGGCAGGAGATGCTGGCATTCCTGGCAGCTGTACCGGTCCTGTTGGTCCTGGTGCTCATGACTGTCGCCAACTGGTCGGCAGCCAGGGCAGGGCTGGTGACGGCCGCGCTCACCCTGGTGCTGGCCGTGGCGGCCTTCGGCTTCGGGGGTCCGGCGGATCCGTTCAGCGTGGTCTCGGGCACGGCCGGCGTGGTGGCCGAGGCTTCATTCATCGCCGCGACGGTGGCGGGAATCATCGGTCCCGCGTTGGGGATCCACTACCTCCAGCAACGCACCGGCGCTGCCGAGCGGTTGCACGCCGGCTTGGCCCGCCTCCACCCGGACCCCCGGATGGGGGCGCTCCTGGTGGCTTGGTTCTTTGCGCTGTTCCTTGAGGGCGCCGCTGGGTTCGGTACGCCGGTGGCGCTGGCCGCACCCTTCCTGGTCGCCGCAGGTCTCCCGCCGGTGCGTGCCGTGGCGGCGGCCCTCATGGGCCACGCCGCCGGAGTCTCCTTCGGTGCCATCGGCACGCCGGTGCTGGCACAGAGTGCGCTGGTGGATTTCTCAGGGACGGAGCTGGCAAGGGCCACGGCTCCTTACCACGTCATCCTCGGCGGGATCCTGACAGCCGCAGTCGTCCTGACCATCGACCGCGCTATGCCCGGTACCAGGAGGTTATGGACCTGGGGTGTCCTGGCCGCCGTCTCCTTCCTTGTGCCCTATGGCCTGATCGCCGCTTTTGTCGGTCCTGAGCTGCCCACGCTAGGAGGTGCCATCGCCGGTGTCGCCATCTTCGCCGCCCTCCTTGTCCGACGGCGGCGCCTGGAGAACGCCATCTCCGGCGGTGGACCTGCGGAGGCCGGTGACCCAGGAGGGCTGCTGCGCGCAGCCGCCCCGTACCTGGTCCTGGTGCTTCTCGTCCTCGCGACTCGCCTGATTCCTCCGGTCCGAGACCAGCTTGAGGGCGTCACGATCGAGTGGGTGACCGGTACCGGGTTCACCGGCAGCGTCCAGCCGCTGTTCCACCCGGCGGCATTGCTGACCGTGGCCTTTGTCTCCGGAGCGGTCCTCCAGCGGGCCTCGCGACGCGATGTCCGTGGGGCATTCATCACTGCGACCAGGCAGCTCGGCCCGGTGCTGGCGGCGCTGGTCGCGATGATCTCTATCGCCCGCACCATGTCCTATGCCGGGATGACCAACGAGCTGGCCTACGCGGCGGCCGGCATCGGGATAGCGTGGCCTCTGCTGTCCCCAGCCGTCGGAGCGTTCGGGACGTTCGTCACCGGCTCCGCCACCGCGTCCAACGTGCTCTTCACGGAACTCCAGACCACTGCCGCCCACGCTGCAGACCTTCCGGCGCTGCCCCTCCTCGGGGCACAGGGATTCGGAGCCGCGGTAGGCAATATCGTCTGCCCGCACAATATCGTGGCCGCCGTCGCCACCGTGGGCCTCACCGGGAAAGAGGGAAAGGTGCTGCGCTCCACGTTTCCCATCGCCATTCTCTATGTCGCGCTCGGAGGTCTCCTGGCCTTTGCCTTCACGCGCTGACCTGAGGTCGAACCTCCCAGCACCTGGAAGAGGTCGAAGACGAGTCACACGGTGGGCAGTTCAGCTTCGAACCGCGTGACGTCTTCGGCGCGGCAGAGCTCGGTTCCGGGCAACATCGCGGTCGCGCTTCCTGCCGCGACGGCCGTCCGGAAGGCCTCAGCGAGGGGTCTGCCCTCGGCCAGGCGCAGCACGAGACCGCCGAGGAAGGCATCACCGGCTCCGACCGGGCTCGCCACCTGCACCTTCGGCGTCGGCAGGCGCAGCGCCCCCGCCGCAGAGACGAGCAGGGCGCCCGCCGATCCCATGGTGAGCGCGATGACTTCCGCGCGACCGTGGTCGATGAGGTCGCGAACAGCGTCGAGCTGTTCTTCAGGACTCAATTCGTGGTCAGCCCCGACAAGTTCGGCGAGCTCGTGCCGACTCGGTTTGATCAGGAACACTCCTTCGGCCAGGGCCGCGTGGAGCGGGACCCCTGCCGCGTCGACCACGAGGTGAACGCCCTGTTCGGCCACGGAGCGGGCAAGTATGGCGTAGAAGTCTTCGGGCACCCCGGGTGGGAGACTTCCACTGGCAACAAGGTATCCACCGTGCGGGAGATGGGCGGTGACGGTTGAGAGGCAGTCGTGCCACTCCGCTTCGCTCAGGGCCGGCCCCGGCAGGACGAACCGGTACTGATCGCCCGTCGACGTCTCGTCGACGGTGAAGCTCTCCCGAGTGTCACCCGCGATCGCGATCACCGTGCCGTCGATCCCTTCATCCGCGGCGAACCTCCGGTACTTCGCGCCAGTGGGACCGCCGAGTGGGTATATCGGCGTGGAGCTGCCGTTCAGGTTGCGTATCGCGCGGGACACATTCACCCCGCCGCCACCGGGATCAATGCGAGCCGGTCCGCAGCGCAGCTTGTGCTCGGCGCGCACCCGATCCACCGAGCTCGACACGTCGAGGGCGGGATTCATCGTCAGCGTCACGATCGGTGAGTGCATTGGTTCTCTGCCTTTCCTCGACCACACAAGCCCAAGAAGACGGGCAACGATTCGGTGCGCGGCACCGCCCGGAGACAAGCCCAACATCGATCGGCGGCGGACGTTCATCGCCCTCCGCTGCCTTCACCATCCAGTGGCGCGTGCGCCTCGAGTAGGGCCGGAAGTCCCCTCGGCAAGTCCATCGGCCCTGCTGGGATGAGTGTCCTGATGGACAGGGCAGGAGGGGAGCGCCGGAAGCCCTCAGGGGATGCCCGGGCGGACTGCCAAGCAGAGAGTCGCGTCAAGCGTGAAAGGCCGCAGGCGTCCCGTGTTTGTGTCGCTGCCCAGCAGTGATGTAAATCACATATACCCTCATGGTTGGCCCCGGGCACCGACGGTCGGGGCTGCCGCCAGCTCGTATAGCGCGGTGGCATCAGCAGCACCTCTAGGAGACACATGCAGTCCACCAAGCCGACCAGTCGTCGTCGCCGCCTTGCGGCCGTCGTGACCGCCGCGTCACTCATGCTCGCCGCACCAGCCGGCGTCGCACCCGCAGTGGCGAGCGCCAACTTCCCCTCGCCCAACGGGCAGACCAACATCTCCAGCATCTTGACCTACGCGGATGTGCAGAAGGAGCTGCAGAAACTCGAGAAGACCTCCCGCTTCAACGTCGATGTCTTCACCCTGGCCGAGGCCGGCACCTCAGTGAACACCTCCGAACAGGGCCGTGACCTCTATGTCGCCACCGTGGGGACGGGCCCGGAAGAGGTCTGGCTCCAGGGACGCATTCACGGGAATGAGCCCTACGGCACCGAGTCCCTGCTGACTCTGCTCAAGGACCTGGGCACGAACGGCTCGGCGGATTACAACCTGCTGCGTGAGAAGTACACCTTCCACATCATCCCGATGTACAACCCGGACGGTTCCGAGGCGAACATCCGTCAGACGATCCTCTGGAACGACTTGACCGGTTCCCCCGAACTCAATGAGAACGGCAGTGAACGGCGAGTAGACCTCAACCGTGACTGGACCGAAGCTGGTTTTGTTGCGAAGGAGTCCTTAGCGTTCTACGAATATTGGACCATGGTGAACCCGGCTTTCGGTGTGGACATCCACCACCAGGGCTTGAAGCAACAATGGGAAACAGGCGATGACGTGACCTTCTCCCTAGGGATTTCCCTGGCCCCGGGCGGACCCACCTTGCCCGGGCTCGAAGACGGCACTTACGACGTGGCGACCCGCCAGATGCTCGTGCATGTCTACGACGAACTGTCCAAATACGGTTTCATCAACATGGACCGCTATCAGGTGGGCGATGGCTTGGAGATCGACATCAAAGGCGGTGTCGTCTCAGCGATGATGTTGGGTCTGGATTACCAAGGATTGAATCCGGAAGGTCACAGCCACCCGGTCGTCTTCTTCGAGACGAGCGGAAACACCTCGGAGGGCAGCCTGGGTCAGAAGGCCCGTGGCAAGTCGGTGCGGCAGAATGTGCTGGCGCTGGAGGAGCTTCTGCTTGGTATGGCCACGGGTGAGGTGCAACAGGCGGATCCGGACCGGTGGGAGGAGATCCCTCATCAGCCGACGACTGGATACCTGACGGACTACGCAGGCACGATCCCGGCTCAGTAGGCGGAGCTGGACACGGGGGATCCTCCCTGCCGGCTGGCGGGAGAATCCCCCGTGTTCAAGGGATGGGGTTTCGCCGTGCTGCCTCCGTGACGGCCTCGCCGTCGACCTCCACGGAGGGTGGCCGTTGCAGCAGTTCGAGCAGCAGGATGGCGATGAGCGCGCCGATCGCGGTCCACAGGGTCACCTCCGGCGTCAGCGGCCTCACGAGCAGCACGATCGCCGCGCCGATGACGGCGATCGCGATCCGGATGTACCGGCGGGCGCGGTAGAGGAACGCGCCGAACCGGCCGGTCGTCGCCCCGGCGCTCTCCGCCGCAGCACGTGTTCGCCTGGCCGTGTCGACGGTCAGGCGGCGGACCGCGATGGCACCACGGAATGGCCCGGCGAGGTAGGCGACGACGGCAGTGGTCACGCCAGCCACCCCGACGGCGAGCACCGTCGAGCAGAGCAGGGGCACCAGGGCGTCGTAGACCGCCTCGGCGGCACTCGACGGCAGGTGCTGCGGCGAGATCGAGGCGACCGTGGCGATGCGTCCGACGGCCACGCCGAGCGCGAGGAACGCCATCGCGAACGTCAGGCCGACGCCGGCCCAGATCAACGCCCTCGCCTTCCTCCTCGCGACGAGGACTCCGCCCGCGAGCAGGCCGATGCTCACCCAGGGGAGCACGAAGCCGAGCACGTCGAGCGCCTGGTAGGCCGTGCGTGCCTGGACGAGCTCATCGGACTGGGCGACGACGACCGTCCGGTCGACGTCAGGGATGCGGTCGGCCAGCGCGAACCCCTGCGCGGTCAGCTGCTCCTTGACGGAGGCGATGATGGGTCCGATCTGGATGCCCACTTCGCCCGTGTCGCTGATCACGACGGCGCCGGAGGCGTCCCCGCTGAGGACGGCGGTCAGCCGGGCATGGCTGATCCGCAGCGACTGGTCCCACACCTGCTCGAACTCGTCCGAGGCGATGAGTCGCTCGGTCGTGGAGCGGATCTGCGACTGGGCGCCCTCCACCGCGGGCTGCTCGAGGAGCTGGAGCGCGGCGGCGGCCCTGGGCGGGAGGTCGAGGGTCGCGATTCCGTCGAAGAGGTCGGACGTGATCGTCTCGATGTCGATCTCCTCATTGATGGCCGCGGTGATCTCGTCGACCAGGAAGGCCTGGAAGGCCGGGTCCTCGAGGATCGGCGACACGGTGGCGACGAACTGGTCGGTGTTGGTGACTTCGGTCTTCGTCCATGCTGCGACGACGGCGAGCGGGGCGAGGAACACCCCGAGCGCGAGCAGCAGCGCGGCGAGGAACGCGCGTCCACGTCCGGTCCGGCGCGTGGGGGCGGGCGGTGGCGCCTCCACCGGCTCGGTCCGCAGCTTCGACTGCAGCCGGGCGACCTCCGCCGACAGCCTTGCAATTTCCTGGTCCCGGGTTTCAGCGACACCCATGTGCACCGCGCCTCTCGATCTGGAGGGAGGCTTCGGAGAACGCCTCGGATTCGCACCAGCATGCTCCCGGACATGGGCGCGAACAAGGTACGTCGGCCCGCCATCGCCACCACCGGGATCGACGCGCGCTGGTCCTCTGCGCGGCGGCGACCCTCAGAGAAGAGCACCACATCGCTCGGCGGCGGACGTTCATCGCCCTCCGCCGCCTTCACCATCCAGTGGGGCGCGCGCCTCGAGCAGGGCCGGAAGTCCCACAGGCAGGACCATCGGCCCTATTCGATGAGTGTCCCGCCCGGCACGGTAGGAGAGGAGCGCCGGGACGGCTCGGGAGACACTGGCGAGGGCTATCGACGTCGCGATGCGAGTGGGTGCCCCCAGATCTCAACGATCGAGGGTAACGAGTGGAGGGCGCGATGTCCGCTGTGAATCTGGGGGAGTCGCACCCGCGAGGTGAGCGACGGCAACGTTCGCCGGCCGACCTCACCCACCACCCGGCCGCCGCTTCGGGTTCACCGAACAAGCCTCACGCCCATTCCGCCGCTCACGTGCTCGAGGGCCTCGCCACCACTCGCTCTGGACTTGAGTCGGACGAGGTGCACCGGCGCCATACGCACTTCGGGCCGAACAGTCTCCCCGAGCCTTCGCGCACCCACCCGGTACTGCGCTTTCTGGCGCAGTTCAACAACGCCATCATCTACGTCCTCCTCGTGGCAGCGGTGATCAAGCTCGTTTCGCGCGACTACATCGACGCGTCCGTGATCTTCGCGGTCGCCCTGATCAACGCCATGATCGGATTCATCCAGGAGGGACAGGCCGAAAAGGCGCTGCGTGGGATCCGCCGAATGCTCTCTCCGCGCGCGACGGTGAGACGCGATGGCGGATGGCACGACATCCAAGCAACCACGCTTGTACCAGGGGACATCATTCGCGTCCATGCCGGTGACCGCGCCGCGGTCGACGCGAGGCTGGTCGAAGCACGTGACGTCAGGGCCGATGAGGCGGCGCTGACGGGTGAGGCGGTGCCCGCAGCGAAGCACACCAGGCCAGTCGAACACGAAGCGCTCCTCGGTGACCGGCACAACATGCTCCACGCCGGGTCGGTCGTAGTAGCGGGACGTGCCGAGGCGGTCGTCACCGCCACGGGAACCCGCACAGAACTCGGGCGCATTCAGAAGCTGGTGCGCGACGTGGAGCGCACCGACACCCCACTGATCCGTTCGATCAACCGGCTCGGGCGCCAGATCACTGCCACCGCGCTCGTGCTGATGTCCGTCATGGTGGCCCTCGGGTGCGTGTTGCACGGTGACTCGTTCGAAGAGCTGGTGCCCTCGGCCATCGCTTTCGCGGTAGCTGCGGTGCCGGAAGGTCTGCCCGCCGTCGTGACGATCACCCTCGCACTGGGCGTGCAGCAGATGGCCGCACAGCGAGCGATCATCCGTCGACTCGCCGCAGTAGAGACCCTCGGGTCGGTCACCGTCATCTGCTCGGACAAGACCGGAACCCTGACCAAGAACGAGATGACCGTGCGCGCTGCCGCGACAGCTGTTTCCCAGTACACGGTCACGGGCGAGGGATACAACCCTGATGGGTCGGTGCTGCGAGAGGGTGCGGTGGTTGATTCGTCCTGTGCTGACCTTCTTGAACTGGCGCTCGTCATGACGCTGTGCAACGACGCGCGCCTCGATCACACGGCTGCCGGCGAGTGGCGAGTCGTGGGCGATCCCACCGAAGGTGCGCTGATGAGTTTCGGCCGCAAAGCGGGCGTCGACCTGGCTGGATACGGGCGCCGAGATGAGCTCCCGTTCGACGCCGAGGTGAAGTACATGGCCACCCTTGATCAGTCCGAATCGGGAGAACAGTTCGTCTCAGTGAAGGGCGCACCCGACCGTCTTCTCACCTTCTGCGAGTTTCAGCGTCGGGCCGACGGAGGGCAGGATCCGATAGAGCCCGCTCGGTGGCATGCACTGATCGATGCATACACCGCCCAAGGCATGAGGGTCCTCGCAGCCGCGCGCCGTGATCAGCCATCGGATGCGGTGACCGTCGAACATGCTGAGCTTCGAGGCCTGGTGATGCTGGGAATCGTCGCCATCGCCGACCCGCCGCGGCCAGAAGCGACAGCCGCGATCGGCGAGTGCCAGGACGCAGGCGTCCGGGTGAAGATGATCACCGGTGACCACGCACTCACCGCCCACGCGATCGCCACGGAGATGGGACTCGCCGATACCGCCGCGACCACGCTGACCGGGGCGGACATCGACCACATGGACGACGAACAGCTGCGGGCCAGGGTCGGCGACGTCGATGTGTTCGCGCGAACCAGTCCTGAACACAAGATGCGCATCATTGCGGCTCTGCAGTCCCTCGGCGGGGTGGTCGCGATGACGGGCGACGGAGTCAACGACGCTCCCGCGCTGACCCGCGCCGACGTCGGCGTCGCCATGGGCATGAAGGGCACAGAGGCCGCGAAGGATGCTTCCGACGTCGTCCTTGCCGACGACAATTTCGCTACCATCGAGCGAGCCGTGCGTGAGGGTCGGCGCGTGTACGACAACCTGCAGAAGTCGGTGGTGTTCATCCTGGCGACGACCCTCGGACAGGCGCTCGTCGTCTTCACCGCAGTCGCGGTCGGCTATCCGGATCCGCTGCAGCCCACCCAGATTCTCTGGGTGAACCTCGTCACCGCCGTCACTCTGTCGCTCGCATTCGCCTACGAGCCCGTCGAACCTGGAACGATGACGCGACCACCGCGACCGCCCGAAGACTCGATCCTCGCAGGCAGCCTCTTGGCGTTGGCGGGAACGGGTATCGTGGTGGCCGCCGTGACGACCACAGCGTTCTTCGCCGCACTCGCTTCCGGCGCCGACCTGGATGCCGCACGCGCTGCCGCGGTGGCGGTGCTGGTGGTCTCTCAGATCGCCGTTCTGTTCAATGTGCGCCTGCTGCGTCGCTCGAGTATCACCCGCCGTGTCCTCACGGGGAATCGCGCAGTGTGGATCTCCATCGCCGTACTTGCTGTGCTGCAGACTGCGTATACCTATCTGCCACCCCTCCAGGTATGGTTCGGATCCGTCCCACTCTCCCCAGCTCAATGGGTGACCGCGTTCGGTTACGCCCTCGCAAGCTTCCTGTTGGTCGAGGTGGTCAAAGCAACGGGGCGGTACCGTGCGAATCGCACGTCACCGCCGAGGCGCTCACGCCGCTCGCGGCTTGGGCGGGGTGAGTAGATCGCGGTCACGGACCTGTGACAGGAATTGGTCGAGGAATCTGCAGGAGGTGCCCGTGAGGCGAGAGACCCTGGAACGCCACCAGGTGTGGTTCTACCTCGCCGCCGTGACGTGCGGCCTCGGCCTCGGCACGCTCGCCCCACAGCTGGGCGTCACCGCCGATGTGCTGATCTGGCCGACGCTGGGTCTGCTGCTCTACGCGACGTTCACCCAGGTGCCGATGGCAGCGGTGCCTGCGGCCTTCACCGAGGGGCGATTCATGGCGGCCGCGCTTCTCGGAAACTTCGTGCTGCTGCCGGCGGTGGTCTGGGTGCTGATCCAGTTCGTGCCCGAGAACCAGGCGCTGCAGCTGGGACTGCTGCTGGTGCTGCTGGTGCCATGCACCGATTGGTTCATCACCTTCAGTCAGCTCGGGCGAGGCGACGCCACCCGGGCCACTGCGTTGACCCCGGTGCTGCTGGTGCTCCAGCTGCTGCTTCTGCCGCTCTACCTGTGGCTGATGTCAGATGCTGACCTACGCGTGGTGCTTGCGCCCGCGGAGATCTGGCCCGCCTTCCTGGTGGTGCTGCTGCCACTGGGGCTGGCCGCATTGACTGAGGGCTGGGCTGGAGGCAGTCCGGCGGGAGCAGCCGTGGTCGTTCGTCTCGGGTGGTGGCCGGTGCCGCTGCTGGCGGTGGTGGTGCTGCTCATCGCCGTCGCGAACGTCGGCTCCGTCGTCCACGATGCTCACCTGCTGCCCGTGGTGCTGATGGTGGTGAGCCTGTTCCTGGCCATCAGTCTGGTGTTGTCCAGGGTCTTGGCGAGTGTCGCCCGGCTCAACGTCGCCCAGGGGCGCACCCTTGCATTCTCGATGGGCACCCGGAACTCCTTCATCGTGCTGCCCTTCGCGCTTGCCCTCCCCGCGGGCTGGGAGACCGCCGCGATCGTGGTGGTCATGCAGTCCCTCGTCGAACTCTTCGGCATGATCTTCTGCCTCTGGTTCGTTCCCCGCGTGCTCTTTCCCGACGTCCGACCGTCAGCGCCGTGGGAACCACGAAGCATCGGGTGAGGCGTCCCGCACCGCCCGGTAGGCTCAGGTCATGGAACCGGTCACAGACAGCGTCGAGGACTACCTCAAGGCCGCAGGGCGCTCTGCAGAGATGACCGTGTTGGACGGCTGGATCACCGCCGAGCTGCCGGGAATCAGCCGGGTGCTCTGGCGCGGACGCATGTGGGGCGGCACGGAGCAGACGATCATCGGATACGGCAGGCTGCGTCAGCCCAAGCCGCGCGGCGCCGCTGTGGACTGGTTCCTGATCGGGCTCGCGGAGCAGACCAAGCACCTCTCCGTCTACGTCAACGCGGCCGAGGACGGCAATCACCTGATCCAAGAGCGAGCCGATCGGCTCGGCCGGGTGAAGGTCGGCGCCGCTGCGCTGACCTTCACGACGCTGGAGCATCTGGATCATGCAGAGTTCCGCAGCCTCATCGCGCGCGCTCGGGCGCTCAACCCCGAGGTTGTCTGACCCGGCGCAGCCGGAACCCGCTCAGTAGGTCCAGTTCCGGCTCGCCGAGAGGTTGATGCCCTCGCCGGTGAGCTGGTTCCAGCACGACATCTGTGACTGGAAGGACGTGCAGGCGAAGAACTCGTTCGACGCGGTCTGGCCGTAGCCCAGCACCGGCTGACCCTGTTGGGCGACCGGGTTCTCGCAGTCCGGTTCCGCGGTGCGGTCCACGCGGATGGCGTAGGTGACACCCTCGGTGCAGCCCTCGGGGGCGGTGAAGCTGTGCTGCAGCACCCGGCAGCGCAGCGTGTCCGAGAGTTCGCAGAGCACATTGCCATCGGGGGAGACGAAGGAGCTCAGCTGTTGGCCCTGTGCAGGGAAGGACGCCTGGATCCAGGCGGAGCCCATGTCCTGGGCCGTGCCGCGCAGAGCGTTGGCGGTCTCCTCAGACTCGCGCAGGTCCAGGAAGAGCGCCGCTGCGTGGGTGTTGCCGCAGCTCTCCTGCAGCCCGATCAGCGCCTCCTGCACCAGGGTCCCGTCCGACGACTCGATCCAGCTGCCGTCCTCGGAGGCCGCCGACGCGAGCGCGGCGAGGACCTCGCGGTCCTCGGCGGGGGATTCACAGCTGGACTCTTCCGGCAGCGCCGCCACTTCGGCGCGCAGCTCCTCCGGGGTCGGAGGCTCCGACGTGGGGCTCGGCGCGGGCTCCTCCGCGGAGTCTTCCTCGCCCTCATCCGAGGGCTGCTCCGTCGCGGATGTCTCGGCCGCCGTGGTGTCCTCGGGGGAGTCTCGGTCCAGCAGAGACAGCGCCAGGGCGCTCAGCGCCACCAGCACCAGAACCGGCAGCAGCACGGCCAGCACGAACTTCGGCGCCCTGGACCCGCGCCTCCTGGGTGGCGCAGCAGGCCGTGCCGCCGCATACCGAGCGGGCGAGGCGATCGTGGAGTAGCCGGTGCCAGCTGCCCCGGCGTCGAAGGAACCGGTCGCGAACCAGTCGTCCCCGGTGGTCTTCTGGGGTTCATCTGCGGGCACGGCGTCCAGCTCGCCCGTGGCCTCGACGTCGCCTGGGGGGTCTTCGCCGTCCGGGTCGCCCGTGTCATCCAGGTCGCGCACCGTGGGCGCTGGATCGGACGGGGTGCGGGCCGATGGTGCTGAAGGTGCCGGGGGAGGGGGCGGGCTCGTGTTGTCCGCGGAGGTCGCCAGAGCGTCCTCCCGACGGGACAGGGCCGCGTCGATCTCGGGGTCCCCGATCGAGGCCAACGCTTCGAGCAGCTCCGGGTAGGTGGCGGGATTCTCCGCAACGGTCGCGCGCAGGGACGGGTGGTTCTCTGCGATCCAGTGCAGCGTTTCCCAATCCGTGCGGGGATCGGCGGCGATGCCACCGAGCTCGTGATCGTTCGAAGCCATACGTTCCTTTTCGGTCCCGACGGCGGCGAACCAGGCCAGCCGTGCAGCGTGAACAATGCGGTTCGACCGAAGTTTACCTTCGCCGTCGAGACTGACAGAGTCCGGTCACTGTTGGTGCAGTGGGGTACGGCCCCAGAACTCGACCCCGACGACGGCGTCGATCTTCCGTGCCAGGCACCTCGATCGGCCCCCACACCCAGACAGAGACGGTCCCCGCAGGTGAAGATGTACCCCGCGGGTGCGATTCCAAGCGTTCATACCTGCAGCAGCCATGCCGGTCCGGGCAGCGGCTGTCGATTCAGGCCGGCGGCCCTCTGCGCGCGGCATAGTCCCATCAGACGTCAGGAGAATCCATCGTGGACCTTCCACGTATCTTCGCCATTCGCGAGAGCAGCCACCGCATCCACAACCCGTTCACGCCGCGCAAGCTCGAAGCCCTCGGAGAGGCTCTTCGTCTGGAGCCCGGGACCCGGATCCTCGATCTCGCCAGCGGGTCAGGGGAGATGCTGTGCACCTGGGCGCGTGACCACGGGGTCACGGGGGTCGGGGTAGACATCAGCACGGCCTTCACCGCTGGTGCCCGCGCCCGCGCAGTCGCACTCGGCGTCGAAGGCTCAGTCGTCTTTGAACACGATGACGCCACCGGCTACGTCTCTGCCGAAGCCGTAGACGTAGCCGCGTGCGTGGGTGCGACCTGGATAGGAGGCGGCGTGGCCGGAACCATCGAGCTGCTCGAGCGCAGCCTCCGTCCAGGAGGCATGGTGCTCATCGGGGAGCCCTACTGGCGTCGCGAGGTTCCGGACCATGACACCGCCGCAGGGTGCGGCGCCTCGGGCTCGGAGGACTTCCTGCTGCTGCCCGATCTTCTCGGACAGTTCGGGGATCTCGGCTATGACGTCGTAGAGATGGTGTTGGCGGATCAGGACAGTTGGGACCGATATCAGGCTGCCCAGTGGCTCAACCTGCGCCGCTGGCTCGATGAGAACCCCGCAGACGAACTGGCCGCTGAGGTTCGGGACGAACTCACCAGGGAGCCTGTTCGATATACCCGCTATCAACGTGAGTACCTCGGTTGGGGAGTCTTCGCCCTCATCAAGCGCCGCGGGGGCTGATCGACGGGTCAGTTCTGCAGCTGGTAGCCCTCGCGGGACAGGGTGAATCCATTGCCGGTCTCGGTGTTCCAACACTCGAAAGCTGCTTCGGAGGAGACGCAGGCGAACCTGCCGTTGCTGGCGGACTGGCCATACTGCAGGGTCGCCGAGTTGGCGCCCTCGGTGCTGCCACAGTCCAGCTGTGGGTCCTCGGACCCGACGGAGAGCCGCGCGGGTCCGTCACAGCCCTGGGGGGTGTCGAAGCTGTAGTCCAGGATGTTGCATTCAAGCTCGTCCTCGCCGATGGCGCAGTTGATGTTGCCCGAGGGTGCGGTGAACGCGGGAATGTCCTGGGCACCTTCGGGTGCTGGCCGTGCGGCCTGGGCGTCGTCGTCCGCAGCGTCGTCGTCCTCGGTGCCGTCGGCTTCAGCGTCGTCGTCCTGGGTGCCCTCGTCCGAGTCCTGGGCCCCCTCTTCGCCCGTGTCCGGGCCCTGGTCGGTCTGTTCCTCGGAGATCGAGGTCTCGTCGGCCGGGTCCTCGTCGCCGCTGAAGACCCCGTTGAAGATCAGGAAGTAGGCGGCGACCACAGCGGCGGCAGCGACCAGGAGGATCAGCAAGATGATCGCGCAGGTGCCGCCGCCACGACGTCGCGGCTCCGGCTCGTGGTCAGCGTACGACAGCGGCGCGGCCGACGCCTCCCAGGGCGCTGGGCCGGTGGGGGCGGCGGGGTAGTAGCCAGGACGCGGCTGCGCCTGGGCGTGACTCCGGGCATGACCCTGGTCGTAGCTCTGGTCGTAGCTCTGGTCGTAGCTCTGGTCGTAGCTCTGGGGGTGATCCTCGCGCACGGCGGAGAACTCATCCGCCCCGGCGGAGCGTCGCACCAGGGCGGCGTCGACCGCTGGGTCGCCCAGCGCACCCAGCCACTGAAGCAGCTCGGGGTAGGTGTTGGGGTTCTCCGCGATCAGCGGACGCAGCTCGGGATGGTCACCGGCGAGCATCTGCAGCTGGACCTGGGGCGTGTTCGGATCGGCCGCCCGCGCGGCCGGCCCGGTGGAGCTCTGCCCGTGGTGTGGTCCGTCATTCATGTGTTCTCCAGAGTCGAAGGTCCGCGTGCGGCATCTCTGGGACATCATGCCTGAACCGGGGCCACTTTTCAGGTCAGCTGACGGTCTGCTCCGCACTGATCTCGACGAAATACTGGTGCAGGCGGTGATCCGGAGTCAGTTCCGGATGGAAGCTCGCGGCCAGGATCCTTCCCTGCCGAACCGCCACCGGACGGTCCTGCCAGGAGGCGATGACCTCCACGTCGACGCCCAGGGACTCGATGACCGGGGCCCGGATGAACACGGCCTCCAACGGGGTCGGGTCATCTCCGGGGAGCCCGGGCACCTGAAGCGGACCGATGAAGGATTCCAGCTGGCTGCCGTAGCCGTTGCGCCGCACCACGACGTCCAGGCCGCCGATGCGCTCGAAACCGTTGAGCGCCTCGGCGTCGAGGATCTGATCGGCCATCAGGATCATGCCGGCGCAGGTCCCGAACATCGCCATACCCTCGGCGTGCCGCTCCCGGATGGACTCCATGAGTCGCACCGGGGCGGCAAGCCGGGCCATGGTGGTGGATTCACCACCGGGCACGATCAGCCCGTCCAAGCCCTGAAGCTCGGAGGGACGGCGCACGGTGGAGACCTCGGCCCCGGCGGCGCGCAGGGCGCGGGCATGCTCGGCCACGGCTCCCTGCAGCGCCAGGACCCCTATGCGGGGTGTGCTCACCAGCCGCGCTCGGCCAGCCGGTGAGGTGCCGGGAGGTCGGCGACGTTGATGCCGACCATGGCTTCGCCCAGACCCTTGGAGGCCTCGGCGACCACGCCCGCGTCGTCGTAGTAGGTGGTGGCCTTGACGATGGCGGCTGCGCGTTCGGCGGGGTTGCCGGACTTGAAGATGCCCGAGCCCACGAACACGCCGTCGGCGCCCATCTGCATCATCATCGCGGCATCGGCGGGAGTGGCCACGCCGCCGGCGACGAAGAGGACCACGGGGAGGCGTCCTTCGCGAGCGATCTGCTTGACCAGCGCGTAGGGCGCCTGTAGCTCCTTCGCGGCCAGGTAGAGCTCATCCTCGGCCAGGGAGGTCAACCGGGCGATCTCTCCGTTGATGGTGCGGATGTGCTTCATCGCCTCGGAGACGTCGCCGGTGCCGGCCTCGCCCTTGGAGCGGATCATCGAGGCGCCCTCGGTGATCCGGCGCAGCGCCTCACCGAGGTTGGTGGCGCCGCAGACGAAGGGCACCTTGAACTTGGACTTGTCGATGTGGTGGGTGAAGTCGGCAGGCGAGAGCACCTCGGACTCGTCGATGTAGTCGACCTTGAGGTGCTCGAGGATCTGCGCCTCGACGAAGTGACCGATCCGGGCCTTGGCCATCACGGGGATGGAGACCTCGTCGATGATGCCGGTGATCAGGTCGGGGTCTGACATCCGGGCGACACCGCCGGTGGCGCGGATGTCGGCGGGCACACGCTCGAGGGCCATGACGGCGACGGCACCGGCGTCTTCGGCGATGCGGGCCTGCTCGCGGGTGACCACGTCCATGATCACGCCGCCCTTGAGCATCTGGGCCAGTCCGGTGTTCACCGCGGTCGCGCCGGTGGCGGCAGCAGTGTGTGAAGTGGACTCAGTGGTCACGGAGGTCTCCTGAAGGTTGGGTTGCTGCGATGACAATGGGGAGTGAACATCGCGTTCACTCCCCATTGTTTCATCACTTCAGCGGGACCGCCGAACCGACGTCATACTGCGCTCAGGCGCGGTCGCGTTCCTCAGCTTCGAGCTGCGCGGTGTAGTCCTCGGTGGCCTGGCCATCTGAGGACCCGGCGCCCAGGGCTGCCGGCGCGGAGCTGCCGGACTTCAGCGCCGCGAGCCGGGCGTCGACCTCGGCCTGTTCGCCGAGGTCCTCCAGGGATTCGAACTGCGCGTCCAGCGAGGAGGCGGCCAGCTCGTTCTGCCCGCGCACCTTGGCCTCTTCGCGGCGGATCTTCTCCTCGAAGCGTCCCACCTCGGAGGTCGGGTCCATCACGTCGATGGTCTTCACCGCGTCGTGGACCTGGGACTGGGCGTGCGCGGCGCGGGAACGGGCGATCAGCTCGTCACGCTTGCTCACCAGCTGCTGACGCTTGGTCTTCATCTGCTCGAGGCCGGTCTTGAGCCGGTCCACGATCTCGCGCTGGGAGGTGATGGTCGGCTCGGCGGACTTCGCCGAGGACTCCGCCTCCATCTGACGCTGGATGGCGACCTTGGCCAGGTTGTCGAACTTCTGCGCGTTCTCGGTGTTGCCGCCGTCGCGGAACTCGTCGGCCTTGCGGGACGCGGCGAGTGCCTTCTGGCCCCAGGACCGTGAGTTCTCGAGATCCTCGCTGTAGTCGTCCTCCATCATGCGCAGGTTGCCGATGGTCTGGGCGATCGCCTCTTCGGCCTCTGCGATGTTGTTGGTGAAGTCTCGGACCATCTGGTCGAGCATCTTCTCCGGGTCCTCGGAGCGATCCAGCATGGCGTTGACGTTCGCGCGTACCAGCTGGGACATGCGACCTAAAATGGACTGCTTGCTCACAGTGTTCACCTTTCCTTGTGTATCAATGTCTATCGATTGCTCACGTTGTCGATACTAGTCACGGGTGCTGGTCACGGCCATGGCGCGGCTCCGGTGAAGACCCAGCTGCTCGATATTTCTGCGTCAGAACATCCGCCGACGGCGCCCGAAGCCGCCCCCGCCCATGGGCCTGCGGCCGCCGGGGTAGCCGTAGCCGCCCGGCATGCCGAATCCGCCGAACCCGCCGCCGAACCCGCCGCCGTAGCCTCCGCCGCCGCTGAGTGCATCCTCGGCCGATTCCTGTCGGGCGATCTGGGCTGCCTGCACGGCCAGCGTCTTGGCCTGGGTGGCCAGCTCCAGGGCCTTGGCAGGCTGGCCGTCTCCGATGGATTCGGCTTCGGCGAGGGTGCGTTCGGCCTCGGCCATCCGGGTCCTTGAGGTGGCGCCGCTGCGCTTGGAGCGCAGGTAGTCCCGGGAGGACTGCACCTGGTGCCGGGCGGTGAGGATCTCGGTCTGCAGCACTTCGCGGGCTCGCCGGTCCCTGGCCTGCTGGTCGCGGACAGCGTTCAGCGGCTCGTCGAGCTCCCGGTGGGCGATCTCCAGCGAGTTCAGCAGCTCCAGCGGGTTGGTCTTCTCCCCGGAGTCCAGGGCGCGCCGGACCTGCTTGACCGCTGCCTCGGCGGCGGCGATGGGTCCGGCCAGCTCTGCCGACTGGCCCGCCTGCATGGTGGCGCGGGCCTGGGCGATGTCCTGCTCGGTCTGGTCCAGTCCGATGCCGAGATTCTGTTCGGCGCTGCGCAGCCGCAGCTGGGTCTCCTCGAGGGAGTCGATCAGCTTTCCGGCCTCCCCGGCGGCTTCTTCTCCAGCGTGGATCGCGACGACCGCGTCCGACGCCGCTGAGCCGGTGAGCGCCTTCTCGGCGTCATCGGCCGAGGTGTCAGCGTGCTGGAGGCTGCGAGCGGAGTGTGTCAGGGCTTCGGTGAAGGAGGTGAGCGCGTCGTCGTCGTATCTAGACTGCAGGTCGGGCAGGCGCTTCGCGGCCTGCTCACGGCGGCTGCGGAACTCACCGATCCGGGTGCGCAGCTGGTCCAGAGCCGGGCGCGGGTCAAGTTCGAGGCTGCGCAGGGACTCGAAGTCCTGGCGGTGCGACTCGAGGGTCTCGTTGACCCGCTGGCAGTTGGCGATGACCTTGCGCAGCAGCTCGCGCGCCTGCTCCTCGTCCTCCGGCGGGTCGCGGTCGACCGTGTGCTGCATCCGGAAGGACTCCTGAAGGTGCTCCCGCGCCTCGTCCACGTCCTTCTGGAACGGGGCGACCTGCTCATCGCCGTAGGCGGCGCTGGCGAAGAGGATCTCCTGCTCGGAGGAGTTCACCGCGTTGTCCGCTGCGATCAGCAGGGAACCGGCTTCGCGGCGGAGCTCCTCGAGGCTCATCTTGGCCAGCCGACGCTCCTCCGCGGAGCCGGCTCGAGAGTTCTGGCCGCCGGAGAGCTGCTGGTTGTTCGCGAAGCCCTGGAGCCGGCGGTCCTGCTTCTTGCCGCCGGAGAGCCACACTGCACCGAGACCGATCAGGCCAAGGATGACTGCACCGATCAGCAGCGGGCCGATGACGAACATCCCGAGGGTGATGGGCGGATTGAGGAGTACGTCGGGCACCATGGGCCGAGTCTATAAGTGGCCTCAGACATCGTCTATCGGGGAACGGTCAGCTCGTCTGTGAGCGTAGGAGGCGGGGTCCGCAGGCCCGAATCCCGGCGTCCTGGCGTCCCAGAGGGCGGAGGTGGGCGGGCCGGCGGGGGTGCGGCGCGCGGATCGCGGGCTTCCGGGTGCGGGTCACCTCGAAAGTCCTTTCCGCCGCACGTCAGGCACTCGGCGTCTCCGGGAATCGTCCAGGAGGCGCCCAGGCCGTTATCGTCATCGATACAGGATGAGCGCTGACAATAGCAGTCGAGCCAGCGAGAGCATGCGTGTCACGCTCCGGCCGCCACACTATTGCACCGCAAGACCACAAAGGCAGGTTCCACCATGAGTTCAGATCCGCACAACGGCCCTCGCCGGGACGACGTCGACCCTCCGGAGGATGCCACCGCGCGGATCGATCCTGTCTTCCCTGCGTCTGCTTCGGCTGGACCAGGGGAGCGGGATTCAGCGGAGCAGACTGCGCCCGGCCCGCAGACGGGTTCGGACGCGGGTTCGGGGGGACCGTCCGGGGTGGAGTCCTATTCCGCCGGATGGCCAGCCTCTCCCTCAGGCGCGCCGGGAGCCCAGCAGTCCCCCTCCGGGGAGGGCGGCTACGGTCAGAGCGGGCACGGCCAGGGCCCGTACGGCCACGAGCAGTACAGCCAGAGCGCGTATCAGCAGGGTCCGTACGGTCAGGCCCAGTACGGCCAGGCCCAGTACGGCCAGGCCCAGTACGGCCAGGCCCAGTACGACCAGGACCCCTCCTATGCCGGGCAGGGCTATGACGCCTATGGCGGGTACGGCTCCGGGGCTGCCTTCGTTGATCCCAGCCAGCAGCCGCGCCCCAAGCGCACGGTGGGCGTCGGCGGCCTGGCGCTCGCGGTGCTGCTCGCCGGACTGCTCGGCGGCGGTGTGGTGGCAGGCAGCCAGGCGGTGCTCGACGATGGGGGGATCAGCACCTCTTCGACCGGCGGGATCGAGATCAACAACCCCGACTCTGCCACCGTGGTCACCGCCGCGGCGGCGAAGGCCTCTCCTTCGGTGGTGACGTTGGCGGTCAGCGAAGGCGGACAGGGCGGCTCGGGCTCGGGCATCATCCTCGATGAGGAAGGCCATGTGCTGACCAACACCCACGTGGTGACCCTCGGCGGAGCCGCTCCCGACCCCGACATCCAAGTCCGGATGAGCGACGGCTCGGTGTCCGACGCCACGCTGGTGGGCACCGACCCGCTGAGCGACCTCGCCGTCGTCCAGCTGGAGGACATCGAGGGGATCCAGCCCGCCGAGCTGGGCTCCTCCGGTGACCTCAACGTCGGGGACCAGTCGATCGCCATCGGCGCCCCGCTCGGCCTCTCCGGCACGGTCACCGACGGCATCGTCTCCACCCTGAACCGCACCATCTCGGTCGCCTCCTCCGCGGTGGAGGACGAGGGTGCCGATGCCCCGGAGGCCCCTGAGGAGGGTGTCGAGGAGGACGGCTTCGAGTTCTACTTCCCGGACATGGAAGGGTCCCCCACCCAGGGCTCGATCCATCTCAACGTGATCCAGACCGACGCCGCGATCAACCGCGGCAACTCCGGCGGCGCCCTGGTAGACGGGGAGGGCCGGGTGATCGGAGTCAACGTCGCCATCGCCTCCTCGGGCGGGGCGGCAGAGACCGACGCCGGATCCATCGGCGTGGGCTTTGCCGTGCCGATCGACTATGCGCAGCGAGTCGCGCAGGAGCTGATCGACACCGGCGAGGTCTCGCACGGGCTGCTCGGGGTCACGGTCGCCGCCGCCGGTTCCCAGGAGGTTCCGGAGGAGGCCGAGCCAGGACTCGCTCCGGTGATGCCCGGCTTCACCGTCGGCGCGCTGATCGATGATGTTCCTGGCAACACCCCGGCCGCCGAGGCCGGCCTGGAGACCGGTGACATCATCACCGCGGTCAACGACCGGCGGATCGAAGACTCCCTCGCGCTGACCGCCACGATCCGTGAATACCCGGCCGGTGAGAGCGTGACGATCAGCTTCGTGCGGGACGGGCAGCAGGAAGAGGCAGAGGTGACCCTTGGCGCGACCTGAGTCTGACGTTCTCGCAGCCAGAGCCTCTGGCTCGGCGCTGACGACCCCCGCTCAGCTCGCTGCCGAGCACGACATCAGCCGGGTGCTGGCCTTCGGCGCCCATCCCGATGACATCGACTTCGGCGCGGCGGGCAGCATCGCAGCCTTCACCGCGGCGGGCGTGGAGGTGACCCTGTGCCTGCTCACCGCAGGCGATGCCGGCGGCTTCGAGCCCGGGCGTGACGGGGCCGAGATGGCCCGGGTGCGTGAGGCTGAACAGCGCCAGGCGGCCGCGGCGCTCGGGGTGGACGAGGTGATCCTGCTCGACGAGCGGGACGGCTTCGTCGCGCCCACTGCCGAGCTGGTCGGGAAGATCGTGCGGATCATGCGTCAGGTCAGGCCCGAAGTGGTCATCTCACCGCATCCGGAGCGCGCCTGGGACCGGCTGCAGAAGGCCCACCCTGATCATCTGGCCTGTGGTGAGGCGGTGGTTCGTGCCTCCTACCCGTATGTGGAGAACCCCTTCGCCTACCCGGAGCTCGCCGCCGCGGGCCTCGAGGCGTTCAAGATCCGGCATCTGCTGCTGACCACCGCCCCGCAGGAGCGGGTGAACCTCCGCCTCGACGTCACCGGCCAGGAGTCAGCGAAGATGACCGCGCTGCGGGCACACTTCAGTCAGCATCCCGACGCCGTGCGGATGGAGGACTTCGTGCTGGAGCAGATGCGCGAGATCCACGGTGCCGGCGGCTTCGCCGAGGAGTTCCACTGGGTCACGGTCAACGCGCCGGACACGATCAGCGGGTTCTGAGGCCCAGCCGAGTTCTGCGGCTCAGGCGGGGGTGACCAGCACGCCGTCGGCGTCGGACCACAGGGTGGCTCCCGGCACGAAGGTGACGCCGCCGAACTGGACCGGCACGTCGACCTCGCCCAGCCCGTCCTTGACCGACTTCCGTGGGTTAGAGCCCAGCGCGCGCACCCCGAGATCCATCTCGGCCAGCTGCTCACGGTCCCTGACGGCGCCGTGGATGACCACTCCGGCCCAGCCGTTCTCGATCGCCGAGGCGGCGATCATATCCCCGAGCAGAGCCGAGTCGAGCGAGCCTGCACCGTCGACGACGAGCACAGCGCCGGCGCCGGGGGAGTTCAGCAGCTCTTTGACCAGGCCGTTGTCCCGGTGGCAGCTGATGGTCCGGATCGGGCCGGTGAAGCGGGCGCGGCCGCCGAGGTTCAGCAGCTGCAGCGAGAGCGACTGCAGAGACTCATCGGCGTCGTAGAGGTCGCAGGTCGCGAAGTCAGAGCCGGTGGGCTCAGGGCCTGCAGCAGGCTCAGGGTCGGTGCTGGGGGTGGGCACGGATTCTGCGCTCATCAGTCCTCTTCCTCATCCTCGTCGGCGGACCCGCCGTACTGCGGGCCATCGGTGACTCGTTCGCGCATCTCGATCTCTCCGACCGTCTCGCCTGTCGGGCGTTCCTCGCCGCGGATCTGCTCGACGGTGATCTGCAGCGCCCGGTTCGACTCGACGTTGCGCAGGGTGACGACCTCCTCCTCGAGCTCGGCGGCGGTGAAGTTGCCCAGCGAACTGGGCTGGCCGTCGTCGCGCGGCATCAGCCAGAGCTGGTAGGTGGCGTCGCCCTCGAGCTCGCCGACCTCGGAGAAGTCCACGTAGCCGACGTTCTCGGCCGCGGAGATCACCGCCCGTGCGGTGCCCCCCTCGGCGAGCTCGATGCCGTCGACGACCCGCGCCTCGGGGTCCCCGTCGGCAGTGGCCTGCACGTCCTGACCCACGGTCAAGCTCCAGATGAGCAGGATCGCGGCAAGCACCACGACGGCGAGTCCGGTCACGATCATCCAGCGCTTCACCAGAGGCTCCCGCTTCGGCGCAACCTCGGTGTGGCTGGAGATGGACTCCACCATCCCCATCCCGACGTCTTGATCGGAGAGGTTGTGCAGCACCTCATCGAGCAGCTGCCCAGGCGGGACGACCGGGTAGGCGGTGAAGACCTCGGCGAGGGTGCGTCGGGCGGAGAGCACCCGGGTGTCCCAGGCGCGCGCGGTGGCTTCGTTCGCGGTCACTGCGGCCGCATCCAGCACGGCGCGTTCCCGGTTGTCGATGGCGTCCAGGGCGTGGATCTCGGCGAGCTCCACGAGCAGCCCGTGCTCCACGTCGGCGGCGATGTCCTCGGTGAAGTTCCGGTTGACCGCGCCGGAGCGTTGCACGTCCTTCTTCGTCACCGCTGCGCGCAGGATCGGATCCAGCTCCGCCTCACGGTTGGTGCGCCGGGCGTGCATCCGGGTCATGCCGTCACGCAGACGTGACTTCACCGCCGGAACGGCGGCCCGCACCGTCGCGGCCACCTCTTGGTGCGTGTAGCCGGCAAGATAGCTCAGCGCCAGTGCCTGGGACTGGGAGTCCGAGAGCACACTGATGTCATCGATGATCTCCTCGGGAAGACCCGCGATGCCACCGCCCTCCTCGGCCGGGACCACGGAGAGCTGGATCGGTGTGGCCAGGCCGTCTCGGAAGCGCTCCACGATGATCCGATGCGCCAGCGGCACCAGCCATTCCAGGACCAGCTCGTACTCGGTGGGCCGGTAGGCGTCGTCGGGGGCCTGTTCGTCGGCGGCATGCTCATCGGTGAGCAGCTCCGAGGCCTGGGACTGCAGCCGGAGATCCTGGGCGCGCTCATCGGCCTGGTCCCAGAGCTGCTGATAGACCGCCAGCGTGGACCTCTGCGCCCCCTCGGGGTCCTCGTGCATGAGCAGCGCCAAGCCGTAGACCACGTCGGAGGTGGCCTCGTAGAAGGTGGCGAAGGAAGGCTGGTATCCGCGGGCTGAAGCGGCGAGGAGTTCGCTCAGCGTCGGGTCGCGGTGCGGATCGGCGGAGTCGGGCTGGTCGACGTCGTCGTACTCGGGACCGTCATGCTCCGCCGCGGTGTGCCCATCCTCGGTGTACCCGGCCTCGGTGTACCCGTCCTCGGTGCGTTCAGCCCCGTCGAGCTGCGCGTCTTCGGAGGAGGTCTCACGACTTCCGGAGTCCTCGAGACCAGAGGTCTCATGTGCGGATCCGCGGTCAACTTCTGCGCGGGTCAGACCGCCGTCGGGACGGTCGTCGGGGCGGTCCGAGGCAGGGCGGTCAGAGGCGGTGTCCATGGTTGGTGAGTGTATCGATCCTCAGCGGCTTCAAGCGTCACCAACACCCTGATGAGCCTCAGACGGCCCCGGTGAAACCGTCCTGACGCCATGCTTCGTAGACGGCGATCGAGACCGAGTTCGCCAGGTTCAGCGACCGGCGGGAGGCGAGCATCGGGATTCGCACCCGCTCGGTGATCCGGGGATCGGCCTTGACCGCATCATCGAGCCCGGTGGATTCTCGGCCGAAGAGCAGCACATCGCCGCTGCGGTAGGTGACCGAGGTGTGCGTGACGCTGCCCTCGCCGGTGAAGGCGAAGATGCGCTCCGGGGCCAGCGCCGCATACGCGGCCTCCAGGCTCGGGTGCACGGTCATCACCGCCAGATCGTGGTAATCGAGTCCGGCTCGGCGCAGCTTGGCGTCGGCGAAGTCGAAGCCGATCGGCTCGGCCAGATGCAGCTCCACCCCGGTGACCGCGGCCAGCCGGATCAGGTTGCCGGTGTTGCCGGGGATCTCAGGCTGGTCCACCAGCACACGAATCGGAGTGTTCACGCCGGTCATCCTACCGGCGCCGGGCGCGGCCGGGTGCGGTGGGGCTCCGGCCGGGCGCCGGCGCAGGGAGGGGCGACGACGCCGGCGGGTCCGCTATTCCTGCGGGTGCTGCAGCTGCCTGCGCAGCGCGGCGAGCAGGTGCCGGTCGATGACGTTGGCCTGCGCGGAGGCGGCGAGCTGTTCGCGGATGCTGCGGAAGGCGCGCGCCGGCGCCAGCGGGGCCCGTCCGGCTCCGGTGCCGCGTGACTCCACGACTGGGCTCTGCATGCCGCCGTCGGGGGAGTGAAGCACGATCTGCTGACCCAGGTTCAGGCTGGTCTCACGGCCGGTCTCGCGCATCGCCGCCTCCAGCGTGGCCCGCAGGAGCCGGGACTCCCCGGTGAGGTCAGGCAGGGCCAGCGAGCGGCCGGCGGCGTGAAGCCTGCGGCCATCCCAGGATGCGGCTGCGGCGGGCACCTCGAGGGAGGAGACCACCACCAGAGTGTCGCCGCAGACCAGGACGTGATCGACGGCTGGTCCGCGCGGGGCCCGGCTGGCTCCGCGGCGATCCTTCCCCGCCGGTTCCAGCGCCACCGCGTTGAACAGCCGTGCGGTGGGCAGCTCGGCCAGGACGTGCTTCTCCAGCAGGGCGCCCATCCGTTCGGCCCGGCGGGCACGCCCTCCGCCGAAGATCCCGCGGGAGGCGAAGCGGCCATGGGTGCGCTGGCTGGTCAGCGGCAGCGAGAGCGGCTCAGGCCGGGAGAGGTCCGGGATGTAGACCGGGGCCAGGTGGGCGGTCCCCGACGGCGTGCGGGCAGAGTCCGCGCTGGACGAGCGCGCCGAGGTGCTGCCCGAGGCGGTGGTCCGAAACGCCGCACCGGATCCGCCGAAGCCGGTGCCGCCGAACCCGGGGCCACGGCCGTAGGTGGGCCCGTCGGTCTCAGCATCCTCATCGGTCTCCGCGCGCTGCGGCTGGCGCAGCCTGCGGTCATAGGCGGCCCGGGCGGATTCATCGCCGAGGACCTCCCAGGCGGACTGGACCTCATGGAACTCCTCGGCCGTGCCGCCGGCGTCGGGATGGGCGCGCCGAGCCTGCTTGCGATAGGCCGCGCGAACAGCCTGGGCGTCGGCGTCGGGGCCGATGCCCAGCACGCTGTAGAGATCTCCGGGGTGACTGCTCATCGAAGATTCACGATAGCCCCAAAAGCGTAGAATCGTGGACACGATGTCATCTGCACCCGACGCCCTGCCCGGCGGATCCTACTTCGACCACGCCGCCACCACCCCGATCAAGCCCACCGCGATGCGTGTGCTCACCGAGGTGATGCCCGCCCTGTCGAACCCCTCCTCGCTCCACGGCTCCGGCCGCCGCGCCCGCCTGGCGGTGGACTCCGCCCGTGAGCAGCTCGCCCGCGCTCTCGGAGCCGACCCGTCCGAAGTGATCTTCACCTCAGGAGGCACCGAGGCGGACAACCTCGCGGTCAAGGGGCTCTACTGGCAGCGCCGCGCGCAGGAGCCGGCCCGGCGTCGGATCCTGCTGCCCGGGATCGAACATCACGCGGTGCTCGAGACCGCCGAATGGCTCGCGGCCCACGAGGGTGCCGAGCTCGGGATCATCGCCGTCGACGCCCACGGGATCGTGGACCTGCGCGCACTCGAGGCGACCCTCGCGGCCTCGGCGGAGTCCGTCGCGCTGGTCACCGTGATGTGGGCCAATAATGAGACCGGCGCGATCCAGCCGGTGGCGCAGATCGGGGAGCTCTGCGCACGTTTCGGGGTGCCGCTGCACACCGATGCGGTCCAGGCGTTCGGCTCGCTGCCGGCCGGTGTGGCCCCGCTGAGCTTCCGCGAGTCCGGTGCGGCGACCCTGGCGATCAGCGGACACAAGATCGGCGCCCCGGTGGGGATCGGTGCGCTGCTGGTCCGCCGGGACGTGGTGCTGACCCCGGTGCTGCACGGCGGAGGCCAGGAGCGCGACATCCGTTCCGGCACCCTCGACGTCGCCGGGATCTGCTCCTTCGCCGCCGTGGCCGAGGAGCTGGTCGCCTCCCAGCCGCAGGAGTCCCAGCGGCTGGCGCGGCTGCGCGATCAGCTGCTGGCCGCCGTCGTCGAACTCGACGGGGTGACGCTGCGCGGACCGGACCCGCGGACTCACCCGGAGCTGCGGCTGCCGAACAACCTGCACATCACCGTGGACGACGCCGAGGGTGATTCGCTGCTGTTCATGCTGGACATGGCCGGCTTCGACACCGCCACCGGCTCGGCCTGCACCGCAGGGGTCCCGCGTCCCTCCCACGTGCTGCTGGCGATGGGCCTCAGCGAGGAACAGTCCCGCGGCGCCCAGCGCTTCACCCTGGGCTGGACGACGACGGAGCGCGACGTCGCCGCGCTGGCCGCCGCGCTGCCCGCGGTGATCGCCCAGGCGCGCAGCGCCGGAATGGCCGCCGCCCGGCGCTGAACCGGGGAGCAAGAAGCGCACTGCGCGGGGCGGTCTGCGACGGAATGCGGGTCCCGGCGGCGTCTGATCCCCCGCAGAGCGCCCAGCGCCCAGCGAACGGGGATGCGGTCGAGGGCTCAGCTCAGGGCAGGACGATGTCGTTGACCTCGCCCGGCGCGCAGGCGATCTCCCAGCGGAACCCGTCCGGATCGGCGAAGTACCCGCTGTAGCCGCCCCATTCGCGGCGCTCGGCCGGCTGGATCGCCGTCGCGCCGGCGTCGCGTGCCTGGTCCAGGACCGCGTCGACCTGCTGACGGGTGGCCACATTATGCGCCAGGGTCAGCGGCGCTACCCCGTCGCCGGTCATGATCGGGCCCACCTCGGCCTCGAACTCGCCGCGATCCCAGAGCGAGAGCAGCAGGTGCGCCCCGGCGCGCAGCATCAGCACCCCCGGGGCCTCCACGCTGGGCGCCCAGCCGAGACCGTCGACGTAGAAGCGCCGGGTTGCGGGCAGATCGCTCACAGCGAGGGTGATCAGGGAGAGTCGCTGCTCCATCGGGGCCTCTCTCGGGTGCTGTGCCCTTTGCGTGGGCGGCTTGCGGCGGCAAGCGGGTCCGCGTACGGGGCCATTCCACCGCAGAGTGCCCACGCGAGGGAAGGGGCGCTTGGACCGGGCGGGGATGAGCCGCTCAGGCCTCGCGGATCTGGTCGCGCAGCGCCTCGGCGGTGTCGCGCACCCGGGTGAGCACCCGCATCGCGGCGGGCTCGGTCAGCGCGGCGAACTGTGAGCGGGCTGGTTCCCCCTGGTGGCGGTCCGCGGAGCCCACCAGGATGAAGCTCTCCAGGCTGTTCAGCGGCATCCCGAGCCGGTCCCAGGGTCCGCGCAGCCGCCGCGCGATGTCACTGACCGGGGGGAGCTGGGTCTCACCGCGGCGTGCGGCGTCCCGTGAGGCAGGACGCGCGGCCGCGGCGGTCTCGGCGCCGGTCAGCGTGGAGGCGAGCATGGTGGCACCGGATTCCACCAGTTCGGCGGTGCGTTCCCAGCCGAGTGCCTGCATCACGGTGAGATCGACGCTGAAGCCGCTCGCTCGCGGGCCCTGAGCCGCCCGGAAGTCCTGCATGTGTTCAGGCTCCACGCTGCCGCCGAGGTCCAGCAGAATCTCCTCCACCCCCGTGCGTCGGAGGGCCTCGATCATGAGGCCGAGGTGGCCGCGTGCCTCTTCACGGTCCAGGGCGCGGATGCTCCGGTAGCCGCTGACCGTGGGGATCAGCCCGCCGCGAGCGCGGGTGTAGTCGGGTTCGGTGATGATCACCGTCAACGACGACGGCGCGCAGGCCCGCCGCACATGGGTCAGGTGTTCGGCGACCCCCGTGGCGAGGGAGGCGGCCAGGTCCCGGCGCGCCCCGTGGTCGGTGAGCACCTTCTCCCCGGAGTGCAGCGCGAGCCCCGCCATGAGACTGATCGGTCCCAGCAGCTCGAGCACCAGGGGAGCGGCGAGTCCGTCGTCGTCGGGGGTGTCCAGTCCGGCCTCGCGGCGCTGCCCGCGGACATCGGCCAAGGTGTCCACATCGGAGCGCAGCCAGCCGCGCGCGCGCTGATCATCGGCGCCGGGACGCTGGGTGAGCCGCCAGCCGTAGGAGGTCAGTTCGGTGGCGAGCTCGGAGAGCTGGGCGAGGCTGCGGCCCAGCAGCTGGGAGTGCAGCCCGCGCCCGGGAAGCTCGGGCAGTCCGGGCAGGTGCGGTGCCGGCAGCTCCGCTGCCTGGAGCTCGGCGCTGCGCAGCAGATTCGTCCCCGGCATCACGCCGGCCGCGGTGGAGCGCAGCGGCATCAGCGCCGGGCCGAATCGTCGGCGGGAGCGGCGGCGGGTGCGGGTTCGGTGACGGCTCCCGACGATGCCGGGTCAGTCGGGGACGGCCCCGGGCCGCCGGTCGCGCCGGAGGAGGCGGAGATCGCCTCGTGGTGGCGGATGACCTCTTCGATGATGAAGTTCAGGAACTTCTCGGCGAACTCAGGGTCGAGCTGGGCCTCATTGGCCAGCCGCTTGAGCCGGGCGATCTGGTTCTTCTCCCGGGCCGGATCCGCCGCAGGGAGCTGGTGCTTGGCCTTGAGCACCCCGACGCGCTGGGTGGCCTTGAACCGCTCGGCCAACAGGTAGACGAGGGTCGCGTCGATGTTGTCGATGCTCGCCCGCATCGAGAGCAGCTCATCGAGGATCTCGGGTTCTACCTGGGCGGCGGCCTCGCCGGCGCGGGGATCTGTGCTCATGCACCCAGCCTACTGGTGCGCCCTGCCTACCGGGCGGCCGAGCTCACCGGCTGGTAGTTCTTCGAACGGGCGGTGTCGATGGTGGCCTGCCCCAGCACCCGGGTGCCCTGGTACATCACCGCGGTCTGTCCGGGGGCCACTCCCTGGAGGGCCTCCTCGAGCTCCACCATCAGCCTCGGAGCGCCGGTGGAGGTCTCCGGGTGCTCGGCCTCGACCCGGGCGCGGGCCGGGACGGGGTCGGCGTGGGCGCGGATCTGCAGGTCCAGGGAGAACCACCCACCGGTGGCGGCCTCGGGCACCGGACTTCCGGCCCAGGAGAGCCGGATCCCGGTGAGCCGGTCGATCTCGAGCAGCTCACGCGGCCCGGCGACCACGGTGTTGTCCTTCGGTCGGATCTCCAGCACGAAGCGGGGCTTGCCGTCCGGGGCGGGGTGGCCGAGCTTCAGCCCGCGGCGCTGGCCCACGGTGTAGGCCTCGGAGCCCTCATGCTCGCCGATCTGCTCGCCCTCGGCATCAAGGATCGGGCCGTTGCGCAGCTCGATCTGCTCGGCGAGCCAGCCGCGGGTGTCGCCGTCGGGGATGAAGCAGATGTCATGGGAATCGGGCTTCTTCGCCACCGAGAGTCCGCGTTCTTCCGCCTCGGCGCGGACCAGGTCCTTCGAGGGGGTCTCGCCCAGCGGGAAGATGCAGTGCTCGAGCTGCTCGGTGGTGAGCACGCCGAGCACATAGGACTGATCCTTGGTCCAGGTCGCTGCCCGGTGCAGCTCCGGGCTGCCCTCGGCGTCGCGGAAGACCTTGGCGTAGTGGCCGGTGGCCACCGCGTCGAAGCCCAGCGCGATCGCCTTGTCCAGCAGCGCCTCGAACTTGATCTTCTCGTTGCAGCGCATGCAGGGGTTCGGGGTGCGGCCGGCGGCGTATTCGCTGATGAAGTCATCGACCACGTCGGCCTTGAAGCGTTCGGAGAAGTCCCAGACGTAGAAGGGGATGCCGAGCTTCTCGCAGGCGCGCCAGGCGTCGGAGGAGTCCTCGATGGTGCAGCAGCCGCGGGATCCGGTGCGCAGCGTGCCGGGCATCCGGCTCAGCGCCAGGTGGACCCCGACGACCTCGTGGCCGGCGTCGACGGCGCGGGCCGCGGCCACCGCGGAGTCCACTCCGCCGGACATGGCTGCCAATACCTTCATGAGATGACTTTCCGATCGACGATGATGCGCTCCGTGGAAGTGAAGATGCTGATGCCCAGTATTCAGCAATCCCGGGGGTCGGTGCATTCCCGCCGGTCAGCCGCCGTTCATCCGACTGCCAGCGGTGCCTCGTCAGCAGCCGGCGCTAGAGCCGGCCCGAGGCCTTGAGCCGGATATAGGTGTCGGCGAGCTGCGGGGGCAGCTGGTGCGGGGTGGCCTCGACGACCTCGACCCCGAGCGAGGCCAGCTGGCGGCGCAGCGCCTCCTTCTCGATCAGCGCCCGCTCGGCGGCGGCCGCACGGTAGACCTCCCCGGTGGTCTCCCGGGCTCGCGCTCGCCGGTCCAGCTCGGGGTCGCGCACCGCGGCGAGCACCACGAGGTGGCGCTGGCTCAGCGCCGGCAGCACCGGGAGCAGGCCCTCCTCCAGGGACCCCGAGTCCAGCGAGGTGAGCACCACCAGCAGGCTGCGCTGGGAGCTGATCATGCGGATCTGGCCCGGCAGCTGGGAGAAGTCGGCCTCCACCAGGCGGGGCTCCACCGTGGACATCGCCTCGGCCATCTGGTGCAGCAGATCTCCGCGCATCCCGGAGCGGGCCTGGGAGCTGACCCCGCGGTCGAAGGAGAAGTAGTCCACCCGATCCCCGGCGCCGGCGGCGAGCGCACCGAGCAGCAGCGCCGCCTCCATCCCGGAGTCCAGCCGCGGCTCGTCCTCGATCCGCACCGCGGAGGTGCGGGAAGAGTCCAGCGCCAGGATCACCCGCCGGTCACGTTCAGGCCGCCAGGTGCGCACCACCAGGTGCTGGCCCTGGGAGGACTGCCGCCGGGCCGTGGCGCGCCAGTCGATGGAGCGCACATCGTCGCCGCGCACATAGTCGCGCAGCGAATCGAACTCGTGCCCGGCCCCGCGGATCTGGACCGCGGTGGCGCCGTCGAGCTCGCGCAGCCGCTGCAGCTTCGAGGGCAGATGCCGGCGCGAGTGGAACGGCGGCAGCACCCGCAGGGTGTGCCTGACCCGGTGGGTCACCTGGCGTCCGGCAAGACCCAGCGGACCGATCGAGCGCAGGCTCAGGTGTTCGCTGTGCAGGTCTCCGCGGCGGGTGGGCCGCAGCGCCGTCTCGATCCGCGCCGTCTCGATCCGGGAGCTCGACCCGGGGCCCAGCTGGATCGGACTGACCTGCTGGCGCGCGCCGGCGGAGGGCTGCCAGCCGTCCTTGACCTGACCGCGCAGCCGTCGCGACCCGTGGTGATGCACGGTGGTGCTCGCCGTCGTCGGCTGACCCAGCCGCACGTCGGTGGTGGGCACGCGCTCCACCCGCACGCTGCGCGGGGAGCCGGCGAGGACCATGTCGAGCGCGGCGAGCAGCACCAGCAGCAGCGCGCAGCCGAGCAGCGTGGCCGGGGCCGGGAACACGACGACGACGGCGCTCAGCACCAGCGCCAGGTAGAGGAAGCGTCGGGTCAGGACCATCGGGCGGCTCCCTCTGCGGAGTTCATCGCAGCGTCCATCTCAGCTGCGGACTCAGCAGCCATCTCAGGGGTGGTCACGTGTCCGGGCCGCCGTTCAGCGCGGGACCGGGACGGTGGCCAGGATGGACTGCAGCACGTCGTCGATGCTGACCCCGTCCATCGCCGCCTCCGGGCGCAGCGAGACGCGGTGCCGCAGACAGGCCGGGGCCAGCGCCTTGACGTCGTCGGGGGTGATGAAGTCGCGTCCGGAGAGCCAGGCCCAGGCACGGGCGGCGTTCATCAGGGCGGTGGCGCCACGGGGGGAGACGCCCAGCTGGAAGCTCGGGGTCTCCCGGGTGGCGCGGGCGAGGTCGACGATATAGGCGAGCACCTCACCGGCGATGGCGACCTGGCGGACCTGGGCGCGGGCGGCGAGGACGTCCTCGGCGCCGGCCACGGCGCGGACTCCGGCGCCGGCGAGGTCGGAGGGGTTGAACCCGGCGGCGTGGCGGCGGATGACCTCAATCTCCTCTCCGCGGTGGGGGAGGTCCAGGTGCACCTTGAGCAGGAACCGGTCCAGCTGGGCCTCCGGCAGCGGGTAGGTGCCCTCATACTCCACCGGGTTCTGGGTGGCGGCGACCAGGAACGGATCGGGCAGCGCCCGGCTGATCCCGTCCACCGAGACCTGGCGTTCCTCCATGGCCTCGAGCAGCGAGGCCTGAGTCTTGGGCGGGGTGCGGTTGATCTCATCGGCGAGCAGCAGGTTGGTGAAGACCGGGCCTTCGCGGAAGCTGAAGTCCCCAGTCTTGGAGTCATAGACGAGCGAGCCGGTGACGTCGCCGGGCATCAGGTCCGGGGTGAACTGCACCCGCGAGGTGTCCAGGCTCAGCGAGGCGGAGATCGCGCGGACCAGCAGCGTCTTGGCCACCCCGGGCACACCTTCGAGGAGCACATGGCCGCGGACCAGCAGCCCGATCAGCACGCTGGTGACCGCGGCGTCCTGGCCGACCACCGCCTTGGCCACCTCGCCGCGGACCTGTTGGAACTTGTCGCGCAGCTGGTGCGCCGCCTGGTCTCCGAGCTGGTGCGGGGCCTGATGGTTCTGCGTGGCGGCGATATGCGGTTCAGTCATTGCTGGTGTTCTTCCCTTGCTGGTGGTTCAGGTGTGTGGAGTCTTGTTCGTTGCGCGGCCCGGAGCCGCGACCGGTGTCCTGCTGACCGTTGGTGTGGCGACCGCTGGGGTGGTGACTCAGCGCGGCGCGCTGGACCTCGTCCTCCAGCTGCGCCAGCGCCTGGGCGTAGGCGACCAGGTCTGAGTTGCGTCGCGGCTGCCGGGCGAGCAGCGCGCCCAGCTGGGCGGGGTCGCGGCGGACCTGCCGGGCGGCGGCGTCGATGATGCTCGCCTCCCGCGGGGCGGCCCCGAGCCTGAGCAGCCGGGCCAGCCGGATCAGGTGGGCGCTGCGCAGCGTCTGTGCCGAGGCGGTCACTGCGTTGGCGCTCTGATACATCCGGCCGCGCCCCTCGGCGGTCTCGGCCGCGGGGACCTGGACCGGCAGCGGTTCGCCCACCACCGGGCCGGGACGCCGCCCGAGCACGAGCATCATCACCAGCACGCAGAGCAGCAGCCACCAGGCCAGCGGGGTGACCCAGTCGGGGAGGAAGTCCATGGGGGAGGCCCACTGCTGGTCATCGAGGGTGTCCAGGCCCATCGGGGTGTACCAGATGAGGTCGTTCTCGGCGCCGAAGAGCCACAGCGCCAGCGCCGCGTGCCCGGCGTCGGTGATGTTCTGGTTGGTGAACGCCGCCGGCGCCCCGAAGAACACACCGGCGTCGGTCTCGATCAGCATCTGCGCGTCACCGGCGTCATCGGAGAATCCGGTGAAGCAGCCCGGTTCATCGCTGTAGAACAGCGCGCCCGGGGCCTGCACCGTGGCGGCGTTCACCGCGGCGTCCAGCGGGCACTGGGCGCCGGCCTCCAGGGCTGAGCCGGATCCACCGCCCGGGTGCGCTCCGGCGTAGAGCTCCGGACCCTCAGGGTGCAGCGCGCTGAGCAGCTCGGAGCCCTCGCTGAGCAGCACCACGGGTCGGTCCCCGCGTGCGCGCAGGCCCTCGACGAAGGCGTCGTCGGGGACGTCGCCGGTGGAGAGGACCACCAGCGGGGCCCCGGGATGCTCGGTCAGCAGCTCGCGGGCGATCTCCGCGGAGGGGGCCGGGTGGATCTGAACCTCGCGGTCCTCGAGCACCTCGGAAAGCGCGGCGTACCCGTCCAGCGAGGTGTTCCCCAGGCCGAAGCGATCCAGGTCCTCGTCGCTGACCGACCGGACGAGTGCCACCGCGAGGACGCCCAGGACCAGCAGGAGCAGCCAGAACTGCCAGCGCTGGAACCCGCTGCGCAGGGTGGAGCCGAGCGTCGCCGTCGTCGTCATCGCCGCGCCCCCTGAGTCTGCAGGCGCTCAGGCTGCTGAGTTTCGGCCGGAGAGGACCGCAGCCGCTCCTGGAGGGTGAGCAGGGAGTCGTAGTCGGTGCGCTGCAGCGCACCGCCGCCGTAGCGGGAATAGTTGAACAGCTCTGCCGCGTGGATCGCCTGCTGCGCCTGGACGGGGTGCGCCCGCGCCAGCGCCGCGCCTGCCTCGGTGGCGGTGCGACCTGCCTGCTCGGTGAGCTCCTGGCACTCCTCCGCGGCCCGGATCACGGCACGGAAGAGCTCCCGGCAGGCCTCGTCGAAGCGTCCGGCCTGGGCGTGGGACTCGGCGCGCCGGCGCAGCTGCTCCGCGGTGACGCCGGCGGGGCTGGTGAGCAGCTCCGCAGAGTCGGTGCCGCGCTGCAGCCGGGGCCGCACCAGCACGATGCACAGGACCACCGCGGCGAGCAGCAGCACCAGCAGCAGCACCGGTCCCAGGGGCAGGTTCAGCGGACCCAGGTTCAGGCTCAGCTGGTCCAGCCAGCCGAAGAAGCGGTCTGCGGCCTCGCGCAGCGGACCGGTCGCGTCGCGCTGATAGCGCGGATCGCTGAGCTCCTGCTCGAGGAGCCGCCGGGCCTCATCGGGTTCGGGCTGCACCGAGGCTCACCTCCGCGAAGTGTTCCTGGAGGTGCTCGATCGACCCGGGGACCAGACGATCGGCGCCGGTCCGGGCAGGCTCCGCCGGCCCCGCCGGCTGCGCCTGCCCCGGCAGCCCCACCTGATGCGGGTCGGCCGGAGCCAGCGGGCCTCGCACCGGATCGGCCGCAGCCAGCAGCGTCACGTCCAGGGCCTCCTGCCGGATCCTGGCATTGAGGTACATCAACGAGATCACCGTGCCCACCACCCCGATGAACAGCGTGGAGAGCACCGTGCCGTAGAGCTCGGTCAGCGCGAAAACCGCGAAGCCGGCCCACTCCCCGCCTGTGGTCAGGCTGTTCTCGATCAGCTCCGAGGCGGCCACGGCGAGGATCAGCGGCATCGAGGCGATCGTGAAGACCAGTCCGAGGATCACGTAGAGCAGCGCGACCAGCCCGATGTTGCGCCACCAGCGTCCACGGTTCAGCCGCCAGGACCGTCCGAGGGCCGCGAAGGGACCCATGCGCTCCACCACCACGGTCAGCGGGGCGTACATCACCGCCGCAGTGACCCAGCACAGCGCCAGAAAGAGCCCGGGCAGGACCACCACGGCCCCGAAGAACAGGGTGATCACCAGCAGCAGCACCGCGACGAAGAACACCGGCAGCGCCACCACGGTGAGGATCAGCCCCAGCACCAGCAGGTTGACCACGGTCGGACCGAGTCGGCCCAGCCGCAGCCGGACGGTCTGGCCCATCCCGGTATGCAGGCCGTAGGCGGCACGCAGCGTGGGCAGCACCATATAGGCAGTGGCCACCGCGATGACCAGGAACGTCACCGCGGAGCTCGCAAAGGTCACCCAGAGGAACGCGGCATCGGTGGCCACGCCCAGCGCCAGGTCCGGGTCCTCGAAGGCGTCCGGGTCGGTGAGCATGCGCATATAGGAGGACGAGGGCAGCACCAGCATCATCACCAGGGTCAGCCCGAAGTTCACCAGCCCGGCGAGGAAGGGGACGCCCAGCACGGCCTTCGGAGATCGACGGATCACGGCCACGGCGGCGCTGAAGAGCTCATCTGCGACCATCCGGCGCAGCGGGAAGACCGCGCCCGGGGTCAGCGGGGGCTCCTGCGTGGCGCGTGAGGGCGCAGAACCGAGGCCCGGCCGCGGCCGAGCATCACGGTGTGTCTCCGCTGTCCGGATCATCGCCCCTCCTCAAGCGCGTCTGCGCGAGTGCCCTCTGCGCCCAGCCTACCGCTCTCATATATCCTGAATGCGGTGCCGCCTGGAAACTGGGCCCAAATCTGCGCGCGCGAGACGCTCTGCGCCGCAGGACCCCTATGGATGGAGAGCAGATGAAAGCCAGAATCCTGGTCGTCGACGACGACGAAGCGCTCGCGGAGATGATCGGCATTGTGCTGCGCAACGAGGGATTCGAGCCCACCTTCTGCTTCAACGGCGAAGACGCCCTGGAGACCTTCCACAGCTCCAAGCCGGACGTGGTCCTGCTCGATCTGATGCTGCCCGGCAAGGACGGCATCGAGGTCTGCCGCGAGATCCGCGAGGAGGCCGACACTCCGGTGATCATGCTGACCGCCAAGTCCGACACCGCCGATGTGGTGCGCGGACTCGAGGCCGGCGCCGATGACTACGTGCCGAAGCCCTTCAAGCCCGCCGAGCTGGTCGCCCGGGTGCGGGCTCGACTGCGTCCGGCTGACCACAATGCGCGCCCGGACGGAGAGAACCTCACCATCGGGGACCTGAGCATCGACGTCGCCGGTCACGAGGTCCGCCGCGGCGAGCACCGGATCTCGCTGACCCCGCTGGAGTTCGACCTGCTCACCGCGCTGGCGAAGAAGCCCTGGCAGGTCTGGAACCGCGAGATGCTGCTGGAGGAGGTCTGGGGCTACCGCCACCAGGCCGACACCCGACTGGTCAATGTCCACGTGCAGCGACTTCGTTCAAAGATCGAGAAGGATCCGGAGAACCCCGAGATCGTGCAGACCGTGCGCGGCGTCGGCTACAAGGCCGGAGGGCAGGGGTAGTCATTCCTGGTGAAGCTGAGCCCTCCGCAGATCAGGCTGCCTCACGGTCCTCGGCGACCTCGACCGGCAGCGTCCCGGTGGTCCGGGACCGTGTCCGGGACCCGCAGGAGGAGATCGACGCGGCCGCGAAGGCGACCGAGGCCGCCGACGGCGAGCAGGTTGCCGTCGAGAAGCGGACCTTCGGCGGAACCGCCCGGAAGATCAGCGGGCTGCCTCGGCTGTGGGCGCGCTCGCTGCTGATCCGCGCGGTCTTCTTCACCGGCCTGCTCACCATGATCAGCACCATGGCCGTGGCGGCCTTCCTGGTGCAGCAGGTCACCTCCGGACTCTTCCAGGAGCGCTTCGATCAGGCCGAGCTGGAGGCCGCCGATGGCCTGGACGCGATCCGGAGCAGCTTCGCGGCACTGAGCACCAGCAGCCGGACCGAGGCCCAGCAGGACATCCAGTCGATCCTCAACGACGTGGACGACTCCACCGCGCAGATCCAGCGCGAGGTCATCCTGCTGCCGCTGGAGGGCGGAGAGAATCTCTACGTCGACGGCATCACCTCCGGGGGCCTCCCACCGGGCCTGATCTCGGATGAGCTCAACGCTGCCGTCGCCGGGGGCACCGGCCAGTACTGGCAGGCGGTCCAGCTCAACGCCAACCGGACCAATGATTCGCCCGGAATCGCGTTCGGCACTCAGGTCGACGTGCAGGGCAACCCCTATGCGCTCTACTTCGTCTACGACTTCTCCCCGGTCCAGGAGAACGTCGCCTTCGTCTTCCGCACCATGCTCGTCGCCGGTGCCGCGATCCTGCTGATCAACATGGCCATCGCCGCCTGGGTCGCCCGCTCGGTGGTGCGTCCGGTCTCGCAGGCCGCCGAGGTCTCGGAACGGATCGCCGACGGTCAGCTGGACCAGCGCCTGGCCGTGCGCGGGGAGGACGAGATCGCCCGACTGGGCCTGTCCTTCAACCGGATGGCCTCGAACCTGCAGGAGCAGATCACGCAGCTGGCGAACCTCTCCAAGATGCAGCAGCGCTTCGTCTCCGACGTCTCCCACGAGCTGCGCACCCCGCTGACCACGGTACGCATGGCCGCCGAGGTGCTGCACGAGTCGCGCGATGACTTCGATCCGATCAACCGACGCTCCACCGAGCTGCTCCACCACCAGGTGGAACGGTTCCAGGCGCTGCTCTCGGACCTGCTGGAGATGTCTCGGTTCGACGCCGGCGCCGCCGAGCTGGCCACTGCTGAGGTCGACCTCCTGGCCCTCGTCCGGGAGGTGCTGATCAGCTCCAAGCCGCTGGCGGAGAGCTCGAACACCCCGCTGGGCCTGGTGGTCCAGGGAGAGAACTTCCTCGCCGAGGTCGACGCCCGACGGATCAGCCGGATCCTGCGCAACCTGATCAACAACGCGATCGAACACGCCGAGGCACGCCCGGTCGATGTGATCGTCTGCTCCAGCCCCACCGCGGTCGGCATCGCGGTGCGAGACCATGGGATCGGCATGAGCCCCTCCGAGGTCGCCCACGTCTTTGACCGCTTCTGGCGCGCCGACCCGGCCCGGGCGCGCACCACCGGAGGCTCCGGGCTCGGCCTCTCGATCGCCACTGAGGACACCCGGCTGCACCAGGGTGCCCTGGACGCGTGGGGTCAGAAGGGTCAGGGCTCCTGCTTCCGGCTGGTGCTGCCGCGCCGACAGTCGGTGCCCTACCGCGCCTCGCCGATGGCGCTGCCTCCGGTCTACCGGGCCACCGACAGGTACCGCATCGAGAACATCCAGGATCTCTCCGAAGAAGAGCCGCAGCATGACCGGATCAACGAACAGGCGCTCTACCAGCCGAGGAAGGGTGAGTCATGATCCGCCGTCGACTGCTCGCGCTGATCACAGGGCTGCTCACGCTGATGCTCTTGCTCAGCGCCTGCTCGCCGCTGCTGCCCACCGACGGGCCGGTGGGGACCTCCGCCCCGGAATCAGGCGAAGACCTCACCTACGCCCCGCAGGCGCAGCCGCCGCAGACCGGCGCGACCGCAGAACAGATCGTCGCGGGATTCATCCGCGCCGGAGCCGGCGCCCAGGACGACTACGCCATCGCACGGCAGTTCATGTCCCCGGCGGCGGCCAGGGACTGGCGCCCTGATGCGCGGACCGTCGTCTACTCCTCCGAACCACCGGTGCTGGCCTCCGGAGAGGACACCTGGAGCGCCCCGTTCCAGGTGGACTCCGTGGTGGACGGGGCCGGGATCCTGACCCGGCTGCCCGAGGACTCCACCGAAGTCATGGACTTCACCGTGGAGGAGGTCGAGGGGGAGTGGCGGATCACCGAAGCCCCCGACGGCACCATGCTCATCGACGGCTCGTTCCAGCAGGCCTTCCAGGCCCACACCCTCTACTACTTCGACCCACAGCTGCGCTACGCGGTGCCGGATCAGCGCTGGTTCCTCAACCGGCCGGGCATCTCCTCAGAGATCGTCAGCGCGCTGCTCGCCGGACCGGCGCCCTACCTGGAACCCGCCGTGATCTCAGCCTTCGGCGACGACGTCACGCTGGAGCGCGCCTCGGTGCCGGTCGATGACAGCACCGCCGCGGTGGACCTCTCCCCGGGCGGCGTCGAGGACGCCGATCCCGCCGAACGGGTCCTGATGCAGCAGCAGCTGGACCTTGCGCTGACCTCGCTCACCCGGATCAACGATGTCGAGATCACCGTGGCCCAGCGCGAGCTGGAGATCCCGGTGCAGGCGGACCTGCCCGAGGAGGACCGGCTGCGCATCGAGGTCTCCCCAGAGGTGGACTCCACCCAGGTGGGCATCGAGAACGACACATTGCGCCGACAGAACGACCAGGTCACGCTCTCCATCGGAAGCCTGCCGGACATCGCTGACCTGGACCCGCAGGCACCGGCGGTCCCGGGATCCTCCTCCGAGGAGGTCTTCGCGTTCCTCAACGGCGAGGGCGATCAGCTCTACCACCTGCGCCCCGAGCGGGCCGAGGACCCGGTGCTCGAGGCCCCCAACCTCACCCGGCCATCGATGGACAACTACGGCTGGACCTGGACCGCGTCCGCGGAGGGCGACGACGCCACGGTCCACGCCCTGGCCTATGACGAGTCCCTGGAGCCCTCCAGCGCGGAGGTCAGCGCCGACTGGCTGGAGAACCGCACGATCACCTCGCTGCGCATCGCTCAGGACGGGGCCAGGGCCGCGGTGATCCTCGACGACGACGGCGAACGGGACCTCTACGTGGCCGGTGTGATCCGCGATTCCACCGGCATCCCGCGAGGACTCGGGCAGCCGATGCGGCTGGAGACCTCGGTGGAGCTCGAGGAGGTCCGCTGGCAGGGACCCGACGCGCTCTACGTCTGGGCAGGCTCCGACGAGGAGACCATGACCCCGGAGCGGGTCACGCTGACCGGCGCGAACCGGGCGGACAGCCCGCTGCTGGGGCTGTTGAACATCTCCGTGGGGGAGGGCCAGCAGAAGGTCTTCGCCGAGACCGTGGATGTGCCCTTCCAGAATCTCTCCGGCGACACCTGGGTGGCGCTGGAGGAGATCGAGGTCCGGGATCTGGCGTTCCCGGGCTGAGGCCCCGGGTCTCTGATCTGCTGGGTCGCTGATCTGCTGGTGCGCTGGGCCGCTGGGCTGCTGGTGCGCTGGGTCGCCGATTCTCCCCAGCACCGGGCACCGCTGACGCGGTGAGCCGGTTCTCCCCAGCTGAGCCGACGCGGACTCCGCGGGCCGCTGCGCCGAGATGATCGAAGGATGGATCCCACGCGTCAACGCACAGGGCAGCTCGGTCGCACCGTGGATCGGGTCTGGTTCGGTCCGACCGGAGCTTCGGTCAGGGCCGCGCTGAGCTCGGCGGCAGGGATCGTCACTCCGGTGTGGTGCATCGGCTGCGCGGAGCAGGACCTGGTGCTCTGCGCGCTCTGTGCCGAGGATCTCCGCCTGATGACGCGTGCGCCGTTCGCGGCCGAGGAGCAGGCGATGGCTCTGCCGCTGCTGATGGACGCACAGGCGATCACCGTGCTGCCGGTCAGCGCCGCCGGTCGCTACGCGGGTCTGGTGGCCCGAGCGGTGCTCGCGTTCAAGGACCACGGGGCCATCGGCCTGGGTGCCGCGCTGGGACCGGGGCTCGCACGCGCTCTGCGCCTGGCGGCGGCGCGTGTGCCGCCGGAGTCCGCGGCCGGGGTGCCCGGGTCACGGCCCTGGCTGCTGGTGAGCCCGCCGTCGTCGTTGCGCTCCCAGCTGACCCGCGGGTTCGATCCGGTGCAGGTGCTGCTCGACCGTGCCCTCGCGGTCTCCGCGCGGGAGCTGCGCCAGGCCGGGCTGCGACCGCATCGGGTTCCGGGGCTGCTGTGCCAATCGCGGGCGGCGGCGCTGCGGTCGCTGAGCCCCCGGCAGGGCCGGCAGAAGACCCGCGGGGCGCGCGCCCGCCGCCGTCGCTCGGTGGGAAGCCTCGAGCTGACCCCGCGAGGTCGACGCCTGCTCCCCGGGGCGGATGTCCTGCTTGTCGACGACGTGCTCACCAGCGGATCCACGCTGGCGGAGCTGCACCGGGTGCTCACCTCCGCCGGCGCCCGGATCCACGGTGCGGCAGTCTTGGCGGCAACCCCTGGACCTGGGGCTGAAGTGGGATCTTCGCTGGTGAGAGCTTCGCCCGAGGCGTAAATGGTGACGTGGGTCGCCCCGGGGAACTAGTCTGAGGTATGGGTACTTCTCACAGTCCCATCGCAGCGGCGAGGGGAAGAACGTTCTCGTCTCCGCTGTGCCTGATATCGGATACGAGGAGGACAGAATGACTCTGCAGGTCAACTTCACTGGCCGAAATATCGCGATCCCCTCCGCCTTCAAGGAGCACGTCGAAGGGAAGCTCGAGAAGATCGAGCAGCTCACCGACAAGGGGCATCGCCTGGAGATCAAGGTCTCCAGCGAAAACTCCCACCGCCGAGCCGACACCAGCATGACCGTCGAGCTGACCGTCATCGGCCGTGGCAAGGTCATTCGTTCCGAAGCGCAGGCCGGGGACAAGTTCGCCGCCTTCGAGATCGCACTGAACAAGCTCACCGAGCGGCTGCGACGCACCCTGGACAAGAAGAAGTCCCGCGCCCACGCCTCCCACAACGGGGCCCCCGACGTCGCCGCCGCGATGGCGAGCGTTCCGCCGGCAGCCACCGACCGTCCGCTCTACGAACAGGTCCTCGATGCGGAGGCGGCTGATGATGTGCCGCCCACCGAGGATGAGGCTGAGTCCAGCATCAAGATCCGGCGCAAGGTCTTCCCGGCCAAGCCGGTCAGCGTTGACGCAGCCGTGGATGCGATGGAACTGGTCGGGCATGACTTCTACCTCTTCGTGGACGCCGCGACGGGTCAGCCTTCCGCGGTCTACCGCCGCCGGGGCTGGACCTATGGCGTGATCTCGCTGGATCCGAACGGCGGCGATCAGCGTGAACCGGTGGTCGAGGAACTGGCCTACCAGGCCTCCTGACCCGCACCACCAGCACCACCCACCCATCACCCCTCCGTGAGGGGCTCCTTCTGCGTTGAGGGGCGGATTCTCCGAGTGTTCCTGGCCCAGACGGGCTGAGATGCTCGTCGGAATCCGCCCCTCAACCGTGTGGGGGAGGAGCCTGGGGCCATGGGTTCGGGTGCTGCTGGGGGGAGCGCGTAGAATGACAGATGGTGATTCATGCCTATCGTGAGTCTCCGCCGAACCAGTAGACACCGATGGAGAACTGGCTGTGCCCACTCTGCTTGAACGAATCCTCAAGACCGGGGACAAGAAGATCCTCAGGACTCTGCGCTCCTACGCGGATGCGGTGAACCTCCTGGAGGACGAGTTCAAGGAGCTCAGCGACGCCGAGCTGCGCGCCGAGACCGAACGCTTCCGGGAGCGCCTGCGCGACGGCGAGTCACTGAACTCGCTGCTCCCCGAGGCCTTCGCCACTGTCCGCGAGGCGGCCGACCGCACGCTGGGTCAGCGCCACTACGACGTGCAGCTGATGGGCGGAGCGGCGCTGCATCTGGGTGAGATCGCCGAGATGGGCACCGGTGAGGGCAAGACCCTGGTCGCCACCGCCCCGGCGTACCTCAACGCGCTCACCGGCAAGGGCGTCCACGTGGTCACCGTCAATGACTACCTGGCCAAGTACCAGGCGGACCTGATGGGACGCGTCTACCGCTTCCTCGGGCTCAACGTCGGCACCATCACCAATGACCTGAAGCCGGCCGCGCGCCGCGAGGCCTACGCCGCAGACATCACCTACGGCACGAACAACGAGTTCGGCTTCGACTTCCTGCGCGACAACATGGCGCAGTCCCTGGATGACCTGGTCCAGCGTGAGCACCACTACGCCATCATCGATGAGATCGACTCGATCCTCATCGATGAGGCGCGCACCCCGCTGATCATCTCCGGAGCCGCCTCCGGCGATGTCTCGCGCTGGTACAGCGACTTCGCCACGCTGGTGAAGAAGCTGCACATCGACGAGGACTACGAGGTCGATGAGAAGAAGCGCACTGTCGGCGTCCTGGAGTCCGGCATCGACAAGGTCGAGGACTATCTCGGGATCGAGAACCTCTATGAGACCCAGAACACCACGCTGATCCAGTACCTCAACAATGCCATCCGGGCCAAGGAGCTCTACCGCCAGGACACCGATTATGTGGTCTCCCAGGGCGAGGTGCACATCGTCGATGAGCACACCGGACGCATCCTCAAGGGCCGGCGCTACAACGAGGGCCTGCACCAGGCCATCGAGGCCAAGGAGCAGGTCCGGATCAAACCGGAGAACCAGACCCGGGCCACCGTGACGCTGCAGAACTACTTCCGCAGCTACGACAAGATCTCGGGCATGACCGGCACCGCCGAGACCGAGGCCGGCGAGTTCATGTCGACCTATAAGCTCGGCGTCGTCCCGATCCCCTCGAACCGTGAGCGCCAGCGCACCGACCACAACGACCTCGTCTACAAGAACGAGGTGGTGAAGTTCGACGCGGTGATCAAAGACATCGTCGAACGCCACGAGAAGGGCCAGCCGATCCTGGTGGGCAGCGAGTCCGTGGAGAAGTCCGAGTACCTCTCCAAGAAGCTGGCCCAGGCCGGCATCCGCCATGAGGTCCTCAACGCGAAGAACCACGAGCACGAGGCCACCATCGTCGCCCAGGCGGGCCGCAAGGGTTCGGTCACCGTGGCCACGAACATGGCCGGTCGAGGCACCGACATCATGCTCGGCGGCAACGCCGAGTTCAACGCCGTCCGCGAGATGGAGAAGCTCGGCCTGGATCCGGTGAAGGACGCCGAGGCCTACGAGGCGAAATGGGACGAGGTCTTCGACCGCGCCAAGGCCGAGACCAAGGCCGACGGCGACAAGGTCCGCGAACTGGGCGGGCTCTACGTGCTGGGCACCGAGCGGCACCAGTCCCGACGCATCGACAACCAGCTGCGCGGACGCTCCGGACGTCAGGGTGACCCCGGCGAATCCCGGTTCTACATCTCCCTGACCGATGACCTGATGCGGCTCTTCAACCAGGCCGCCGCCGCGCGCATCATGAACTCCAAGGCCATGGACGATGAGATCCCGGTGGAGCACAAGTTCGTGTCCTCCGCGATCGCCAACGCCCAGCAGCAGCGCGAGGGTCAGAACACCGAGACCCGCAAGAACGTGCTCAAGTACGACGACGTCATGAACCGTCAGCGCCAGGCCATCTACTCCGACCGCCGCCGCATCCTCGAGGGCGACGACGTCCACGAGAAGGTCCAACATTTCATCGAAGACGCGGTGAGCCTGATGATCGAGGAGAAGACCACCTCCTCCTCCTCGGAGGATTGGGACCTGGAGGCTCTCTGGGAAGAGCTGAAGTCGCTCTACCCGGTGTCGCTGAGCATCGAGGACCTGGTCGAAGAGGCCGGGGGCATCGATCAGCTCAACGTCAAGATGCTCAAGCGTGAGCTCATCTCCGACGCCAAGGTCGCCTACGAGAACAAGGCTGAGGAGGTCGGGGAGGCAGCGATCCGGCAGCTCGAGCGTCGGGTGCTGCTCACCGTGATCGACGAGAAGTGGCAGGAGCATCTCTACGAGATGGACTACCTGAAGTCGGGCATCGGGCTGCGCTCGATGGCCCAGCGTGATCCGCTGGTCGAATATCAGCGTGAAGGCTTCCTGCTCTTCCAGACCATGGCCGACAGCGTCCGCGAGGACTCGGTGCGGCTGCTCTTCAGCGCGGAAGTCACCGCGAAGGCTCCCGAGACCGCCGCACCGAACCTTCCCGGGGTCAAGGACGGGCGGATGTTCGCCGCCGGCAAGCGGCTGCGCGTGCCCGGTCTGCAGGACACCACCGCGACCCAGGGCTGAGCCCCACGCGGATCCCTTGAGCTGAATCCTGGACTGAGGTCGTCCCCGGCTGCGGTCGGAGACCACCTCAGCCCAGTTCCATCGCGACCACGCGCCATCGACGCCGGTGGGCCTCCAGCCGCAGGGCGCAGGCTCGGATGCGCCTGCCGTCGGCGAACACCACTGCGACCTCCCATGCGCCCCGGGTGATGCGTTCCGCACGCAGGTGCCCGAAGGTCAACGGCTGGGGTCGCGGGATCGTCTCCGCGGAGCCGGCCGCGCCTCGGTCTCCCCGGCCTGCCGCTTCACGGCGCGAGGACCGGCGGGTCTCCGCGAGCAGCGCGGCGCGTTCGACCACCTTCTGCTGCACCTCGAGATCGAGCCACCGCTGCAGCTGGCTGGCCGGGCGCAGGCCCAGAAGCACCTCAGTGGTGACCTGGCAGACGATGCGGGAGATGGCGCAGATCTGCCGGCGCTCCTCCCGATAGGTGGCAAGCGCGGTGGGCGACTCACCCGGGGGTCGACGATTCCCCGCAGGCTCCCGCTCCCCGCGGAGTCGCCGCATGAGCGCCGGGACCTCATCTTCTCGAATGAGCCGATAGCCCGCCGTCGCGACCGGTCCCGGGTCGTGCCGCGGAGATCCCGGGGCCGGGATGACGGTGGTGCGCCCGCGAAGCTGCGGATCCGCGTCGAGGAAGGCGCGCAGCGCCTCCATGGGATCCTCCCGCGCAGGGCCCCGGGGGCCTGGCTGAGAGGAGGGCTCTTGACCGGCTGGGCTCACTGACATGATCTCTCCCGTATGGGTCGTCGGTTCTTGGGTCGCTGGTGCGTCGGTCGCTGGTCCTCGGATCGTCTGATCTGCGGTGCGGCTGGTCCGGGTGCTACGAGTCCGGCACGTCCAGGATCGTTCCCGGAAGGATGATGCCCGGGTCGGCGCCGATGCGGGCCCGGTTCACCGCATACCATTCGGGCCAGCTCGCGGCGATCTCCCAATCCGTGGCGTCAGGTCCCAGGTGCTCCGCGGCGATGTCCCACAGCGAATCCCCCAGCCGGACCACGACCTGCTCGGGCTCCGACTCCTGGCGCTGCGACCGGCCCTGAAGTCGATCGTGGATCGGCGCCTCGGGGACGAACAGTCCTGAGTCGGGTGCCTCCGGGTGTGATGGAGCGCCGCGGTCAGGTTCGGGGCTGGGACCATCGTGTGGTGCGGTGGTGTCGAACAGGGCGGAGTCTGGATCCCCGCCCGCCGCGTCACCCGCCGCCCCGCCGTCCAGCACCGAGACGGCCTCGGTCGTCGTCGCCCGGGGCCAGGAATCCGCCGCCACGGTGGTCAGAGCCAGCCCGGCGCCCAGGGCCAGCGCCGCGCTGCGCCGCAGGAATCCAGGGCTGAACTGCGCGAGGACCCGTTCCATCCGCCAGGCGCCGCACCGGCGGGCGATCTGCTGGGTGAGCACGGCCAGCACTGCGATGCTCGCGCCGAGGCTGATGAGCAGTCCCGATGCCGCAGCGAGCAGTCCCAACAGGGCCTCCGCCGCCTCGATGCCGTGGAGACCTCGGAGCTGGGTGGACTGCATCCAGAGATCGGGCTGATGTCTGAGGATCGCGGCGCCGCACCACCACAGGACCGGGCCGCTGGCGATGAACGCCGCGCTCAGCAGCAGATCCTGAAGTCTGCCATCGGGGGCTGCCCTCACCGAGGATGGTGAGGCGAGATCTCGGCTGCGAATGCTCATGGTGCCCATCCTGGTCAGTGATGAGTGCTATTTAGTGCTGTTTGATATTTTTTGAGTGTACACAGTCTCATCGGCTCTGCAATAGAGGTGACGGCGGATCGTGTACTCTCAGGGCCAGACAGCAGGTCGTGGAGATGGGACCGATATGCGCTGGGATGCACTGTTCGAGGATCTCGAGACCCAGTTGGAGGCCGCGCAGACCGCCGAGCTCACTGCCGCGGCCGCGGACGCCTCCAGGCTGGAAGCCTCTCGGCTCGAGTTCGCCGAACGCCTGCGGGCGCACCGCGAGCGGGAGCTGGGTCTGCAGATCTCGGGCGGTCAGCGCCTCGTGGTGCGCGTCGGCGCAGTCGGTGCGGACTGGCTGGCCGGCGCTGTGCTCCCGCACAGCGTCCTGGTGCCGCTGACCAGCATCCTGGCCGTCGATGGCATGGTCCGCGCGGCTGCTCGCAGCGAGCCCAGCGCCTCGCGAAGGCGACTGAGCATCACGGCGCCGCTGCGGCGACTGGCTCGAGACCGCGAACTGGTCAGCGTCTTCGGGACGCAGGGACTGCTGGCCTCAGGCCTCATCGCCGCGGCAGGCCGGGATTTCGTGGAGATCGCTCCGACGAGGCGGGATGATCTGCTGCCCCGGGGCAGTCAGGGCGGGGGAGCGCGATCAGCGCGCGTCATCCCGCTTCACGCGGTGGCCTGGTTCCGCAGCGAGAGCGCCGACGTCGAGCAGCTCTCGCCCCGTTCAGGACTGAGCTGAGCCCGACCGGTCCTCGATCGCTGAAGCGCCCGGAGTCTCGGGAGCTTCAGCCGATCGGGCCGCGCGCTGGGCCGCGTACTGGCGCTCGATGTACTCATCGAGCTTCGCCTCCTCGACCCGCCACTGACCGCGACCTCCGATCTGGATTCCCTCCAGGTCGCCGGTCTTGATCAGGGCCCGAGTCTGCGACATCGAGATGTTCAGCGCCTCAGCCACATCGGGGAGGGTCAAGAACCGTCGCATCATGAGCCTCCGTGATTCCGCATGTCGTTTGATGTCGTTTCACGTCATTCTCCCATGCAATGGCGGCGGGATCCGAGTTCTCCCACGCGGCAGCGGCACAAACCTTCTGCACAGGTTCTGCTTCACCCGTTGTCTTCTGAGGAGCCTGTATCTACGCTGAGCCTGTGCGCCCGCGCTGGCGGGCCGTCAGCCAGGGAGACACCATGCCTGAGCCCCATTCGCCGCCGAGCGCAGACTCCCGGACGCGTCCGCAGACGCCCGGGGCGCCCAGATCCGTGCCCGCCGGGCAGCGCCTGCGCCGGCCCAGCTGGAGAGATCCCCGGCTCCTCGCAGGCGTGCTCATCGTGGCCCTCTCGGTCTCCGGAGTGATCGCGCTGATGACCACGCAGAATCACACCACCGAGGTCTACGCCGCCGACCGGCTGCTCACCGTGGGTGACCGGCTGGCCACCGAGGATCTGCGCGTGGTCCAGGTGCAGATCGACGATCTTTCCGAGGCATACCTGACGGTCAGCGGGGGCCTGCCGGACGGTGCCGAGTTCATCGCCATGGTAGATGAGGGCGAGCTGATCCCGCGTCGCGCGCTTGCCGAGGAAGACCCCCAGGGACGGCAGGCGATGACGATCGCGGTGGAGCACACGCTCGCCCGCGGCGTGGAGCCGGGACGCCTCGTCGACGTCTGGGCCGCCGACGCCGGAGCGCCCGGGGCCCAGCAGGAGGTCCGGGTGGAGCAGATCGCCGCCGCGGCCCAGGTCTCGGTGATCACCGAGTCCAGCAGCACCTTCGGCGCCCAGGAGCGCGTCATCGTGGAGCTGCTGGTGGAGCCGGATGAGCTGCCCGCGCTGCTGGGCGCCACCAGTTCGGCCTCCACCCTGTCCGTGGTCCCGGCCGGGGCCGGAGCCGAGGCAGATGCCGAGCAAGAGCAGGAGCAAGAGACAGGTCCTGAGCCAGAGGACGAGGCCTAGATGAGTCGGTGGGCCGTGGTGACCATGGGTCGGCTGAGCGTGGACCACATCGCCGCCGTCGAAGGCCTCCACGGTCCCGTCACGATCGAGCGACGCTGCGCGGACCTTCCAGAGCTGATCGCCGTCTGCCGGGCCGGTCGGGCCGATGCCGCGCTGGTCATCGGGGAGACCCAGCAGCTCACCGCCACGGTGCTCGGTGAGCTCCAGGCCGGCGGCAGGCACGTCGTGGTCGTCTCACACGTCGCGGAGGAACGGAGCCGGCTGCAGCGGCTCGGGGTGCCCACCTTCACTGACGAGGTCGGCCCGGCGGCGTTGGCGCAGGCCCTGCAGGGTCGAGAGCTCAGCGACGGAACCGTCACAGGGTTCGCCGCCGCCGGTCTGGGTCCGACCAGCGGCTGCCCCTCCGCCGTTGCCGATGCGAGGCCCAGCACGCTCCAGACCGCCGACGGTGCTGGAGTCCATCCCGGCGGCGTGGAGACAGACGACCCGACAGACCACGACGACGGCGGGCCGCCCTCCACGCTGGGCCATGCGCCACCCGGAATCACCGTGGTCTGGGGCGCCCCGGGCAGCCCCGGTCGCAGCACCGTGGCGGTCAACCTCGCGGCCGAGCTCGCGATCCAGGGCGCCTCGGTGCTGCTGATCGACGCCGACACCATCGCCGCCTCGCTGGTGGCGCAGCTGGGACTGATGGAGGAGACCGCCGGACTGGCCAGGGTCTGCCGGGCCGCTGACCTGGGCAGGCTCGATTCTGCCGCGCTCGACGCGGCGACGATCTCCGTGCAGATCAGCGGCGCACGGCTCAGCCTGCTCTCCGGACTGCCGCGGGCCCAGCGCTGGCCGGAGCTGCGCGAACGCAGCCTCACCGCGGTGCTGGAACTGGTGCGCAACCACTACGGGCATGTGATCATCGACGCCGCCGCCCCGGTCGAGGAGGACGAGGAGCTCAGCTTCGACACCACCGCCCCGCAGCGCAACGCCGCGACCCTGACCTGCCTGGGACTCGCGGACAGGATCCTCGCCGTCGGGGCCGCTGACCCGGTGGGCTTCCCGCGACTGGTCAAGGCGGTGGAGGCTCTGGAACTCGCCGTCGAGTCCTCGACGCTGGCCGAGCCCGAGGTGGTGATCAACAAGGTGCGCAGCGAGGTGATCGGACGCTCACCACGGGATCAGCTCAGTCAGACCTGGATCCGGCTCGGCCCCGCCGCCCAGATCCACGCGTTCCTGCCCTGGGACGCGGCGGGCTGTGATGCCTCCCTGCTGGCCGGGCAGGTCCTCGCCGAGGCCGCCCCGAATTCACCGCTGCGGCGCAGCATCGCCCGCCTCGCCGGCGTCGATCTCTCGGTGCGCCGTCGAGGCCTGTTCCGGCGGGGCAGACGGTAGGCTGAGCGGCACAGGCAACGCGCGGTCTCCGGCTCCGGAGCGGGGGACCACGCGTACTCCAAATCTGCAGAAAGAGTGAGAGTACACATGCCCGCCGAGACAATTCTTTGGACCAGCAATGACGCCGATCTTGAGACATTGACCGATGCGTATTACGCCCACATCGCCAGTGAGGATCGCCACCAGGTCAGCGCCGACCGCCAGCATCAGCGGGTGCGCGAACACCTGCACCTCGCCGAGACCCGGACCGGCTCCTCCCCGGTCGTCCAGGTGGCCCGCGTCGGGGACAAGAGCCTCGTCCAGGTCGTCACCGATGACATGCCCTATCTGGTGGACTCGGTCACCGCAGAGGTCACCCGCCACGGCCACGGCATCTCGTTGGTGGTCCACCCGATCCTGCTGAGCAGCCGCAGCACCGACACCGGCCAGCTGGTCTCGGTGAAGTCCCTGCCGTCCGAGCACCGCGGGGTCTCCTCAGGCGACACCCAGACCCTGCCCAACCTCACCGCGGTCTTCGATGAGCAGCACCTGGTCAAGATCGAATCCTGGATCACCATCGAGCTCGATCGGGTGATCTCTGCCGAGGACGCGGAGACCCTGGTCGCCGGACTCCAGAAGATCCTGATCGACGTCAAAGCCAGCCACCGGGATCAGAACCGGATGGTCGCCCAGGCTCAGGCCGCCGGTCGTTCGCTGCGCGAGGCCAGCGACCTCCCAGAGTCCCAGGAGTCGGCCGATCTGCTCGAGTGGATGGGCGCCGGGAACTTCCTCTTCCTGGGCTATCGAGAATACGAGCTCGCCGACTATCCCGACGGGTCGGTGCACCTGGATCCGGTCACCGGGACCGGCCTCGGGATCCTCGCCGACAAGAACGGCAAGCCGATCACCCGGCGCTCCACCGAACTCTCCGCCGCCGGTCGGCAGCGCGCCGGGCAGCGCCGCGCCCTGGTCATCACCAAGGCCAACTCGCGCTCCACCGTGCGTCGTCGCACCTACATGGACTACGTGGCCGTCAAGACCTTCCACGCGGACGGCACCGTCAAGGGCGAGCGCCGGTTCATCGGGCTGTTCAGCGAGCGCGCCTACAGCGAATCGATCGTGAACATCCCGCTGCTGCGCTCCCGCGCCGAACAGCTGCTGCGCCGCTCCGGCTTCGCCCCGGACTCGCATTCCGGCAACGACCTGATGCAGATCCTGGAGACCTATCCGCGCAATGAGCTGCTGCAGATGGAGATCGAAGAGATCGAGGAGGCCGCCTGGCAGATCATGCAGCTTCAGGAGCGTCGCCGGGTCAAGCTCTTCCTGCGCCGGGACCACTACGGCCGATTCATGACGGCTCTGGTCTACCTCCCCAGGGACCGGTACAACACGGCGGTGCGCCTCCGCATCGAACAGGAGCTGCTGGCGCATGTCGACGCGGAGTCCATCGACTTCAACGTCCGGCTCACCGATTCGGTGCTGGCCCGGGTCTTCTTCCGGCTTCGCCTGGCCGACGACGCCGCTGAGCCCACCGGCACCCAGCAGGAGCTGGAGCAGCGGCTGGCTCGGGCGGTGCGCTCCTGGTCTGAGGGGATCGCCGCCGAGGCGCGGAGCCGATACTCCTCCTCCCATGCCGAGGCCGTCGCCGCACGGTGGGGCGAGGCGTTCCCGGACGACTACCGGGTGCTCTACGAGGTCGAGGATGCGCTCGCCGACGCCGCCCAGTTCGAGGCCCTGGAGTCAGCCGCCGCCGAAGGTCAGGCTGTGCCGCGGATGAGCTTCTACCACTCTGGGGAGAGCGGTGTGGCAGACATGCGGCTGAAGCTCTACCTCACCGAGCCCAAGACGCTGACGGACACCCTGCCGGTGATCGATGACTTCGGGCTCGAGGTGCTCGACGAGCGCTCCTATACGCTCGACTGTCCCGACGGTGCCACCTTCCACCTCTACGACCTGGGGCTGTTCTATCCCGAGTCGGTCGACGTGGACGCGACCATCGGGTTGCTGCAGGAGGCCTATCAGCAGGTGCTGATGGGTCGGGCAGAGTCGGACATCTTCTCCCAGCTGGTGCTGCGGCTTGGCCTGAGCATCCGCAGCGTCACCGTGCTGCGCGCCTATGCCAAGTACTACCGCCAGCTCGGCAGCACCAACTCCTACAGCTTCGTGGCCGACTCGCTGCTGCAGAACCCCGAGATGGCCACCGCACTGGTGGACTACTTCAAGGCCCGGTTCGATCCCGATCTCGAAGGCGACCGGGAGGCCCAGAGCGCGACGGCGCGCGAGCGGGTCGTCGAGGCGCTGGAGCAGGTCCGCACGCTGGACGCGGACCGGGTGCTCAGCGCCCTGTTGAACCTCATCGACTCCACCCAGCGCACCAACCTCTACCAGGGTCGCGACTGGCTCTCGCTGAAGCTGACCCCGGCGACCATCGACGCCGCACCGGCACCTCGCCCGGCCCACGAGATCTGGGTCTACTCGCCCCAGGTGGAAGGCGTGCACCTGCGCTTCGCCAAGGTCGCCCGCGGCGGTCTGCGCTGGTCCGATCGGCGGGAGGACTTCCGCACCGAGGTGCTGGGTCTGGTGAAGGCGCAGATGGCGAAGAACGCGGTGATCGTGCCCTCCGGGGCCAAGGGAGGCTTCTTTCCCAAGCAGCTCCCGGACCCCAGCGTCGACCGTTCGGCGTGGGCCGAGGCAGGCCAGGCGGCCTACAAGATCTTCATCCGCGCCCTGTTGGACATCACGGACAACCAGAGCGAAGTCGACGGGCAGATGGTCATCACCCACCCCGAGCGGGTCATCCGCCATGACGGGGACGACGCCTACCTCGTCGTCGCCGCCGACAAGGGCACGGCGACCTTCTCCGACACCGCAAACGCGATCAGCAAGGAGTACGGACACTGGCTCGGCGATGCCTTCGCCTCCGGCGGTTCGGTGGGCTATGACCACAAGGCCATGGGCATCACCGCCCGGGGCGCCTGGGAATCGGTGAAGTCGCACTTCTCCGAGCTCGGCCTGGACACCCAGCGCGAGGAGTTCACCGTCATGGGCATCGGCGATATGGGGGGTGACGTCTTCGGCAACGGGATGCTGCTCTCCGAGCACATCCGGCTCGTCGCGGCGTTCAACCACCTGCATATCTTCATCGACCCGGACCCCGACGCCGCGGACAGCTTCGCCGAGCGTAAGCGGCTCTTCGCGGCCCAGCGTTCCGGCTGGGGGGAGTACAACCTGGAGCTGATCTCCGCGGGCGGCGGGGTCTTCTCGCGGACCGCGAAGACCATCGAGGTCACCGAGCCGATGCGCCGCCGCTTCGACCTGCCCGAGGGGCAGACGCAGCTCACGCCCCCGGAGCTGATCAACGCGCTGCTGAAGGCGCCGGTGGACCTCGTCTACAACGGCGGGATCGGGACCTACGTGAAGGCCTCCACCGAGACCCACGATCAGGTCGGCGACCGCGCCAACAACGCCATCAGGGTCGACGGCGGGTCGCTGCGCGCACGAGTGGTCGGCGAGGGCGGCAACCTGGGGTTCACCCAGGCAGGCCGGATCGAGGCGGCCCAGAACGGGGTGCTGCTGAACACCGACGCCATCGACAACTCCGCCGGGGTGGACTGCTCTGACCATGAGGTCAACATCAAGATCCTGATCGACCAGCTGGTGGCGTCGGGTCACCTCGACGCGGACGAGCGCAGCGAGCTGCTCAGCTCGATGACCGAAGACGTGGCCGCCCATGTTCTGGAGACCAACCGGGACCAGAACGTGCTGCTGATGACCGACCGACACCGGGTGGGGGAGTGGTCGCCGAGCTTTCAGCGGCTGATCAGCTGGCTGGAGGACACCGTGGGCCTGGACCGGGAGCTCGAGGTGCTGCCCACCGATGAGGTCTTCGCCGAGCGCGCCGCGGCGGGACAGCGGATCCTGACCTCTCCGGAGCTCTCGGTGCTGGCCGCCTACGCGAAGATCCAGCTCAAGGCCGCTCTGGTGGAGAACTCGGTCCCCGATGACGACTGGTTCGGAGTCACCCTGGAGCAGTACTTCCCGGCCCCGCTGCGCGAGCGCTTCCCCGATCACCTCGTCCGCCACCCGCTGCACCGCGAGATCATCGCGAATGTGGTGGCCAATGATGTGATCGACGTCGGCGGAGCCGCGTTCGTCTTTCGTGCCATCGAGGAGACCTTCGCCGCCGAGGAGCAGGTGGTGCGCTCCTTCGTGGCGGTGCGTGAGCTCTTCGCGCTGGAGGACTTCGACGCAGCCATGCGGGAGCTGCCGGTCAGCTTCGACCGGGACGCCTGGGCCAACACCTACCGGGACATGCGCCGGCTGTTGGACCGCGCGGTGCGCTGGTTCATCAACCACGTCAGCCGCGGCACCTCGGTCCGCGAGGACGTGAAGACCTACTCCGAACACATCACCCCGCTCTACGGCGAGCTCACCAGCTACCTGCGCGGCGACGACCGTGAACGGGTCGAGCGGCTCCACGCCGAGGCGCTGGAGGCCGGGATGCCCGAGCAGCTGGCGACCTGGGTCTCCCAGCTCTTCGAGGCCTTCTCGCTGCTGGACATCGCGACCCTCGCCCGAGACCTCGAGCTGGACTCCCGCGAGGTCGCCGGGGTCTACTACGCGGTCTATGCCGACTTCAGCGCCGATTCGCTGCTGAACCGGATCACCAACCTGCCCCGGCAGGACAAGTGGCAGGCCCTGGCCCGCGGAGCTCAGCGCGACGAGCTCTACGGCGCGATGGCGGACATCGCCTCGTCGGTGCTGCGCGCCACCTCCGCCGAGGCCGAACCGGAACAGCGGCTCGAGGAGTGGAAGCAGGACAACGGCGCCAAGCTGGCACGGGCCGAGAAGCTTGTGGCCGAGGTGGACGCGCTGGCCGATGACAACATCGCCTCGCTGACCGTGCTGCTGCGGCACCTGCGGGGTCTGGTCGACTCGTGAGCCGTCGTCGTCTGGTCTCTCCCACCACCGCCTGCACCGAGGAGCCCTGATATGGCTGTCTTCCAGGATCCGCTCGTCGGACACCGTCACCTCTCCCAGGATGATGTGGAGTGGCTGCACGCGCTGGTGGGGGACTGGCAGCTGATCTCGGATCTGGCGTTCTCCGATGTGGTGCTGTGGTTCCCGCACACCGAGGAGGGGTTCCTCTCCGCTGCGGAGCGCTCCTTCATCGCGCTGGCCCAGGCACGGCCCTCGACCACGCAGACCCTGATCCACCGCGATGTGGTCGGGGATCGGATCCGCGCGGACCTGAAGCCGATGGTGGAGCGGGCCTGGACCTCTCAGGTGGAGACGAACTCCTCGGATCAGGGCCAGCCATCACCGGCGAGGATGCGGGTCCAGGCCATCCCGCTGCTGCACCGCGGCCGCACGGTCGGGGTGATCACGCTGCACTTCGCCGTGGCCGCGATGCGCAGCCCCTCCCGGCTGGAGCTGACCTATCGGCGCTGCGCCGAGGATCTGCTGGTCATGGCGGCGGAGGGCCGCTGGCCCGATGCGAGCCAGGAGTTCACCGGCTACGGCGGCGCCCCGCGGGTGGGCGACGGGCTGCTGCGACTGGACGCCGAGGGCCGGATCACCTTCGCCTCGCCCAATGCGGTCTCGGCGCTGCTGCGCCTGGGCGTCTCCGACACCCTGGAGGGACGCTCGCTGGCCGGCATCGGGTCCGAGCTGCAGCGGGCCACCGGAGTGGTGGTCGATGAGTCCCAGCCGATGATGCTCACCGGCCGACGTGCGATGCGCGCCGAGCTGGAGGCCCACGGCGCCGCGGTGACGCTGCGCTCGATCCCGCTCTACCGGGCCTCCCGCCCGGCGCCCGGCTCCGGCGCGACGTCGGCCGCTTCGTCAGGCAACGGCGCCCGCGAGGTTCGTGGCGGCGAGCATTTTGCGGCGCTGGTGCTCTGCCGCGACGTGACCGAGCTGCGTCGCCGCGACAAGCAGCTGATGAGCAAGGACGCCACGATCAAGGAGATCCACCATCGGGTGAAGAACAACCTGCAGACCGTCTCGGCGCTGCTGCGGATGCAGTCGAGGCGGATGGACTCCCAGGAGGGCCGGGAGGGTCTGCGCCGGGCCATGAGGCGGGTGGAGACCATCGCGATGGTCCATGACTCGCTCTCGAAGGGCCTGGAAGAGACGGTGGACGTCGATGAGCTGATGCGCCGCCAGCTGCACCTGGCGGCCGAGATGGCCCAGTCAGACCGGCAGGTGATCACCGCGCTGGAAGGCAGCTTCGGGCAGCTGCCCCCCGATATGGTCACCCCGCTGGCGCTGGTGATCACCGAGATCGTCGCCAACGCGGTGGAGCACGGATTCGGCCCGGATCCGGCGCACCGGGAGCTGCACGTGAGCATGAGCGTGCAGCGCCATGCCGACGCCGCCGGGCGTCAGCGCCTGGAGCTGGAGCTCACCGACGACGGTGTGGGACTGCCGGAGCAGGAATGGGAACCTGGGCTGGGGCTGCAGATCGTGCGCACCCTGGTCCGCGGGGAGCTCTCCGGATCCATCGAATGGGAGACCGCAAGCGACGCGTCCGACGGCGGCACCGCCGTCGGCTCGGAACCTCAGGCGGGCACAGAAACGGCGAGGACCGGGACACGGGTGAAGCTCCGTGCACCGATACTCGCCGCGTCGTTGAAGAGTGGTGGGTGAGACTCAGGAGGCGCGGCGGGCGCGTGCGGCCCGGCGCTTGAGCGCCCGGCGCTCGTCCTCGCTCATGCCGCCCCAGACTCCGGAGTCCTGACCGGTCTCCAGCGCCCACTGCAGGCAGGTGTCCATCACTGGACACCTGCGGCAGACGCTCTTGGCCTCTTCAATCTGCAGCAGGGCCGGTCCGGTGTTGCCGACGGGGAAGAAAAGCTCCGGGTCCTTGTCCAGGCAGGCTGCTCGGCTGCGCCAATCCATGGGATCACTACTCCTAGGGCGCCTCGAGGGCGCCGATGTTCGGGTCATTGGGTGTTCAGCGGCGATTCCTCGACCGAGCCTCATGGTGAGGTGCTCGAGCATGAGTCTCCAGGGAGTCACATCCGCTTCCAGGCGACAGAATGTTCCACGGTCCAGATGATCCGCAGTGCCTGGACTGCTGTACGGCTCCAGACCTCGGGTGAGGTGTTCTGCCATCCCGAATAAGTACGCAATCAACGTTGGCATGTTAACGGCTGGCAAACAAGACTTCGCACTACTGAAATGGCCCCGAAACAGTGTGTACTTTGTCACAGGATTCCCAGGCTGCAGAGAAGCTCCACGTCAGAGGGTCCTCTTGAGAGCCCGGTGCGCGGGAGTGCGGCGGCCCTGCGCGCGGTCCGCGGGTGGTTCAATGGAGATATGGCCTCAGATGACTCCGTCCAGCCGGATTTCAACGCCCCGCGGCCGCCGCGGCGCTTCGTCCAGGCGCGGCCCCGACCGCTGGCTGTGTGGGTGATCTTCCTGATCCTCTTCGTCCAGGGCCTCACGGTGGCCTTCAACGCCATCGCCAGCGCCGTGGCCTCACCGCCGCAGGTGCTGGACACCGCCGGTCAGATCGCCCTGGTGGTGCTCTATGTGCTCTTCGGGCTGATCATGGTGGTGCTGGGCTTCAGGATCTTCCTCGGCGCCCAGGGTGCCCGCACTCCGGCGATGGTGCTCCAGCTGCTGATCGTGGTGCTCTCCTTCAGCTTCTTCTCCGGAGGCGCCAGCCTCATCGGCCTGGCCTTCCTGGCGCCGGCAGCTGTGGCGCTGGTGCTGCTCTTCATCCGTCCCACGCAGGTCTGGCTCAGCGAGGCTGACCCGCAGGACTGAGCGGCCGCAGCAGCGTCTCCGCGCAGTGCAGGTGATGCTCGCGCTGCTCAGGGCTGCGCGCCCCCGGCAGCAGGGAGAGCAGCACCGCCGCTGTGCGTGCGCCGAGATCCATGCGGTCTGTGTCGATCAGGCAGCGCGAGTGGAAGCGCTGCGCGAACTCCGGCACTGCGGCGTACCCCTCCGCGTCGATGCTCGGCAGCACCAGCAGGTGCCCCAGCATGGTGGCGAGGTCGTCGGCCCGGTAGCCCGGTCCCACGGTGTCCGCATCGATGAGACCCATCGGGTGCTGCGCCGCCTCATCCAGGAACAGGTTGGCCGGGTGGAAGTCCCCGTGCGTGGGCACGACCGGGCCAGGCGTCTCGCGCAGGGCCGAGCCGATGCGCTCGCACAGCCGCTGCACCCGGTGCGGATCAGCCCCCGCCGCGGTGGCAGACTCCGCGAGACCGTCGAGCCGCTGCGCCGCGGGCACCCGGGGCGACATTCTCAGAGTCTCTGGTCGCAGCGTCTCCAGCGCCCTGATCAGCACCTGCGGGTCGGGCAGGACGACGTCGACCGGGGAGTCGGCCTGGGAGGTGGGGCGGTAGAGGTGATGGGTCAGAGCCAGCCCGGGCGCCTGGTCGATCACCAGGATGCCGTCCCCGGCGTCGGCGATGGCCGGGATCAGCACAGAGCAGCCGTGACGTTCGAGCAGCTGCTGCACCCGCGCGGGTCTGACCACCTTCAGGTAGACCACCCGCTGACCCCGGGCCGAGGAGACCAACGCCCGGTAGACGGCCCGGCGCAGGGGACGAAGCACCAGCATCTGCAGACCCTTGAGCCTGCATTGTTCTCCGAGAACCATGCTCAGCCGTGACTCCAGCTCGGCATCGCCCGGAAGCTCGCGGCTGCCCAGACCACCCCCGGGGGAGGCGGCGGGGTGCTCCACCACGAACAGCCCCGGCAGCTCCGGGTCCACCGGGTGCACCCACAGGTGCACGGTGCCCTGGAGGGAGTCGGCCCGGACTGCGCCCATGCTGCGGCGCTGCTGCGGGGTCAGCGCCACGGTGCTGGCCACCACGGTCAGCTCCCTGCGCTCGGCGGCCGCGGTCGGCCCGGTCGGGGCCTCGGCGCCGGGAGCGGCACACTGGACTCGGTACCGGGCCGAGATCTCGGCACCGGGCCGGGCGTAGATCTGCTCCAGCTCCCAGCTGCGCATCTCCATGCCGGAGGTGTCCAGGGACTGCCGCAGCAGCGTCTCGGCCTCGGGCCCGCGCAGCACGCCCAGCAGATCCCCGCGCACCTGATGCTCAGCCATGGCGCCATCCTCTCGCACACAGATGAAAGAACTCTCATCGAGGAAGGGCCTCTTCAAGGCGATCTGAATGAGAAACTGAACACGATGAGCCACTCACGCCAGCCTGATGCTGACTCAGGTCCGGAGTCCGCCGAGGTCCCGGGCCCACGGCGCAGTGTGCCCCGCGGATGGCGATCGGGCCCGCTGAACGTGCGGGCGCGGATCCTCGCCGCGGTCGTCGGACTCGCGGCGCTGGCGCTGGCAGTCTCGGGCTACACCGCGTTCGCGATCCAGCAGGCGCAGGTTGAAGGGCGCATCGACGCCGAGCTGGCGGCCGACGCCGAACAGTTCCGGGTCCTGCATGAGGTCGGCGTGGACCCCGGCACCGGTGAGCCGTTCAGCTCCCCGGCGGAGCTGGTGCGCACCGCGATGGAGCGGATCATCCCGACCCGCAATGAAGGGATCGTGGGACTGGTGGATGGGGAGGTGGCCTTCACCTCGCCGGTCACCCCGGTGCGGCTGGAGGAGGACGAGCAGCTGCTGCGCGCCCTGGAGTCCCATGCGCTCAGCGAACGGGCCACCGTGGTCACCATCGAGACTGCGACCACCAGTTACCGCACGGCGATCGTCCCGGTACAGGGGAACGTCGCAGCAGACGCCCCGGACCTCGACGCACCAGATCCCGCCGCTGACGAGTCGACCGAGACCGCGGAGGAGCCGCAGGTGGGCGCGTTGGTCATGGCCTATGACATCACCGCAGAAAAGAGGGTCTTCGCCGAGGGCTTTCTCATCTATGCCGCCGTGGCGCTGCTCTCCCTGGGCGTGGTGGCCATCGTGGGCGGCGCGATCGCCGGACGACTGCTGCACCCGGTGGGAGTGCTGGCCTCCGCCGCCCGGCATATCGGCCGCGAAGACCTCTCCGAACGGATCCCGGTCACCGGCAGGGACGACCTGACCGAGATGACCAAATCTGTCAATGAGATGCTCGACCGGCTCGAGGAGTCGTTCCAGGCCCAGGACCAGCTCATCCACGACGTCAGCCATGAGCTGCGCACCCCGCTGACCATCGTGCGTGGACACCTGGAGGTCCTCGACGCCGGTGACCGGCAGGACGTGACCTCCACCCGCGAGCTGACCCTGGACGAGCTGACCCGGATGAACCGTGTGATCGATGACCTCACCACGCTCGCCCAGGCCGGTCGCCCGGGCTTCGTGCAGCGCGCGCCCACCGATATCGGGACGCTGACCGACGAGGTCTATGACAAGGCGCTCGCCCTGGGCCGGCACCGCTGGATCGTGGAGTCACGCGTCGAGGGCGCCGCCTGGGTGGACCGCGAGCGGCTGACCCAGGCCTGGCTGCAGCTGGCGGCCAACGCGGTGAAGTTCTCCGCTCCCGGCTCGGTGATCGCGCTGGGGTCGGAGCTCACCGCCACAGAGATCCGGATCTTCGTCCGCGATCAGGGACCGGGAATCGCTGCGGAGGACCAGGAGCGGATCTTCCACCGTTTCGGGCGCACCGACACCTCCAGACCTGGATCTGGCCTTGGGCTTCCGATCGTGGCCGCGATCGCGCAGGCGCACGGTGGGCGCGTGGACCTCCAGTCCGCGCCCGGCGTCGGCGCACGCTTCACCGTGGTCATCCCGCGCGACAGCGGCGCCGCTGACATCCGGGAGCCGAGCCAGGACGCAGAACAGACCCCCGACGACGACGCCACCGCGCCGCTGCCGATCGATACAAGGAGCCATGGATGACCCAGATTCTGCTCATCGAGGATGAGGACCGGATCGCGTCCTTCGTCGAGAAGGGACTGCGCGCGGCCGGCTACGCCGTGCTGCGCGGCGCCTCGGCGTCGGAGGGGTTCGAATACGCGCTGAACAACTCGGTGGACCTCGCGGTCCTCGATCTCGGGCTGCCCGATGAGGATGGGCTGCGCCTGCTGGGACGACTGCGCGGTCAGGGCTTCGGAGCGCCGGTGATCATCCTGACAGCCCGCAGCACCCCGGCCGACACCGTGGCCGGACTCGAGTCAGGGGCCGATGACTACATGCCGAAGCCGTTCAGCATCGATGAGCTCCTCGCGAGGATCCGGCTGCGGCTGCGCGGAGGCTCGGCGGAGGAGCCGACCAAGCTGACCGTAGGCGCGCTGGTGCTGGATCTGCATGGGCGGCGGATCGCCGTGGCGCAGAAGCAGCATGACCTCTCATCCCGGGAGTTCGCCCTGGCCGAGACCTTCATGCGCCACCCCGGACAGGTGCTCTCCCGCGAGCAGCTGCTTGAACGGGTCTGGGGCTACAGCTTCGATCCGGGATCGAACCTGGTGGACGTCTACGTCAGATACCTGCGTGCGAAGATCGGTGCCGGGGCGATCCAGACCGTGCGCGGAGTCGGCTATCGGCTCGACGTCTGACGCGGCCGGCCGCACTGAGGCGGGGAGAGACTGACTCAGCTCGGGGCCGAGGGTGGGGACCAGCTGGCCGCTGACGCGGCTGACCAGCTGACGGCCGAGACCGGGGACCAGCTGACCGGGGTCACCGGGGACCAGCTCTCCGGGGAGAGCGGACTGACCGGGGACCAGGAGGATGCTGATTCCAGCGGTGGCTGCTGGTAGGTCGAAGGCGGTGCCGGGGTGACGGCGGCGGGGCTCCGGGAAGCGGACTCCTCGGCCGATGCCGCCGAGGGTGCTGAGGTCGGCGACGTGGCGGAGGGTGCCGAGCCGGCGCGAGTCGGCTCGCCGGCGGAGGAATCGGTAGACCGATCGGTGGAGGAGGCGGACTCGCTCTCACCGGTCACCTCCAAGGCGTCGCCGAGATCCTGTGTCTGGTCGGGACCGCTGAGCTCAGCCACGGCCACCGTGCCGCCGAGCGCCGCGATGCTCAGGGCCCCGGTGATGATCCAGCCTGTCTGCCTGTTCATGATGCGCAGGTCCTCTCTGCTCGACGCCGACCAGCGGCTCCTCATCTCATCTTCCATGATCGTGTTGCATGGTGAGCGAGGCGTGAGACCAGGATGAGAAGATTCTCATCTTCCCTCAGCGCTGCGACTGCGGCTCGCTATGGCAGCGCCACGTGGGCCCGCATCGCGGCTGCGACCTCGACGTAGGCCGGCCGCACGGCATAGACGCATCCCAGACGCAGCACCGCGGCACGCTCATAGACGGCCAAGGACCTGCCCGGCACCTTCAGCCGCGCCGCCGTCGCGTCGACCGCGCTGACCACCGTCCTGGCTGCGTGCCGCTCCCAGATGCCCTGGAGCATCCGCAGTCGAGCATGGGCTCGCAGGTTGCCCAGGTCCAGGGCCGGATCTGCCAGACAGGCGGTGTCCACATCGAGCAGTCCCGGTCCGTTCTGCGGGCTCCAGAGCAGCTGCTTGTCGTGCAGGTCGCGGTGGGCCGGGCGCAGCTGCCCCTGAGGCAGCTGCGCGAGGTCTTCGCTGATGCGTTCGACGCTGCGCCACATCTGGTCTGCGGGATGGACAAAGGGTTCGACGAGCCGGGCCCAGTGCGCCAGCACCACGATCTCCTGATCCGCCGAGTGCTCCGGGATGCCGGGGAGGTCGGAACCCCCGTTGCTGGAAGCCTCGGCGGCGGAGGAGGAGACCGACCGGGACCAGGCGCTGAGCACTTCGGCCCAGGCTCGTTCCCACCGCTGCGGACCCAGCCTTCTCGGCTCGTGCAGGCTGGATCCCTCCAGCGCGCCGAAGGTCACCGTGGACCGGGTGTGCGCCAGCACCGCGGGGGTGCGGAAGTACTCGGTGAACGCGTCCGCCCGCTCGATCCCGTCCAGGATGGTTCGGGTGCGGCCGCGCCGAACCACCTTGATGAACTGGTCCTCGCGCCGCACCACCGCCCGTTTTCCGGGTCGGTGAGAGACGACGACGCCGCCGCGGGCCAACTCCTCGAGGTCGGCCAGCCGAGCATCGGCGCCCAGCGGCTGCAGGCTTGCGCTGGCACCGTCCCAGATACCGGCGCGGCGCTGGCCTGCGTCCTCGCATTCCAAGGAGAGCCTTGCCTGCTCTGGGCGCGGCCAGGCCCGGGTCACACGCATCGGCCGGCCCTGGTCGGTGAGAACGGTGGGGGGCAGCGCGAAGTTCGTCATCGGGAGTCTGGTCATCGTTTCAGCGCCTCCTCGCCCAGGCTCAGCGTGGTCTGCATCCGGTCAGCCCATTCGGGCTCACGGTGCCGGAACGGATCTGTGACGGAGCTCAGCTGGGCGTAGGCCTCCCAGACAGCGATCCGCCGCAGGTCAGGAGCCTCGTCCGCGCAGTAGCCCTCCAGGAAAGAGCTGATCAGCGGTTCCAGCCGCAGCCGGCGGCAGGAGGCGGCCCAGCTGCCCACATCGCGCATCGGATCACCGACGCCGGAGCGGTCGAAGTCGATCAGTCTGATCTTGTGACTCTCAGGCGTGGCCATCACCACTTGATCGGGGGAGAGATCCCCGTGCAGCTCCGAGTCCGGGCCCGGGGGCAGCGCGTCGACTGCGGCGCGAACCCGGTCCGCCAGGCCCCAGGCGGCATCCGCAAGCCACGGCGCGATGGCGGCGACGGCGCTCGCAGAACCGCTCGGCTGGATCGGAAGACGGTCTCGCCGCGATCCGGCGGTGTGCCGGTGCAGCCGGCCCAGAGCCGCCCCCGCCGTGGTCGCGGCCGGAGCATACGCGCTGCTGCTCAGGTCGGCCCAACCCCAGAGCGGCGCACTCGTGGCGGTGCCGCGCCCGCCCACCGGGGTGCTGCGCACCAGCGGCAGGCCCAGCTCTCGCCAGCGCTGAGCCGTCGACAACGCAGGGGCGGTGCCCCTGGCGGCGACCCGCAGGATCTTCTCGCCGTGCCCGGGACCGGTGGGCGGCACCGCGGCCACGACCCGTCGACGAGGGTTGTATCGCAGGATCTTCCAGGGCGCCTCGGCAGCCGTCGCACCGTTCAACGCCTGGCGCGCCTCGGTGAGGTCCTTGCCCAGCACGGGGTCTGCCCACAGGCTCCCGCTGAAGAGATGCGGCGGGTGCTCCGAGTGCACGCAGAACCGCGCCAGCCCATCAGCATCGGCTGCCCGTTGTCGGGCCTTGTTGAGCTTGTCCTCGTGGACGGTGAGCATCGCCCACCCGGGTTCGGCGTCGTCGGTGGTGAAGGCGGCGACCACCGAATGTCCGGTCTTGATCCTGACCCGGGTGATGGTGGCCGGCTGGTCCAGCAGCTCCGAGAGCGCGTGGGGGTCCAGCAGCGTGCGGGCCCCCGGGATGCGCGACGCCTGAGCGGCAGCCTCATCGGCGGCGGTCCATTCTGTGTGAGGCTGGCTCATCGACTCACCTGCTCTGTCCTGTCCGTCGGCACCGTCTGCTCTGCTGACTCAGTCCCACCCGCAGCCGCGGTCGGATCCGGTGGATTGAGCTGTTCCGCTGTCCCGGCCCCGGAGTCTGCGGCGCTGCGCTGGGTGGCCGCCCACTGCGCCAGCCGCGAGTGTGCATCGGCGAGCAGCTCCGTGGGGGTGCCGTCCTCGTGGATGCGTCCGGCCTCGAGCCAGAGCACCCGGTCCAGATCCTGGATCATGCTGAGGTCATGGGTGATCGCCACCGTGGTGCGTCCGCGGGTCAGTTCGCGGATCGAGTTCTCCACCACTCCCCGTGAGGCGGGATCCAGGCCGGTGGTGGGTTCGTCCAGCAGGATGATCGGCGCGTCGCGGACCAGCGCCCGGGCGATCGCCACGCGTTGACGCTGCCCGCCGGAGAGCGTGTCCCCGCGGTTTCCGAGCTCGGTCTCATACCCCTCGGGCAGCGCCATGATGAAGTCATGGGCACCGGCCCGCCGGGCCGCCTCCTCGACGTCGACGTCGGTGGCGTCCTGCCGGCCGTAGCGGATGTTCTCTCGCACTGACGTGCTGAAGAGCACCGATTCTTGGAGCAGGATCGCGATGTTGCGCCGCAGGTCGGCTCGGGTGACGTTGCGCGCGGAGTACCCGTCCACCAGCACCGAGCCGGCCTCCGGATCGGCGAGGCGGAGGAGGAACCCGGCCAGGGTGGACTTCCCCGCGCCGGAGGGCCCCAGCAGCCCCACGCGCTGACCCGCCGGGATGCTCAGGTTGAGCGTCTCGAACAACGGCGTGCCGCGATGGTCGTTCGCGCTGATGTTCCAGAAGGTCAGCTCTCCAGAGGCGCGTCCCAGCGGCAGCGGATCCTCGGGGTCCTGGATCTCGATCTCTTCGTCGAGGAGATCCGCGATGCGCTCACCGGAGGCTGTGGCGCGGGCGATCCTGCCGGTGTACTTCGCCATATCGCGCAGCGGCTTCATCGCGATCTTGAGGTAGAGCAGGAACAGCACCATGTCCCCGGGGGTCATGAACCCCTGGAGCACCTGCCAACCGCCGAAGCCCAGCACCACAGCGGTCGCGATGCCGACCAGCAGATCGGTGGAGCGCTCCAGCCGGGCGGCGAGCTTCCGTGCCCGGATACCGGCCTTGAGCGCCTTGGCGTTGCCGGCGGCGAAGCCGGAGGCCACCGTCTTCTCCAGGCCGTAGGACTGCACCACGCGGATGGCGCCCAGCGCCTCGGCGGCATCACCGACCAGCTGGCCCTCACCCTTGCGGGTGGAGCGGGAGGCCGAGGTGATCTTCGGGCTCAGCACCCTGCTCGCCAGCAGGTATCCGACGCCGGTGAGGATCACGATCAGCGCGAGCAGCGGGTTCAGGATCAGCACCACGATCAGCAGGGTCACCAGGGTGAGCAGATTTCCCACCATGGGAAGCCCCGCGGTCACGGCGACCTCCTGGAGCCGGCCCATGTCCCCGACGAGTCGCTGGGAGGTGTCACCGATGGAGGCCTTGGAGTGATACCGCAGCGAGAGCGACTGGATGTGGTCGAAGACCCTGCTGCGCAGTCTCGCGGCGACCTTCACCCCGGTCTTGGCGAAGGCGATGGTCGAGGCGTAGTTGCAGATCGCCCGGCCGCCGACGATCAGCGCCAGCGCGAACGCCCAGAAGATGATCATCCCCTCCACGTTGTGGCTGGAGTCGATGGTCTCCTCGACCCGGGCCCCCAGCGCCTCGGAGACTGCGTCCACGGCGAACTTCACCGGCCACGGTTCGAGCACGCGGAACGCGACGTCGCCCATCAGTGCCAGCAGTCCAAGGGCGATCAGGAGCTTGTGCTCTCCCAGGTGCGGCAGCACCATGCGCAAGGTGCGCATGACCCCGCGGCGGTGCAGCGTGCGGGAGGACCTGGCGTCGGATCGTCGACTCATCGCTTGGTCACCTCCAGGGCAGGGAGCTCCGCGAGCAGGTCCTGTGCGCGCTGCACCCAGCTGTGCTCGTCCTCCACGAGGCTGCGCCCGGCGGTCCCCATCCGGGCACGCCGCGCGGGGTCTTCGACCAACCGGATCAGCGCCTGCGCGAGTCCGTCCGGGTCACCGGGCGGAACCGTCTCCCCGCACGCTCCCGCCGAGCCGCCCTCGAGCAGCCGCGTCAGCTCACCGAGCGCGGAGGCGATCACCGGCACCCCGGCGGCCAGGTACTCGTAGACCTTCAACGGGGAGAAGTAGTGCTCGTCCCGCGTGCTGGTGGCGGGGTATGGAGCGGTCGCGATGTCCAGGCCGGACAGCAGCCGCGGCACCCGTGCCGGGGCCACCGATCCGCTGAACTCCACGCGCTCGCCGATGCCCAGCTCGGCGCAGAGGGACTCCAGGCGCTCTCGTTCGGGTCCGCCGCCGATGATCTGCAGCCGCAGATCCGGCTGGGGCGCATCCGCGCCGAGAGCCTGGGAACGTCTGCGCTCCAGGACCTGGGCGAACGCGCGCAGCAGCAGGTCGGTGCCGTGCCAGGGTTTCAGGGTGCCGAGGAACCCGATGGTCACGGTGTCCTGCTGAGTCGTCCCTGCATCTGTGCGTCGCAGGTCAGGGCGCCGTGCGGAGAACCGTGCCGGATCCACTCCATTCGGGGTCACCCGCACCGGCGGAGCCCCTTCGTGGGGCTCCGCGGAGAGCATCCCCCGCGCCCAGTCCGCCACCGGCGCGGAGACGCAGGAGAGCAGGTCAGCCTGGGCAAAGGTCTCCCGGGTGGACCGTTCTGCGGATGCCACATCGTGGAGGCTGCGGTGCCGCTGCTGCTCGGTGAGCAATGGAGCATTGACCTCGACCACCAGCCGGGCCGTGCTGCGCCCTCGGGCCTCGACGCCGGCGGTTGAGAACAGGGAGTACCGCTCGTAGAGCAGATCGAAGTCGCCCTCGACAGCGAGGTCGGCCATTCTGGCGGCGGTGCGGCCGACGGCGACCTCCCGGGCGGCAGCACCCTCGCTCCCGGAGATCGGGACCACGAAGACCGGCAGGTCCGCGAGATCCGCGGGGACCGAAACGGTGGTGGGGTCATCGTGCTTATCGCCGCGCTTGGTGCAGAAGACGGTGACCTCGTGACCCAGTGTCCTGAACGCGCGGATCATCTCCTGGGCGTGCACGCTCGCGCCCTTGGAGCCGAAGAGACCGATGCCGGGGTCAGCGAGCAGGTAGCCGATCCTCATACCGGCTCCTGCACTGCGGCGAGCCGGTTCTGCGCCGCAGGGGACGCGGGATCGCTGACCAGGGCCTGCAGCCGGCGTGACTGAGCGGCGGAGTCGAAGTTCTGCTCGATCAGGGTGCGCCCGGCCTCGAGCATGCGCAGATGCCCCGGGTCGGTCGTGATCGCCTCGGCCACCGCGGCGGTGAGGGCCGTGACATCCCCGGCGGGGACCAGCCACCCGGTCTCACCGGGGCGGACCACCTCGCCCACGGCTGTCACCTCGGCGGCCACGCAGCGGATGCCGCGCGCCATGGCTTCGAGCAGCACGGTGGGCAGGCCGTCGGCGTTCCCATCGGCCCCGATGACGAACGGGGCCACGAAGACGTCATGAGAGCCCAGCAGCTCAGCCACCTCCTGCTGGGTGCAGGGCCCCAGCAGGCGCACCGAGGATCTCAGCCCGGCGTCGTCGATCTGTTGCTGCAGATGATTCGCCAGGGGCCCGTCCCCCGCGATGTCGGCCTGCACGTCCAGGCCCTCGTCGCGCAGCCTGGCCACCGCCTCGATGAGCAGATGAAACCCCTTCTTCTCGACCAGCCGGCCGATGCCCAGCAGTCGGGCAGGACGCGGTGGGCTCTCGAGGCTGGGGTCTGGGGCAGGCTGAGTTCCGAGATTCGGTGTGAAGGGGAAGCGAGAGAGCTCCAGGCCGTTGCGCACCAGATGCAGCCGCTGGGCCGCCGCAGGGAATCGGGTGCGCAAGTCGTCGAGGTTGTAGCCGGAGATCGTGATCGCGTGATGAGCCTCCGCCAGCTTCGCCTGGAGCTCATGCTGGTCCACGTCCTCATGGAAGATGTCCTTGGCATGGGCGGTGAACGAATACGGCAGACCACTGATCCGGCCGGCCAGCCGCGCCACCGTCGTGGCGATCGAGGCGAAGTGCGCGTGGAGGTGAGTGACTCCCGCCTGGTGGGCGGCATGGGCCAGACCGACGGCCTGCTGTGCGTCGTCGTGTCCGGCGGCCAGCAGCTCCGGAAGGCTGCGCTGCAGCCCGGGGGCCAAGGCGGGGGACGCAGCGGCCAGGGCCAGCTGGGCCCACAGCTTCGAGGAGGTGGAGCTGCGCGGCACTTGGATCACCGGAGCCTTGACCCGGGCCAGCTCCGGATGGAAGCGGGCGTCGGTGCTCGGCCGCAGCGAGAAGATCACGATCTGCTCACCGGCGGCTTCCCTGGCCAGGATCTCCGAGACGATGAAGGTCTCCGAGAAGCGCGGATACATCTTCAGCACATACCCGACCACGTGATCGCGCGGGACCGCGGGCGTGCCGTTGCACGGGTCATGGGTCGGTGCGGGGGTTGTCTCGACGGTGTGCTCAACGGACATGAGAATCGGACCTCGCTTCGGCAGTTTGGGGAGTCAGGGGTGTGGCGGCGCAGGGCGCCGGGGACGGCGCGTGGGCACGAGCAGCGGCTGCAGCGCTCGCGGGAGAAGTCACGGGTGCGGGCTGCTGGGTGTGACCGGCAGCCGCGCGTCGCACCGCCGCGGGTCCGAGCGCCAGCTCCGCGACCGCCAGCGCTCCGATCCGGGTCAGCCCGTCAAGGTCCACCGCGCCGCGGTCGCTGCGCCGGGTCACCGCGTCGCCGAGCCACCGGCTCAGCGCGGCTGCGCTGAGCTCCCCGGCGGCCAGGGTGTCGACGGCGCCCACGGCGGCCAGCGCCCGAGCTCGGCGAGGCTGCTCCGCCCGATGGGTGGCCCGAGGCACCAGCAGCGCTGGGGTGGTGGTGGCCATGATCTCGGCCGTGGAGTTGTACCCCGCCATGGAGACGACGGCGGCGGCCTCGCGCACCAGCGCAGGGACATGCGGTGCCAGCCGGGTGACCTGGATGTTGGCGGAGTCTGGGGAGGCAGCGACGGCGCGCTCCACGCTGGTGTGGTCACCCAGGGGCATCTGTGGTCCGGTGAGGATGATGTGTCGATGCCCGGCCGGGACCCGAGCCTGCGCGGCCGCCAGGGCAAGCCGACCGCCGTCGGAGCCTCCGCCGACCATGGAGAGCACATAGGGCTCACGAGCACGGACGCTGGAGTCGGAGAGCTCGTCGGTGGGGCGCCCGTGGCTGAGGTAGCCGGTGAACCGGGTCCGGGTTGCCAGCGGCTGAGGGATCTCACCGCTGGTGATCGGGTTGTAGATCAGGGGATCCCCGTAGACCCAGACCGCGTGATAGAACTTCGCGGCGGCAGATGCTCCGCCGATCCGGGCCCATTCGGTGCGAGCGGCAGCGGGGGAATCCAGCACTTCGCGCATGCCGAGCACGCAGCGGGTGCCCTGGGCACGCAGCCAGGCCAGCGAGTCCAGCAGCTCCCCGTCGACCCCGAACGGGTGCCGATCTGCGATGAACAGATCCGGGGACAAGGCCTTGATGGCGGCGGCAGCGGTGGAGCGGCGCAGCGAGGAGAGCCGCTCATTGCTCACATCGAGGTTCCTGGAGGCGTAGCCCTCAGCGGTGCGGGTGAACCCGGGGAGGACCAGCCAGTCCCAGCCCTGGGGCAGCGAGTCTGCGGTCGCGTCCGGATGCCCTGCGATCAGCAGTCCGCGCACCGGCTGATCGGTCAGCCGCGGGAGGTCTGCGGCGAGGGCGTGGGCGAGGGCCCGGTTGCGGCGGGCGTGGCCCAGTCCGACTGAGTCGTGTGAATAGAGGACTGCGGTGATGCTCATGGAAGACCACTCTGGTCACCGCAGGTGAAGCAACGATGAGACCAGGATGAGAGTCTCTTCCGAGTTCTCTCATCCTGATCTCATCTGGTTCTCATGAAAGGGTCAGTTGACCGGGCCGGTCCACTTCTCGCCGGGACCCTTCCCGGGTGCATCCGGGACGGTGGACTCTTCGCGGAAGGCGAGCTGGAGCGAGCGCAGCCCGTCGCGCAGCGGCGCGGCGTGGGTCGAGCCGACCTCGGGGGCGGCGGCGGTGATCAGACCTGCAAGGGCGGTGATCAGCTTGCGGGCCTCATCGAGGTCCTTGAGCTCCTCCGCCTTGGGGTCATCGGCGAGGCCGGTCTTGACCGCGGCGGCACTCATCAGGTGCACGGCGACGGTGTTGATCAGCTCCACCGCGGGCACCTCGGAGATGTCGCGGGACCGCTGGTTGACCGCCTGGGCGAGATCGGGATTCTCGGCGTGGTTATTCTGCTCACTCTGCATGCTGGTAAGCTTGTCACAGTCTCATCGGCCGCGCTAAACGCACTCAACACGGCGATCACCTCCCAGTTGAGCTCATTGGGCGCACTGGCCGGTGACTCCCCATTCACCGAATTCCTCACAACAGGAGCTAGACAGATCAGCGAACCACGCATCAACGAACGCATCCGCGTACCAGAAGTCCGCCTTGTCGGCCCCCAGGGGGAGCAGGTGGGCGTCGTGCGCATTGAAGACGCCCTGCGTCTCGCCACTGAGTCCGATCTGGATCTGGTAGAGGTTGCGCCCCAGGCCAAACCTCCCGTCTGCAAGCTGATGGATTTCGGCAAGTACAAATACGAGGCAGCGGTCAAGGCTCGTGAATCACGGAAGAACCAGAGCACCACGGTGCTCAAGGAGGTCCGTTTCCGGCTGAAGATCGATGACCACGACTACAACACCAAGGTCGGTCACGCCCGTCGCTTCCTCGATGCCGGCGACAAGGTCAAGGCCATGATCCAGTTCCGCGGTCGTGAGCAGCAGCGCCCCGAGATGGGTGTTCGCCTCCTGCAGCGCTTCTCCCAGGACGTCGCCGACCTCGGCGCCGTGGAATCCTCCCCGCGCCAGGACGGCCGCCACATGGTGATGGTCGTCGGTCCGCTCAAGACCAAGGCCGAGGCCAAGGCGATGGCGAAGAACCAGGCCAAGAAGGAGGAGCCGACCGAGGCTGACGCCGAGGCCGAGGCTCCCAAGGTGAAGAACGAGCGCCGCTCGCGGAAGAACGCGGAGCGCCTGCCCACGGAGAAGAAGGACGCGACCCCGCTCTCGAACTCCATGGCCGATTATCTGCCGGATGAGCTGAAGAACCTCTAGAGGCCTTCTCTCCTCACGGTGAACCCGCGCACCATTCTCATGACGTAGACTGGTGCGCTGGTTTGTGTGACAGCGCTGCAAGGTGCTGTCGCCACCACCCAAAAGGGGTCTGATGCGTGGATCTCCGTCGCTGCGAGAGCAGCCTCGGCCGCGCGTCGATGACCCACCTCTGCGCCGCCGCGTCAGCAGATGAGCTTCGGCTCGTCGCTGGAGAGCACAGGCGTTGCAGGTCCGAACGACATAAGGAGAACGGCACCATGCCGAAGATGAAGACCCACAGCGGGGCCAAGAAGCGGTTCAAGCTGACCGGTTCTGGCAAGCTCAAGCGCCAGCAGGCCAACCGTCGCCACTACCTGGAGCACAAGTCTTCACGCCTGAAGCGCCGCCTGGCCGGGGACCAACTGGTCACCAAGGCTGACGAGAAGCGCATCAAGCGGATGCTGGGCATCTGAGCCTCAGCACTTTCATCACCGAAGACTTTAAGACTCAAGGAGATATCACGTGGCACGTGTAAAGAGGGCCGTCAATGGCCATAAGAAGCGCCGCAAGGTCCTAGACAGGGCCTCCGGCTACCGCGGACAGCGCTCACGCCTCTACCGCAAGGCAAAAGAGCAGCTGCTGCACTCGTACGTCTACAACTACCAGCACCGCAAGAAGCGCAAGGGTGACTTCCGCCGCCTGTGGATCCAGCGCATCAATGCCGCTGCCCGCTCGCACGGGATGACCTACAACCGCTTCATCCAGGGCCTGAAGGCCGCTGGAGTCGAGGTTGATCGTCGCATGCTTGCTGAGCTGGCCGTCTACGACGCCAACTCATTCGGCGTTCTGGTCGAGACCGCCCGCAAGGCGCTCCCGCAGGACGTCAACGCCGCTCGAGTCTGACTCGACGCAGTGTGACAGAAGGCGCCGTCTCCTCACCGGGGGCGGCGCCTTCTTTGTGCCAGCACCGCTGGCGAAGCACCATTCACGCAGCACCTGCTCCACCGTGCTGAACCTATGAGCACCCCGAGATGCATGAGCAGTCCATTCAGCAGGAGAAGAGAGAATCATGTCCCAGCACATCGACCCCGAGCTCGTCGACAACCCGAAGTCTGACCGCGTCCGCCGCGTGGCGGCTCTTGCCGGGCGGTCCGCGCGCCACAAGCAGGGACTCTTCCTGGCCGAGGGGCCCCAGCCGGTCCGCGAGGCGCTGACGATCTGGCTGCGCCAGTGGGAGCAGGAACAGGGCCCGCAGCCCTTCCCCGAACTGGACGCTCTCTTCTTCGATCCCGCAGCCCTGGAGCGCCACCCCGATGTGCTCGCGCTGCTGGACCGGATGCGCGGGGTGCTCTTCAACCCCGAGACTCAGCTGCCCTCGAACGCCCGGGTCTTTCTGCGCGAAGCCACTCCGGAGGCGCTGCGCGCAATGGGCGACGCCGAGACCTCCCAGGGCATGCTTGCGGTCTGCCGCATCCCCGCTGTCTCCACCCGGCGAGAAGCTCTGGACGCCCAGCTCGAGCAGATCGCCCAGGGTGCCGGGCAGGTCGCGGCCATGCTTCGGCTGCAGGACCCGGGCAACGCCGGCACGATCATCCGCACCGCGGATGCCGCCGGCGCCGGCGCCGTCGTGCTCTCGGCGGGGACCGTGGATCCGTGGAGCCCCAAGGTCGTCCGCTCCGCCGCGGGCTCACACTTCCACGTGCCGATCTTCACCGGGGTCGAACCGGCCGACCTGACCGAGGCGGCCCGCGCCAAGGGCTTCCAGGTGCTCGCCGCCGATGGCCGGGGTGAGACCCAGCTCGCCGAGCTGGCCAACCCCGCAGCCCCCACCCTGTGGCTGTTCGGCCACGAGGCCCACGGACTGACCCACGCTGAGCGCGAGCTCGCCGATCACCGCGTGGCGATCCCGCTCTTCGGAGCTGCCGAATCATTGAACGTGGCCACCGCGGCCACGGTCTGCATGTACTCCACCGCGATGGCTCAGCACGCGCTCTCGGCCGAGGCCACTTCCGACGCCGGAGAGAGCGCGCCCACGGCATGAGCAGGGAGGCCGAGAACACCGGCTTCGACTGCATCCACTGCGGGCAGCCGATTCCCAGACAGCTCGGCGGCAGCTACCGGAACCACTGCCCGCGCTGCCTGTACTCCCGGCATGTGGACATCACCCCGGGCGATCGCGCCGCCGACTGTGGGGCGGCGATGGAACCCATCGGGGTGGACCACACCGGCAAGAAGGGCTTCCTGCTGCTCCACCGCTGCACCCGGTGCGGACAGGTGGATCGGAACCGGCTCGCACCGGATGATGACATGGACCGGGTCATCGAGCTCCAGCGCCCGCAATGACTCAGTGCTGCATCATCCCTCTTGGTCGGCGCCGTCCGGTTCAGCCGCGCTGGTTGGTGAAGGCGATCCCTGAGGCGCCCCGGCGGTGCGAGCCCACCAGGTGGGTGTCCACCATCCCGATGGCCTCCATCAGGGCGAAAGCGGTGGTGGGACCGACGAACCGGAACCCTTCCGCCTTGAGCCGCCTGGCCAGGGCTTCTGACTCCGCTGACCGGGTGGGCACCTGCTCCATCGTCTGCGGCACGGGGGTCTGCTCGGGCTTGTAGGACCAGATCAGCGCGGACAGGCCACCGCGGTCACGCAGTGCCAGGGTGGCCCGGGCATTGCCGATGGTCGCGGTGATCTTCCCGCGGTGACGGATGATCCCGGCGTCGTCGAGCAGCCGCAGGATGTCCTCCTCGGCGTAGTCCGCGACCACCTCGGGATCGAACCCGGCGAAGGCGGCACGGAAGTTCTCCCGCTTGACCAGGATGGTGGACCAGGAGAGGCCGGCCTGAAACCCCTCCAGGCTCAGCCGTTCGAAGAGGCCGTGCTCGGCACGGATCGGCATCCCCCATTCGGTGTCGTAGTAGCGCAGCATCATCTCGCTGCCGAGCGCCCAGGGTGTGCGGGGCAGACCGTCGGGGCCGATCGCGGGTCCGGAGGTCATCGCAGAGGTCGTCGCAGGAGTCGTCTCGGGGGTCGCGTCAGAAGTCACTCCACCAGGGTATCGCCGTCCACCACGCCGGTAGTTGTACAATGCAACCATATGCTGGCGGTCGCTGGTAGAACAGCACCATGACACAGCACAGCTCGAGCATCTTCTCCGACCTGGACCACTTCGTCACCCATCCTCGCCTCGGCGGTCTCACGCTCAGCCCCGACGGTTCCCGGCTGGTCACCACCGTCTCCACGGTCAACACCGCAGGTGATGGCTACACCGGTGCGCTCTGGGAGATCGACCCCAGCGGCGCCCGTCCCGCCCGCCGGCTCACCCGCAGCCCCAAGGGCGAGGGTGCTCCGGGGTTCTCTGCCACAGGTGATCTCTACTTCACCTCGGACCGCCCGGGGGAGAAGCCCGAGGAGAAGAGCTCCGCCCTGTACAGGCTCCCCGCGGATGGAGGTGAATCGGTGCTGGTCAGTCGACGCGCCGGTGGCGTGAGTCAGCCGCACTGCGCCCAGCAGGGGTCCACCATCCTGCTCACCGCGCCGCTGCTCCCCGGGGCCGACTCCGAGGAGGCGCACGAGCAGCTGCACAGGCAGCGCGAGGAGGCCTCGGTCAAGGCGATCCTGCACACCGGATACCCGATCCGCTTCTGGGACCACGATCTCGGCCCGGCCCGCCCGAGCCTGTTCGCCCTGGAGCCCGACGACGACGCCGCGGCCCTCCCCACGGATTCCGAGCAGGCGAGCCTTCGCCACCTCACCGAGGGTCTCGAAGCTCGCTTCGGCGGAGACGTGAAGGTCAGCCCGGATGGCACCGTCGCGCTGATCAGCGTCGTCGTGCCCGAAGTCCGGGCCGGTCAGCGCACCGCTCTGGCGGTGGTGGACACCGCCACCGGTGAGCGTCGGATCATCGCGGACGAACCCGGGTACACCTTCAGCGCCGGAGGGATCAGCCCCGATGGGCTTAGCGCCGCCGTCGTGCGCTCCGCCCAGCCGACGCCGCAGCGAGCCCCGCAGCCGCAGCTGCACCTTCTGGACCTGCACACCGGCGCGCTGACCCGGCTCGCCGAGGACGCTGACCTGTGGCTCACCCCCGCGGCCTGGCTGCCGGACGGCTCAGGACTGCTCGCGCTGGCCGACCAGGGCGGACGCGGTCCGGTCTTCCGCGTGGACGCCACCAGCGGTGCGGTGGAGCAGGTCACCACCGAGGACGCCACCTACTCCGCCGTCGTCGTGGCCCCTGACGGTCACACCGCCTACGGGGTGCGCTCCAGCTACGCCTTCCCTGAGGAGGTGGTCTCGATCGACCTGAGCACGGGGGAGGCCGCGCGGCTGCAGAATCCCCATGTGCGTCCGGAGCTGCCCGGCACGCTGACCGAGGTCACCACCACCGGGGCCGACGGTGCGCCGGTGCGGGCCTGGCTTGCGCTTCCCGCCTCCGCCTCGACGGAGCAGCCGGCACCGCTGCTGCTCTGGATCCACGGCGGGCCGCTGAACTCCTGGAACGCCTGGACCTGGCGGTGGAACCCCTGGCTGATGGTGGAGCAGGGCTACGCGGTGCTGCTGCCCGACCCGGCGCTGTCCACCGGTTATGGGCAGAACTTCATCCAGCGCGGCTGGAACTCCTGGGGAGGGCATCCCTTCACCGATCTGATGGCGATCACCGACGCCACCGAGGCGCGGAAGGACATCGACCCGACGCGCACCGCCGCGATGGGCGGCTCCTTCGGCGGGTACATGGCGAACTGGATCGCCGGGCAGACCGACCGATTCTCCGCGATCGTCACCCACGCCTCGCTGTGGGCGCTGGATCAGTTCGGCCCCACCACGGACATGGCCTCGTACTGGCGCAACGAGCTCGATGAGCGGATGGCCGCGGAGCACTCACCGCATCTGCATGTGGAGAAGATCGTGACCCCGATGCTGGTCATCCATGGCGACAAGGACTACCGGGTGCCGATCGGGGAGGGGCTGCGGCTCTGGTACGAGCTGCTCGCGAAATCGGGGCTGCCGGCGGATGAGGACGGACACAGCGCACACCGGTTCCTCTACTTCCCCGACGAGAACCACTGGGTGCTCAGCCCTGCGCACGCGAAGATCTGGTACCAGGTGGTCTCGGGCTTCCTCGCCGAGCATCTGCTGGGCGAAGCGGCCGCGCTGCCGGAGGAGCTGGGACTCACCGCGCCGGCTGCGGACCAGCAGCCCGTCCGCGGGCATCTGGGGTCTCCCGCGGGACGCGCAGCCGCATCCGTCGCTTCCTGAAGGCTGTCGGGGAATCTGTCGCACAGCGATGCGCCTTGGGAGGGAGGTGCTGGTGTCAGTGACGGATCTCGAAGCCTGCCTGCGGCAGCGAGGCGAGATCCGCCTCGGTCGCCTCACGCTGCTGCACCTCGGTCACCTCGGCGGACTCGGGTCCCTTCCCGGCCCAGCGCAGCAGCGCGTCCACCGCTGGACCGTCGCCGCCGACCAGGAGCTCCACCGCGCCGTCGGCGGTGTTTCTGACCCATCCGATCAGTCCCAGGTCATCGGCCTCGGCCTTCGTCGATGCGCGAAAGGTCACCCCCTGCACCCGACCGGTGATCTGCGCGTGGGTTCCGGTCGTGCATCCCGAGGGAGCGAGGGGCTGTTCGGAATCGGGAGGTGAGAGGGGTTCAGTCATGGGCCCAGTCAAACACCCTCAGGGTCCAGCCACCAGGTCCCGCCCGTCTGCGGGCGCGGTGGGAGGCGCCCGCAGGTGGCTCGAGACGGGATCGCCGCGGCGCGCAGACTCAGGCCGGCGCGGAGGCTCAGGCCGAGGCTTCGGCGGGCTCGTGCGAGAACACCAGCGCTCCGTCGATCCAGGTGTGCAGCACCCGGTTCCTGGTGTCCAGCGGATCTCCGGACCAGAGCGCGAGGTCCGCGTCCTTGCCCGGCTCCAAGGTCCCCACTCGATCTGACACCCCGAGCACCTCGGCCGGGTTGATCGTGATCGCCCGAAGCGCCTCGACCGGGTCCATGCCCTCGCGCACCGCGAGGGCCGCCTGATGGATCAGGAACTCGATGGGCACCACGGGATGATCGGTGATGATCGAGACCTTCACCCCGGCGCGGGCGAGGATCCCCGGGGCCCTGGGGCTGCGGTCGCGGACCTCCACCTTGGAGCGCGAGACGATCATCGGCCCGTAGAGCACCGGAATGCCGCGATCGGCGATGACGTCGGCGAGCTTATAGGACTCGGTGCCGTGATCCAGGACCAGCTCATAGCCGAACTCATCGGCCAGGCGCAGCGCGGTGGCGATGTCATCGGCGCGGTGGCAGTGCTGGCGCCAGGGGATCTTGCGGTCGAGCACCAGCGCCAGCGCCTCGGAGACGAGATCCCCGGGCCGGTCCGCCGAGTCCTTGGCCTGCCAGTTCCTGGCCTCGGTGAAGGCCTTGCGGATGGTCATCGCGACCCCGAGCCGGGTGTTCGGGGTCTGCTTGCGCTCCCCATAGATCCGCTTGGGGTTCTCACCCAGGGCTGACTTCAGGCCCGAGGGGGAGCGCAGCACCATCTCGTCCACGATCCGCCCCTGGGTCTTCAGCGCCACAGTGAGCCCGCCGATCGGATTGGCCGACCCCGGATTCACGTTCACGGTGGTGATGCCCGCGGCCCGGGCGTCGGCGAAGCCGATCTCCGCCGGGTTGATCGCATCCAGGGCGCGCACGGCCGCGGTCACCGGATCGGTGGTCTCGTTGACATCGGCGCCGGCCCAGCCCTCGCCCTCCTCATGGACCCCCAGGTGCACGTGGGCATCGATGAGTCCCGGCAGCACCCAGCCGCCGGCGGCATCGATGACCTCATGCTCGGCAGGATGGTCCACAGCGGGCCCCAGGGCCGCGATCCGGCCCTCGGTGACCACCAGGGAGCCGTCGAAGGGCTCACCGCTGATGGGCAGGATGTGCGCATTGCTGATGACATAGTTTCTCTGAGCAACCATGTGGGGACTCTAGCGCACTCGCCTTGCTGAGAACGCTTCTGCGTCCGGCTCGCAGCTTGGGAGATCTCGGCGGAACGCAGGAGAATGGTGCCACGATGCACCACCATGATCACGGCGCCCGCGCCGACGACCCTGCCTCCTCCGAGACTGCCGCACGCACGCGCTCACACCGCCGTCGGCTGGCGATCGCCTGCGCCATCACCGTGGGTGTCGTCCTGGCGCAGGCCATCGGGGCCTGGGTCACCGGTTCGCTGGCGCTGCTCACCGATGCCGTGCATTCACTCACCGACAGCATCGGCCTCGGTGTCGCCCTGGTCGCGGCGGGACTGATGCACCGGGCCGCCACATCCCAGCGCACCTGGGGCTTCCGACGCGTGGAGATCCTGGCGGGGCTGCTGCAGGCGACGCTGCTGCTGGGCGTGGGCATCTACGCCGCGGTGGAGGGGATCGGCAGGCTCAGCGCACCGCCCGCAATTCTGCACATCGAGCTGCTGATCTTCGGGGCAGTCGGTCTGACCGGCAACGTGATCTCGCTGCTGGTGCTCGCCTCGGGCCGGAAGGCCAACTTCAACATGCGTGCCGCGTTCCTCGAGGTCACCGCCGATGCGCTGGGATCGCTGGCGGTGATGGTGGCAGCCGTCGTGATCTGGACCACCGGCTGGCAGCAGGCCGACGCCGTGGCCGCGCTGGCCATCGCCGCACTGATCATTCCGCGTGCGCTGCTGCTGCTGCGCGAGACCGCGCGGGTGTTGCTGGAGTTCGCCCCTCGCGGGCTTGACCTGGAGCAGGTCAGGGCGCACATGCTGGCCCAGGACCATGTCCAGGAGGTCCACGACCTGCACGCCTCCACGGTCGCGACCGGGCTGCCGGTGATCTCCGCCCATGTGGTCCTCGATGACGCCTGCTTCCGCGATGGCTGCGTGCCGGAGACGCTGAGCCGGCTGAAGACCTGCGTGGCCGAACACTTCGACGTGGCGGTGGAACACTCCACCTTCCAGCTCGAGCCGCGCAGCATCGCCGCCGGTGAGACCCACACCCACGCCTGATCAGCCCCCTCGACCACCCCTGTGCACATGTCTGAGCGGGCGCCCGGTAGGCTGTGCGGTCATGAGCATTCCACCGCACAGATCCGCCTCCCCCTGGTTCCGCGGCGCTCCGCTGGCCGGGATCGCGCTGGCAGCGGCGCTGGCCCTGGCGGGCTGCGGCGATGCAGATGCTGAGCAGAGCGATCCCGCGCTCGCCGACGACGACGCGGACGCCGGGGACGCTCAGCTCGCCGAGGCCGGAGACGAGGACGGCGAGGCGGGCGGCGCCGGTCCGGACGGCTCCGAGGAGCCATTCGCCTCCGCAGAGATCGCTGACGTGGCGGGCAACGACATCGGCACGGTGAGCTTCTCCGAGGTCGAGAACGGCGTGCTCATCGAGGCCGAGGTCCACGACGTCGACGCAGGCTTCCGCGGCATCACCGTCCACGAACGCGGCGTGTGCGAGCCGGTGTCCAGCTCGGAGGACGGCGTGTTCGGAGACTTCGAGTCCTCCGGCGGTCACCTGGTAGGGACCATGGAGGAAGACATGGGCATCGTGGAGGGCGAAGAGGCTCCGCAGGAGGAAGCTCCGGAGACCGACCTGAATGACCTCACCGAGGAGGTCCCGCCCGCAGAGCCCGAAGCAGTGACCCACCCCGGCCATGCCGGAGATCTGCCGAACCTGCTGGTGAACCAGGACCGGACCGGCTGGCTGAGCCTGGTCAGCGATCGACTCGCGCCGGAGGACCTGCTCAGCGCAGAAGGCAGCTCCGTGATCATCCACGCCCAGGCGGACAACCATGGCAACGTCCCCGAGCGCAATTTCGGCCCCGACGCCGAGACCCTGACCAGTGGAGACTCCGGGAGCCGCGTGGCCTGCGGCGTCGTCGAGGAGCAGTAGGACACACTTGCCGTAGCACGGATCACACCGGAGCATGGTCCGCACTCCATGAGCACGACTCGATTGCTGAGAGATCAGCCCCATAGATATAGTCGAACACTGGTGTGCCGGGAAGACTGGTCGGCGATGAGCTTCACCGCGCCGTTTCACCCGCACCGACTGGAGGCACCATGCACTCGCGAAGACCTTCCATGCGCTCATGCGCGCCGGCGGTGGTCCGCCGATGACGCTCATGGTGCTCCTGATGCTGACTCTGGCCCTGGTCCCGATCGCCGCCCTGGTCCACCGCGCCCTCGGTCGCGACACCGGCTTCTTCGCCGCCGTGGCGCTGACCGGCATCGGGGTGGCCACGCTGCCGTGGCTGAGCACCTTGCTGGATGGGGGAGTGATCGAGGAGCACCTTCCCTGGATCCCCACGGTCGACGTCGGCCTCAGCCTGCGCCTGGACGGGCTCGGGATGGTCTTCCTGCTGCTGATCCTCTTCATCGGTGCCCTGGTGATGGCCTATTCGGCCCGCTACTTCTCGGTCAAGAAGAAGACCTCGGACTATTACCTGTGGATGCTGATGTTCGTCTTCGCGATGAGCGGGATGGTCATCGCCGATGACCTGATCCTGCTCTTCGTGTTCTGGGAGTTCACCACGCTGTGCTCCTTCTTCCTGATCAACCGCTCCGGAGACAAGGCCCCGGCCCCGGCCCAGCGCACGCTGCTGATCACCGCCGCAGGCGGGCTGGGCCTGCTCACCGCGGTGCTGCTGATCATCGTGGAGACCGGCACCACGTCCATGTCCGAGGCGCTCACGCACAGCGCCTGGCAGGACAACACCACCTTCACCTCGGTGGTCGCGGTGCTCATCGCCTTCGCCGCCTTCACCAAGTCCGCGCAGTTCCCCTTCCACCTGTGGCTTCCCGATGCGATGGTCGCCCCCGCGCCGGTCTCGGCCTACCTCCACGCCGCGGCCATGGTCAAGGCCGGCATCTACCTGCTGCTGCGCTTCTCTCCGGTCTTCGAAGAGTCCACGCTGTGGCAGGTGCTCCTGATCAGCTGTGGTCTGACCACCGCGCTGATGGGCGCCCTCTTCGCCCTGCAGCGCCACGACATCAAAGAGATCATGGCCTACTCCACGGTCTCGCAGCTGGGCTTCCTGGTCGCCGTCATCGGCATCGGCACCCCCACCGCGCTGGTGGCCGCCACGATCCACGTGGTCGCCCACGCATTGTTCAAGTCCGCGCTGTTCATGATGGTGGGCATCATCGAGCACGAGGCGCATTCGCGAGACATCCGACGGCTCAACGGACTGAGCAGGACCATGCGCATCTCGCTGGTCATCACCCTGATCTCCTCACTCTCCATGGCCGGGGTCCCGCCGCTGCTGGGCTTCGTCTCCAAGGAGCACCTGCTCGCCGGGTTCCTCTCCGCGGACATGCCCGCCGCGCTGACCTGGACGCTGACGTGCATGGCCGTTCTCGCCGCCATCGGCACCTTCGCCTACTGCGGCCGGATCGTGCTCGGCGCGTTCACCAGCTACACCGGCACCGGGTCCAAGGACGAATACCACGAGCCCATCGACCCCACCACGCCCCATGAGGCGCCCGCCAGCTTCTACCTGCCGGCGCTGCTGCCCGCCGCCGCGGGCCTGGTGCTCGGCTTCACCCCCTTCGTCTTCGACGGGCTGATCACCCGGGCCGGCGAGGACGCTCAGACCGGGACCTATGCGGCGGAGTTCGCGCTCTGGCACGGCTTCAACACCGAGCTGATGCTCTCCGCGGTGATCGTCGGCGGCGGCCTGCTCGTCGTCGCGATGCGAGCCCGCCTGGACAACCTGATTCCGCGCAGGATCCTGCCGTTCACCGGCGTCGAACTGGCCGAGTCCTTGCGACTGGGGGCCATCAACTTCGGCCGCCGGGTCGGAGACATCACGCGCAGCGACGTGCACGCGGTGCACCTCGCCCCTCCGGGCATCCTGCTTGCCGGCGTGTTCATCGCCGGCCTGGTCGCCGCGCCGGTGGTCGGAGAGTTCGATCCCGGCAACACCCGGATGACCGACTGGGTGCTGATCGGGCTGCTGGTCTTCTTCCTGGCCGGCACGGTCATCGCCGAGAACCGCGCCGCCGCGGTCGTCCTCGCCGGCGGCGCCGGGTTCGTGGTCGCCGCCTGGTACTTCGCGCTCGGCGCGGTGGATGTGGGCATGACCCAGCTGCTCGTGGAGATCCTCACCGTGGTGGTGCTGGTCCTGGTGCTGCGCAAGCTGCCCAAGCGCTTCCACAAGGTCACCCGCACCCGGCGCAGCGTCGCCATCGCGGTGGCCCTGTCCTTCGGCGTGATGGCCTTCGCCGCCACCTTCGCACTCACCGGCCGGCGCGGACAGTCCCCGGTCGCCGAGTGGTACCTGCTCAACACCTACGAGGAGACCGGCGCGCTCAACGCGGTGAACTCCATCCTGGTGGACTTCCGCGCGCTGGACACCTTCGGAGAGCTCACCGTGCTCGGCGTTGCAGGCTTCGCGATCCTGGCGCTGCTGAACTCCTCCTTCGCCACCTCGGACAACGAGCCGCCCGCCTCGCGGCAATGGTCCGGGACCCCGCTGGATCATGCCGGGGACAACACCACCGCCATGCGCAGCGTCTTCAACTGGATGGCGCCGTTCATCGTGCTGCTCTCGCTGATCCTGCTGCTGCGCGGCCACTACGAGTCCGGCGGCGGGTTCATCGCCGCGCTGGTCGCCGGCGGCTTCTTCGCGCTGCGCTACCTGGTCGCCCCCTCCGACACCTCGGTGAAGCTGCGCTTCGACTATGCGCTGGTCATCGTCGGCGGCATCATCACCGGCGCGGCCATCGGCTTCGCCGGCTTCCTCGAGGGCTCCTATCTGCGCCCGATCGTGATCATGGAGGGACTCCCGATGCCCTGGGGCTCCGAGGCCGGGTTCTCACTCACCACGGCGCTGATCTTCGACGTCGGCATCTATCTCGCCGTGATCGGCGCGGTGCTGGTCGCGCTGGACCGGCTCGGTCAGGCGCAGCGCTACCCTGCGGAGCTGCTCAAGGCACACCGCCGCGCGCGCGGCACCAGCGAATCGGAGCTCTCCACGCTGAAGGTCCCCGCCGGCTATCACGCCGACCCCGGCGACCTTCCGTTCGAAGTGCAGGCGGATGAGTCCTGGCCCGGGGTTCACCCGGACATCGAACCGAAAGGGGTGAACGACCGATGAGCATCGCCATCGCCGTCGGGCTGCTCACCGCCGCGGCCGTCTACCTGTTCATGCAGCGCGGAATGGTGCGGATCGTGCTGGGCTTCGTCCTGGCCAGCCACGCCGCGAACCTGATGTTCTTCGCGGCAGGCAACACCGCCTACCGCGGCGTGCCCTATATCGGCTCCGGCGAGCTCGGCGAACAGGCCGACCCGCTGCCGCAGGCCTTCGTGCTGACCGCCATCGTGATCGCATTCTCCATCACCATGTTCATGGTGACCCTGGCGATCACCACCACCACCGACGACGACACCGAGGACGTCGAGGTCTCGCCGGCCCTGCTGCTCGCCGCTGACCGCGGCGACACCAACGACGCCGGCTTCTTCGGTCTGACCACGGAGTCCGGCGACATCGTGGTGGAGCGCGGAGAGGACGAGACCGGAGACCCCTGGCCGGAGAAGACGCCGGGGACCGCCTCCTCCGCCGAGCCCGGGGCGACAGCGCCTCAGGCGACGGCGCACACCGAGACCCAGGAGGGAGACGCCCGATGACCGAGATACTTCCTCCGCTGCTTCCGCTGGCGGTCGGCATACCGCTGCTGCTCGCCGCCGTCGGCGTCATGCTGCGCAAGAAGCGTCTGGCCCGCCACATGATCAGCCTGGGCACCCTGGCCGCGCTCTTCATCTTCGCGGTGCTGCTGGTGATCGCCACCGGCGACGGGACCGTGCTGGTCCACCAGGTCGGGCTCTGGGACTACGGGGTCTCGATCCCGTTCGTGGTCGACGCACTCTCCGCGCTGGTGCTGATGATCATGTCGGTGCTGGCCTTCGCCAGCGTGCTCTTCGCCATGGCCACCCACGAGGCCCGGGCTCGGTTCTTCCACCCCTTCGTGCTGGTGCTCATGGCCGGCGTCTCCGGCGCGCTGATGACCGGAGACATCTTCAACCTCTTCGTGTTCATCGAGGTCATGCTGCTTCCGTCCTATGGCCTGCTGGCCATGATGGGCGCCAAGCTCGGCGCCCACGGGGCGCGGATCTATGTCTCGGTGAACCTGCTGGCCTCCACGCTGCTTCTGGTGGGCATCGCCCTGGTCTACGCGACCGCGGGCACCGTGAACCTGGCGGAGCTGCATGGGGCGGGCAAGGATGACCCCGCCGTCGCCCTCGCCGGTGGCGTGGTGCTGACCGCCGTCGCGATCAAGGCCGCGGTCGTGCCGGTCCACGGCTGGCTGACCCGCACCTATGCGATGACCTCCCCGGCCGTCACCGCGCTGTTCTCCGGGATCCATACCAAGGTCGCGATCTACGTGATCTACCGGATCTACTCGCTGCTCTTCGACGGCGACGAGCGCTTCCTCTGGGTGGCTCTGGTGATCACCTCAGCCACCATGCTCATCGGCGTCCTCGGCGCGGTGGGGGAGAAGACCACCCGGTCCATCCTGGTCTTCCACATGATCAGCCAGATCGGCTACATCTTGATCGGCGTCGGACTGTTCACCCTGCTGGGGCTCACCGCTGCGATCTTCTATCTGCTCCACCACATGATCGTGAAGGCCTCGCTCTTCCTCTCCACCGGCGCGATCGAAGAGACCTATGGCACCGGAGAGATCGACAAGCTCGGCGGCATGCTCAAACGTGAGCCGCTGATCGCGGTGACCTTCATGGTGGCCGCGCTCTCGCTGGCCGGGCTGCCGCCCTTCTCCGGGTTCGTCGCGAAGTTCGCGATCATCCAGGCCACCCTGGCCGAATCCCACTACTGGGTGGCCGCCGTGGCGGTGGTGGTCTCGATCTTCACGCTGCTCTCGATGCTGAAGATCTGGACCGGCGTGTTCATGGGGTCAGAGCCCGACGACCTGCAGGAGCGCGCGCTGACCTATCAGCAGCGCATGCACGGCAAGCGCTACCTGCGGGTGCAGGCGCAGGCCGAGACCCCCACGCTGACCATCGGACCGCCGACGGCGACCACCACCGCGGTGCTCGCCGGCAAGCAGGCCGTCAAGGTCCCCTTCAAGCTGATCTTCCCGGCGATCCTGCTGGCCGCGATCACCCTGTTCTTCGGACTCGGGGCAGAGCTGCTGATGGGCTGGTCGGAGACCGCGGCAGAGAACCTGCTCAACCCATTGGACTATGTGAGGGCGGTGAGCGGCGCATGATGAGCTGGTCATTTCGGATCATCGGATTCCTCTTCTGGTACGCCAAGGAGTTCATCATCTCGAACTACACGGTGACCGCCGAGGTGCTGCGTCTGCGCGGACGTTCCAAGATGCGGCCCGCGATCATCGCGGTGCCGGCCGCCTCGCGCAGCGACAGCGAGTGGACGATGATCTCCTCGCTGATCACGCTGACCCCGGGTACGCTGACCATCACCATCTCCAAGGGGCACGGCATCCTCTACGTGCACGGGATGTTCGTGGAGAGCCGCGAGCAGCTGGTGGCCGAGATCCAGGAGATGGAGGACCGGCTGCTGCGCGCGATGCGGCGGGTCCCCGGGGACCTGAGCCGTCCGACCCAGCTTCCGGTGGTCCGTCCGCTGGATGAGGCAGGTGAGAGCCGATGATCTCCGAATGGACTCTCGAGGTCGCGCTGATCCTGCTGGCCATCGGCATGGTCATCGCCGCCGTGCGCGGGCTGATCGGCCCACGCACCATGGACCGGGCTGTGGCCGCAGACCTGATCTTCTTCGCGACCATCGGCTTCGTCGCCCTGATCGGACTGCGCACCAATATCGAGGCGCTCTTCGACATCATCCTCATCGCCACGCTGCTGGGCTTCATGGCGGCGCTGTCGATGGCACGACTCGGATCAGGAGGTCGCCGCTGATGGAACCGGATCACATCGCCGACATCTTCGGCCTGGTGTTCATCTTCGTGGGCATCGCCACGATCGTCATCTCCGCGATCGGGCTGTTCAAGCTGCCCGATCTCTACCTGCGCGCCTCGGCGGTGGGCACCTCCGCGGGACTGGGGGTGGCGTCCATCGTCTTCGGCGCGCTGCTGATGGATTTCAGCGGACTGAACCTGGTCAAAGCGATCATCGCGATCGTCGCGCAGCTGCTCACCTCGGCAGTGGGATCCATGGCCATCGCCAGGGCTGGATACCTCAACAACGCCCTGCCCGCTCCGATCACACATATCGACGAGCTGGCTATGACCAGACGTGAGGTGTCAGGGGGTCGTTGAACAGTTGGTCCTGAGGTCACATGCCGATAGTTTGAGTCCATGAGCGCTCATTCCGACCCGCAGGGTCACCCCAAGAATTCCAACCCGGCAGGCCGCGCGGCTGGTGCCCTGAAGGCCCATCGTGCACCCCGGCACCAGATCGAGGACGGGGGCCGCTCCGGTGCCACCGTGCACCAGGGTGACCAGCTGCGCGTCGGCACCCTCTCCGCGGCGGCGGACCAGCCGTTCATGGTCAAGAACCGCCAGCGTGAGGACTTCGAGGAGTCCATCTCCGGGGACAGCGAGGACCACAAGACGTCCTCCCCGGTGAAGCTGACCGGCACCACCTGGAAGTACAGCGCCAAGCGGACCCTCACGGAGTTCGGTCGCGACAGCTGCACGGATCTTGCCGCAGGGCTGACCTACTACACGGTGCTCTCGGTCTTTCCGGCGCTGATCGCGCTGGTCTCGCTGATGTCATTCGTCGGCGAGGGCGAACGGACCCAGGAATTCCTGCTCTCCACCGCCGCGCAGATGCTCGAGTCCGACACCATGGAGCAGATCAGACCGGCCATCGAAGCCATCACGAGCGTGGAGGGTGCAGGTATCGGGCTGGCGCTCGGCCTGCTCACCGCGCTGTGGACCGCCTCGAACTACGTCAACGCCTTCTCCCGGTCGATGAACCGGGTCTACGAGGTGGAAGAGGGCCGCTCGCTGCTGAAGCTGCGTCCGATCTTCTACCTGGTCACCGCGGGGCTTCTCGTGCTGGTGGCCACCGCGGTCTTCCTGCTCCTGATCTCGGGGCCCATCGCCCGGGCGGTGGGGGACACCGTGGGGCTCGGCGAGACCGCCGTGACGATCTTCAACTGGGCCACCTATCCCGCGCTGCTGATCGTGGCTGTGATCTGCATCGCGATGCTCTATCACGTCACGCCGAATCTGCGTCAGCCCGGGGTCCGCTGGATCTCCGCCGGCGCCGTGCTGGCCATCTTGGTCATGGTGCTCGCGACTGCTGCGGTGTTCTTCTATGTGTCGAACTTCGGGAACTACGAGGCCACCTACGGCGCGCTGGCAGGCGTCATCATCTTCCTGATCTGGGTCTACATCATGAACCTGGTGCTGCTGCTGGGCGCCGAGTTCGACTCCGAACTGGAACGCGGACGCCAGCTGCAGAGCGGCATCGAGGCCGAGCGCACCATCATGCTTCCACCCCGGGACATGGGCACCGCAGAGAAGAAGTCCAAGAAGTATGAGGACCTCGTGGCGCAGGGCCAGGCGCTGCGCATGACTCAGGGTGAGACCTCCGATCCCGAGGCCTCCTGGCGGCGCTGAGCACCACACCCGGCACAGCGACGTAACACTCTGACTTATTCGCAGGTCAGCCCCCGTTACCAATGAGTAGCAGAAGTCTGATCCGAATGTTGCTTACGTGTTTCAAGCGGCAAAGTGGCGCTCCTCACATAACGTGCGGACATGTGACCGCCTGGTAACTCCCGTGCGATTCCCTGGGCGGAATCGCACGGGAGTTTCTCTGTCTCCAGGTGGCCGTTGCATGTTTCACACATGTTTTCGCGGATTGATCGGACGCAGAATCGAGCCGTGATCTGGGTCATATCTCAGTCGGTTGAGTCGGGTAACGATTCCATCACACGCATTGAAATGGCCAACCGGCCGGTCGTGCCGACCGTAGTCTGGTTCGCACATTGAACCGGTGTTAGATGGGTCACCTTCTCGAGGGATGAGGGGAAGAAATCGCGCCGGTCACATCGCATTGAAGGATGAGGAGCAACTGTGAAACTGAGGAAACTCTCTGCGGCGACGGCCATTCTGGCCACCGGCGCACTCGTGCTCTCCGGCTGCACCCCCGGAGGCGACAACGACGACGCCGAGGCTGAAGAAACGTCCAACGGCGAAAATGGCGGCAACACCGACGCGATCACCGCGGAGGGGCAGCAGTTCACCACCGAGCCGGAGGACACCGGCAAGGCAGACACCAGTGACCTGGAGACCATGGATGACGAGATCTCGGTCTCCATCGGTGAGACCGAGTTCATCAGCTACCAGGGGTTCACCCCGGAGACCTACAGCACGTACAACTCCGTCGTGGTCAACCGACTCTTCGACGGCTTCGGCTACTGGGGCACCGACAACGTCTGGTACCCCAATGAGGACTTCGGCTCCTACGAGGTCACCAGCGAGGATCCCTTCACCGTGGAATACACCATCGGAGAGGATGTCAGCTGGTCAGACGGCACACCGGTGACCGTCGCGGACTACGTGCTCGACTGGGCGTATCAGAACGCCGAGCTCACCAACTCCGATGATGAGCCGCTCTTCAACGGCATCTCCCAGACCTACGGCGAACGCGTGCTCGAAGGCCCCCAGGGTGACCCCGAGGGCAAGACCTTCACCATCGAGTACACCGAGCCCTTTGCCGACTGGGAGATCCTGGTGGGCTCGGCGCTGCCGGCTCATGTCGTCGCAGAGCAGAGTGACATGGAGCTCGATGAGCTGGTCACCGCGGTGCGCGAGGCTGACACCGAGGCGCTGGAACCGGCAGCTGAGTTCTGGAACGACGGCTGGTTCACCGACCCAGGTGAGTTCCCCGATGAGGAGCTCATTCCCGTGACGGGCCCCTACAAGCTGGACAACTGGCAGGCCGGGGAGTCACTGACCATCACTGCGAACGAGGAGTACTGGGGCAGCGCGCCGGGCACCGAGCGCATCGTCTACCGCTTCGTCAACGACGGCCAGCACGTCCAGGCCCTGGAGAACGGCGACCTCAACATCGCCCGTCCGCAGGCCACCGTCGACACCCGCGGCCAGCTCGAGCGTCTCGAAGATGACTTCGTGCTGCACGAGGGTGAGGCCGCCACCTGGGAGCACCTTGACTTCAACTTCAACGACGGTGCCTTCAGCGACAGCCTCGAACTGCGGGAGGCCTTCGCGATGTGCGTGCCCCGCCAGCAGATCGTCAGCAACCTGATCGAGCCGGTCAACCCCGAGGCCTCGGTGCTCAACGCCCGCGAGTCGCTGAGCTTCGAGGAGAACTACGAGGAGATCGTCTCCGAGAGCTATGAGGGCACCTACGACGAGGTCGATGTCGAAGGCGCCCGCGAGATCCTCGAGGCTGAGGACGCCGTCGGCACCGAGGTGCGCATCGGCTACGCCGGACCGAACCCGCGTCGCACGGACACCGTCGCCGAGATCCAGGCCTCCTGTGATGAAGCAGGCTTCGAGATCGTCGACGAGGGAAGCGAGGACTTCTTCGCTCCGGGCGGTGCCCTGGAGACCGGTGACTACGAGGTTGCGCTCTTCGCCTGGGCCGGTTCGGGCCAGGTCGTCTCGGGGCAGAACATCTACTCCACCGATCGCCCGCAGAACTACGGCGGCTACTCCAACGAGACCGTGGACGACCTGTTCAACCAGCTCGCGACGACTGAGGATGCCGACGAGCAGCAGGAGATCATCATCGGAATCGAGCAGGAGCTCTGGGGCGACCTGTTCGGGATCCCGCTCTACGTGCACCCGCAGCTCTCCGGCTCGGACATCACGATCAGCAACGTCCGCGACACCGCGTCGCAGGACCAGATCATGTGGAACGCCGAGCAGTGGCAGCGCGCCGAGTGATCTCAGCAGTCCGCAGGTCCCTCTCCGCTGAGCACCTCAGCTGATCAGGACCATCGACATCAGTGGGGTTCGATCCGGAAGAACTCCGGATCGAACCCCACTGATGCTTCCCCCACAGCTCGTGGAAGGTACAACCACCCCGTGTACAGCTATGTTCTGAAACGACTCCTCAGCGCCATCGCGGTGCTCTTCGGCGCCTCCCTGCTCGTCTTCGTCCTGGTGATCAACTCCGGTGATCCGCTCCTGGAGCTGCGCGAGTCCAATGCCGACAACGTCGAATTCCTGATCCAGCAGCGCATCGACTTCATGAACCTGGATCAGCCCTGGTACTCCAGGTACTGGATCTGGCTCTCCGGGATCGCCGGCTGCGCCGTCGGCGCCTGCGACTTCGGCACCAATATGAGCGGACAGGATGTCGGCGCCATGGTGGCGAACTCGGCGTCCTCCACGCTGCGCCTGGTCTTCCTGGCCACCATCCTCTCGATCATCATCGGCATCCTCACCGGCATCGTCACCGCGATCCGGCAGTACTCCTCCCTGGACTACGCGGTCTCGTTCTTCGTCTTCCTCTTCTTCTCGCTCCCGGTATTCTGGGCCGCGGTGCTGGCCAAGGACTGGATGGGCATCACCTACAACAACTGGCTGCGTGAACCACACTTCAGCTGGACGCAGATCTTCATGGTCGCGGCGGTCGCCGCGATCCTGGTGCCGCTGATCATCGGCGGCTCCGCCCGGCGGCGGCTGCTCACCGGTGCGGTGATGTTCGGCTTCGTGATGATCGCCATGCCGCTGCTGGACTCGTTGAACTACGCCCGAGAGCCCCGGCTCGGCCCCGCGCTGATCACGCTTCTGGGCATCGGACTCGCCTTCGGTCTGACCGCCCTGCTCTCCGGACTGAGGAACCGCAGCGTGCTGTACTCGGCGCTCACCGTGGTCGGGCTCGGCCTGGTCTCCTACTACGCCACCTTCTGGCTGCTGATCGACCCTCCGGGCGGCTGGCTGAGCATCGTCGGCCTCTTCGTGGTCACCATCGCCGTCGCCGTGCTCGTGGGTCGAACCATGGGCGGCCACGCGAAGGGGCAGGCTGTGGCGGTCAGCGTGATCACCGCCTCGCTCTTCGCAGTCATGGTGCTGCTGGACCACTTCATGCGGGCCTGGCCCGAATTCCTGGGCATGAAGCCGCGTCCGATCGCCACGATCGGCTCATCCTCGCCGAACTTCAGCGGGGACTTCTGGCAGGTCTCCCTGGACCAGGGCACTCAGCTGATCCTGCCCACCACGATCCTGATGCTGGTCTCGGTGGCCACCTACACCCGGTACACCCGCAGCTCCATGCTGGAGGCCGTCAACCAGGACTACATCCGCACCGCACGCGCCAAGGGCGTCAACGAGCGCACCGTCGTCTTCAAACACGCCTTCCGCAACTCGATGATCCCGCTGACCACGATCGTGGCCTTCGACTTCGCCGGGCTGATCGGCGGCGCCGTCGTCGTCGAGCAGGTCTTCGGCTGGTCCGGCATGGGAAACATGTTCGTGACCGGCCTGAGCAACGCCGACCCCGCGCCCGTCATGGCGTTCACCCTCATCACCGGCGCCGCAGCGGTGCTGTTCAACTTGATTGCGGACCTCACGTATGCGGTCCTGGATCCGAGGATTAGAGTATGAGCTCACAGACACCCCCCATCCCGCCCGAGGACGTGCTCAGCGCCGCCGAGGCCGAAGATGCGAAACTCGCCAGCGCGCATCGCTCCTACTCACAGGGCCAGCTGGTCCGGCGGAGATTCTTCGCGCACAAGCCGGCCGTGGTCTCCATGGCCGTGCTGGTCTTCATCATCATCATCTCGGTGACCTCCATCGGTTTCTCCGGCCAGGGGACCGGCTGGTGGTCGAAGAGCTTCCTGGCCACCGGCATCACGGTCGACGGCGGCCGTCCCACCATGTTCAACGACGGCTTCCTCGGTGACCACCCCTTCGGCCAGGACAGCATCGGCCGGGACTACTTCGCCATGGTCATGCGCGGGATCCAGCAGTCGCTCGTGGTCGCGATCGGCGTGGCCTTCGCCTCCACCTTCCTCGGAGTGCTGGTCGGTGCTCTTGCCGGGTACTTCCGCGGGTGGATCGAGGCGGTGCTGATGCGCGTCACCGATGTGGTGATCGTGGTCCCGCTGCTCGCCCTCGCCGCGGTGTTCGGCGCCTATGCGCAGAACCTGCCCGGGGGGACGCTGACGCTGGCGCTGTTCATCGGACTGGCCACCTGGACCGGCACCGCCCGACTCGTCCGCGCTGAGATCCTCTCCCTGCGTGAGAAGGACTATGTCTCGGCGGCGGTCGCGATGGGCGCCCACCCGGCTCGAATCATCCTCAAGCACATGTTGCCCAACAGCATCGGGGTGATCGTGGTCAACGCGACCTTCGCCATCGCCGCGGCCATCCTGCTGGAGACCACGCTGTCCTACCTCGGATTCGGCGTGCAGCCCCCGGAGACCTCGTTGGGCTCGCTGATCCAGAACAATCAGAACGCCTTCACCACCCGACCCTGGCTCTTCTGGTTCCCCGGACTCTTCATCATCGCCATCGCGCTGAGCGTGAACTTCATCGGCGATGGACTCCGCGATGCCATCGACCCGCGGCAGAAGCGCACCGGTTCGAGCCGTCCCGGCTGGCGGACCGCCTTCGGCCTGCTGGGCCGGGCCACCGCAGAGGAGCGGGCCGGCACGCAGGTCAAGGAGCTCTCCGGAGGTCCCTCCCAGCTGCAGATGCCCGCAGGAATGAGCGATCACGGTCCAGACTTCGGCCACGATCCGACCGACGAGAAGAGGGACTCCTGATGCGCGAGCCAGTACTGAGCTACAAGGACATCCGGGTCAGCTTCGCCACCGAGTTCGGCGATGTGGATGCGGTCAAGGGCGTCTCCTTCGACGTCATGCCCGGCGAAGTCGTCGCCGTCGTCGGCGAATCAGGCTCCGGGAAGTCCGTGACCTCCTCCACGGCCATGGGGCTGCTGCCCGAGAACGCGACTGTCCACGGTGAGGTCCTGCTTGAAGGTCGCAGCGTGCTCAACATGTCCACCGCCGAGCGGCGCCGGCTGCGGGGTGCGGACATCAGCATGGTGTTCCAGGAGCCGATGACGGCGCTGAACCCGGTGCTGCGCGTCTCCGATCAGCTGATCGAGGCCCTGCAGGTTCACGACGTCGCCTTCGGCGCAGAGGCGCTGGAGAGGTCCATCGAGCTGCTCGAGCGAGTGGGCATCCCCGACGCGCGGACCCGGATCCGGCAGTATCCACATCAGTTCTCCGGTGGGCAGCGGCAGCGCATCGTGATCGCCATGGCCATCGCCTGCGGGCCCAAGGTCATCATCGCCGATGAGCCGACCACCGCATTGGACGTCACGGTCCAGGCCGAGATCCTGGACCTGCTGCGCGAACTCAAGGAGGAGCTCAACACCGGCATCCTGCTGATCACCCACAACATGGGTGTGGTCGCAGATATGGCCGACCGCGTGGTGGTCATGCTCAACGGCGAGGTGGTGGAGACCGGCCCGGTCACCAAGATCCTCAGCCACCCCGAGCACCCTTACACCAGGCGTCTGCTCGCGGCGATGCCGCTGCTGCGCGCGGCGGGAGACCCATCCTTGGAGCCGGAGCGCGTGAGCGTCACCGAGCGTGCCGATGCCTCAGCTGACGGCCTCGCGCCCAACGGCACGACCAACGGCTTCTCCGGCGACGGAGACGACGGCGCCGCCAGCGTCGCGCCGCCGGCGCTTCAGGCCAAGGACGTCGCGCTGGAGTACAAGTTCCGCCGCAGGGCGACCCGGGTGGTGCATGACCTCAACTTCACCGTCCAGCCCGGGGAGATCATGGGTCTGGTGGGGGAGTCCGGTTCCGGCAAGTCCACCGTTGCCAAGGCGGTGCTGGGTCTGCTCGACGTCGCCGAAGGTGAGCTGCGCGTGCGCGGAATGAACATGCCGGCGCTGCCGTCGAAGGAGAGGAAGACGCTCAAGCGAGAGATCGGCGTGGTCTTCCAGGACCCGGCCGCGTCGCTTGATCCCCGATTCCCGATCGGCGACATCATCACCGAGCCCATGGTCGTGCACAAGGAGGGAGACAAGAACTCACGGATGGCGCGGGCCAGGGAGCTGCTCGACGCCGTCAGGCTCCCCTCCAGCGTGCTCAACCGGTACCCGCACGAGCTCTCCGGAGGCCAGCGGCAGCGCATCAGCATCGCCCGCGCACTCACCCTGAACCCGACGCTGCTGATCGCCGATGAACCCACCTCCGCGCTGGACGTCTCCGTGCAGGCGGCGGTGCTGGACCTGTTCTCCGAGCTGCAGCAGCACTACGGCTTCGCCTGCCTCTTCGTCAGCCACGACCTCGCCGTGGTCGATGCTCTGGCACACAAGGTGATGGTCATGCAGAACGGGCGCACGGTGGAACAGGGGACCACCGACCAGGTGCTGCGCCACGCGAAGGAGTCCTACACCCAGCAGCTGCTGGCAGCCGCCCCGGTTCCCGACCCTGAGGTCCAAGCTCGACGACGCACCGAACGGCAGCGTCTGCTCGCCGCGCTCGCCTGAGGAGATCCTGCAGGACGCTCTGCGCGCCTGCGCGTGAAACACGGTCACATGTACGGAACCTGTAACGCAGCTGAAAAACTGCCCTGCTAAACTCGCTCCCACAGGTGACCCACGCAACACTCGCGCGTAGATCACCGTATGCCCATAAAGCTCGCATCTTCTCGAGGAGTAATCGAATATGCACGTCAACAAGACATCCCGTCGCCATGGCGCGACGGGTGCCGTCGCGGTGACCGCAGCCGCAGCCCTGGTGCTGTCGGCCTGCGGCGGCGGTGGCGACAACGGCGGAGACAACGGCGAAACCGCCGAAGGCGTCGACGGCGGCGGCACCGTCTCGGCCTACAACTGCGAACCGCAGTTCCTGGTCCCCGCGAACTCCACCGAGGTCTGCGGCTCGTGGGTCCTCGGCTCCCTGTTCACCGGCCTGACCCAGACCGACTTCGACACCTACGAGCCCACCGCGGGCGTGGCCGAGTCCTGGGACACCGAGGACAACGTCACCTGGACCTTCACCCTGGGTGAGGACTGGACCTTCCACGACGGCGAAGAGATCACCGCACAGACCTTCGTGGAGACCTATAACTGGGCCGTCGACCCTGACAACGCCCAGCAGAGCGCCAACTTCTTCGACAACTTCCTGGGCTACCAGGAGGTCGTCGACGGTGACGCCGAGGAGCTGGAAGGCGTCCGCGCAGTCGATGAGTACACCCTCGAGATCGAGCTCACCGAGCCCTTCTCCCCGCTGCCCGACATGCTGACCTACACGGCGTTCTACCCGATGCCCTCGGTCGCCTTCGACGACATCGACGCCTTCGAGGAGGCGCCGGTCGGCAACGGTCGCTACCAGATGGACGGCGAGTGGCAGCACGACGAGCAGATCGCCGTGAACCGCTACGAGGACTGGGCCGGCGAGAACCCCGGCCTTCCCGAGCGGATCGAATGGCGCATCTACTCCGAGGTCGACACCGCCTACCTGGACGTCCAGGCCGGCAACCTCGACATCCTCGATGCCGCCCCGCCGAACCGCCGCACCACGGTGGAGGCCGACTTCGGCGAGAACTACCAGGACTTCGACACCTCTGCCTTCACCTACCTGGGCTTCCCGCTGTACCAGGAAGAATTCCAGGACGTCGATGTGCGCCACGCGCTCTCCATGGCGATCGATCGTGAACTGATCATCGACAACATCTACGACGGCGCGCAGACCCCGGCCGAGAACATCATCCCGCCGGACCTGATCGAGTCCAACGAGAACACCTGTGAGTTCTGCCAGTTCGATCCCGAGGCTGCCGCAGACCTCTACGAAGAGGCCGGCGGACCTGAAGAGCTGACCGTCTACTTCAACTCCGGTGCAGGTCACGAAGACTGGGTCGAGGCCGTCTCCAACCAGTGGCGCGAGCACCTGGGCATCGAAGACATCACCTTCGAGTCCCTCGAGTTCGCCCAGTACCTCGGTCTCCACGACGAGCAGGCGATCAGCGGGCCGTACCGTCTGGGCTGGACCCTGTCCTACCCCAGCGCGCAGTACGCGATGGAGCCCATCTACTCCACCGGCGCCTCCTCGAACTACGCCGACTACTCTTCCGACGAGTTCGACCAGCTGATCGGCGAAGCCAATGCCGAGACCGATCCCGACGCGGCGGCCGAGCTCTACACCGACGCCGAGGCCGTCCTCCTCGAGGACATGCCGGTGATCCCGATGTGGTTCACCAACTACCTCACGGTGCACAGCGACCGGATCGATGGAGAGTCCCTCTTCATGGATCAGGCCACCTTCACCCGCCTCGAGCAGGTCGTGGTGACCGAGGAGTAATCCTCAACGCTTCAGAGGCGCGGGGGGCGGGCGGACGCGCCGGCCCCCCCCCCGCCTCTGGCATGTCGACGCGCAAGGATTCCGGAAAACCGGGTCCAAGTCCCTATCATTGATCGCGGCGTCGCCCTCGACACAGAGAAGACCTCTCTGACGAGACAGATGCTCGGCGCACCCGCGCCACCACCCGCACCCACAAGGACAGCAATGACCCGCTATATCATTCGGCGTCTGCTCCAGTTCATCCCGGTCATCCTGATCTCCACGCTGATCGTCTATGCACTGGTCTTCGCCATTCCCGGTGACCCCATCCGAGCCCTCGCCGGGGACCGGCCGATGAGCGACGCCGTCAGGGAGACCCTGCGCGAGCAGTACAACCTGGATGACCCGTTCCTGGTCCAGTACTTCAAATACATCTGGGGCATCGTCACCGCCCTGGACTTCGGTTCGACCTTCAACGGCCGCCCGGTCACCGACATCATCGAACAGCGCCTGCCGGTCACCGCGACGCTGGCCCTGGTGACCCTCGTGATCCAGACCATCATGGGCGTCATCGCCGGCATCCTCGCCGCCCTGTACCGCGACCGCTTCTTCGACCGCTTCGTCCAGGTCTCCACCGTGGCCATGGTGGCGCTGCCCACCCTGGTGATCGGCTTCCTGCTCCAGCTGATCTTCGGACTCAACCTGGGCTGGTTCCCCATCGCCGGGATCAACAACGGCATCACCAGCTACATCCTTCCCGCCCTGACCATGGCCGCGGTCTCCACCGGCATCCTGGCCCGGCTGGTGCGCAGCGAGCTGCTGGACTCGCTGAAGTCCGACTATGTCCGCACCGCCACCGCCAAGGGGATGAAGCGCACCCGGGTGATCACCCGCCACGGGCTGCGCAACTCGCTGATCCCCGCCGTCACCTTCATCGGCGCCGACCTCGCGAGCATGCTCGGCGGCTCCATCATCGTGGAGACGATCTTCAACCTCCCCGGACTGGGCCAGCAGGTATTCAACTCCATCCAGGGGCAGGAGGGCACCGTCGTCGTCGGCATCGTGACCCTCTTCGTGCTCTTCTTCGTGGTGATCAACCTGATCGTTGATCTCCTCTATGGCCTTCTCGACCCAAGGATCCGTTATGAGTGAGACACACCGCCCCGAAGCGCGCGGGGAGCCGATCGACTCGACCATCACACCCGCCGGAGAATCCACCAAGAAGGTCGAGGAGGCCAGCCTGCTCGCCGATGCCTGGCGCTCGCTGCGGAAGAACCCCTGGTTCATCATCTCCGCGGTCCTGCTGGTGCTCTTCCTGGGCATGGCGATCTTCCCGCAGCTGTTCACCAACACCGATCCGCGCGAGTGCCTGCTCGGACGCAGCCGGCAGTCGCCCTCGGCCGAGCACTGGTTCGGCACCGATGTGCAGGGCTGCGACTACTACAGCCGAGTCATCCACGGCGCCCGGAACTCCATCGCCGTCGGATTCATCGTCGCCATCGGCACCTTCATCATCGCCGTGGTCCTCGGCCTGGTCGCCGGATACTTCGGCTCCTGGGTCGACGCCGTGATCTCACGCATCACCGACATGGTCTTCGCCGTGCCCTACATCCTGGGTGCGCTGGTGTTCCTCAACGTGCTGGAGTCCCGCGGGGTGCGCGAAGTGGCCTTCGTGCTGATCATCTTCATGTGGCCGACCATGACGCGTCTGATGCGCGGCTCGGTGATCTCGGTGGTGAACTCCGAGTTCGTGCTGGCCGCCCGCGCCCTGGGCGCCGGACCGATCACCATCATGCGCCGGCACATTTTGCCCAACTCGCTGGGACCGGTGATCGGCTACGCCACGGTGTTCACCGGCATCATCATCGGCGCCGAGGCGACGCTGACCTTCCTCGGCGTGGGCCTGCAGCTGCCAGCCATCTCCTGGGGGCTCCAGCTCTCGGATGCGCAGCCGTTCCTGCAGACCGTCCCGCACCTGCTGCTGTTCCCGGTGATCTTCGTGGGACTCACGGTGTTCGCATTCATGACCATGGGCGACGCCATCCGCGACGCCCTTGATCCCAAATCCAAGAAGTGAAGGGCTGGATCTCATGACTGAATCCCAGACCTCGACCGGGTTCACCCCCGGCACCAGTCCCGGCGACGCCCCGCTGCTGGAGGTCAAGGACCTCCAGGTGGAGTTCCGCACCAAGGCCGGCGTCGCCAGGGCCATCAACGGGCTGAACTTCACCCTGCACGCGGGGGAGACCCTCGCGATCCTGGGCGAGTCCGGCTCGGGCAAGTCCGTGACCGCGCAGACCATCATGGGCATCCTGGACATGCCCCCGGGGCGGATCGCCGGCGGCGAGATCCGCTACCGCGGCGATGACCTGCTCACCATGAACGAGGAGTCGCGCCGGAAGCTGCGCGGCGGGAAGATCGCGATGATCTTCCAGGACGCACTGTCCTCGCTGAACCCGGTGCTGCCGGTCGGCTGGCAGATCGCCGAGATGTTCCGCGTCCACCGCGGGATGAAGCGCAAAGAGGCCAGGGCAAAGGCCGTGGAGATGATGCAGCGCGTCGGGATCCCCGGCGCCGAAGAGCGGGCGGGCGACTTCCCGCACCAGTTCTCCGGCGGCATGCGCCAGCGGATCATGATCGCCATGGCCATCGCCCTGGACCCCGACGTGCTGATCGCCGATGAGCCCACCACCGCGCTGGACGTGACCGTCCAGGCCCAGGTGATGCGGCTGCTCAAGGACCTGCAGACCGAGTTCAACATGGGGCTGATCCTGATCACCCACGATCTCGGCGTGGTCGCCGACGTCGCGGACAAGATCGCGGTGATGTACTCGGGACGCGTCATGGAGGCCGCCGACGTCTACGAGACCTACGCCAAGCCCGGTCACCCCTACACCCAGGGCCTGCTGGCCTCGATCCCGCGGATCGACGACGAGGGCGGACGCCTGCGCGCGATATCGGGGCTGCCGCCCTCGCTGACCGACATGCCGCCGGGCTGCCCGTTCAACCCGCGCTGCGAGTTCGCCACCGACCGCTGCCGGACCGAACGTCCGGAATTGCGGCTGGTGGCCGAGGGACACCTCTCGGCGTGCCACTACGCCGAGGACGTCTACGCCGGCACCGCCACCCGCACACGGCGCCCGTCACCCACCGGCGCCGGCATGATCGACGTCTCTGAGGAGGCACCAGAATGAGCCTGTCTGTTCCCGCCGCGGCCGCGGACCCCTTCGCCGACAAGCCCTCGGTCCTCGAGGTCGACGGCCTGGTCAAGCACTTCCCGATCACCCAGGGCATCGTCTTCCAGCGCAAGGTCGGCGCCGTCAAGGCCGTGGACGGGGTGAGCTTCAACCTGCGCGAGGGCGAGACCCTGGGCATCGTGGGAGAGTCCGGCTGCGGCAAGTCCACCCTGGCGAAGCTGCTGATGCGCCTGGAGGAGCCCGACGCCGGCACCGTGAAGTTTCGCGGCAAGGACTTCCTCTCGGTCAAGGGCGATGAGCTGCGCCGGCTGCGGCGCAAGATCCAGATCATCTTCCAAGACCCCTACACCTCGCTGAACCCGCGCATGTCCGTGGGCGACATCATCGCCGAGCCGTTCAAGCTGCACCCGGAGGAGAAGCCGAAGCAGGGGATCCGCAATCGGGTCAAGGAGCTGCTGGACCTGGTCGGGCTGAACCCCGAGCACATCAACCGGTACCCGCACCAGTTCTCCGGCGGTCAGCGCCAGCGGATCGGCATCGCCCGCGGGCTGGCGCTGAACCCCGATGTCATCATCTGCGACGAGCCCGTCTCGGCGCTGGACGTCTCGGTCCAGGCGCAGGTGATGAACCTGCTCGACGACCTGCAGAAGGAGTTCGGGCTCAGCTACATCTTCATCGCCCACGACCTCTCGGTCGTCCGGCACATCTCGGACCGGGTCGGTGTCATGTACCTGGGCAAGCTCGCCGAGCTGGGCACCCAGGACGAGATCTACACCGGTCCGGCACACCCCTACACCCAGGCGCTGCTCTCCGCGGTGCCGCTGCCGGACCCCACCCTGCGCGGGGCGCGCGAGCAGATCGTGCTCCAGGGCGACCCGCCGAACCCGGCGAACCCGCCCTCGGGCTGCCGCTTCCGCACCCGCTGCTGGAAGGCCACCGAGATCTGCGCCACGCAGGAGCCGGAGCTGATCTCGCGCGGTCAGATCACCCAGCTGACCGCCTGCCACCACGCCCAGCAGAACGAGAAGGTCATCCCCCCCCACGGCTAGCCGGCGCCTGGGTCGCAGGCGTGGTGACGCCTGCGGCACAGACCTCGCGAAGCCGGCCTCCCAGGCTCAGCTCAAGCGCCGGTGACCACAATCATTGCCGGTCTCGCCGTTCGAGGCCGTACACTGGAAAGGTGTGGTCGCGACACGGCCGTGTCGCTGTGCGCTCTGACCCACCCGAATCCACACTGTTGAACCACGAAGTGACATGGACGAGTCGAGGCATGACATCGACCGACCAGACACGTCACACTCTCCTCTATGGAAGGCGTTGCCCCTCTTATGACCACTGCTGCCGCTCGTACACTTGCAGGCACTGACGAGCGCCAGGATCTGCGCAACGTCGCCATCGTCGCTCACGTCGACCACGGCAAGACCACTCTGGTCGATGCCATGCTCACCCAGACCAAGTCTGTCGGTGGCCACGGCGATCTCGAGGACCGGGTCATGGACTCCGGTGAGCTCGAGAAGGAGAAGGGCATCACGATCCTGGCCAAGAACACCACCGTGTTCTATTCAGGCCCGGCCGCCACCAAGCACGCCGGCATGGACAAGGTCACCATCAACGTGATCGACACCCCCGGTCACGCCGACTTCGGCGGTGAGGTCGAGCGCGGCCTCTCCATGGTCGACGGCGTGGTGCTCCTGGTGGACGCCTCTGAGGGCCCGCTGCCCCAGACCCGCTTCGTGCTGCGCAAGGCACTGAACGCCCAGCTTCCGGTGATCCTGGTCGTCAACAAGACCGACCGCCCCGATGCGCGCATCGACGGCGTCGTCTCCGACACCATGGACCTGCTGCTCGGCCTGGCCTCCGACGTCGCCGAGGAGAACCCCGACCTGGACCTGGACTCCGTGCTGGACGTCCCTGTGGTCTTCGCCTCCGGCAAGGCCGGCCGCGCCTCGAAGAACCAGCCCGAAGACGGCGGACTGCCCGACGCCGAAGATCTCGAAGCGCTGTTCGACACCATCCTCGAGCACGTCCCGGCCCCGAAGTACGACGCCGAAGAGGTCCTTCAGGCCCACGTCACCAACCTCGACGCCTCACCCTTCCTCGGCCGCCTCGCGCTGCTGCGCATCTTCAACGGCACGCTGAAGAAGAACCAGCAGGTCGCCTGGGCCCGCAAGGACGGCACCATGAAGACGGTGAAGATCACCGAGCTTCTCGCCACCAAGGGTCTGGAGCGCGTCTCCGCCGAGTCCGCCGGACCGGGTGAGATCGTCGCCGTCGCCGGCATCTCCGACATCATGATCGGTGAGACCCTCACCGACCTGGAGAACCCCAAGCCGCTGCCGACCATCACCGTGGACGACCCCGCGATCTCCATGACCATCGGCATCAACACCTCGCCGATGGCCGGCCGGGTCAAGGGCGCGAAGGTCACCGCCCGCCAGGTCAAGGACCGGCTGGACAAGGAGCTCATCGGCAACGTCTCGCTCAAGGTGTTCCCCACCGAGCGCCCCGACACCTGGGAGGTCCAGGGCCGCGGCGAGCTCGCGCTGGCCATCCTGGTCGAGCAGATGCGCCGTGAAGGCTTCGAGCTGACCGTGGGCAAGCCCCAGGTCGTCACCCGCGAGATCGACGGCAAGCTCCACGAGCCCATGGAGAACATGATCGTGGACTCTCCCGAGGAGTTCATGGGTGCGATCACCCAGCTCATGGCGTCCCGCAAGGGCACCATGACCACGATGACCAACAACGGCACCGGCTGGATCCGCATGGAGTTCATGGTGCCCGCCCGCGGCCTCATCGGCTTCCGCACCAAGTTCCTCACCGACACCCGCGGCGCCGGCATCGCCTCCTCCTACGCCGCAGGCTACGAGCCGTGGAAGGGCCTGATCGAGTACCGCACCTCCGGTTCGCTGATCTCCGACCGCACCGGCACGGCGACCCCGTTCGCCATGATCAACCTGCAGGAGCGCGGCACCTTCTTCGTGGACCCGCAGGAAGAGGTCTACGAGGGCATGGTCGTCGGCGAGAACGCTCGCCACGACGACATGGAGGTCAACATCACGAAGGAGAAGAAGCTCACCAACATGCGTGCAGCGGCTGCCGACTCCTTCGAGGGCCTGACCCCGCCGACCAAGCTGACCCTCGAGGAGTCCCTCGAGTTCGCCAATGAGGACGAGTGCGTGGAGGTCACCCCGCATTCGATCCGCATCCGCAAGGTCATCTTGAACTCCTCCGAGCGCATGCGTGACACACGCAAGAAGAAGAGCGCTTCACAGTAATGACCGCACCGCAGGACACCGCGACACCCTCGCGGAGAAGCTCGCTGCGACCAGCGCTGCTGGGCGTCTGCTTCTCCGCAGGGGTGGTCCTCGGGATCCTGGGCACCGTGCTCCACGGCAACATCCTGATGCTCGGGCCCACCGAGACCGGGACCGTGCTGCCCTGGGGCGCGGCGCTGGCCCTGCTGATGTGCCTGCTGGCGCAGCTGTGGGCCGGGCTGAAGAGCGGCTCGCTGCTGGAGCCGATGCTGATGGGCGTGACCACCTTCACCGTGGCCTCGATCGCCTACCTCTGGCCCGGACCCGACCAGCTCGTGGTGCCCTACAGCCCCGAGGCCATGGCGCTGCTTCCCGGACCCACGCTGGCCTCGGTGATCTGGTGGCTGGGCACCGCGGCGGTGACCCTTATCAGCATGGTCCTCGTCAAGTGGATCATTGTGCGGGACCGCGCCGCATCTCGGTAGACTCTACTTACGCACTCGTAGAAAGACAGAGGAGTCCATGACGTACATCATTGCCCTTCCTTGCGTGGATCTGAAGGACAAGGCCTGCATCGATGAATGTCCGGTGGACTGCATCTATGAGGGGGACCGGATGCTCTACATCCACCCCGATGAATGCGTGGACTGCGGCGCCTGCGAGCCGGTCTGCCCGGTGGAGGCCATCTATTACGAGGACGACACCCCGTCGCAGTGGTCGGAGTACTACCGCGCCAATGTGGAGTTCTTCGACGAGGTCGGTTCCCCCGGCGGCGCGGCGAAGGTCGGGCTGATCCCCAAAGACCACGAGATCGTCGCGGCCCTGCCCCCGCAGCAGCAGTGACCCAGCAGCCCTGACCACTCACCCCAGCGGAGGCCTCCATGCTCACCCTTCCTGAGTACCCCTGGGATGCGATGGCTCCCTACCTGGAACAGGCGCGGCAGCACCCCGAGGGAGTCGTCAACCTCTCCATCGGCACCCCCGTGGATCCCACCCCTGCGGTGATCCAGGCGGCGCTCACCGCGGCCGCCGACGCCCCCGGGTACCCCACGACCCATGGCACGTTCGCGCTGCGCGAGGCGATCTCCGGCTGGTTCGCGCGCCGCCGGGGGGTCACCGGGCTGGACCCGGAGAACATCCTTCCCACGGTGGGCTCCAAGGAGCTCGTGGCCTGGCTGCCCACCCTGCTGGGACTCGGTGCCCGCGCGGGAGCCGGAGCCGCCGACGTCGTGCTCCGCCCGCTGGTGGCCTACCCGACCTATGACATCGGCGCGCAGATCGCCGGAGCCACCCCGCTGGCCACCGATGATCCGCTCAGCCTCGACGAGGAGACCCTGCAGCGGGTCAAGCTGATTTGGATCAACTCACCCTCGAACCCCACCGGAGCGGTCGCCGGAGTCGACTGGATGCGCGAGGTGGTCCAGCTCGCCCGCCGCATCGGTGCAGTGGTCGCCTCTGACGAGTGCTACGCCGAACTCCCCTGGGAGGTCGAGGACGACGACGTCCCCTCGGTCCTGGACCCGCGGGTCTGCGGGACCGATCCGGAGACCGGCAGGGCCGACCACCGGGGACTGCTCGCGGTCTACTCGGCGTCGAAGCAGTCCAACCTCGCCGGCTACCGCGCCGCCTTCGCCGCGGGCTGCCCGGAGCTGATCAGTGGGCTGATCAACACTCGCAAGCACGCTGGAATGATCGTGCCCGCCCCGATCCAGGCCGCACTTGCCGTGGCGCTGAACGACGACGCCCACGTGCAGGCCCAGCGCGAGCTCTACCGCCGGCGTCGTGCGCTGATGGTGCCGGCGCTGCAGGCCTCCGGCCTGCAGATCGAAGAATCCGTCGCCGGTCTGTACCTGTGGTGCCGCGCGGCGGAGTCAGACCCCTCCGCCGCCACGGCGGAGGACACCTGGGCGCTGGTGGATCAGATGGCGCAGCGCGGGATCGTCGTCGGCCCAGGGGTGTTCTACGGCGAACAGGGCAACGGGTACATCCGAGTGGCGCTGACAGCCACGGATGAGCGCATCGCCGCCGCGGCGAACCGGCTCACGGGCTGAGCCGGGCTCGCGGGCCCGGGCCCGCGAAAGGCACACCCCGAGGCGTGAACCATGACACAACTGGCAACCGACCGTGACCAAGCGGTAGGTTTGTCATGATGTCCCCCTAGTGTGTCTGATAAGGAGACCCATGACTGAGCAGTCTTCTGCCCGCCTGAATTATCAGGGGGGAGATCTGGAACTACCCGTGCATTCGTCCGTGGAGGGCAATGTCGGTCTCGGTATCGCACCGCTGCTGAAGACCACCGGCGCTGTCACCTATGACCCCGGCTTCATGAACACTGCGAACGCGCAGTCTGCGATCACCTACATCGATGGCGATGAAGGGATCCTGCGCTACCGCGGCTACCCCATCGAGCAGCTGGCCGAGAAGTCCAGCTTCCTCGAGGTCTCCTACCTGCTGATCTACGGCGAGCTGCCCACCCAGCAGCAGCTCACCGATTTCGACACCGTCACCCGTCGGCACACCCTGCTGCACGAGGAGCTGCGCGACTTCTTCGGCGGCTTCCCCCGTGACGCGCATCCGATGCCGGTGCTCTCCTCCGCGGTCTCGGCGCTGTCCACCTATTACCCGGACTCGCTGGATCCCTTCAACAAGGATCACGTGGAGCGCTCCACCTACCGGATGCTCGCGAAGGTCCCCACCATCGCGGCCTACGCCTACAAGAAGTCCATCGGCCAGCCGATGCTCTACCCGGACAACAACCTGACCCTGGTCGAGAACCTGCTTCGCGGCTGCTTCGGCGTGCCTGCCGAGCAGTTCGAGCTGGACCCCACCATCGTCAAGGCCCTGGACACGCTGTTGATCCTGCACGCGGACCACGAGCAGAACTGCTCCACCTCCACCGTGCGCCTGGTCGGCTCCTCGCAGGCGAACCTCTTCGCCTCGGTCTCCGCCGGCATCAACGCCCTCTACGGCCCCGCCCACGGCGGCGCCAACGAGGCCGTGCTGGGCATGCTGCGCCAGATCCAGTCCGGCGACGTCAGCCCCGAGGCCTTCATGGAGAAGGTCAAGAACAAGGAAGACGGCGTCCGGCTCATGGGCTTCGGCCACCGGGTCTACAAGAACTACGACCCGCGCGCCCGCGTGGTCAAGGGCATCGCCGATGATCTGCTGGCCAAGCTCGGCGGCGACGACGAGCTCTTCGACATCGCCCAGCGCCTGGAGCAGAAGGCGCTGGAGGATGACTACTTCATCGAGCGCAAGCTCTACCCGAACGTGGACTTCTACACCGGCCTGATCTACAAGGCGATGGGCTTCCCGGAGAAGATGTTCACCGTGCTCTTCGCGCTGGGCCGGCTTCCCGGCTGGATCGCCCAGTGGCGCGAGATGATCGAGGATCCGTCCACCAAGATCGGACGGCCCCGCCAGATCTACATCGGCGAGCCCGAGCGCCACTACCCCGGAGTCTGACCCTCCCTCCCGTCGTCGAGCGGCGGATTCTCCGACCATCTGAGCGCCTTTTCGGCCTCAACCGGTCGGAGAATCCGCCGCTCAACGCGGTTAAGGGGTCAGCGGCGGGAGAAGCCGATGACCACGGCGTCCTCGCTGACCGTCTCCGCGCGCTCCCAGCGGCCCGAATCGCGGTGCCACTCGTAGGCGCCGGCGTGCACCGACTGGACCCCGTAGGTCTCCGCGGAGGCCACGGCCCACTGCGCCACCAGCCATTCCGGCTCGCTGTGCTCGGTCGCTGGGTCCTCGGCAGCGTCGTCTGCATCATCTTCGGTGGCCCCGGCCTCGTCTTCGACAGCGCTGACCGAGATCCGCACCACGGCTGATTCGCCGGAGCCTTCCACGGCCGCCGCCTCGGCGCCGAGCATCCCGGACAGCGAGCCCTGGAGCTCACCGCGCAGCCCCTCGGCGTCCGGACCGGGGACTTCGAGCTGGCTCAGCTGACACGTCATCACCATGGGCTGCAGGCCGGTCAGCGGTCGGGCGAAGGCCCGGGCCAGCTCCTCGTGCTGCGGGTAGAACGTCGGGTTCTGCGGTCGGCCCAGCGCCTCGGCGACCTCCTCGAGTCCCAGGTCGGGCGACCATGCACCCTCACCCTCGCCGTCGCCGTCGCGGCTGTCGATCAGCCGGGCGTAGAAGTCTTCGGAGGTGATCGGGGTGGAGCTGGTGGCTTTCACCGCGTCCCACTGCGGGCCGCCGTCGGCGAAGAGCACCGGCGACGGCGGAGCCTGCCCCTGCTCGGAATCAGCAGCCTCCGCCTCGTCGCCGTTCTCCGTCTCCTCGGCGTCTTCCTCCACAGGGTCTGCCCGGTTGTCCAGGTTCGTCTCCTGCAGCGAGATCGCGATCGCGTCGGTGGCGGCCTGAACCGGCAGCTCCAGCTCCGCGGCCGCGGCGGCGAGCTGCGCAGCCGAGTAGGTCTGCGCCGGGGTGAGCCGGTGCTCCATCTCGCCGACCGTGACGGAGCAGCGTTCATCGAGGAGATACTCGTTCTCCTCGATCAGCTGCCAGGCCCCGTAGCCGGTCGCGCCGACGGCGGCCGCGACCACGGTGATGGCCGCGACGGCCTTGACCCGACGACGGCGTCGGTGCACGGTGCGGGTGACGGTGATGGGGCGATCAGCGCGGGGACTCATCCAGACCTTTCAGCTCTGGGTCGACTCGGCGTCGACCCGGTGTCGGCTCAGTTGCGGTGCAGGGCAGCGTTGAGCTCGACCTTCTGGCCCTTGCGAGGCACTGCCTGGACCGCGCCGGTGACGGAGTCGCGGCGGAAGAGCAGGTTCGGCACGCCGGAGAGTGCCGAGGCCTTCACCGTGTCCATGACGGTGCGGTCATCGGCGAGCACCGAGATCTTGGTGCCGGCGGTGACGTAGAGCCCGGCCTCGATGACGCAGTCATCGCCGACCGAGATGCCCACACCGGAGTTCGCGCCCAGCAGCACGCGCTCACCCAGGGTGATCTTCTCCCTGCCGCCCCCGGAGAGGGTGCCCATGATGGACGCGCCGCCGCCGATGTCGGTGCCGTCGCCGACCACGACCCCGGCGGAGATGCGGCCCTCCACCATGGAGGTGCCCAGCGTGCCGGCGTTGAAGTTCACGAAGCCCTCGTGCATCACGGTGGTGCCCTCGGCCAGGTGCGCGCCCAGGCGCACCCGGTCCGCGTCGCCGATGCGCACACCGGAGGGGGTCACGTAGTCCACCAGGCGGGGGAACTTGTCGATCGAGTGCACGCTGACGTGTCCGCGGGAGCGCAGCTTCAGCCGGGTGGTCTCGAAGTCGGCGACCGCGCAGGGCCCGAAGTTGGTCCAGACCACGTTGCTCAGGTGACCGAAGATGCCGTCGAGGTTGATGGTGCGCGGTTTGACCAGCCGGTGGGAGAGCAGGTGCAGGCGCAGCCACACGTCGGAGGCGGAGCTCGCTTCGGAGTCGAGGGCGGACTCCACGGAGACCACCTGGGTGGTGACCCCGCGGTCAGGATCCTCGCCGGTCGCGGCCTGCAGGGCGGCGATCAGCTCGGCGTCGTCGTTCTCGGACAGGGGGGCCATCACAGGGCGCGGGAACCAGGTGTCCAGGACGGTGCCGTCGTTGGTCACCGTGGCGAGGCCATGGCCGGATGCGGTTCGAATGTCAGTGCTCATGGCACCATCCTACTTTTTCCGGCGCGGGAGCCCAGGAGCGTCCTGTTGCGGGTCCCATGCGCGGGGGCGTTCGCCTAGGCTGGGCGGATGGATATCCGTGGACTGCTCTCCGGCGACGTCGCCGCGCTCACCGAGGCGATCATCGGCTGCGAATCCGTCTCCGGCGACGAGACGGCCCTGGCCGACGCCGTGGAGGCCGCGCTTGAAGACCTGCAGGGCTTGCGCGTGCATCGCGACGGCGACACGATCATCGCGCGCACCGAGACCGGTGCGGCGCAGCGGATCATCCTCGCCGGGCACCTGGACACCGTGCCGCTGCCGACCACTCCGGGCTCCCGCGGCACCGTCCCGCCGCGCTGGGAGCAGGCCGAGGGGGTAGACGTGCTCTACGGCCGCGGCGCCACAGACATGAAGGGCGGTGTGGCGGTGCAGCTGAAGCTCGCCGACGACGTCGCGGCGCGCCTGGCCGCGGGAGGCTCCCTGGACCGCGACATCACCTGGGTCTTCTACGACCACGAAGAGGTCGAGGCCAGCAAGTCCGGTCTGGGACGGGTGCTGAACCGCGTGCCGGAGCTGCTGGACGGCGATTTCGCGGTGCTGCTGGAACCCACCCACGGCGTGGTCGAGGGTGGCTGCAACGGCACCTGCCGCTTCGAGGTGACCATCCCCGGGGTCGCCGCGCACTCCGGGCGGGCCTGGATGGGGGAGAACGCGATCCACGGCACCGCCGGGCTGCTCCGGGTCTTGAGCGAGTACGCGCCACAGACCATCACGGTGGAGGGCCTGGACTACCGCGAGGGGCTCAACGCGGTGCGGATCCGCGGCGGGGTGGCCGGAAACGTCATCCCGGACTCCACCGTGGTGGAGATCAACTACCGGTTCGCCCCGGACAAGACCGAGGAGCAGGCCCACACCCATGTCCGTGAGGTCCTCGCCGAGGCCGGAATAGGCGCGGCTCAGCAGAAGGTGACCGACAGCTCCGCGGCCGCGCGGCCAGGGCTGGACCATCCCGCGGCCAAGGCGTTCATCGACGCCGTGGGCGGAGAGCCGATGCCCAAGTACGGCTGGACCGATGTGGCACGGTTCTCGGCCAGGGGAGTCCCGGCGGTGAACTTCGGCCCCGGAGACCCGCTGCTGGCACATTCCGACGATGAACACGTCACCGCGCAGGCGCTGCGCGACTGCCACACCGCGCTGCACCGCTGGCTGCTGGACGGCTGAGCTGCTGCGCCGCCACGGCAGCCCTCGGAGCGGATCCTCTAAGCTGATTTCATGACCCAACAGCAGACCGCCAGCACTCGTCCAGTCGCCCTGATCACCGGGGCTTCCCGCGGGATCGGCAAGGCCATCGCCGCCGAGCTCGGCCGGGACCACCACATCCTGGTCGGCGGGACGAACCCCGAGACCGTGGACGCCGTGGTGCAGACCCTGCCCAGCGCCGAACCGTTCCTGCTGGACCTGACCGACCTCGACGCGATCGCCCCCGCGCTGCAGGCCGCCGGGCTCGCCCGACTCGACGTGCTCGTCCACTCGGCCGGACTCGCCTGGATGAACCCGGTCGCGGAGACCTCTCCGACGCAGTTCCAGGAGATGTTCACCGTCAACGTCTTCGCCGTCGCGGAGCTGACCCGCGCCGCGCTGCCGCTGCTGCGCGAATCCACCGGACAGGTGCTGAGCATCAACTCCGGGGCAGGATTCACCGCCGGACCCGGAAGCTCGCTCTACTCCGGGACCAAGTTCGCGCTGCGTGCGCTCACCGACGCGCTGCGCGAGGAGGAGCGGGGCCGGGTCAGGGTCACCTCGATCCACCCAGGCCGGGTGGACACCGACATGCAGGTCGCCCTGCAGGAGTCCATGGGCAACGAGGACTACGACGGGGGCATCTACATCTCCCCGCAGGCGATCGCCGAGGCGGCGCGCACCGTGGTGGACATGGAGGACGCCTCCATGGTGGAGAGCATCTCCATCCGCCCGGTGCAGAGATAGCAGGGAAGACGTGACCGACCTGCGCGTCACCGAGCTCCCCGAAGAACTGCTCGATGCCGCCGTCGGGCTCTGGCAGCAGGCCGGGCTCACCCGGCCCTGGAACGACCCGCTTGAGGACTGCCGGCGGGCCCTCACCGGAGAAGAGTCCACGGTGCTCGCAGCGCTCGACGCCGCGGGGGAGCTGGCCGGCACGGTGATGGTCGGCCAGGACGGTCACCGCGGCTGGATCTACTATCTCGCCGTCGACCAAAGGCATCAGGACCAGGGGCTCGGCAAGGCGCTCCTGGCCGGGGCCGAGGACTGGCTGCGCGGGCGCGGGGTGCCCAAGCTGATGCTCATGGTCCGGCAGGAGAACGCAGGCGTCCAGGACTTCTACCGGGCGCTGGGCTACACCGACCAGGACACCGTGGTGCTGGGCCGCTGGCTGGACACCGAGCTGGATTGACGCCCGGCTGCCCGACGGCTGAGCCTCAGCGTCCGGCGGGAGGCGTCCAGGCTCGCAGCTTCGCGATCAGGTCCTGCGGATCGGTGCTGATCACCAGTGCCGCGCGGCGCCAGGCGGACATGAAGCCCTCGTCGACCATATGGTCCACCATGGCCAACAGCGGATCCCAGAATCCCTTGACGTTGTAGAGCCCCACCGGCTTGGCGTGCAGACCCAGGTACTGCCAGGTCCACACCTCGAAGAACTCCTCCAGCGTTCCCATGCCGCCGGGCAGCGCGATGAAGCCATCACCGAGGTCCACCATCCGGGACTTCCGGGTATGCATGTCGGGCACGATCTCCAACGAGGTCAGCCCATGATGTCCCACCTCGCGTCCGATCAGCACCTCGGGGATGATCCCGTGGACCTCGCCGCCGGCCTCCAGGGCCGCATCGGCGATCTGCCCCATCAGGCCGACCTTCCCGCCGCCGTAGACCACGCCGATGCCGGCCCCGGCCAGCGCGGTGCCGAGCCGGCGGACCTCTTCGGTGTAGTCGAGATCAGCTCCGGAGGCGGAACCGGTGAAGACCGTGAGAGCATTGAACCGCGGGGCAGGGGCAGTTGCTGGGGTGTCGAGAGATACAGGCGTCACGGATCTATGATTCCACAGCGATTTCACAGCGACCAGGAACCCCTGTTAGACTTTCGTAGTCGCAATCCTCCATAGCTCAACGGCAGAGCACTCGACTGTTAATCGAGCGGTTGTTGGTTCGAATCCAACTGGGGGAGCAGATTCGCCCTCGCCCTCACGGGCGGGGGCGTTTTTCATGTCATAGTGTGCTTCGTGCGACGCTGTCCGTGACGGGGCCGCTTCGATGATGCAAGGCTGTCCCGCCGCCCTGACCTGGTGAACCTGATTCGGAGACTTGATGAGCGCCCCTGAGACGAAGACCCACGACATCGCCCGGCTGATCATCTCCTGCCCGGACCAGCCAGGGATCGTGGCGGCGGTCTCGGAGCTGATCGCCGAGGTCGGCGGCAACATCATCAGCCTGGACCAGTACTCCACCGGCGTGGAGGACGGCCGATTCTTCCAACGCACCGTGTTCCACCTGCCCGGACTCGCCGCGGCGAAGCCCGCGGTGGAGCAGGCCATCCAGACGAAGCTGGCTGATCGCTTCTCCATGGACTATTCGCTGGCAGCGGCAGATCAGCCCAAGCGGGTGGCGATCTTCGCGTCCAAGACCGACCACTGCCTGCTGGATCTGCTCTGGCGGCACCGCCGCGGTGAGATCCCGATGGACATCGTCATGGTCATCTCCAACCACGCCGACCTCGCCGAAGATGTGCGGCCCTTCGGGATCCCGTATTTCCACGTGCCGGTGATCAACGGGGACAAGGCTGCGGCCGAGGCCCGGCACCTGGAGCTGCTGAAGGGCAACGTCGACATGATCGTGCTCGCCCGGTACATGCAGATCATCTCCGAGGACTTCCTCGAACATGTCGGGGCTCCGGTGATCAACATCCACCACAGCTTCCTGCCCGCCTTCATCGGCGCCGGCCCGTACCAGAAGGCCGCTGACCGCGGAGTGAAGCTCATCGGCGCCACCGCCCATTACGTGACCAAGGACCTCGACGAGGGTCCGATCATCGAGCAGGACGTCATCCGGGTCTCGCACAGCGACGACGTGGCCCAGCTCACCCGCTTCGGCGCCGACGTCGAACGCGCCGTGCTCTCCCGCGCGGTGAAGTGGCACTGCGAAGACCGGGTCATCCGCAACGGCAGCACCACGATCGTCTTCTAGCTCTTCTCCTCCGTCGAGGGGCGGATTCTCCGGGTGCCTGACGGGCCGGGAAGCCCAGACTGGCCGGAGGATCCGCCTCTCAGCGAGAAGAGGGAGGGATCAGGATTCGAGGTTCTTCTCGCGCTCGGTGGAGGTGACCTGGATCTTGCGCGGCTCCTCGGTGGCGTAGACCCCGGTCACGCGGACCGTGAGCACGCCTGATTCGTAGGTCGCGGAGATCGCGTCACTGGAGACCTCGCCCGGCAGGGTGATGGTGCGGGAGAAGGACCCGTAGCGCACCTCGCGCAGACCCTCGGCCTCGGTCTCGCTGCGACGCTCCCCGGACACGGTCAGCGTGCGTCCGGTCAGTTCGACCGCGACGTCCTTGTCCGGGTCGATGCCGGGGAGGTCGGCGCGCAGGACCAGGTCCTCACCCTCGCGATGGGCATCCACGGCGGGCACGAAGCCGGCCTGGCGCTGGGCCGCATCCATCGAGGGAGTCCGCATGCTGCGGAAGACATCGTCGATCAGGGCGAAGGGGTCCAGACGGGTCAGAGAGTTGTTCATAACGGCAATCAGCTCCTTATGCTCATCGCTCTATAGGACTGGGTCAGTGCCTTGCGGCGTCGGTTCCTGTGGAACCCACACCCAGTATATTCCCAAGTTGAGCATGATGCACTCAACTTTTTCGACGGATTGGACAACGATTCGAGCACGGGCTTCTGTCGCAATACAGGCCCCCGCAGCTGAGGCTCACCTCCGCCGGGCCACCCGGTTCGATTAGAGTGCCGGGGTGTCCAAGTCAAAGAAAACGCGCATCCAGCACGTCCTGGCCGTCGAGGCCAAGAAGCAGCTCAGTCCGCACATGATCCGGCTGGTCCTGGGCGGACCCGGGTTCGAGGCGATCGAGTTCAAGTCCGTGGGGGAGTCGCCTGCCACGGACCAGTACATCAAGCTGCTCTTCCTTCCGCAGAGCGCCGCGGAGGCCGCGCAGCTGCCCGAGGGTCTGGACCTCAGCCGCCCCTACGACATGGACGCGCTGCGCGAACAGCTGCGCACCGAACAGATGCCGGCGACCCGGACCTACACCATCCGCCACGTCGACCATGAGAACTCGCAGATCTGGGTGGATTTCGTGGTCCACGGCGAGGAGGGCCGCGCCGGAGTCTGGGCGAAGAACGCGCAGATCGGGGAGCAGATCAGCTTCTTCGGGCCCGGGAGCGGCTACGCTCCGCGCGGGGAGGCTGAATGGCACCTGCTGGCCGGTGACGAGGCCGCGCTGCCCGCGATCGCCTCGGCGCTTGAATCGATGGCTGAGGACGCGCGCGGGGTCGCCGTCGTCGAGGTCCGTGACGCGGCCGAGCGCCAGCCGCTGGATGTCCCCGCAGGGATGGACCTGGTCTGGCTGCACCGCGAGGCCGACTTCAGCCCGGAGACCACGATGCTCGCGGAGTACCTGGAGGAGCTGGCCATCCCGGAAGGTGATGTGCAGGTCTTCGTGCACGGCGAACGGGCCCAGATGAAGCGGATCCGCCGCATGCTGGTGGATCAGAAGGGGCTGGAGCGCAAGGCGATGTCACTTTCCGCATACTGGGCGAACGGCCGGATCGAGGACCAGTTCCAGGCCGAGAAGCGCACCCCGGTGGGGCGGATCGAGGACTGAGCGGGGTCCGCAGAGCGGAGCAGCGAGCCAGGGAGGCCAGGAACGACGACTCCGCCCATCCCGCGTCGACTCAGCCCGCCACCCCTGAGCTGGTGCCGACCACCAGGGCGAAGACCAGGCCGACCGCCAGCAGCAGCATCGTGATCGCCGAGCACACGCCAGCCCGCTCGCGGTGCCCGGCCAGTCGCAGGTCCGCACGGTCACGCATGGACCCGGCGAGCAGCATGATCAGGTCGATCAGCGTCCAGGTGAAGATGATCGTGATGCAGAGCAGCCCGAGATTCGCGAATCCTGAGACCATCAGCGCGACGGCGGCGATGCTCACCAGCACCATCAGCGACGCCGTCACCGGGCGGTTCAGATACCACCGATGCGCCCCTGCGGGCCCCATGAGAAGTGTCAGGAGCCAGGCGATCACAAAACGTTTCTCCGAGGTGGGCTGGCTCTCGTACGCCCGCTGGTCAGCCTCGGTGTAGGTGTTGGCATAGAGCTCTTCGAAATCGTACTGGTCAGCCATGTTCTCAATCGTATAGGTGGTAGTTTGTAGTGAACTGAACACCCACCCTCGAGCACCATCTCTCTTATGGAGGCGCAGTCTTGTCTCAGCCCGGAACCGGCCGCACAAAGGGCACGGCGCCCCGTACGTCGCTGCTCGATGTGATCAAGGTCGTACTGCGACTCGGCCCCAAGCAGATCAACGACGAGATCCAGCTGGCCATCGGCCAGATGAAGACCAAAGGTGTGGCCGCGGGCATCGCCGTGGCCCTCATGGTCGTCGGCGTCGTCTTTCTCACCTTCCTCGTGGTGGCGCTCATCGTCGCCGCCGTGGCCGCGTTCGCGCTGATCTTTGAACTCTGGGCCGCCGCGCTCATCGTGGCCGGCATCTTCTTGCTGATCGCGCTGATCTTCGCGCTCATCGGGCTGCTCAAGTTCCGCAAGACGCTGCCGCTGCTGCCCGAAGACGCCATCCGCGGCTTCCGCCTCGATCTCGGAGTGGCCCGCGAAGGCACCCGCTTCGATCCGCAGAGCCTGGATCAGGCGGATTCCGAGAAGCGTCGGCAGAAGGAAGAGTCCAAGCGTCAGGCGGCCGAACAGGCGAAGAAGGACGCGAAGACTCCCGGCGCCGGTTCCCCGACACCTCCCACCTACAGCGAGCTGCTGCGCCGCACCGGCCTGCGCCGCGATCACCTGGCCTCGCTTCAGGACCAGATCACCTCCAGCACCCGAACCATCGCCGAGAGCGTCAAGGACCGGGCTGAGAACGTCAAGGACAAGGCCGAGAGCATCGGCTCCAAGGCCCGCGGCGGTTCCAAGCCGAAGCCCAAGGCCGACCGCGGCTCCTCCGACCGGGTCGGGCCCAAGCCGAAGACCCTCGGTGCCGCCGGTGAGCCGGTACGCGTCCCACCCGCCGCCGAGCCCAAGATCGAGGGCGTCCCCGCCGCCGCAGGCCAGGAGTCGGGCGCACACGCTGCCGGAGAGTTCGTGGCTGCGCGGTGGAAGCCGCTCGCCGTCGTCGCTGGTTCTGCTGCTGCAGGTGCAGTCTTCCTCCGCGAGCTTGTGAAGAAATAAACTGCCCCGGTGAGACTGATCGGTGCCGGAACCCAGGATGGTTTCGAGTACACCATGCGCGAGACGTTCTGGACCGCGCCCAACATCGTGACCGTGCTGCGGGCCCTGCTGATCCCCGTGTTCGTCTGGCTCGTGGCGCAGGACCAGTACATGGCTGCGTTCTGGGTGCTGGTCGTCCTCTCCAGCACTGACTGGATCGACGGGTACATCGCCCGACGCTTCGATCAGATGTCCACGGTGGGCCAGTGGCTGGATCCGTTGGCGGACCGGCTCGCACTGATCACCGTCAGCGCCACCCTGGCCACCTTCGGGATCGTGCCGATCTGGGTCGTGCTCGCCGTGGTCATCCCCGACCTGATCCTCTCGGTCAACACCTATCTGCTCTTCAAGGGACCGCCTCCGCTGAAGGTCACCCTGCTGGGCAAGCTGCGCACCGCGTGCCTGCTGATCGGGCTGCCGCTGGCCCTGCTGGGTTCCACCGGGATGCTGCGCGAGGGCCTCATTCCTGACATCGCCTTCGTGCTGCTGGCGCTCGGCGCGGCGATGCATATCATTGCTTCAATCGACTACTTCATCAAGGCCCGCCGCGAGGCGGCGCGGCTGCGCGGCGAACAGGCCCGCCCGGACACCGAGGAGGATTCGACCGCCTGATGATGAACCATGTGCCCGCCGATGCTCGCGGTGATGAGCCGGGGGAGAAGCCTGCCGGGGAGCCCGCAGAGAAGCCCGAGGTGAACCCCGCTGAGCAACCCGGTGGGAAGCTCAGGATCCTGATCGCCGCCGACACGTACCCGCCCGACGTCAACGGCGCGGCGGTCTTCAGTCACCGGCTGGCGAAAAACATGGCGGCTCGCGGTCATGAGGTCCACATCGCTGCCGCAAGGACCAGCCGCGGCCCTGACATGGTCGAACATACCGACGAGGCCACCGTGCACCGGTTCCGGTCATTCAAGGCCCCGACCCACGAGTACATCCGGCTCTGCCTGCCCTGGCTGGTGGAGCCCGCCATGGGGCGGCTGATGGACGAGCTGCAGCCCGACGTCGTCCATGTCCAGTGCCACTACATGATCGGCAAGGCTGCGATCGATGCCGCCGCCGAACGCGGTCTGCGCACCATCGCGACCAATCACTTCATGCCCGAGAACCTGGACCCGTTCCTGCCCTTCCCTGCCTGGTTCCGCCGGATCGTGGCGAAGAACTCCTGGCGGGACATGGGCAAGCTGATGGGCAAGGCCGCCGTGGTGACCACCCCGACCCCGCTGGCGGCGCGGACCATGATGGAGCGGGCAGGATTCAAGAAGGTGCTCCCGCTCTCCAACGGGATCGACGTCGAGAACTACCGGCTGCGTCCCGGTGAGGTGCTGGCCCCGCCCGAGAGCCCCACGGTGCTTTTCGTGGGCCGTCTGGCCGTGGAGAAGAACGTGGATGTGCTCATCGACGCGATCGGCAAGACCGATCCGGGGCTGGGGATCGGACTGGACATCGTCGGCGACGGCGAGCAGCGCGATCGGCTCGCCGCACAGATCCAGGAGCTGGGCCTGGACGATCGAGTGCGGATGCGCGGCCATGTCGACGAGGACGCGCTGCGCCGCGCCTACCTCGAAGCCGATGTCTTCTGCCAGCCCGGGACCGCTGAGCTGCAGTCGCTGGTCTCCCTGGAAGCGATGTCAGCCGGGCTTCCCGTGGTGCTCGCCGACGCTCTGGCGCTGCCGCACCTGGTGGAGGAGGGGGTCAACGGCTACCTCTTCGAGCCCGGGAACTCCGCACATCTGGCGGCACGGTTGGAGCAGCTGTTCACGATGAGCCCGGAACAGCGCACCGCGATGGGGGAGCGCAGTCGGGAGCGGGCGGGCCGGCACAGCCTCAACACCACGATGAACGCCTTCGAGAAGCTCTACCGCGGCGCGGACTGGATCGAGAACAAGCACCCGCAGTAGCGGAGGCCGGCGTCTCTGCCGTTGCGTCTCTGCCGTCGCGGCCGCTGGCGAGGTCACTGTGCCGGGGTCACTCCGCCGGGGTCAGGCGCAGCAGTTCGGCGCCGTCGCCGTCTTCGATGATCCAGATGCTCCCGTCGGGGGCCTGCTCCACGTCGCGGATCCTGGCCCCCATGTCCCAGATCTCTTCCTCCCCGGCCTGATCGCCGTCGAGCTCCACGCGGACCAGTGCTTCACCCGAGAGCGCCCCCATGAAGGCGCTGCCGGTCCAGTCCTGGAACATCTCACCCTGGTAGATCATCAGGCTGCCGGGGGAGATGGAGGGGGTCCACCAGGCGGCGGGGGCCGCGAAGCCGTCCCCCTCGGTGTGGTCCGGGATCTCTGCGCCGCCGTACTGGGAGCCGTTGGAAGCCTCGGGCCACCCGTAGTTCTCGCCCGCCTCTAGCAGGTTCAGCTCGTCGCCGCCCTCGGGGCCCATCTCGGAGATCCAGAGCTCCCCGTTCGCGTCGAAGTCGATGCCCAGCGGATTGCGGTGACCATAGGTCCAGATCTCCTCGGTGACGTCCCCGTCCTCGGCGAAGGGGTTCTCCGGAGCCGGTTCGCCCGCGGGGGTCAGACGCATCACCTTGCCCAGGCCGCTGGAGAGATCCTGCGCCGGGTCGAGCTGCTGACGGTCCCCGGAGGTGACGAAGAGGTGCTCTCCGTCCGGGCTGAACGCGAGGCGGTGCGAGAAATGCCCTGCGCCGGAGGTCTTGGGGTCCTGCTCCCAGATCACCGTGAGGTCCTCCAGCGTCGCAGTGTCCCCGGAGTCCACCAGCTGCGCGTGTCCGACGACGGCACCGGTGCCCGCCTCCGAGGCGTTGATCCAGCTCAGGTAGACGCGCTGACTGTCGTCGAAGTCTGGGGCGGCGACGACGTCGCCCAGGCCGCCCTGACCCTCGACGACGATGTCCTCGGGCAGGCCGCTCACGCTGATGTCATCGGCGTCCGCAGAGTCTTCCGGCGCGGCAGAGCCGTCCGCGCTGCGCAGGAACAGCTCGCCGTATCTGCTGGTGATGAGCATCTGCTCGGTCCCGGGCAGGAACTCCAGCGCCCAGGGGGCGTCATAGCTGCCCTGCTCTTCGATGCTGAACGGCGCAGCGTCAGAGTCGGGGCTCGGGTCCGCGTCGGGTGCTTCAGAGTTCGGTGATGCGGCGTCTGGTGATTCGGGGTCTGTGGATTGAGAGTCTGCCGCGTCAGTGCCGGTCTCAGCACCGTCGCCGGCTTGCTCCGTGGAGGGTTCGGCACAGCTGACGAGCAGCAGAGAGGTGAGGATTCCGGCAGATATCGCAGGTAGACGTCCCATGACCCGACCCTAGTTCAAGCGTGTGCCCGGCCGGAACGTATGACATAGGTCACGGTGGCTCGCCAGCAGACGTAGCCCGCCTGAACCTGACTTTCGACGGTAGGGCGTCTGGGACTTGAACCCAGGACAAAAGGATTATGAGTCCTCTGCTCTAACCAACTGAGCTAACGCCCCTCGGGTCCGCGCGCACGATGAGCAGTCGAGTCGCGAGGACACTCCGACATACTACCGAGCCTGCCCGCTCAGAGCTGAACCCTGACCGACGCGCGGGCCCGGGGGTGCTCCTCGGCCTGCACCTCCAGCGCCGTGAGCCCATGGTCGGCGGGGAGTCCCGCGACCAGCTTCTCGGCGATGTGCTCGATGATCACCTCGGTGGTGGTGAACTTCTCGGCGAGCTCGGTCACCTCGTCGAGGTTCTTATAGCGCAGCGGCTCCAGCGTGGCGGCGAGCAGCTCGGTGGCGGCCCCGATGTCCATGACCACGCCGTACTCGTTGAGGCTCTCGCGGAAGAAGCTGGCCTCGATGCTCAGCGTGGCGCCATGAAGGTTCTGCGCCGGTCCGAAGAACGGGTCCTTCAGGCTGTGCGCGATCATGATGTGGTCATCGACGGTCAGGCGGAATCGGCTCATGGCTCTCCTAGGTGGTGGTGGTGGATGGGAATCGTCGCTGCGCGAGCCTCACCCGAAGGCGTAGTGCGCGGCGAGCGGGTGATCGATCACGTGCAGGATCTGCTCCCGGGTCCAGGGCGCACCGGTGGCGACGTCCTGCATCACGGCAGGCAGCTCGGCCAGCGGCGAGTGCCCGCTGATCAGCATGTCGAAGCGGGAGTCGAGCAGGCCTAAGGCCGTGGCGAGACGCTGGCCGCGGGTGCGGCGCATCCGCCGTGGGCCGGACACCTGACCGACCTGGGTCGCGACGATGCGAAGCCGGCGGGCATGGAAGTCGGCACCCAGCGGGATCTGCTGATCTCCGGTGCCGAACCAGGACTGCTCCACGACCACGGCGTCGTCACCGGCCAGACGCAGTGCGGTGGCGAGCCCTGAGGAGCTGGCCGAGCTGTGCAGGACCACATCGTTGTCGAGTCCAGCCTCCTCGGGGGTGACGGCGTCCAGGCCCAGGGATTCGATGACGGCTCGCCGCTCGGCGTCGATCTCCACGACCTGCAGACGCTGCAGCGCCGTCTTCGAGGCCAGCAGCGCCGTGGTCAGCCCGATCAGACCGCCGCCGACGACGGCGACCCGGTCGCCGACCATCACGGGCCCCTCCCAGAGGCCGTTGAGTCCCACCTCGCCGATCCCGGCGAGCAGCGCCCGCTGCGGGGGGCAGTCTTCGGGGAGCACGTGGGCGGCGGACTCGGGGACGACGACATGTTCGCGGTGCCCGGCCAGGGTGAAGACCGTCCGCCCGATCAGCGCTTCGCTGCCCTGCCGGACCACCCCGACGTTGAGATAGCCGTGCGAGACCGGGAAGGGCAGCTCGCCGAGCTGGAAGGGGGCCTGCATGACTTCGGTGATGTTCGCGGGCACCTCGCCGCGGTGGACCAGCGACTCGGTGCCGCGGGAGATGCCGCTGTGCAGGGTCTCGATCAGCAGCTCGCCGGGGCGGGGCGACGGGAGTGGGACATCGCGCAACGCCCCTGTGTCGGCGGACTCCGTCCAATATTGGCGAGAGGTTTCGGGAGTCTGGCCGTGGCCCTGGACATCCGCGCTGACACCGGTGAAACGCAACTCGCTCATGACACTCATCATGCCAGAGCCGTCCACTCCGTCGCCCCGTCGACGGCTGTGCCAGAATCGGCATGTGCTGAAGCTCTTCTTCGACTGCCGGTACACCCGGACCCAGGTCCACGACGGCATCTCCAGGTTCACCGCCTCCCTGGTGGAGGCGGCCGCCGAACAGGCCGATGTCACCATGCTGATCAGCGATCCGCAGCAGCTGAACCTGCTTCCAGCCCTTCCTCATCTGCAGATCTCCTCGCCGACCTCGGCTCGGGAGCCCTGGGTCGCCCGGCAGATCAATCCGCACCGCCCAGACGTGGTGTTCTCCCCGATGCAGACCATGGGGGGACGGGGCCGGAACTACCCGCTGATCCTCACCCTGCACGACCTGATCTACTACGCACACCGCACCCCGCCGCGGGATCTGCCCGCACTGGTGCGCCTCGGCTGGCGGGCCTACCACCTCTCCTATCTGCCTCAGCGGCTGGTGCTGAACCAGGCCGACGCCGTTGCGACCGTCTCCGAGACCACCCGCGGGCTGATCCGCCGGCACCGGCTCACCCGCAGGCCGGTGGAGCTGATCTCCAATGCTCCGCCCGCGGTCGAGTGCCCCCGCGAACCGGGCGCGGCGCCGACGAAGGAGCTCATCTATATGGGGTCCTTCATGGGGTACAAGAACGTCGAATCCGTCATCGCGGGCCTGAACCGGCTGCCCGGATACACCCTGCACCTGTGCAGCCCGATCCAGGCCGCCCGCGAGGCGCAGCTCCGCACCCTTGCGGCCGACCCTGAACAGCTGGTCTTCCACCACGGGATCTCCGACGCCGACTATCGCACCCTGCTGCGGCGGGCCAGCGCATTGGTGACGCTCTCCCAGGCGGAGGGCTACGGTCTGCCCGTGGTGGAGGCGATGGCCCATGGCACGCCCTGCGTGGTCTCCGACCTGCCGATCTTCCGCGAGATCGGGGGAGCGGCGATGGCGGAGGCCGGCACCCAGGTGGTCCCCGGGCAGGATGCTGAAGCCCTAGCCCAGGCGGTGCGCCGACTTCAGGACCCTGCCACCTTCGCCCGCGCCTCGATCGCGGCCCGGGCGCGAAGCCAGGAGTTCTCCTGGGCGGACTCGGCTTCAGCGCTGGTCGCGCTGGGGGAGCGCCTCGCCGGGCACGGGCGGGCGGCCCGGCGCTGACCCAGGTGGACTGTCTCGTGCTGACCCAGGAGGGTGTCTCGCGCGGATCAGTGCGAGACGGTCGGGTTCTCGGATGTCGCTTCACGCGCCTGGCGCGCCGAGGCGACGTCGTCGACGACGACGACGATGTGGCGCACGCTGGAGATCAGGGAGCCGTAGAGCGGCCAGGAGTCTCCGGGCAGTCCCTCGCCCTCTGACATCTCGGTGGAGAGGGAGCTGAGGTTGTCGTGCATGGATGCGACCTCGGCATCGGGATCTGCGATCGCCCGGCCCGCGTCTCCGACGATCTGTGCCCACTGTTCGCGGAAGCGATGGTCCCATTCGCCGTCGGTGTAGGTCGCCTCTCGCAGGGTGCGAGACAGGTGCCGCAGATGGGAGATCCCCTCGTCGACGCGTTCGAGGATCTCCTCGTAGCTTGCCTGCTCGGAGTTCCAGCTGCTCACCTCGAGGCTCTGAATGCCCTGCCGCGCGCGGGGGTTGGCCCGGCGAGATTCACGGGCGAAGCGCACCACGGTCCAGGCGGAGTTCAGCTCCTCGGTCATCGATTCGGTCTCCTGGAACCATGCTTCGGCCTGATCGGTGTCCCATGAATCGGAGAACTCCTGGGAGATGCTGACCAGCACGCTGCCCATGCGCTCATTGATGCTGTCCACGTAGCGGCTGGCCTGCTTGTCTCGCAGCGGCGGCACGATCAGCAGGTTGACCAGCAGGCCGGCGGCCACACCGACGGCGACTTCGAGGATCCGGTCATCGAGGAGCCCCGCTTGATCATCGAAGCCGCTGCCGAGCACGAAGATCGCGGTGGTGGCGATCGCGATCCCCTCATCGCGGATCCAGGAGATCCGAGCCGCGACCACCCCGACCAGCAGGGCCAGGGCGAAGGTCCACAGGCTGACGCCGAGGAAGTAGCCGATCAGGAAGGAGAGACCGACGCCGAGGCTCGATGCGATGGTGGTCTGGATGCCGCGGGAGAGCGAACGATGGACCGTGGCGTGGACGGTGAGAAGCGCGGTCCACGGCGCGAGGAACGCCAGCTCGGATTCCAGCACCGAGGTGGAGACCCACCAGGCACCGGTGCCTGCGATCACGGTCTTGAGGATCTGCAGCAGATCGGTGAGGAACTCCGGCCGCTGCACCAGGTGTCGGATCTTCCTGGCGTCCCCTTCAGATGCAGGGCTGCGCCCAGGGGTGTTCTTCGCGTCCTGGTGGCTGCGGTTCGTCGTCTCCTCCTGGGAACGTCGGGCCACGCGTGCTCCTCGGGGTCTTGGTCGGCGATCGGGGGACAAGAGCCTACTAGATCTGGTTCGATGCCCTCCACCGGCACCATCACTCGTCGCCCAGCGGCAGCAGCACCGAAGCTTCGACGTCGCCGGTGAGCAGCAGCGGGTTGATGTACTCCCCATAGAGCCGCACGCCCCAGTGCAGGCAGGGTGCATCGCAATGGCCTGAGCTGGCAGCGAGCGTCCCCGCCGGATCCCCGGCGCTGACCCGATCGCCGACCTCCAGAGTGGTCTCCACCGGCTCGAAGGAGCTGAGGTGCCCCTTCCCGTGTCGGATGGAGAGCACCGGACGATCCACCACCACGCCCGTGAAGCTGACCTCACCGTCCGTCGGAGCCCTGATGGTCGCCCCGACGCTCAGCGGCCCCAGGTCCACCCCGCGGTGCCCTGGACCCCAGGGGGAGGGGGGCCTGGCGAAGGGCCGCAGCTCATCCGCGGCCACGGGCAGCCGCCAGGGCGCCTGTGCCATCGTTGGCGAAGAGCGCCCCGCCGAGAAGGGCTCCACCGCCGATGACCCCGCCGAGGCCGGCGTCAGCCCGCCCAGAACAATCAGCAGGGCGACACTCAGCGCAGCGACCTTCGCCACCGTGAATCCTCGCCCCCGCCTGCCCATGCACCCAGCCTCGACCACCCTGAACTCCGATCCCCGCGAGTCCGCCGATGTGTGGAGCATCCAGGGCGCTGGCGGATCCCTGTGGCGGTTGGGGAAAACGCCGTCGAGCCGCTAAGCTGAACCCCAGCAGTTGACTTCTTCGTGCCTCGGCATGCCTGAATCAGCTGACTACGCGCAGAGGTTGCCCGAGCGATCGGGGCGTTTCTCATCGGTCCGCATGACAGCTGTTCTCTACTCTGGGACAGCCGTGCGGAGAGAACGCGAGTCCCCTCCCTCTTCTGCCAGGAGCCCGAGAGAACCGGGCCACTGTCCAACCGAGAAACCCAGCCGGAGCTGCATGAGGCATGTCCTCCATGTTCCAAGCCCGGCATTGAAAGGAAATACCATGCCTGTCGTCACCATGCGCCAGCTGCTCGACTCCGGTGTCCACTTCGGTCACCAGACTCGCCGCTGGAACCCGAAGATGAAGCGCTTCATCTTCACCGAGCGCAACGGTATCTACATCGTTGACCTCCAGCAGTCCCTCTCCTACATCGACACTGCTTACGAGTTCGTCAAGCAGACCGTCGCCCACGGCGGCTCCGTCCTCTTCGTCGGCACCAAGAAGCAGGGCCAGGAAGCCATCGCCGAGCAGGCCACCCGCGTCGGTCAGCCCTACGTCAACCACCGTTGGCTCGGCGGCATGCTGACCAACTTCGCCACGGTCTCCAAGCGCGTCCAGCGCATGAAGGAGCTCGAGGAGATCGACTTCGACGACGTCGCAGGCTCCGGTCACACCAAGAAGGAACTGCTGCTGATGCGCCGCGAGCTCACCAAGCTGCAGTCCAACCTCGGTGGTATCCGCAACCTCACCAAGACCCCCTCCGCGGTCTGGATCGTCGACACCAACAAAGAGCACCTGGCCGTCGATGAGGCCAAGAAGCTCGGCATCCCCGTGATCGCCATCCTCGACACCAACTGCGATCCCGATGACGTCCACTACCCGATCCCGGGCAACGACGACGCCATCCGGTCCGTGGACCTGCTGACCCGCGTGATCGCCGACGCCGTGGCCGATGGCCTCATGGCTCGCGAATCCAAGCGCGGCGGCGGCTCCGGCACGGCTGCAGAGCCGATGGCCGAGTGGGAGCGCGAGCTGCTCGAACAGCACGCCACTGAGAAGTCCGCCGAGACTGAGAAGTCCGGCAAGACCGAAGAGCCAGCAAAGACCGAGCAGTCAGACGAGGCCGCCGAGCCCGCCAAGGCTGAGCAGTCCGAGCCGGCCGCAGAGGCGCCCGCTGCCGAGTCCACCGAGTCCACCGAAGCTCCGGCTGAAGAAGCCAAGTAAAGAGAGGAACTGCTTTTCTATGGCGAACTACACCGCTGCAGACATCAAGGCCCTGCGTGAGCGCACCGGCGCCGGCATGATGGACGTGAAGAAGGCTCTCGACGAGACCGACGGCGATACCGAGAAGGCCCTCGAGGCCATCCGTATCCGCGGACTCAAGGGTGCCGCCAAGCGCGAAGGCCGTTCCGCCGCTGAGGGCCTGGTCACCGCCAAGGTCGTCAACGGCACCAAGGGCTTCCTGGTCGAGATCAACGCCGAGACCGACTTCGTGGCCAAGTCCGCGAAGTTCGTCGCGCTGGCCGACAAGGTCCTCGAGACCGCTGTCGCCCACGACGTGACCACCGTGGAGGCACTCCTGGAGGCCGACGTCGAGGGCAAGAAGCTCGTCGACTTCGTCACCGAAGAGGGTGCGATCCTCGGCGAGAAGGTCGTCGTGCGTCGTCTTGCCACGGTAGAGGGTGCCTTCGTGGACGCCTACCTGCACAAGACCTCCAAGGACCTTCCGGCTCAGGTCGGCGTGCTCTTCGCCGTCGACGCCGACTCGGATCAGGCCAAAGAGGCTGCTCACGACATCGCGGTGCACGCCGCCGCGCTGTCCCCGCAGTTCCTGACCCGCGACGAGGTCCCCGCAGCGACCGTGGCAGACGAGCGCCGCATCGCCGAGGAGACCGCCCGGGCCGAGAACAAGCCCGAGCAGGCGATGACCAAGATCATCGAAGGTCGCACCAACGCGTACTTCAAGGACAACGTGCTGGTCGACCAGCCGTTCGCCAAGGACCCGAAGAAGACCGTCACCCAGGTCCTCGAGTCCGCCGGCACGTCTGCCAAGGGTCTGGCTCGCTTCCGCGTCGGAGCCTGATACTCAACGCAGCTGAAGTGGAGGGCGGCTGACCACTAGACTGGTCGCAGCTCAACAGTTCAGACGTCAAGGGGGTGACCACTTCACACGAGGTGGTCACCCCCTTTTCTGTGCCCACACCGGCCTCACCGGGTCCCAGCAGCCCGGAAGACCGCACCACCGACGCCCCACGATCCCCTGGAGGACACCCATGACCGCAGAGACACCGACACACCGCCGCCGAGTGCTCCTGAAGCTCTCCGGAGAGGTCTTCGGCGGAGGCGCAGTGGGAGTCGATCCGGCCACGGTCCGGGGGATCGCTGAGCAGATCGCCGCGGTCAAGGGCAAGGTGGAGGTCTCCGTCGTCGTCGGCGGCGGCAACTTCTTCCGCGGCGCCGAGCTTTCCCGGGCCGGCATGGACCGGGCCCGCGCCGACTACATCGGCATGCTGGGCACCGTGATGAACGCGCTGGCGCTGCAGGACTTCCTGGAGCAGGCCGGCCAGCCCACCCGCGTGCAGACCGCCATCACCATGGGCCAGGTCGCCGAGTCCTACATCCCGCTGCGCGCCGTGCGCCACATGGAGAAGGACCGGGTGGTCGTCTTCGGCGCCGGCGCGGGCATGCCCTACTTCTCCACCGACACCGTCTGTGCCCAGCGCGCCCTGGAGACCCACTCCGACATGGTGCTCATGGCCAAGTCCGGGGTCGACGGGGTCTACACCGCGGACCCGAAGACCACCCCCGACGCGCAGAAGTTGGATCACCTGACCTACACCGATGCGCTGCGCAAGAACATCCGGGTCATGGACCAGACCGCGATGACCATGTGCAATGACAACGACCTCAACATGCGCGTGTTCGGCATGGAGGGGGAGGGCAACGTGACCCGTGCCCTGCTCGGCGAGGAGATCGGCACGCTGGTCACCCCCTGACCTGGTGCCCCCGACTAGACTGAACCTCAATTCCATCCTCAACGTCATCCCCTAAGGAGACCCCCGTGATTGATGAGACCCTGGCAGATGCCAAGGAGCAGTTCGAACGAGCCATCGAGGCCACCTCGGTCGACTTCAGCACCGTGCGCACCGGCCGAGCCAATCCGGCGATCTACTCCCGCGTGCTGGTGGACTACTACGGCTCCGCCACCCCGCTGCAGCAGCTGGCTTCCTTCGCCACCCCGGATGCCAAGACCATCCTGATCACCCCCTTCGACGTCTCCGCGATGCGCGACATCGAGCGGGCGCTCTCCGATTCCGAGGTCGGCGCCAACCCCTCGAACGACGGCAAACAGATCCGGATCACGATCCCGGACCTCACCGAGGAGCGCCGCAAGGAGTACGTGAAGCTGATCAAGTCCAAGGGCGAGGACCACAAGGTCTCGGTGCGCAACACCCGGCGCAAGTCCAAGGAGATCATCGAGAAGGCCATCAAGGACGGCGAGGTCGGCAAGGACGACGGCGAGCGGGGCACCAAGGAGCTCGAGAGCCTCACCAAGACCTACGTCGAGAAGATCGACGAGATGAGCAAGCGCAAAGAAGCTGAGCTGCTCGAGGTCTGATGTCGGGCAAAGCTGGGAGGAATCTGCCCGCAGCCATCATCACCGGCGTCGTCCTGCTGGTACCCGCACTGCTCGGGATCTTCTTCTTCGAGCTGATGCTGATCTTGGTCTGGACGATCCTGCTCTCGATGGGTGTCTGGGAGGTGGCCCGCGCGCTCGAGACGCGCGTGACCCCCAACGGACACCAGCTTCGCCTCCCCAAGATTCCGCTGTTCCTCGGTGCCGTCGCGATGCCCACCGCCGCCTACTTCGGCGGGGTGGAGGCGCTGACGCTGGCGCTGATCGCCACCGGACTGGCCATCGTCGTCGCGGCAGCCCTCTGGAAGGTCCGGGATCCGGGGCGCTCCATCCTGTCCTCGATCTTCGTGGCCAGCTGGGTGCCGTTCATGATGTCCTTCGCCGTGCTGCTGCTCAACCTCGACCAGGGTGACTTGCGCCTCGTCGTCGTCGTGCTGCTGGTGGTCTCGAACGACACCTTCGGCTACATCTTCGGGGTGTTCCTCGGCAAGCACCCGATGGCGCCGAAGATCAGTCCGAAGAAGTCCTGGGAGGGCTTCGGCGGCTCGCTGCTCGGTGCCACCGGCGTCGGGGTGCTGGCCTCCTGGCTGATCTTCGACGAGCCGGTCTACATCGGCGCGGTGCTCGCTGTCGCCGTGGTCATCGCCTCCACCGCAGGCGACTTCTCCGAGTCGATGGTCAAACGCGAGCTCGGCATCAAGGACATGTCTCGACTCCTCCCAGGTCACGGCGGAGTGATGGATCGGTTGGACTCGCTGGTCTTCGCGATGCCCACCGCGTTCTTCGTGATCGTGGCGCTTAACGCGGATGCCGGCGGAGTGCCACTAGGATTATGACCATGGCGAACGAGATTGCACTGTTCACGCTTCTGAGCGACCAGGAGCAGGGGTACAACCGCGACGAGGTTGACGAATTCATGGCTCGGGCCCGCGTGGCCTATGACTCCGGCGAGGGCATGGCCCTGTCGGAGATCCGTGACGTCAGCTTCTCCATGACCGGCGGCGGCTATGACCCTGCTGAGGTGGACGGCGCGCTGGACCGGCTTGAGGACGCCTTCGCCAGCGCCGAGCGGGACAAGTACATCGATGCCCACGGCGAGGACGCCTGGTACGAGATGCTCGCCGAGCGCGCCGAGCCGCTGCGCGGACGGCTCTCCCGCCCGGACGGCAGACGCTTCCGCGAGCCCGCGCACTCGGCCTCCAACGGTTACCGCAAGGAGCAGGTCGACGAGCTCTGCCGCCAGCTTGAGCAGTACCTCGACGGTGAGAACCCGATGAGCGTCGACGAGGTCCGCACCATCACCTTCAGCGGCGCCCACGGCCACAACGGCTACGACGAGGCCCAGGTGGACGCCTTCCTGGACAAGATGACCGAGATCATGGCCTCCGTCGGCTGACCCTTTCCTTTCTCTCTCTTCTCGATGAGGGTCCTGGGACCCGGCTCCGCGGAGTTTTCCCCAGGACCGGATCAGCTGCTCCGGCTCCACAGCCGAGGCCTCGGCCGCCCCTGGCGCGTTGTCCGGGTGTGCACTGAATACCGTGGAGTCACTGGACCTGCCCCGGGATGGTCGCCGCCGACCCGCGCAGTTCGTGCCGGCGACAGGACGACGACGGGCGCGTCTCCTGGCCTCCGGCATGCCGCGCCGCCGTTCCATATCAGCAGCCCCGCAGGAGGTTCCCGCGTGCAGCGGCCTGACTTGGTTGTGGGGCACCGGATCACGGTGCCTGAGCGGTTCATCGTCGACCTCGCAGGCTTCAGGGTCACCTCGCCAGCCTATCTGGGGCGTGCGGGAGGCGCTGGAGCTCATCTGCGAAGGCGTCGATTCGCCGCAGGAGTCCCGACTGCGCTTCTTCATGCATCTCGCCGGCTTGCCTGAACCGCGGGTGAATCGGGTGATCCGGCATCCCAGCGGGCACCCGTGGTTCGAGCCTGACCTGGCGATCCCGGAGTTCCGCGTCTCGATCCAGTACGAGGGGGAGGAGCTCCACTCCACACCTGGCAGCGTCCGCAGAGATGTGCGCCGCAGCGAGATCACCGAGCAGCTGGGCTGGCTCGAGGTCAGGATCACCGCGGACCACATGGGGGATCAGGGGCGCCGCGGGATCCAACGCATCCAGTGTGTCCTGGTCCAGCAAGGCTGGCGTCCCGAAAATCCCACCACACACAGTTGAGGGGCGGATTCTCCGAGCAGCCTCTGCCGTTTCCGGCATGAAGTACTCGTAGAATCCGCCCCTCAACGAATGGGGGTGAAGAAGGCCTAGTGGTCGGCGGCCTTCTCGGCGCCGACACCGGTCAGCGAGCGGATCTCCATCTCGGCCTGCTTGGCCGGATCCTCCGCCACCTTCGAGGTCAGCGAACCGATCCAACCCAGCAGGAAGGCCAGCGGGATCGAGATCAGACCCGGGTTGGTCAGCGGGTACAGCGCCAGGTCGATCTCCGGGAAGAACGAGGTGTCGCGGCCCCAGACCACGGGCGAGAAGGCGATCAGCAGCAGCGCCGAGCCGAGTCCGCCGTACATGGACCACAGCGCGCCACGGGTGGTGAAGCGCTTCCAGAACAGCGAGAACAGGATCGTCGGCAGGTTCGCCGAGGCGGCGACCGCGAAAGCCAGCGCCACCAGGAAGGCGACGTTCTGCCCCTGTGCACCGATGCCGCCGAGGATCGCGAGGATGCCGACCACGATCACGGTCATCTTGGCAGCCTTGACCTCGCCGGCGGAGTCGATCTTGCCCTTCTTGATGACCTGGGCGTAGACGTCGTGGGCGAAGGAGGCCGAGGCCGTGATCGTCAGACCCGCGACCACCGCGAGGATGGTGGCGAAGGCGACGGCGGCGATGAAGCCCAGCAGGAACGTCCCGCCGAGCTCGTAGGCCAGCAGCGGTGCCGCGGAGTTCTGCCCGCCGGGTGCTGCCAGGATCGTCTCGGTGTCCAGCAGTGCCGCTGCGCCGTAGCCCAGCACCAGGGTGAACAGGTAGAACGCGCCGATCAGGGCGATGGCCACCACGACGGACTTGCGTGCGTCCTTGGCGGTGGGAACCGTGTAGAAGCGGATCAACACGTGCGGCAGGGCGGCGGTGCCCAGAACCAGTGCGATGCCCAGGGACATGAAGTCCAGCTTGGTGAAGAGATCCGCGCCGTACTGCAGGCCGGGCTCGAGGAGAGCCTCTTCACCGGTGTTGTCCACCGCTGCGCCGAGCAGCTCGGAGAAGTTGAAGCCGTAGAGCGCCAGGACCCAGACGGTCATGACGGCAGAGCCGGCGATCAGCAGGGTGGCCTTGATGATCTGCACCCAGGTGGTGCCCTTCATGCCGCCGATGAAGACGTAGAAGATCATCAGCGAGCCGACCACAGCGATGATCAGTGACTGACCGATCCCGCTCTCGATGCCGAGCAGCAGCGCGACCAGCGCGCCGGCGCCCGCCATCTGTGCGAGCAGGTAGAACAGGCAGACCGCAAGGGTCGAGATGGCTGCGGCGATGCGGACCGGCTGCTGACGCAGACGGAAGCTGAGCACGTCGGCCATGGTGAACTTGCCGGTGTTGCGCATCAGTTCGGCGACCAGCAGCAGGGCGATCAGCCATGCCACCAGGAAGCCGATGGAGTAGAGGAAGCCGTCGTAGCCGTAGATCGCGATGGCGCCCACGATGCCCAGGAAGGACGCCGCCGAGAGGTAGTCGCCGGCGATGGCGGTGCCGTTCTGCGTGCCGGAGAAGGAGCGTCCGCCTGCGTAGTAGTCGGCGGCGGTGCTGGTGTTCTTCGACGCGCGGATCACGAAGAACAGCGTGACGCCCACGAAGACGAGGAAGATGGAGATGTTCGCCAGCGGGCTGCCGACGTCGGAGCCCGCTTCCGCGGCCGCGGTCGCGAGCGGCGTCAGTCCGGCATCTGTGATCGATGCGTTGATCAGGGAGTTCATCAGTGCTTGTCCTCCTCAGGAAGGCCCGCGCCTCGGGCTTCGAGCTCGATGCGGATCGCCGAGGATTTCGGGTCCATCTTCGAGTTGCTGAACCAGACATAGAGTCCGGTGATCACGAATGTGGTGACGAACTGCGCGAGTCCGAGCACCAGGCCGAGGTTGATGTTTCCCCAGACCGGGATCGCCATCACGTCCGGGAAGAACGCGGCGACGATCACGAACGCGATGTACCAGATGAGGAAGAACGCCGTCATCGGGAAGACGAAGCTCCGGTGCGTCCGGCGAAGCTCCTGGAAGTCTTCGCGCGCCTGCACCTCCTGGTAGTCAACGGGCCCCGCGTCGGGGGCATTGACTTGTGTCATTGCGGCTCCTTAGAAAGTAGCGTCGGCACGCGGAAGCGGGCCTCGGTCACATGTGTGTACCTCCAGAGTGCAGTGTGACCCGGGTCACGATCGGCCTCAGCGCGATGTTGTGCGATGAGCGGCACTGGATTAGCGATGAGTGGTCATCGGGCTGCGCCTGGCGGTCGGATCATGAGCTGTGCAACAGATCGACCCGCGCCCTCATAGGATGAGCACGATGAATTTCCTGGCAGAGCTCGCCCCCCTGGTGCTCGCCCTGGCCCTGGTGGTCGGGGTGATCCTGGCTGCCGTCCTGCTCTACCGCACCCACGACGACGACGCCGGCCCCGCCTCGACCCGGGATGCGGTGATCAGCCCGGAGATCCGGGCACAGCTGAGCGAGGCGCCGGTGGAGGAGCAGCTGCGGCGCCAGCTCGTCGAGGCAGAGCTGCGCTCGCTGCGCGCGCAGATCTCCCCGCACTTCATCTACAACAGCCTCAACGCCATCGCCGCGACGATTCCCACCGACCCGGTCAGGGCGCGTGAGCTGGTGCTGGACTTCGCAGACTTCACCCGGTACAGCCTGCGCGCCGAAGGGGAGTTCACCACGCTGCGCGAGGAGCTGGCCGCGGTCGAAAGCTATGTGCTGCTGGAGAAGGCGCGCTTCGGCGACCGCATCCAGGTGAAGCTGCAGATCGCCCCGGAGGTGCTCGGCGTGCGCATCCCCTTCCTTGCGGTGCAGCCTCTGGTGGAGAATGCGGTCCGCCACGGAATGGATTCGGACTCCGGATCCGGCACGGTCTGGCTGCGAGCCGCGGACACCGCCACCCATGCCGAGATCAGCGTGGAGGACGACGGGCACGGCGCAGATCCCGAAGCGATGCACCAGGTGCTCCACGGGGAGGCTGGCAACGCCCACATCGGGGTGCGCAATGTGGATCTGCGGCTGCGCCAGGCCTACGGCGCCGACGCCGGGCTGGTGGTGGAGACCGCACTCGGGGCCGGGATGAAGGTCTCCATGCGGGTCCCGAAGTTTCAGCCCGATCCGTTCCAGCCCGAGAAGCACCACCCAGACCGCCCAGAGCAGCAGCCAGTCCAGCGTCATGAGCCCCAGGGAGGATCCTGATGGAAGCGAGTGTGAATCCGCAGGGCCTGACCGTCCTGGTGGTCGACGACGAACCGCTGGCGCTGTCTCAGATGAAGTGGCTGCTCGCCGCCGAACCCCAGGCGGGCGAGGTGTTCACCGCAGCGGACGCGCGCAGCGCGGAACAGGTGCTGCAGCAGCGACGGATCGATGTGGTGCTGCTGGACATCCATATGCCCGGGATGAGCGGTCTGGCGCTGGCGCGCCGGCTGCGGGACCTCCCGGCGGTCGAGCCCCAGGCTGAGGCCGGACCGCAGGTGGTCTTCGTGACCGCCGATGCCCATCCGGCGGTGGAGGCCTTCGAGCTCGAAGCCCGGGACTATCTGCTCAAACCGGTGCGCGCCGAGCGGCTGGCCGAGGCGCTGCGTCGGGCGGCGGCGGCCCGGGAGACCGCCGCGCAGGATCGGCCCGAGCCGGTCAGGGTCGCGGTGCTGCAGGGAGACTCCACGGTGCTGGTGAACCTGCAGGACATCCGCTGGGTCCAGGCCCATGGAGACTACGCCCGGCTCCACACCCAGGCCGGGACCTACCTGCTGCGCACCCCGCTCGCGGAGCTTGCCGAGGCCTGGGAGGAGCACGGGTTCATCCGCACCCACCGGTCCTCCCTGGTCAACCTCATCCACGTGCAGCGGGTGACCCGCCGACAGGGACGGATGCTCATCGAAGTGCCCGGTGCCGAGCTTGAGGTCAGCCGACGGCTGATGCCCCAGGTGCGCGAGCGCCTGGAGACCGGCCGCTGATGAGCGACTCCGACACAGGCCCCACCGGCCCCGCCGCCCTGCGGATCGCCGTGCGCGGCCCCGAGGCGGTGCCAACCGTGCGCGAGGCGCTGCTGACCCGCAGCCAGGCCGCCGACCACGCCCGTACCGCCGGAGCAGACTCCGATCAGCGCGCCCAGGCGGTGCGTGCGCTGATCCGCGCCCAGCTGCGGCTCGCGCTGATCCTCGGCGTCGGATTCTTCTGCACCGTGGTGGTGACCAGCCTGCTGCTGGTCACCACCGGGCTCGGATCGCTCACGCTCTGGGGCGTGCCGCTGACCTGGGCCGTCCCCGGCGTCGGCTTCTTCCCGGTGCTGCTGGGCCTGGCCTGGTACTTCCGCCGGCGCTCAGAGGCCAATGAGCAGCTGTGGGCCGAGGTGCTCGGACTCAGCCTGCAGAGCCCCGGCGCCAGGCCCCGCACAGCAGCCGTAGCCTCACCCGCCCAGACCGCCCCGAACGCCCAGACGGCCCCGACCGCCGAGGACCCGCGGTGACCGGTGAGCAGATCGCCGTCCTGGGCGCCGTCGCCCTGGTGTGCGCGGTGACCCTGCTGCTCGGCGGCCCGGGCCTCTCGCGCAGCACCGGGGACTTCTTCGTGGCCTCACGCCGGGTCCCGCCCTGGATGAACGCCTCGGCGATCGCCGGGGAGTTCCTCTCCGCAGCGAGCTTCCTGGGCGTGGCCGGGCTGATCCTGGCCCACGGGACCTACGGGCTGTGGTTCCCGGTCGGCTACACCGCAGGCTTCCTGATCGTGCTGCTGTTCATGGCCGCCCCGCTGCGCCGATCCGGGGCCTATACGATCCCGGACTTCGTGGTGCTGCGCTTCCGCTCCGCGATGATGCGCAGGATGACGGTCATCGTCGTGGTCGCCGCCGGCTGGCTCTACATCGTCCCGCAGCTCCATGGCGCCTCGATCGCGCTCTCGGCCACCGGCGGGGCGCCCGGCTGGGTGGGACCGCTGCTGGTCGCCCTCGTGGTGCTCTTCGTGGTGCTCACCGGCGGGATGCGTTCGGTGACCCTCGCCCAGGCGGTCCAATACTGGGTCAAGCTCACCGCGCTGCTGGTGCCCACGGTGTTCATCCTGCTCCAGGTCGGGTTCTGGGAGCGGCTGGAGCTGCCGGAGTTCAACGGCGCCTGGTCCGCCGGGCTGGCCTCGCTGAGCGACTCCGGGGACCAGTGGGGGGAGTTCTCCCGCAGCCTCTCCGTGATGGTGGCCCTGATGATGGGCACCCTCGGGCTGCCCCACGTCCTGGTCCGCTTCTACACCAACCCCGACGGCGGCGCCGCCCGCCGCACCACCACCTTCCTGCTGGGCCTGCTCGTGCTGTTCTACCTGCTGCCGGTGCTGCTCGGGGTCATCGCCCGGATGGTCTGGGGCACGACGACGGGGGCCGGTGCGCTGGCGGGCACCGGTGGTCTGAGCCACGACACCGCGATCCTGCGGCTGCCTGCCGCGGTCTTCGACGGTCTGGCCAGCGACCTGCTCACCGCGCTGATCGCCGGGGGAGCCTTCGCCGCGTTCCTCTCCACCACCTCGGGGCTGGTGGTCTCGGTGTCTGGAGTGCTCTCGCAGGAGTTCTTCTCCGGCACCGTGCGCGGATTTCGGCTCGGTGCGCTGCTGGCGATCACGGTCCCGCTGGTGGTGGGATCGGCGACCTCCGAGTTGGCGCTCGCCGGTGCGGTGGCGATGGTCTTCACCTTCACCGCCTCCGCGCTGGCCCCGGTGATGCTGCTCGGGGTGTGGTGGCGCGGGCTCACCGCGCAGGGCGCGTTCTGGGGCATGACGGTGGGCGCGGTGAGCTCGCTGACCGCGCAGGTGCTGGGTCTGGCCCTGGGGGAGGGCCCGGTGCAGGACGGAGCGATGCAGCTGCTGGTCTCCCCGGCGCTGTGGTGCGTCCCGCTGGCCTTCGCGGTGACGGTGCTGGTGAGCAGGTTCGGTCGTCAACAGCCGCCGAGTCACACCGATGCGGTCATGGAACGGCTGCACACGCCTGAGCTCGCCGCGCTGCGGCCGGGCCGCTGACGCGCAGCTGGCCCGAGAAGCAGGGCGCCTGAAGCTCGGTGCACGTGAAGGTCAGGGCGCCTGAAGTTCGGTGCACCTGAAGTTCGGTGCACCTGAAGTTCAGGTGCAGCGAGCTTCAGCGCAGCCGTGGCTCGCCCGGGTAGCGCAGTCCGATCTGGGCGCGGATCTCATCCAGGGTGCCCATGATCCGCACCGAATCGTCCACGCTGAGCCGCTCGCCTCCGAGCACCCCGCGGGCCACGTAGTCCTCGGCCGCGAGGGCCTGATGCTGCATGCCCACACCGTTGCGGGCAGACTCGTAGCGCTCCAGCAGCGTGCCGTCGGCGGCGCGATGGCTGAAGTCCGTCGAGGTGTACCAGACCCCGTCGATGTCGATCCGCCCTTCGGTGCCCACGATATGGGCGGTGTTGGGGCCCTTCGCGCGCGAGGAGGTCGTCGTCGTCGAGAGTGCCCCTGAGAGGTGGGTCATCACGGTGGCGACCTCGGTGTCCGCGCCGGTGGCACCGAAATGTGCGGCGGCCTGGATGCTGATCGGTTCGCCGAGGATGTCCCAGGCGAAGGAGATCGGGTAGATGCCGAGGTCCAGCAGGGCGCCGCCGCCGAGGGTCAGCGCGTTGATCCGATGCTCCGGGTCGGTGGGCAGGGACTGGGTGTGATCGGCGAAGACGGTGCGGACCTCGCCGATTCCGCCGGCGGCGATGATCTCGCGAATCCGGCGCATATGCGGCAGGTATCGGGTCCACATGGCCTCCATGACCAGCAGTCCCCGGCGCGCGGCGAGGTCGCGCAGCTCCACGGCTTCGGCGCGGTTGAGCGTGAACGGCTTCTCCACGAGCACATGCTTGCCCGCTTCGAGCGCCATCCCGGCGGTCTCGCGGTGCATCGGATGCGGGGTGGCCACGTAGATGATGTCGACCTCGGGGTCCGCCACGAGCGCCTCATAGGAGTCGTGGGCGCGGGGGATCCCATAGGTGGTTGCGAAGCGCTGCGCGGACTCCGCAGAGCGGGAGCCTACGACGCGCACGTCGAGGCCGGCGATCAGCGCATCGGAGGTGAACTGCCCGGCGATGAACCCGGTGGCGAGGATGCCCCAGCGCAGTGAACCCGGGCGTGTAGCGGGGGCCGCGGGGTGTGTCTCGACCTGTGTCTCGGCGGAGCGAGCGGAGTCGAGGGGAGAGTCTTCCGGAAACGCCGGCGTTGCGTGGCTCACAGTCATGGGCCTGAGAATACACCGAGCAGGAGTTTTCCTCAGGCTGCTGATTCGGACAATGGTCTGCGCAGCGGCAAAACCCTAGGGTGGCACCCCAGGGCACCCTGGAGGGTGTGGACTTTAGTCTCTAGAGTGAACAAGGGCCCGCCGGCCCCTTCGCCGGTGGATCCACCCCTGCAGGACTTCCTGCCAGATCTCCGGGATGCTTCGCTATGCCTGTTCCTCCCAGCTCCACCGTGACTGCCCCGCCGCCTGCCCTCAGCCCACTCCCTTCCAGGCAAGACCAGTTCTCGACCCGCAGCCGCCAGGAGCGCTCCACCGCCACACGAGGGGGCGCCTCCGATGCAGGCAGAAGATGACACAGAGTTGGACGTCCGTGACGCCTTTGCCGCGCACGGAGGGGCTCTCTTCTCCTTCGCGCGCAAGGCCCTGGGTGACCGAGCCGAGGCAGAGGACTGTGTTCAGGAGGCCTTCATCCGCGCCTGGCGAAACAGAGACCTCTACCGCAGCGAACGGGGTTCGGTGCGGACATGGCTGTTCGCCATCACGCGGAACCTGATCATCGATTCCCTGCGCGCCCGCGCCCGGCGCCCGGCGCCGTCGGATCCGGAGAAGATGCAGTGGCCGAGCGAGCAGGTGACGGAGGACATCCTCATTGTGGAGCGGCTGGTCCTCTATGAGGCCCTGGCCACACTCACCTACGAGCACCGCCAGGTGATCGCCGCTGTTCAGCTGAACGGCGTCGGCTATTCGGAGCTTTCGGCCCAGACGGGGGTTCCGGTCGCGACCTTGCGGACGCGGATGTATTACGGGCTGAGATCATTGCGGACGGCCCTGGGAGGGCATGCGCGCGAGGAGGGAGATGCCTTCGCGGCCGGAGGGGCCGATGATGTCGCGCGAGCCTACGACTGAGCTGGTTGGTCCCGGCTCAGGCGCGGACGCCGGGTGCGAATCCCGGCGTCTGCTCCGGGGGGCTGGTGCGCTGCGAGGTCACCGCCGCCGCGGTCCAGAGTTCACGCCGGGAGTCCATCCTCAGCTTCGGCAGCAGGTTCGCCACGTGATACTCCACGGTCTTCTGCGAGACGAACAGGCTCTCGGAGATCTGACGATTGGTCCGGCCCTGAGAGATCAGGTGAGCGATGTCCCGTTCCCGCGGAGTGAGCGAGGCATAGCGGCCAGCCACGGAGAGAAGTCTGCCCTTGACCGCGGTCAGCTCCGGAGCCGCGCCGAGCTGGGCGAAGATGTCCCGCGCCGCCTCGAGCTGATCGTCAGCCTCTGTGTGCTCTCCGCGTTCGCGATGGACGACGCCGAGGCTGTGGTGGAGTCGGGCCTTGGTGTGCGGAAAGTCTGCGGTGAGCCAGATGGCGGACCGGTAGTCCGCCACGGCAGTCATGAGATCTCCGCGCTGCGCGGCGAGCTTGGCCCGCAGCGCCTGCGGGTGGCCATAGGGCAGCGGCAGCGCGGGGTGCGCGGCCACCTTCTGCGAGAACGTCGCCAGGAGTCGCTCGGCCTCTGCAAGCCGCGCTCGGGTCGGATTCTCGAGGTCCAGCAGCGCTTCGATCTCCAGCGCCCGCCACCCGATGAGGCCCACGCGCTCGGTCCAGGTGCTCAGCTTGCTGCCCCGAAAATCGGCGATCACGCAGAGGGCCCGCTCCTGGTCCCCAGCCATCCTCGCCGTCCAGGCCATCGCGGTCATGACGTTATAGAGGGGCAGTGCGCTGGAGGTGGTCACATGATGACTCAGCCAGTCAGCATGTTCGGCAGCGGCGGTCTCATCGGCATGGGCGACGGCGGCCATCGCCAGGACCGCATGGGAGCTTGCGAGACCACGCCAGTCGTGCGTGGTGCGAGCCATCGCGATCACCCGCTCCGCGCGCAGGATCGCGTCGGTCCAGCGTCCCAGCTGGAACTCCATCATGGCCTGTTCAGCCATTCCGCGCTGGGCCGCCGCAGGGACCACCCGGCGATGCCGGCCCTCCTCGGCGCGCTCCAGATCATCCAGTGCGGCAGTCGTATGGCCGGCGTAGAAGTGCGCGCGTGCGCGGAAGTAGAGCGCATCGGTGTGTTCGGCGGTATCGGCGGCTTCGATCAGGAAGGCGTTCAGACGAGTGATGGACTCCTCGACTGCTCCGGAGTTCCACAGCGCGTAGACCTCGTGCATGACCAGCACTCGGCTCAGGGCCCTGTCGATGGGGGTGGCGGGCTCGACCTCAAGGCTTTGTGCCGCCGCGACGGCGGCCTGTGCGGCACGCGCATCGGCCGCGGCGATCTCCACAGAGCACAGCAGGATCAGCATGCGCCAATGGGTGAGATCGTCCAAGGACTTGTTCGACCATGGATTGCGCAGCTGGGTCAGCAGCAGGCGGCGGGCCTCGGCGAGCCGACCGGTGAAGAAAGCCAGTCCGGCGTGGAAGAACGCGGCCAGGGCGGGGTCTTCGAGCAGCCCGACCTCCGTGAAGAGGGAGGCCATGCCGCCCGGGTTCTCCGCGATGCCCACGGTGAGACAGGAGGAGACCATCCGCCGGTTCCGTTCGGGCCCACGGCTGACACCCATGGCCAGCGCCAGGTATTCCGCACTGGAGGAATAGTCTCCCGCTTCCAGCGCTCGGATCCCTTCGCTTTCGAGGGTGTCGCCGAGCTCGGGGTCCCCGTCTGGGGAGGCCGCGCTGAGATGTCTGGCCTGTGCGAGACCGCTCGTGCGCCGGGCGAGGAGATCATGCAGCTGCCGACGCCTGGCAGGTTCGATCAGCGCGACCGTCGCCTCGCGCCAGGCTTGATCGTGCAGACGCACTTCTCGACCATTGCCGGTCAGGATGGGGTTGAGCGCATCGACCAGAGAATCGACGTCCAACGCGGCCGTCACCGTGCGGGTGGCCGCTTCGAGGGCGAGTGCGGCGACCTCCGCGGTCTGCCCGGTCGACGAGTCGCCGCCGTCGAGGGCGAGGACCTCGAGGAAGGTGCGCAGACATGGTGCCATCTGCTCGAGTTCGGGCTGCAGGAATGACTGTGGAATCGCTGAGCGGGCCATGGCGTCGGAGGTCAGTCCGGCGCCGGCGAGGCGCAGCGCGATGCCACGGTTTCCGGCGGCGCGGGCGTGCACCACAGCGAGCGACTTTTCGGCGAGGCGATGGCCGTGCTGGCGCAGCAGCTTGTCGAGCTCGTGCTGTGTGATGCCACGCAGGGTGATCCGGGTCCCGGTCTGCGCGGCCATCTTCGCGAGCCGACGGGTGAGTGGATCGGTGGTGGGGGAGGCAGTCGCGATGATCAGCACCGGAGGACCAGCATTGAGCGTCAGCGCGCCATGATCGATCAGCTGCTCCAGGGACGCCTGGATCCCGGGCTCGACACGGTGCAGGTCATCGGCCACCAGGCAGTACGGGCCCGGGCCGTGCTGCTGCAGCGCCTCGCCCACTTCTGCGTCTGGTGTCAGGTCGGAGACGGCCATGACGGTCAGTCCGGCGGAGGCCGCCCAGGCCCGCGCCTCGCCTGCGAGAGTGGACTTCCCAGAACCGATGGTGCCCTCGAGGAAGCAGACGGCACTCCGTCCGGCAAGAGTGCTGTAGATCGCGCGCAGCACCTTCGCGCGCTCCGGGTCTCGACCCATCGCGACCCTGGCGGCTGTGGCGTTCACGCGCGGACCCCCTTAGGTTCAAGACGTCACCGTCAGTGGCATTGAACACATACTAGGCCCAGGTCAGAACAATGTCATGAGTGTTTCGCGATTTGACACTGTTCAGCGCGGCAGGCGCAGCAAGGGTGCAGGCGCGGCAAGGGTGCCGGCGGAGTCGCCGGGCCGCTCAGCCCAGCTGCAGGATCTTCTCCTGCACCACCTTGGCGCGGACGTTGGAGAAGCTGGACTCTTCACCGGTCTCGGTGAAGCCCAGGGACTCCAGGATCTTCAGGGTGCCGAGGTTGTCCACCACCACGCGGGCGGTGACGGGGCGTTCGGGGAACTCGGTGAGGAACTTCTGCACGGCCTCGGTGGTGATGCCCTGGCCCCAGAAGCGCTTTTCGATCCAGAACGTGATCTCCCGGCTGTCCTCATCCTCGAACGCGGCGATCGAGCCGACAGGCTGGCCGTCCCGATCGATGGTGCGCACGATGATGTCATCGGAGTTCAGCAGCTCGCCCCAATGGTGGTCGAAGACGCTGCGGTCCTTGGGGTTGGTCGAGGCGAATGCGGCCATATGTGCGGCGTCGGCATCCTGCTGGAACACGAAGAACTGCTCCAGGTCCTCGGTCTCCACTGCACGCAGTGTGATCATCGGTGAGGCTCCTTCATCGGCTTGTGGCCGCATGGGTCTGCAACTGCTGTGCTCCCAGCGTACTGTGCACGCCCATCACGGGCGACCTCGGTGCGCCATAATGGTGGCTATGGCTTCCCCCAAGCGCCGCGTGGCGATCCTCGGTTCCACCGGTTCCATCGGAACCCAGGCGCTGCAGGTCATCGCCGCACACCCGGACCGATTCGAGGTCGTGGCTCTGGCCGCGGGGTCCAATGCCGCACTGCTGGCCGAGCAGGTCGCCGCAACCGGCGCCGACCTGGTCGGGATCGCCGACGACGGCGCGGCCGGCGAGCTTCAGCGCGCGCTGTCAGCCGGCTCGCCGGGTTCGGCCCCGGCGGTCGGCACGGCGGGGCGCCGCCCCGAGATCCTCACCGGTGAGGAAGCGGCCGTGCAGATCGCCGGAGAGTCCGGCGCCGACGTCGTGCTCAACGGGATGACCGGCTCCATCGGTCTGCGCCCCACCCTCGCCGCGCTGCGCTCCGGCGCCACCCTGGCGCTGGCGAACAAGGAGTCACTGGTGGTCGGCGGCGCGCTGGTCGCCGAGGCGCTGCAGCGCCCGGGACAGCTGGTCCCGGTGGACTCCGAGCACTCCGCGCTGGCGCAGGCGCTGAGCTCCGGTCGACATGAGCGTGGACTCTGCTCCGTCCCCGCACACGGGAACTCCCAGCTCAGCGGCGCCTCGGAGGTCTCCGGCCTGGTGGTCACCGCCTCCGGCGGGCCCTTCCGCGGCTGGGACGCCGCCGCGCTCGCCGAGGTCACCCCCGCCCAGGCGCTGAAACACCCGAACTACGCGATGGGCCGGGTGGTCACCACCAACTCCGCGACCATGGTGAACAAGGCGCTGGAGGTGATCGAGGCGCATCTGCTCTTCGACATCGAGCTGGCGGACATCCAGACCGTGGTGCATCCGCAGCAGTGGATCCACTCGATGGTCCAGTTCCGGGACGGCTCCACCATCGCCCAGGCGGGCCACCCACGGATGCTGATCCCGATCGCGCTGGGACTCTCCTGGCCCGAACGCCTCGAGCAGATCGATGCGCCCATCGACTGGACCCAGGCCATGCAGTGGGACTTCGAGCCGCTCGATGAGCAGGCCTTCCCCGCCGTCGCCCTGGCCAAGAGCGCCTGCGCCGCCTCACCCACCCACATGGCCGTCTACAACGCTGCCAACGAACAAGCCGTAGAGGCCTTCCACGCCGGCCGGCTCAGCTTTCCGGGCATCGTCGCCACGGTCGAAGCCGTGCTTGAGCGCTACCACCCCGCGAGCAGCCGCGCCGCACCCTCGCTCCAGGAGGTCCTGGGCGCGGAGCACTGGGCCCGGGCCGCCGCCGATGAGCGCATCGCCGCCGGATCAGTCCAGGTGCGCGCATGATCGCGCTGCTGATGATCGCCGGCATCGTGATCGTCGCCCTCGGGATCGCGCTGTCCATCGCGCTGCATGAGATCGGGCATCTGCTGCCCGCCAAGCTCTTCAAGGTCCGCGTCACCCAGTACATGGTCGGCTTCGGCCCCACCCTGTGGTCCCGCCGCCGCGGCGAGACCGAATACGGGGTCAAAGCGATCCCGCTGGGCGGCTACGTCGCGATGATCGGGATGTACCCGCCCCCGGATGAGACCGGGACGATGAACCACCCCGCCGAGGAGGACCACGAATCGGCCGAGGCCGCCCTGGGCGAGGATGCCGCCCCGCGGGACCCCTATCTGCGCGAGGTCGGCGCCCAGTACGGCGCCCCCGCCGCGTCGTCGTCGAGTGCAGGTGCTGACGGCGGCGGAGCCGGCAGCGGACCCGGCACGACGACCAAGACCGTCCGCTCGCAGTCCACCGGGATCTTCCAGCAGCTCTCCGCCGACGCCCGCGAGGTCGCGGCCGAGGATCTGCAGCCCGGGGACGAGGACCGGATGTTCTACCGGCTGCCCACCTGGAAGCGGATCATCATCATGCTCGGCGGCCCGGCCATGAACGGGCTGATCGCGCTGTCGCTGACCGCCGGGATCATCTCCTTCCACGGCACCGCCGAACCGAACACCACGGTCCGCGAGGTCTTCGAATGCGTGGTCTCCGCCGATGCCGCCGACGCCGGGCAGAGCGAGTGCACCGCCGACGACCCCGCCGGACCGGCCTATGAGGCGGGTCTGCGCCCGGGCGATCAGATCCTCGCCTTCAACGGTCAGTCGGTGGACACCTGGGACGAGCTCACCGAGCTGATCCGCGAGTCGGCCGACGAGTCCAGCGAGGTCACCTACGTCCGCGCCGGTGAGGAGACCACCACCACGCTGACCCCGATCCTCACCGAGCGCCCGATCAGCGACGGGCTGGGCCGGGCCCAGCGTGACGACGACGGCGCGCTCATCACCGAACCGGTGGGCTTCATCGGAATGGGTGCTGACCAGGAGCTGGTCCAGCAGCCGTTCTGGGAGGCCGGGCCGGTGGTGTGGGAGCAGTCCAAGGCGGTCGGTGCCGTCGTCGCGAACCTGCCGGTGCGCCTCTACGACGTGGCCGTGTCCACCTTCACCTCCGCCGAGCGGGACCCCGACGGGCCGCTCTCGGTGGTGGGTGTGGGGCGGATCGCCGGGGAGCTCTCCGCTCAGGAGGAGATCCCGCTGGAGTCCCGCTTCGCCTCGCTGATCTCCCTGGTGGCAGGGGTCAACGTGGCGCTGATGGTGTTCAACCTGATCCCGCTGCTGCCGCTCGACGGCGGCCACGTCGCCGGGGCGCTGTATGAGAGCCTGCGCCGTCGACTCGCCAAGCTGCTGGGCCGCCCGGATCCGGGACCCTTCGACATCTCCAAGCTGCTGCCGCTGACCTATGTGGTCGTTGGAATGCTGCTGGTCATGGGCGTGTTGTTGATCTATGCGGACATCGTGAACCCGATCCGCCTCTTCGACTAGCCGCGTCCACACCGGGCGGTACCATGGGAGAGGCGGGTGACCCTCGCCGATGCCCCAAGAATCTGACGTCTGACCGACGTCAACACTCAAGATCCATCAGGAGAGTCTGTGCCCGCGATCAATCTCGGAATGCCCTCCGCGCCGCCGCCAGTGCTGGCGCCGCGCCGGAAGACGCGCAACTTCCAGGTCGGGTCAGTAGGTGTGGGCAGTGATCACCGCGTCTCGGTGCAGTCGATGACGACCACCAAGACCCATGACATCAACGGCACTCTGCAGCAGATCGCCGAGCTCACCGCCTCTGGCTGCGACATCGTCCGGGTGGCATGCCCCACGGACAAGGACGCCGAGGCGCTGAAGATCATTGCGATGAAGTCGCAGATCCCGGTGATCGCCGACATCCACTTCCAGCCCAAGTACGTGTTCGCCGCCATCGAGGCCGGCTGCGGGGCCGTGCGCGTGAACCCCGGCAACATCCGACAGTTCGATGACAAGGTCGGCGAGATCGCCAGGGCCGCCAGCGACGCCGGCGTCTCCATCCGCATCGGCGTCAATGCCGGGTCCCTGGACAAGCGGGTCATGGACAAGTACGGCAAGGCCACGCCGGAGGCGCTGGTCGAATCCGCCGTCTGGGAGGCCTCGCTGTTCGAGGAGCACGGCTTCCACGACTTCAAGATCTCGGTCAAGCACAACGACCCGGTGATCATGGTCCAGGCCTACCAGATGCTCGCCGAGCGCGGGGACTGGCCCCTCCACCTGGGCGTCACCGAGGCCGGACCGGCCTTCCAGGGCACCATCAAGTCCTCCGTGGCCTTCGGCGCGCTGCTCTCCCAGGGCATCGGCGACACCATCCGCGTCTCGCTCTCCGCCCCGCCGGCCGAAGAGGTCAAGGTGGGCAACCAGCTGCTGGAATCGCTGAACCTGCGCCCGCGCAAGCTCGAGATCGTCTCCTGCCCCTCCTGCGGACGCGCCCAGGTCGACGTCTACACCCTGGCCGATGACGTCACCGCCGGCCTTGAGGGCATGACCGTGCCGCTGCGCGTGGCCGTCATGGGCTGCGTGGTCAACGGACCAGGCGAGGCCCGCGACGCGGACCTCGGCGTGGCCTCGGGCAACGGCAAGGGACAGATCTTCGTCAAGGGCGAAGTCATCAAGACCGTGCCCGAGGACCAGATTGTGGAGACCCTGATCGAAGAAGCCAACCGGCTGGCCGAGGAGATGGAACGCGAATCCGATGGAGATGCTCAGGCAGCGAGTGCCCCTGTGGTCTCCGTCAGCTGACGCCGCAGCTGCACGCGTGCACCGCGCCACCCGCGGAGAGGTCCGTGTGCTCGGACACGGGGACACCCCTGCGCTCGAGCAGCTGCTCGCCACCGATCCGGTGGCCAATGTCTCGGTCACCGCGACCGTGCGTGCCCGCCGCTCTGCCGCGCCCGGCAAGGGCCGCAACGGCGCCGTGGTGCTCGGCATCGACGGCGAGAACGGGCTGCTCGCCGCCTGCTGGACGGGCAGCAACATCATCCCCGTGGCGGCAACCGCCGCCCAGGGAGAACTCCTAGGGGTGGCCGTCGGTGCGATGCGCCGACGAGTGGCCTCGATCTACGGGGGCGCCGATGCTGCCCTGCACCTCTTCGAGGCCACCGGTTGGACCGGCGCACGCGACGTCCGGCCGGACCAGCCGCTGATGTCGATCACCGAGGTGTCTGAAGTGGAGCCGCTCGCGGGGGCACGGCTGTCCCAGTCGGGGGACTTCCCCCGGGTGGAGACGGCCAGTGCGGCGATGTTCACCGAAGAGCTGGGATTCTCCCCCTACGCCCAGGGCGCGAGCCAGTACCGGGAGCGCGTGCGCGGACTCATCAACGCCGGACACTCGATCATCGCGGTGGATCCCGAGACCTCCGAGATCGTGTTCAAGGCCGAGTTCGGCGCGGTCAGCCCCGAGGTGGTCCAGGTCCAGGGCGTCTGGGTGCGGCCCAGCCACCGCGGACGTGGCCTGGCCGGGCCGGGGATGGCCGCCGTGGTCGAGCACGGACTCAAGCTGGCGCCCACCGTGAGCCTGTATGTGAACAGCTACAACACTGCGGCGATTCGCGCCTACGAGCGTGTTGGATTCACCCAGGTGGGGACGTTCGCGACCATACTGTTCTAGATGACTTTCTTCCCCTCCACTCGCGCCGCGCAGCGCCGCCGTCGTCCCACCGTCGGCGCAGTGCTCGGGCTCCTCGGAGTGCTCCTGCTCACCGGCTGTGAGAGCTCCCCCGCGGAGCAGGCCGGGACGCCGGCGGCCGAGCCGGACACCAGCACCGGGGGAGTCCAGCAGCAGGTCCCTGAACCCTCCGGCAACCAGCTCTCTCACGAGGAGATGCGTGAGCAGCTGGAGTCCCGCTACCCGGATGCCGCGCTGAGCGACACCTCGGAGTACTGGGCGGGACTGCGCGACATCGAGACCGAGCTGCAGCGGCTGGTGGTCGACCCGCCCGAGTGCAAGCAGTTCGTGGTGCGTTCGGCGGTGCCGGTTCCTGCCGGCGCGCTGGTGGCCTACGCGGACGAGACGACCGAGTCTGCTGAGGACCGGAGCGATGAGCAGCCCGAGGAGCCCGAAGATGCCCAGGGCGATCCTGAAGCCGGTACGTTCGGTGACCGGGCGCGCTTCCAGCTCGCCAGCACCGAGGACGACGAGTCCGGGGATGACTCTGCAGATGAATCCGAGTCAGGAGAAGATCCCGACCCTGAGGGCGACGGCGCATCCGGTGATCCAGGGAACGGAGACTCCGACGACTCCGGTGACTCAGAGAACGGCGGCTCCGAGGACGAGGAAGAGCCCGAGCCCGAGCCCGGGCCCGTCACCGTGGACCTGCCCGGAGCGCGCCAGGCCGTGATCTATACCTTCCGCGATTGGCGCGCCGCGGATGCATACCTCGCCGCGGAAGAGGACGGACTGGACTCCTGCGACTCCTACACGGCCAGCCGCGGCGGAGAGGACTCCGCAGAGACCTCCACCTCGGTGGACACCGTCGACGTCTCCTCCACCGCCGACGCCGCACTGGGCACCACCCGGCGGATCAGCGCTGAGGGCGAGACCGAGCACAATGCCGCCATCACCCTGCGCGGCGGCTCGCACATCGTCACGGTGGCGGTCCCGCTGGAAGACGCGCTCTCCGAGGAGGAGGCCGAGGTCGCCGTCGAAGAGCTCCAGGCCGAAGCCGCCGACCTCCTCGAGAGCCTCGACTGACCTCCTGCTCGAAACAGGAATCGGTCAGCCGCAGGCGGTCGATGAAAGCCCCCGTCACAGGTGATTCAGCCCAGCGTTCATGCACCGTTGACAGCGCTGCGCGGGCCTGCTCAGAATTAAGTCATTCCCCACCACGCCGCATTGAAGCGCTCCGGCGATCGGGCGCCCGGCGTCAAGAGACAACCTCCACATGGAGGGCGCAGACATGGACACAGATCGAGACCTCGACCAGTCCTTGCAGGAACTCAGATCCTCGTTGTCGGGCGTGGTGATCGAACCGGACCATCCGCTGTACGAAGACGCGCGCCGGGTATGGAACGGCATGGTGGACGTTCATCCCCGCGCCGTGGTCCGAGCCGGCAGCATCGCCGATGTCGACCCCGTGCTCGACCTCGCACAACGCACTGGAACGCCGCTCGCGGTCCGCGGCGGAGGACATAATGTGGCCGGGCACGGCACCGTCGAGGCAGGGCTGGTCCTGGACCTCAGCCTGCTGCGCGGCGTCGACGTGAATGCTGAGACTCAGATCGTGACGGTCGAGCCCGGCGCGACCCTCGCCGATGTGGACGCGGCCACGGTCCCGCACGGCCTCGCGGTCCCGCTCGGGGTGATCAGCGCCACCGGGGTCGCTGGACTGACCCTGGGCGGCGGGGTCGGCTGGCTGACCCGGGTCTGCGGCCTGACGCTGGACAACCTGATCTCCGCGGAGGTGATCACCAGCAACCTGGAGCACGTGCATGCAGATGCGCAGAACAGCCCAGACCTGTTCTGGGCGCTCCGCGGAGGGGGCGGGAACTTCGGACTGGTGACCTCCTTCGTCTACCGGGCACAGCGACTGCCGGAACAGGTCCTGGGTGGAAACCTGGTCTACGGCCGGCCCCACTGGCGGCAGGCGCTGCAGGCGTTCGCCCGGTGGACCGAGGACCTGCCCGACGAGATGACCAGCATCCTCTCGATCATTCGGCTGCCCTCGGAGTACGGGGTCGGCGAGGAGCCGGTGCTGGTCATCGGGGTCGCCTGGGTCGGAGCAGACCTGGATGAGGGTTCGCGACTGGTGGACCGGCTGCGCGAGCATGCCCCGCCCGACGCCGAGGAGATCGAGCCGGTCCAATGGCTTGCATGGCAGTCGGCAATGGACGGGCTCTTCCCCAAGGGCGCGCGCGGCTATTGGAAGAACGCCTCCTTCTCGCGTCTCGATGACGAGGTCATCGACGCGCTGCTGGAGATCGCAGGGGAGCTCACCTGGATCGGTACGGGCTTCGACATCCATCATATGGACGGCGCCTTCGGCCGGGTGGCCGAGGATGCCACCGCTTTTCCCAACCGCTCGGCCCGCTATTGGCTCAACATCTACGGATTCTGGCAGGACCCGTCCGAGGACTCTCGCCTGACGGCGTTTGCTCGGCGGGCGCACGCCGCCGTGGAACCCCACGCCGACGACGGCCAGTATGTGAACTTCCTCGGCGCCGAGCATGAGACCGATCCGACGGGGGCCGTTCAGGAGGTCTACGGCGGGCACAAGACCCGACGGCTGATCGAGATCAAGACTCGCTACGATCCGACCAACCTGTTCCGGCTGAACCACAACATCAGACCGGCGTCGGTCTAGCCGGCGTCGATCGAGACGGTGCGGACCTGGCCGGCGCCGACGGAGGCCGCGCCGTCGAGGATCAGCCGAAGAGGTCCATGGCCACGTCGTAGCCCAGCTTGATCACCAGCGCGAAGACCACCACCAGGAACACCGCCCGGATGAACTTGGATCCCTTGGCGATCGCCATCCGCGCGCCGAGGTAGCCCCCGGCCATGTTCGCGGCACCCAGCACCAGCCCGAGGCCGATGAACACGTGTCCGGCGGGGAAGAAATACAGCAGCGCGCCGAGGTTCGTGGCCACGTTGACCACCTTCGCCTGCGCCGAGGAGTTCAGGAAGTTGTAGCCCAGCACGGTGACCAGGGCGATGACCAGGAAGGTGCCGGTGCCTGGGCCGAGCACACCGTCGTAGAAGCCGACGATCAGCCCGATCGTCACCGCGCGCGCCAGGTGGCCCATCCCCGCGTGCCGCAGCTTCTCCAGCTGCCCGACGTGGGGTTTCACTGCGGTGAACACGCCCACGCCGATCAGCGCGAGCAGGATCAGCGGCAGGATGATCCGCTCCGGGAGCGAGGCGGCGACCGCCGCGCCGCCGTAGCTGGCCAGCAGCGCCGCCGCGGCCATCGGCAGCGCCGTGGTCATCGAGGGCCTGACCCGTCGCGCGTAGGTGATCGCCGACGTCGTCGTCCCGAAGATCGACCCGAGCTTGTTGGTGGCCAGCGCCTGGACCGGGGTGATCCCCGGGACCATCAGCAGCGCCGGCAGCTGCAGCAGCCCGCCCCCGCCGACGACGGCGTCCACCCACCCGGCCGCGAAGCCGGCCATGACCAGCAGCAGCAGGGTCACCCAGGTGATCTCGAGGCCGCCACCGATCACGAGATCAGTGGCGGCCTCGAGGGTCTCGGTCAGCGCAGACCCTTGACGTGTTCGAGCACCGCCGCCGCGGCTTCGGCCACCGGGACCTCGTGGGATTCACCGGAGCGGCGGTCCTTGAGCTCGATGGTGCCGTTCTTCAGGCCGCGGCCCACGGTGACCAGCATCGGGACCCCGAGCAGCTCGGCGTCGCCGAACTTCACGCCGGGGGAGACCTTGGGCCGATCATCGTAGATCGCGGTCAGGCCGGCGGCTTCGAGCTCGCTGATCAGCGCCTCGGCGGCCGCGTAGACCTCCTCGCCCTTGCCGGTGGCGACCAGATGCACATCGGCCGGAGCGATCGCGGCGGGCCAGATCAGGCCCTTGTCGTCGTGGGTGGCCTCGGCGATGGCGGCCAGCGCGCGGGTCACGCCGAAGCCGTAGGAGCCCATGGTCACGGTGGCGAGCTTTCCGTTGACGTCGAGGACCTGCAGGCCGAGCGCCTCGGCGTAGCGGGTGCCGAGGTGGAAGATGTGGCCCATCTCGATGCCGCGGCGGGTGCGCAGCGGACCGGAGCCGTCCGGGGCCGGGTCACCGGATTCCACGACCACAGACTCGATGATGCCGTCCCAGCCGAAGTCGCGCCCGGCGACCAGGCCGAACACGTGCTGGTCAGATGCGTTGGCACCGGTGATCCAGCTGGTGCCCGACACCACGCGGGGATCCACCAGGTAGCTGATGCCGGTGCCGGACTCCTCGCCCAGGACGGGGGCGTCCAGGGTGAGTCCGGGGCCGATGTAGCCGCGGACGAGTCCGGGGTGCTTCTTCAGGTCCGCCTCGTTCGCGGCCTCCAGTGCGACCTCGCCGCCGACGCCGAGGAGGCCGCCGATGGTGGCTTCGGCGCGCTTGAGGTCCACCTCGCGGCTGCCCGGCACGCCGAGCACCACGATCCGGCGGGTGCCGTCAGGCAGCACGGCCGCGACGACGACGTTCTTCAGCGTGTCCGCCGCAGTCCATTCGCGGTCGGCCCGGGGCTGGTGGGTGTTCGCGGCGTCGACCAGGGTGGCGATGGTGTCGGTGCCGGGGGTGTGGTGGACCTGGGCCTCCGGCAGTCCGGAGAAGTCCAGCGGCTCGGGAGCCGGAGTGGTCACCGCCTCGACGTTGGCGCGGAAGCCGCCCTCGGACTCCACGAAGGTGTCTTCGCCGACGTCACAGGGGAAGAGGAACTCCTCGGACGCCGAGCCGCCCATCGCGCCGGACTGTGCGTTGACCGGGACCACGGGCAGGCCGAGCCGGTCGAAGATCCGCAGGTAGGCCTCGCGGTGGGCCGCATAGGCCGCGCTCTGGTCCGCTTCGGTCAGCGCGAAGGAATAGGAGTCCTTCATGATGAACTCGCGGCCGCGGAGCAGGCCTGCCCGGGGGCGGGCTTCATCGCGGTACTTCGTCTGGATCTGATAGATCGAGAGCGGCAGGTCCTTATAGGAGCTGTAGAGGTCCTTCACCAGCAGGGTGAAGACCTCCTCGTGGGTGGGTGCCAGCAGGTAGTCCGCGTCCTTGCGGTCCTTGAGCCGGAAGATCCCGTCGCCGTAGTCGTCCCAGCGGCCGGTCGCCTCATAGGGCTCCTTGGGCAGCAGTGCCGGGAAGTGCACCTCCTGGGCGCCGATCCGGTTCATCTCCTCACGGACGATCGCCTCGATCTTCCGCAGCACGGTCAGCCCCAGCGGCAGCCAGCTGTAGACGCCCGGGGCGGCGCGGCGGATGTAGCCGGCGCGGACCAGCAGCTGGTGGCTGGCGACCTCGGCGTCGGCCGGGTTGTCGCGCAGCGTGCGGAGGAACAGGTGAGACAGGCGGAGCGGCACAGGTGAACTCGTTTCCGGTGAGGGATCTTCTACCGGCCCAAGTCTAAGGGGCGCTCGCAGATGAGCTCCCACGCGTCGTCGACCAGCCCTCCCGCGCCGTCGCGCAGCGTGGATATACTCCCAGCGTGGCCGCCTCGAGGCCAGCGCATCCGACAGTGCCATGGGCCCGTTATCGCATTCCGGCGAGTCGGCCGGACCTGTTGCCGCGTCCCCGCGTGACCGCGGCCATCGAGCGCGCGGTCACAGGACACCGGATGACCGTCATCAGCGCCCCCAGCGGTCACGGCAAGACTCGGGCCGCCGCCGAATGGGCGAGGCATCAGCCGCGTCCGGTCGCCTGGCTCTGCCTGGGTCCGGCCGACGATGAACCGGCGGCGCTCACGTCGGGTGTCATCACTGCCCTGCGCGGACTGCTCCACGCCGACGACGATCTGCGCGAGGCGCTGGGTGAGCTGGATCCGGGCTCCGACGCGACCACGCTCTACGACCAGGTCTGCCGGACCTTCGAGCAGCCTGCGTCTGTCTCCGTGCTGGTGATCGACGACGCCCAGCGAGCCGCAGGTCAGTTGAGGGCCGGCTTGCTGGGCATGCTCGTCGACGACGCCCCCGAACACCTGCGGCTGGTGTTCCTGGGAACCACCCCGATCGAGGCCTGGCTGGCGAAACAGATCCTGGAGGACTCCGCCGCCCATCTCTCCGCAGCGGATCTGGCCTTCGACCGGTCAGAGACCGAGGGCCTGCTGAAGCGATTCGGAAACAGCCTGGACTCGCGCGAGGTGCTCGAGAGCACGCAGGGATGGCCTATCGCCGTGCAGACGGCCGCGCTGGCCAGCCAGCGGCCTCCCGGAGCGGGAGACAGCCTCGAGGACCTGTTGAGGAGCTATGTGCAGACCCAGATCCTTGACGGGCTGGGTGAATCGCTGGCGGTGTTCATCCTCACCACGACTGCCTGCACGGAGCTGACGGCCGAGCTCGCCACCGCACTGTCCGGTCGAGACGACGCTGCCGCGGTGCTGGATGAGCTGGTCGACCGCGGCATCTTCCTGAGTCGGCATTGCGAATCGGGCGAGACCCCGACCTACCGGTGGCATCCGATCTTCGCGCGGCAGTGCACCCAGATCCTGCGCCGTCAGGACCCGACGGCGCTGAACCTGCTCCACCTCAGGGCAGGCGAGCAGCTGTCGTCCACCAACCCCCTGAGCGCACTGCGCCACTTCCAGGCGGCTCAGGATCATGATCGTGCCCATCAGGTGCTGGTCGCGAACTGGCTGGAGCTGATCATCGGGGACCACGCCCGACAGGTCGCCACCTTCTGCGCGGGCCTTCCGCAGCGCTTATCCGGCGCGGCCACGACACAGCTCATCCTCGCCTGCGCCGAAGATGTCATGGGCGAGCATCAGGTGGCCCGCACCCGATTCCGCAAGGTGCTGGACTCGCTGCCCGATGACGCGACGGACGAGGGTGTGGAGTCCGTGCTCCGGGTCGCGCGACTGTTTCTCACCGACGACCCCAGAGCGGCGCTGACGGCGGCGCGGGACGTCCATGCGCGGCTCTCTGTCTCGGGGGAGTTCGAGGGACGGGAGCGGGTCGGGGTGCTGTTCCTGCTGGCCTGGACCGAGCTGCGGCTCCGCCTGCACCCTGAGTCTGCCCCCGAGATCATGTCTGCCGCCGCCCGCGAGTGGGGAGCGATGGGGGAGGCCCAGCTTGAGCGGAGCGCACTGGGCAGTCTCGCCATGGTCGATCTGTGGGATGGCAGAAACGCCCGCGCCCGTCGCATCCTGAGCGAGGTCGATGCTCCGCTTCAGGCATCGACCTCGATATCGACACACTACGAGGGCAGTGCGCTCGGCACCGCGATGGGACTGCTGGCGTACTGGTCTGCAGACTTCGAGAGCGCCACCGAATGGTTCGGTCGCGTCATCGAGGCGGGGGACGCCCCTGTTCCTCTCGGCGGCGCGGTGCGGACGTTCCTGGCCTTCAGCGCTGCGGGTGCCCGGGATCCGGCCCTGTGTCGAAGGGCTGCCCTCGAGCTGGAGGCTGTGTCACGGGAGGAGGCCCAGGGGGTGCAGTGGCCGATCTTCCGGGATGCGGCGCAGGCCGTGCTGGAGGAGGTCGCGGGGCACCGGCCGAGGGCCCTGGCGCTGGTGGAGCGACACCCTGATGCGGCAGACCTTCCGATGATCGGGGTCGTGCTGGCCGGCATTCTGCGGCGAGCCGGGGATCCCGCTCGCGCATTCCGCCTGCTGTCCCGGCATCGAGCATTCATGGGAATCTCCTACGTGGCGATCTCCGCACGAATCTCAGCTGCCCTGGTCCACCGGATGCGCGGGGAACCGGACGTCGCCCACGAATACTGTGAGTACGCCCTGGACATCGCGGAGCGCGAAGACATCCGCCAGCCCTTCTGCGACGGTGACCTGAATCTTCGCCTGCTGCTCACGGACCATCTGACCCGACGCACATCCCATGAGGCCTTCATCGCCAGCGCCCTGACGGCTGAACAGAGCCGCCGCGGGGTCCTCGCGGCCCTCTCCGGCCGGGAGGTCGAGGTGTACCGGCTGCTCCAGACCTCCAAGACGATCCAGGAGATCGCGGACGCGCTGATGGTCTCGGTGAACACGGTCAAGACCCACCAGCGAGCGATCCACCGGAAGCTGGGGGTCCGGACCCGCCGCGAGGCTCAGCAGCTCGCGCCCTGAACCTAGAGCCTCAGGCGAGGGCCCTGGCCTTGAGCGACCTGAACTCCTCCTCGGTGATGGTGCCCGAATCGCGCATCAGGGCCGCCTTCTCGATCTCGACGCTGGGACTGGTCACGCCCACCTCCCGCAGCCGCGCGAGCATCGCCTCATGGCTTCTCTGATCAGCTGCGGCGCCGCGCTCAGCCATCCCGCCGCCACGAGCGATGAGATAGATCAATGCGGTGAGGAAGGGCAGGAATATCAAGAAGAACACCCAGACCGCTTTGGAGAACCCGCCGAGCTTCCTGTCCCGAAAGATGTCTCCGATGATGCTGAACATGACCATCAGATAGGCCACAAACACGAAGGCCCATACGAACCACCAGATGATGGACCAGAACGATTCCCAGAATTCCATGACATTGCCCTTCTGTGCACGCTGCCGCCGTCGAGGAGTTGACACCTTGAGCGTCACACAGACCCCGCGGCGGGTGGACTGAAAATCACCCGTTCCGGGTGAGCAGAACGCCGCCGCGCGGTCGGCTCTGCGAGCATCGGATCAGACACCCCCTGTGCTGCAGGGCTCTGCCGGATCGCGGAGATCACCGGAGAGGGAAAAGACCATGCCTGACTTTCGATACGGCCCCGTGGAGATCTATCTGCTCGCCTTCGAGGGACAAGAGCCGGCCCCCGGTGCCCTGACCGCTCTGGCAGATGTGCTCTCCACCGGCGCGGTGAGACTCCTTGACCTGGTCGCGGTGAGCAAGGACGAGGCCGGACGAGCGGCCATGCTCGACCTGGCGGGACGCGACCGGCTGGGACTGAGCGTGGGGCCGGACCCGGTGACCGAGGGGCTGATCGGCGAGGAGGACCTCATCGAGCTCGCCGCGCCGCTGGCCTGCGGGTCTTCGGCGGTGGTGCTGGCCCTGGAGCTCAGGTTCGAGCTGATGCTCGCAGACCGGCTGGCCCAGGGGGAGGCGGAGGTCCTGCGCACCACGCGAGTACCGGCCCCGGTCGTCAACGCACTCATCGACCTGTATGACCCCGTGGAGGGAGGACCGCCGTGACGATCGAACGTGTCGGACGCCCGGGGCTGATCGGACTGGCTGCCCGAACGTCTGTGCTGCTCGGCGCCACCCAGGCCTTGACCGGGGAGGGGGACGTCTATCAGCAGCGTCGGGCACAGGACCGCGACGACCAGGAGCACTACGCCGCCGCCCATCAGCAGGCGCGCATCGAGGCAGCCGCGCTGGCGGCGATCGCCCATGCCGCTCCTCCGGCCCCGCTCGCACCTGTGCCGCTGGCAGTTCCCAGCGGCACGAGCTTCATGGATGACCTGCAGCGGCTGGCCGAGCTGAGACGATCGGGTCTGCTCAGCGAGGAGGAGTTCGCGGCCGCGAAGGGCAAGCTCCTCCGCTGAGCCGCCGCTGAACCGCCGCTGCGCCGCCGCCGAGCGATCACCCCCGACGTTCCCGGAGACTCGGTCCGCCAGCGGGCCGGGCCTGAGCGGGGCGCACCCACAGGGCTCGGTAGGAGGTGCGGCGAGTCTCAGGCACAATAGAGACGCACCGCAGACCACCACCGATAGGACCGTCATGGCCACCGCCCCCCGCCCCACCGGTGAGCAGCGCTTCCAGGATGCCCGCGCGGCGAAGATCGCCGAGCTGATCACCCCCACGATCACCGCGCAGGGGCTGTACCTCGAGGAGATCGAGCTCGCCGCAAACGGGCCCACCACCACGCTGAAGGTCTCGGTGGATCTGCTCACCGGCACCGACCAGGTGGATCTGGACACCATCGCCGAACTGTCCCAGGCCATCTCCGCCCGCTTCGACGAGGACGACGTCCTGCCCGAACTCGACAGCTATGACCTCGAGGTCTCCACCCCCGGCGCGACCCGCCCGCTGACCACACCGCGGCACTTCGAGCGCAACCTGGGCCGGATGCTGGAGATCACCCAGGCCGGGCACAGCCCGATCCTGGCCCGGCTGCAGGCGGTCAGCGACGGCTCCATCACCGTGGTCGAGCAGAAGCCGACCCCCAAGAAGGGGATGCCGGTGAAGTACGGAGATCCCGCGGAGATCAGTCTCGCGGCGATCACCCACGCACGAGTGCAGGTAGAGTTTTCCCACACGCAGTAGATACTGGCTTAACCGGAGGCACAAGTGGATATCGATATGAGCGCACTGCGCATGCTTGTCAAAGAGCGAGAGATCCCGCTGCAGCGGCTGATCCCCGCCATCGAACAGGCGCTGGTGCTGGCTTACCACAAATCGCCCGGAGCGCTGCAGCACGCCCGGGCTGAGATCGATCAGTCCACTGGCCACGTCACGGTGTGGGCCAAGGAGCAGGACGAGAACGGCACCTTCATCGGGGAGTTCGACGACACCCCCCGGGACTTCGGACGGGTCGCCGCCTCCACCGCCCGCCAGGTCATCATGCAGCGGATCCGCGACGCCGAGGACGATCAGGTCCTGGGCCAGTTCAAGGGCCGCGAGGGCGAGCTGATCTCCGGCACCATCCAGCAGGGCCGCAACCCCAACATGGTCCAGGTGGACCTGGGCAGCGTCGAGGCGCTGCTGCCCCCGCAGGAGCATGTCCCCGGCGAGGAATACGTCCACGGTCATCGGATCCGCGCCTTCGTCGTCGACGTCCACCGCGGCATGCGCGGACCTTCCATCACGCTCTCGCGCTCACACCCGGGCCTGGTGAAGAAGCTCTTCGAGCATGAGGTCCCCGAGATCGCCGACGGCTCCGTGGAGATCACGGCTATCGCGCGTGAGGCCGGGCACCGCACCAAGATCGCGGTGCGCGCCCACCAGTCGGGGATCAACGCCAAGGGTGCCTGCATCGGCTCCATGGGCTCCCGCGTCCGGGCGGTCATGAACGAGCTCAACGACGAGAAGATCGACATCATCGATCACTCCGACGACGCCGCCGAGTTCATCGCCCACGCACTCTCACCCTCGAAGGTGAAATCGGTCACCATCCTGGACGAGGCCACCCGCAGCGCCCGCGTGGTCGTCCCGGACTATCAGCTCTCCCTGGCCATCGGCAAGGAGGGCCAGAACGCCCGCCTCGCCGCGAAGCTCACCGGGTGGCGGATCGACATCGTCTCCGACGCCACGCTCGCCGCACCCTGACCGGCCGCCCACTCCCACGTTTCTGCTCGACGCCGCCGGAAGGGGTAGACTGTCATGGTTCCAGTGCGTACCTGTATCGGCTGTCGCCGTGAGGTCGCTCAGGACAAGGCAATAAGGCTCGCACTCAGCGCAGCCCAGAACGCCGATCCTGCACCGCCGCTGGTGGTGTGGGACACCGATCGGGCCCTGCCCGGACGAGGCGCCTGGCTGCACCCGCAGCGTGAGTGCTTCGAGACCGCCGTCAAGCGCAAGGCCTTCAACCGGGCCTTCCGCCGGACCGTGGACCCGAGGACGCTCGACCTGCACGACATTATTGGCACCAACGGTTGACGCCGCCTGGGGCTGCAGCAATGCAGCGGACAGTCGGAGGAGACCAGAAAGCGGGTTCAGAGAGATGGATCCCCGATGAAGACCGACGCATGAGTTCGCAGCGATGACCCATCACAGCAACTCCGTCACGGTTTCAGAACAGTTCAAACGGCCTTCGCCGATGAACCGCTGACATCAGCCCCGCTGGTGCCAGCGGGGAAGCGTGGGCCAGACAAGGAGAAATGTGGCCAAGGCCCGCGTACACGAGCTCGCCAAAGAGCTCGGCATCACCTCGAAAGAAGCCCTCGCAAAACTGCAGGGCATGGGCGAATTTGTGAAGTCGCCCTCCTCCACCGTGGAGCCCCCGGTGGCGAAGAAGCTGCGTCAGGCATTCCCTGACGCCAAGCCCGCCGCCGACGCCCCCGCGTCCAACGGCGCTGCCCGCCCAGGTCCGAAGAAGTCCGACGGTGCCTCCGCGCCCGCCGCTGACAGCTCAGGCCCGGCGCAGCCCGCCGCATCAGGATCCTCCGCGCCACGGCCCGGCGGTTTCAAGCCCGGCCCCCGGCCCGGCCCGAAGCCTGCTGCAGCGCCCGAACCCGAAGCCCCCGCAGCTGCTGCCCCCAAGGCGTCGGCCCCGAAGGCCGAGACCCCGGCTCCTGAGGCCGAAGCTCCCAAGGCTGCCGAGAAGCCCGCTGCGAGCACGGAGGCTCCGGCTGAGAAGCCCGCCTCCAAGCCCGCCGCATCAGGCGCCAAGCCCGGCGGTCCCCGCCCGGGCAACAACCCCTACGCGCCGAGCCAGGGCATGGGCGCCGAGCGCCAGGCCCCGCGTCCCGGTGGAACCGGCGGCCCCCGCCCCGGTCCCAAACCGGCTGGACCCCGTCCGGGCAACAACCCGTTCGCACCCCAGCAGGGCATGCGCAATGAGCGCAGCGGTGGACCCCGTCCCCGCGGCGGTCAGGGTGCACCAGCCGGCGCTCCGCGTCCGGGTGCACCTCGCCCGGCCGGCGCCTCACGTCCCGGCGCACCGGCAGCAGGCGGCGCAGCCCGCCCCGCAGCCGCACCACGTCCGGGCGGTCCCAAGCCGTCGATGATGCCCAGCCAGACCCCGGCTCCTGCCGGTGGTCGTCCCGGCGCCCCCGCCGGTGGCCCGCCACGCGGCGGTCGCGGCGGCGGTCCTCGCCGTGGCGGCGCAGCAGGTGCCTTCGGTCGCGGCGGCTCCAAGGCCAAGGCTCGCAAGTCGAAGCGCGCAAAGCGCCAGGAGATGGAGCAGCGTCAGTCCCGCGAGATCGGCGGCGTGCGCGTTCCCAAGGGAGACGGCACCACCGTCGTGCGGCTGCGCCGCGGCTCCTCGCTGGGCGATTTCGCCGAGAAGATCAATGCCGAGCCGGCAGCCATGGTCACCGTGCTGATGAAGCTCGGTGAGATGGCCACAGCCAATCAGTCCCTCGACGAAGAGACCTTCCACCTGCTGGGCGATGAGCTGGGCTATCCGGTCCAGATCGTCTCCCCGGAGGACGAGGACCGCGAGCTGCTGAACACCTTCGACATCAACATCGAAGATGAGCTGGCAGCCGAGGGCTCCGACGAGCTCTCCGCCCGTGCCGCCGTCGTGACCGTCATGGGTCACGTCGACCACGGCAAGACCCGACTCCTGGACTCCATCCGCAGCGCGAAGGTGACCGAAGGCGAAGCCGGCGGCATCACCCAGCACATCGGTGCCTACCAGGTCCACGTCGAGCACGAGGGCGTCGAGCGCGGCCTGACCTTCATCGATACTCCCGGTCACGAGGCGTTCACCGCCATGCGTGCTCGTGGTGCGAAGGTCACCGACATCGCGGTGCTGGTCGTGGCCGCCGATGACGGCGTCATGCCCCAGACCATCGAAGCGCTGAACCACGCGAAGGCCGCCAACGTGCCGGTCGTCGTCGCGGTCAACAAGATGGACAAGGAAGGCGCCTCCCCGGACAAGGTCCGCGGTCAGCTGGCCGAATACGGTCTGGTGCCCGAGGAGTACGGCGGCGACACCATGTTCGTCAACGTCTCCGCGCTGCAGCACCTGCACATCGACGAGCTCCTCGAGGCCGTGCTGCTCACCGCAGACGCAGCCCTGGAGCTCACCGCGAACCCGAACAAGGCAGCTCGCGGCGTGGCCATCGAAGCGAACCTGGACAAGGGTCGCGGCGCCGTGGCCACTGTGCTGGTCCAGTCGGGCACGCTGCGGGTGGGCGACAACATGGTCGCCGGCACGGCTCACGGCCGCGTCCGCGCCATGTTCGATGAGCACGGCGAGACCGTCAAGGAGGCCCTGCCCTCCCGTCCGGTGCAGGTGCTGGGTCTGTCTTCGGTGCCTCGCGCCGGTGACACCTTCCTGTCCACCTCCGATGACCGCACGGCTCGGCAGATCGCTGAGAAGCGTGAAGCCGTGGAGCGCAACGCTCAGCTGGCCAAGCGTCGCAAGCGCATCAGCCTGGAAGACTTCGACCAGGCTGTGGCAGAAGGCAAGATCGACACGCTCAACCTCATCCTCAAGGGCGACGTCTCCGGTGCCGTGGAGGCCCTGGAAGATGCGCTGCTCAAGATCGATGTGGGTGCCGATGTGCAGCTGCGCGTCATCCACCGCGGCGTCGGTGCGATCACGCAGAACGACGTGAACCTGGCCACTGTGGACAACGCAGTGATCATCGGCTTCAACGTCCGACCTGCGGAGCGCGTCAACGACCTGGCCGAGCGTGAAGGCGTGGACATGCGCTTCTACTCGGTCATCTACGCCGCGATCGATGACATCGAGGCAGCCCTGAAGGGCATGCTGAAGCCAGAGTACGAAGAGGCTTCACTGGGCAGCGCGGAGGTCCGCGAGGTCTTCCGCTCCTCGAAGTTCGGCAGCATCGCCGGTTCGATCGTCCGCTCCGGCCTCATCCGCCGCAATGCCAAGGCGCGCCTGGTGCGCGATGGCAACGTGGTGGCAGACAACCTCACCATCGAGTCGCTCAAGCGCTTCAAGGACGACGCCACCGAGGTCCGCGACGGCTTCGAGTGCGGCATCGGCCTCGGATCGTTCAACGACATCCGCGAAGGTGACAGCATCGAGACCTGGGAGATGCGCGAAATTCCGCGCTCCTGACCAGGCCCGCCGGTTTCACCGGTGACAGCTCCGGGGACCCTGCCACAGGCGGGGTCCCCGGACCTGTCCGCAGACCATACCCACCTGGCCCCGCATCAAGCGCGGATCCAGGCCAGGGACACACAAGTCTTCTGAAAGGAGCGCATCATGGCAGATCCAGCACGCGCCGCCCGATTGGCGCAGCGCATCAAGGTGATCGTGGCCGAGGCGCTGCGTCGCCGGGTCAAGGATGAGCGCGCAGAACTGATCACCGTCACCGACGCTCGAGTGACCAATGATCTCCAGCACTCCACGGTGTACTACACCGTCATGGCCCCGGACGAGGAGTCCCGGGCAGGGGCCGAGGCCGTCCTGGCCGCGAACCAGGGCACCCTGCGCTACGAGCTCGGTCGGCAGCTGAACATCCGGCTGACCCCGACTCTGGAGTTCGTCGCCGACGAGATCCCGGAGACGGCCGCGCACATGGAGGACCTCCTGCGCAAGGCCCGCGAACAGGACGAGCAGGTCGCCGCCCTGCGCAAGGACGCCCAGCCCGCCTCGGAGGAGAAGCCCTACCGCTGGCAGGTCGAGGAGGAGCTGGCCGCATCGGAGGACGACGCCGCATCCGACGACGACGGCCGCTCCAGCTCCGCGGATCGCTGAGCGCACGGAAGCTGAGGCTGGATACGCATGGGGAAGAAGCAGAAGCCTGAAGAGCTGGAGGTCGGCTCCGGACTTGTCCTGGTGGACAAGCCGGCCGGCCTGACCAGCCATGACGTGGTCGGACGGATCCGCAAGCTCGCCGGGACCCGCAAGGTGGGCCATGCCGGCACTCTGGATCCGATGGCCACAGGCGTCCTGGTGGTCGGGATCAACCGCGCCACCAGGCTGCTGACCCATATTGTCGGAGTGGACAAGACCTACACCGCCACCGTGCGGCTGGGTCAGTCCACCTCCACCGACGACGCTGAGGGCGAGGTGCTGCAGACCCGGTTCGCCAATGCGGTGACCCCGGAGGCCATCGCGGCCGAGATCGCGAAGCTCACCGGCGCGATCCAACAGGTCCCCGCCACGGTCTCTGCGATCAAGGTGGACGGCCAGCGCGCCCACGCTCGGGCCCGCGCCGGCGAAGAGGTCGCGCTGAAATCCCGCGACGTCACGGTCCATGACTTCGAGGTCTTCGGGATCCGCCGGATCGACGGCGGCAAGCTCGTCGACGTCGACATCGAGGTCCGGGTCTCCTCCGGCACCTACGTGCGCGCCCTGGCCCGGGATCTGGGCGAGGCGCTCGAGGTCGGCGGTCACCTCACCGCGCTGCGCCGCACCGCGGTGGGCTCCTACAGCATCGACCAGACCCTGACCCTGGAGCAGCTGGGCGAGGACTTCGGCTACATCGGCCTCGCCGAAGCCGCCGAGCACCTCTTCCCGCCGCGTCAGCTCACCGCAGAGGAGACCGAGAACCTCGGCTACGGCCGGCGGATCACCGCCTCGGGCACCGGCGAGGACCCGCAGCTCACCGCGGCCTTCGCCCCCGACGGCGAGCTGGTCGCGCTGCTCATCGATGTGCCCGCCAAGAAGGGCGCCTCGGCCTCACCGGACGCCGCCCATGCCGCGGACTCCGACTCCATCGACTACCAGGCCAAGCCCGAGCTGGTCTTCGCGATCAGCACCGGACCTGGCTCGACCGATTCAGCATCGGCGGATTCAGGGTCGCAGACTGGCGGAACCGGGGCCCAGCCCGCCGGAACCGGCGTCACACAGCCGCCCGGAGACTCCGAATGACGGTGATGTTCCTCATAGGCGCCATCGTCTGTGGGCTCTCCGTGCTGGTCTGCTGGGTGATGACCGCGGCCCGCGATCACCCCGCGGACTCCTCGATCATCTCGCTGGCCGCGATCGAGCTCTACCTCATCGCCTACGGCATCTACGCCGGGATCCGGCAGATCGCCGGGGCTCCGGTGGCCGGCGAGGCGTGGGAGTTCTGGGGCTATATCCTGACTGCACTTCTGCTTCCGGTCGGAGTGTTCATCTGGGCCATGATCGACAAGACCCGCTGGTCCAACCTGGTGATGAGCTTCGTCGGACTTGTCGTGTTCGTGATGGTCTACCGCTTGGAGGAGATCTGGTGGGGAAGCGCGCTATGACCCGGCCGTCGTCGGACGTGCCGGCCAACGCCTCGCCCACTCCGCGCAACCGCGGAGTCGGCATGCTGATCATCACCGCCTACGGCATCTTTGCCGTCTCCTCCTTCGCCCGAGCGCTGTATCAGATCCTCACCGACTTCGACGCCTCCCCGGTGTCCTACTCGCTCAGCGCCTTCGCCGCCGCCGTCTACATCGTCGCCACCCTTGCCCTGGCTCGGATCGGCCCCCGCGCCTGGCTGGTGGCCCTGATCGCGGTGCTGGTGGAGCTGACCGGGGTGCTCGGCGTCGGCTTGTGGACCTACCTGGATCCGGAGCTCTTCAACGAGGCCACCGTGTGGTCCCACTTCGGTGCCGGCTACGGTTTTGTGCCGCTGCTGCTGCCGTTCATCGGCCTGTTCTGGCTGCTGCGGCACCGGCCGGGCACCGAGGCCGCGCGGGACACCCAGTGATGAGCGATAGGCTGATCGGCGTGCAGTTCTGGAATGGTCTTGAAGAAGTCCCCCGCGGGCTCGGACCCACCGCCGTGACCATCGGCAACTTCGACGGCGTCCACCTGGGTCACCAGGAGGTCCTGACCCGTCTGGTCGCCGCCGCCCACGGGCAGGCCGATGGTGCCGCAGCGGACGCTTCTTCGCGCGCCCAGGCCGTGGCGATCACCTTCGATCCGCACCCGCTGCAGGTCCACCGCCCCGAAGAGTCCCCGGAGATGCTCACCGGCACCGCGGAGAAGGTCCAGCGCCTGGCCGAGACCGGCATCGACGCGCTGCTGGTGCTGCACTACAACCTCGACCTCGCCGGGCTCACCCCCGAGGAGTTCGTCAAGACCTATTTCGTGGACACGCTGAACGCCTCCGTGGTCGTCATCGGCCACGACGTGCGCTTCGGCCGCGGAAACTCCGGGAACTTCGAGACCATGGTCGAGCTGGGCCGACGCTACGGCTTCAGCGTGCTCGGCGTGGATGATTTCGCGCTGATCGGGCATTCGGTGGCCGAGACCGAGCGGCGCTGCTCCTCGACCTGGGTGCGTGAGGCCCTGGAGGCCGGCGACGTCGCCGCGGCGGCCGAGGTGCTCGGACGCCCGCACGCGGTGCTCGGCGAGGTGGTCCACGGGGCCGCCCGCGGACGCGACCTGGGCTTCCCGACCGCGAACCTGGGCCGCGACTCCGAGGGCATGATCCCCGCCGACGGCGTCTACGCCGGCTGGCTGGTCGACGCCGCCGGCGCCCGCTGGCCCGCGGCGATCTCGGTGGGCTCGAATCCGACCTTCCACGGGGTCGAGCGGGTGGTGGAATCCCACGTGATCGACCGGCCCACCGAGGCGGTGGAGGACTTCGACCTCTACGGCCAGCACGTGCGGGTGGAGTTCGTCGAGCACCTGCGCGGCATGGTCGCCTATGAAGGCGTGGAGAAGCTGGTCGAGCAGATGTACCAGGACGTGGATCAGACCCGCCAGGTCCTCGCCCGCCTCTCCGTCGAGTAGACCGGATTCGGCACGTGCCCTCCCGTCCCAAGCCACGGCCCGCCCAGCAGGCGCTGATCTCCGACCCAGAACGACGACGTCGCCTGGGCGCCTCCTTCGCCGATGACACCTCGCTCGAGGAGGCCCGGCGCTACGACGCGGTCCGTCCCCGCTACCCCGACGAGATGGTGGACCAGCTGCTGCGCGCGGCTGGATCCTGCGCTTCCGTCGGGCCGCCGGTGGTCGCAGACCTCGGCGCCGGCACCGGGATCCTGACCCGGGCGCTGCTGGCCCGAGGTGCCAGCGTCCACGCGGTCGAGCCCTCTGCGGCCATGACCGAGGTCATGTGCGCCCGCAGCGTCGAGCAGAATCCGGAGCCGAATCCGGAGCAGAGTCCCGGACAGACCCGCCCGCCGCACCGCCTCAAGGTGCACCGCACCACGGCGGAGGCGACAGGGCTGGAGCAGGAGAGCTGCGACGTCGTCGTCGCGGCCCAGGCCTGGCACTGGTTCGATGACGCCCTGGTGCAGGACGAGGTGCGCCGGATCCTGCGGCCGCAGGGAGTGCTGGGGGTGGTCGCGAACTATCTGGACACCTCGGTGCCCTGGGTGCACCGGCTGACCCGGATCATGCGCGCCGGAGATGTCTACCGGCCGGGCTGGACCCCGCCGGTGGACCCGGCACGCTTCACCGCCTGGGACACCACGCAGACCCGGTGGGAGCGGAAGATCACACCTGAACAGATCCGGGAGCTCTCCACCACGCTGAGCTCCTGGCTCTCCGCCGAAGAGCCCGCCCGAGCCCGCCGCCGGGCCAACCTGGACTGGTACCTCGACGAGCACCTGGAGCTCACCCCGGGGGAGCCGGTCGCGCTGCCGTACCTGACCGTGCTGCACACCAGCGTTTCCCGTGTGCCAGGCGCTCCTGTATCGTAGAAAGGTCGCTTCGGCGACGTCGTCATGCTGCAGTCCGCGGTGGCTGACACTGGTCCCTGGCCCTCACCGGCAAAGCCCGGTCCTGTTCGCGGTACAACAATGAAGGAGCTCTTCCATGGCTTTAGATCCCGTTGTCAAACAGGAGATCATCAAGGAGTACGCAACTTCCGAGGGTGACACTGGTTCACCCGAGGTTCAGGTTGCGGTTCTGACGCGTCGGATCTCCGACCTCACCGAGCACCTGAAGGTGCACAAGCATGATCACCACACCCGTCGCGGTCTGATGATCCTGGTGGGTCGCCGTCGTCGTCTGCTGAAGTACCTTGCTGCTACGGACATCGAGCGCTACCGTTCGCTGATCAAGCGTCTCGGTATCCGCCGATGAGCTTCAGCGTCAAACGCTGATCACCAAGCAACGAAACAGGCGGCTCCTGAAACGGTCTTCATGACCGTAGGAGCCGCCTGCTTTGTATGCGAGGATAGTGGGTGGCGCACCCGCCAGTGAGAGGGATCGAACTCATATGTTCCGGTCCTCGGTAGTAGCCTCCGGGAGGCACGACACGTGCCAGGCCCGTGGGCTTCGATCGATGACCGACCGTATGTACGCAGATCCTTTCCTCTCACTGGCTCGCCAGCAATGCACGCTACTGAGAGGAGACACCTGTAATGCAGGGTCCCGAGATTCACTACACCGAAGCCGTGATCGACAACGGATCATTCGGTACACGCACGATTTCCTTCGAGACCGGCCGCCTCGCCAAGCAGGCCGCCGGTTCCGTCCTGGTCACCATGGACGAGGACACCACGCTGCTCTCGGCCACCACGGTGGGCAAGTCACCCCGCGAGGGCTTCGACTTCTTCCCGCTGACGGTCGACGTCGAAGAGCGCATGTACGCCGCAGGTCGCATCCCCGGCAGCTTCTTCCGCCGCGAGGGTCGCCCCTCCGTCGACGCGATCCTGGCCTGCCGCCTGATCGACCGCCCGCTGCGCCCCGCCTTCAAGAAAGGCATCCGCAACGAGGTCCAGGTCGTAGAGACCATCCTCTCGATCAACCCGGATGACCTCTACGACGTGGTCGCCATCAACGCCGCCTCGATGTCCACCCAGCTCTCCGGTCTGCCGTTCTCCGGCCCGATCGGTGCAGTGCGCGTGGCCCTCGTGGACACCGGCTCAGGCGCCCAGTGGGTCGCCTTCCCGAAGCACTCCCAGCTCAAGGACGCCGTGTTCAACATGGTCGTCGCCGGTCGAGTCGTCAACGACGACATCGCCGTGCTGATGGTCGAGGCCGAAGCCACCGATGACTCCTGGAAGCTCATCAAGGAGCAGGGCCGCACCGCGCCCACCGAGGACATCGTGTCCGAGGGCCTCGAGGCTGCAAAGCCGTTCATCAAGGTCCTCTGCGACGCACAGGCAGACCTGGCAGCTCGCGCCGCCAAGCCGGCCATCGACATCCCGACCTTCGTGGACTACGAGTCCGACGTGCTGGCCGCGGTGGAGTCCTCCGCTTCGGAGCGTCTGAGCGCGGTCTACCAGATCGCTGACAAGCAGGAGCGCGACGCTGCCGACTCCGAGCTGAAGGCCGAGGTCCGCGAGGACCTCGCCGGCGAGGGCAAGGAGTTCGAGGGTCGCGGCGGCGAGGTCGCCAAGGCCTTCGGCGCCGTGACCAAGCAGGTCATCCGCCAGCGGATCCTGCGCGACCAGGTCCGCATCGACGGACGCGGCCTGACGGACATCCGCCAGCTCACCGCCGAGGTCGAGGTCCTTCCCCGCGTGCACGGCTCGGCCATCTTCGAGCGCGGCGAGACCCAGATCATGGGTGTCACCACGCTGAACATGCTCAAGCTCGAGCAGAACATCGACTCGCTGTCGCCGGTGAAGACCAAGCGCTACATGCACAACTACAACTTCCCGCCGTATTCGGTCGGTGAGACCGGCCGCGTGGGTTCACCCAAGCGCCGCGAGATCGGACATGGTGCTCTTGCTGAGCGCGCCATCACCCCGGTGCTGCCGTCCCGCGAGGAGTTCCCCTACGCGATCCGCCAGGTCTCTGAGGCCCTGGGCTCCAACGGCTCCACCTCGATGGGTTCGGTCTGCGCCTCGACGCTGTCCATGCTCAACGCCGGTGTGCCGCTGAAGGCTCCGGTCGCAGGCATCGCCATGGGCCTGGTCTCCGACCAGGTCGACGGTGAGACCCGCTACGCCGCCCTGACCGACATCCTCGGCGCCGAAGATGCTTTCGGCGACATGGACTTCAAGGTCGCCGGCACCTCCGAGTTCGTCACAGCCATCCAGCTGGACACCAAGCTCGACGGCATCCCCGCTTCGGTGCTCTCCGCAGCGCTGAAGCAGGCCCGCGAAGCTCGCCTGCACATCCTGAGCGTCATGGCCGCCGCCATCGACACCCCGGATGAGATGTCCGAGTTCGCACCGCGCATCATCTCGGTGATGGTCCCCGTGGACAAGATCGGTGAGGTCATCGGCCCGAAGGGCAAGATGATCAACCAGATCCAGGAGGACACCGGCACCGACATCTCGATCGAGGATGACGGCACCGTGCTGATCGGCGCGACCAACGGCGAAGCTGCTGAGGCAGCCCGCGCCGCGGTCAACGCGATCGCCAACCCGCAGGTCCCCGAGATCGGCGAGCGGTACCTGGGCACCGTGGTCAAGCTGACCACGTTCGGCGCGTTCATCTCGCTGACCCCGGGCAAGGATGGCCTGCTGCACATCTCCGAGCTGCGCAAGCTCAACGAGGGCAAGCGCGTGGATGACGTCGAAGACGTCGTCAACGTCGGCCAGCGCATCCAGGTCGAGATCTCCAAGGTCGATGACCGCGGAAAGCTCAGCCTGGCACCCGTCGTCGAAGGTGACGGCTCCTCGGAGTCGGACAACGACGACGCGTGATCAGCTTCTGCGTCAACGGCTCCAGCTGAGAAGCTGAGCCACTGAGACGGCCGGTGAGGCTCCCCTGACGGGGACCTCACCGGCCGTCTTCGTGTCACGGGGGTCCAAGGCCCAGTGCCCTCTCCAGCTGCTCTGTCTCGCATCGAGTGGGCGATTTGAGGGATCTCTGGGCCCCAAAAGGGCCGAAAAAGCGCCCAAATCGCCCAGTAGATGAAGGCTGTCTGGATTCCAGCCTGCCCGGACGCAGCTGTATCCCACCCAGTGAGGCGGCGGGGGTTCAGCGGCTCGATGGACCATGACAAGGTGGGTCCCATGGACCATGTGGTGGGATGGCTGTTCCTCGGCTTCTGGGTCGTGCTCGGCGGGGCGGTGGTGGTCCGCCTGGTGCTGGCCCTCCGACGACGACGCCGCGGATCCTCGCTGCAGGATTCGGTGCTGCGCCCGGTGCTGAGAACAGGCACGGCCGGGGTCTGGCCGACCCTCGACGCGCGCGCCGGAGAGCATCCCGAAGACGTGCCGGGGGGAGCGGAGCGCCGCAACGAGGCGGAGGATCAGCACCACGACCAGGCTGAGGGTCAGTCCCGGGAGTAGTCCCGCGCGTTGCTCACACCCAGCGCATTGGCCACCGCGGCGAGGATGATCAGCAGCGCGGCGACCAGCGGCACCAGCGCCGCGACCTGGGTCCCGAAGCCCTCAGCCAGATACCCGGTGATCGCCGAGGAGGACGACTGGCCGATCACGATCGCCGTGGTCAGCAGCGACATCACCGTGGTGGAGCGCCCGCGCGGGCTCCGCTCGGCCACCAGGCTGAACTGGGTGACCAGGGTCGGGCCGATCCCCACCCCCATCACCAGCAGCACCAGCAGCAGCACCGGCAGGGCCGAGGCGAACTGCAGTCCGATGGTGCCCAGCAGCAGCACGCCGCCGAAGCTCAGCCAGCGCGCCTGAAGGCTGAAGCTCGCCGGGAACAGGGCCGCGGCGAGGGCGAAGACCGCCGAGCCGATGCCCATCGCGCCGTAGACCAGCCCGGCGCGTTCGGCGTAGCCGAGGTCGGCCATGAAGGAGGTCAGCGTGGTCAATGTGGAGCCGAAGATCAGCCCGATGCCCAGCGCGCCGGCCATCAGCACCAGCAGCCGCGGCGCGAACAGTGACCGCACCGGTGCGGGCTCCTGGTGGGTGGCGGCGTTCTTGGGCACTACGTCCGCGGTGCGGTGCAGCGCGAAGGTGATCAGGAAGCACAGGGTCAGGATCGCGGCGCCGATCATCGGTGCCGCTCCGCCGAGCGTGGCGGCGAGCAGGCCCACGATGACCGGACCGAAGACGAAGGTGATCTCGTCGGCGGCGGACTCATACGCCATCGTGGAGTTCATCGTCTTCTGCTGCCGTGCCGGGGGCAGCTCGCGGAAGATCACGCCCACCAGCCGGCTGCGCGACATCGGCGGGACCTGCGGAGCGGTGGCTCCCACTAAGAAGGCCGAGGTCAGCACGGCCCAGGTGCCGAAGGGGCTATAGACCACCCAGGCCATGGCGAGCAGCGAGAGGCTGCTGGCGGAGCCGGCGATCAGCAGCACCCGGCGCTGGCCCCAGCGGTCCGCCGCGGCTCCGATGAGCGGGCCGAAGATCGCGGTGCCCAGACCGACCATGGCCGATGTCAGTCCGCCCAGGCTGATGGAATCCCGTGCGGCCACCACCAGGGTCAGCACCCCGACCACCATCATCGCGTACGGGAAGCGCGCCAGCAGGGCCACCGGGAAATAGGCGGGGCCCACGGCGCCGCGCAGGGTCTGCCGCGGGTCGGAGCCGGGGAAGCTGGGTGCGGGACGAGTGCCTGGCTCAGCAGCTGGTCGCGGCTGCACGGCGTCGGACTGGTGCGCGGGCATGGTGGTGGATCCTCCGGGAGTCGGCTCTCGCGTGCTCAGTGCCGCCTTGACTCCACAGCGAGGCCGCCGCCGAGACAGGTAGATACACGAAATGTCAGCGCTCCCGCGATGCGGCCGCAGCTGGACCGGGCCGGGGGAGGGCAGAGTTCTCAGCGTACCGGCTGTCCTTCAGCTGGCGCCATCTGCACTTGCTGCCTCCGGCGCTCAACGCGTCGCGCGCCGGAGGGCTTCCTCGGCGCAGGGGCTGTCTGAAGAGAGGGCCACCGGTGGACATCAGCCTCGTGCCCAGGGACGCCAGGGGTGCCGGTGAGGAGGTGCTGAGTTCAGGGAATTGCAGAGGCTTCTCAGGGGAGCGCCGTCGGATGACCCTCTTTGGCCCATAGATTCATTCCTCCCTCCATGCTCTCGACGGTGAATCCTGCGTCGCTCAGGGTCTGCGCCGCCGTCAGACTTCTCCGACCGCTGCGGCACACTGTGATCGTCGGTCGTGCGGAGTCGAGTTCCGGCAGTCGTGTCTGCAGCTGTCCCAGGGGTATATGGAGGGCTCCCGGGATCATGCCAGCGCTGACTTCTTCATCTTCTCGCACGTCAACGATCTGAGCCGTCTCCATCCGTTTGAACGTCATTGAAGGTGAGACTTCCTGCATTGTGGCCTCCTGGGCTACGGGTCGAGGGTCGAAACTGAATTGTGCGCAGTTCAATGTCTGCTCACCGAGGGCCTCTGGTGGGTCTCGTACATCCGTGCCGCCACTATCGCGGCCGAGACTGCGCTGACGGCGGCAGCCACCCATACCGCGGCAGAGAGTCCCATCAGGTCGGCCACGATCCCGCCCAGCACAGCCCCGGCTGCGTAGCCGAGATCGCGCCAGACCCTGTAGACGCCTACCGCTCGACCGCGCCAGGCCGGGTGGGCGACGTCGCCGACCACGGCGAGCAGCGTCGGGTAGACCATCGCAGTGCCGGCCCCGAGCAGAGCCGTGCCCGCGGCCCAGCTGCTGAAGTCATCACCCGAGGCGATCAGCATCAGAGCCACGGCTTGCGTGGACATCCCTGCGGTGATCAGATGTTTGCGCCCGATCCGATCCGAGAGCGCGCCGGTGACCAGCTGCCCCGCTCCCCACACGCCTGGGTACAGCGCGAAGAGGAGCCCGACCTCGCCTACCGAGAGGTCGGCCGTGGCGAAGAGCAGGGGAAAGAGACCCCAGGAGAGACCGAAGTTGAGATTATTGACCAGCCCAGCCTGGCTGGCCGAAGAGAGGGCCGGCTCCCGGAAGCTCGTCTGGACTGCGACCTGCCGGCTGGTGAGGTCTGCGTGCAGGTGATCGTGGGTGCCGTCGGCACGGGCCACATGCTCGGCGGCCTCCAGGTGGGCGTGCCCGATAGTCTCGCGCACGAACGCACCTGAGAGCAGCAGCGCCAGGGCGGTGTAGGCGAGGCCCAACAGGAACGGGGCCGGGCGCAGCCCGAACTGCTCGGCCAGGTATCCCGCCAGCAGGGAGGTCACGGCTACAGCGCCATACCCTGCGGCTTCGTTCAGCCCCATGGCCAAGCCGCGCTTGGTGGGCCCCACGAGGTCGATCTTCATCACTACTGTGGTGGACCAGGTGAGCCCCTGGTTGATGCCCAGCAGGACATTTGCGGCGATGATCCAGCCCCAGTCCGGCGCGAGGATCAACATCAGCGGAACGGGCACGGCGAAGAGCCAGCCGATGAGAAGTACCGGCTTGCGGCCGTACCTGTCCGACAGGGTCCCGGCGAAGTAGTTGGCGATGGCCTTGGTGACGCCGAAGGCGGCGACGTAGGTGAAGATGAACGTATAGCCCGTGAGCTGGAACTCGGATTCCGCGAGCAGCGGGAGCACCGTCTGCTGTTGGCCGACCATGCCTCCCACCAGGGCGTTCACCGCGACGAGGAGGGTGAACTGGGAGATGTTGGCGCGCAGTCCCAGCGTCGGTGGCCCGGCGGGGGACCGACGCGCGCTCATGTCTCCACCTGCGGGCTCGCCGTGAAGCGCTGGGTCCGCTCGACGGCGGCCCCAGCGTTCCTGCGAATGTGAGTGCATCCCGAACCCTTCATGAGGCTCGCCCTTCCTAGGCCGGCGCTGCCCGAGGAGTCGGGCTGATCTCGTATTCCAAAGAAAACTAGAATACTGGTTGTTATGATAATCCAAAGAAGTCTGGAGGATCAATTGGGTGATCGGCAGAAGAAGACCGTGCTGTTCGAGCAGCTGGCTCGAGTGGGGAAGGCGCTGGGCAGCGGCAAGCGCCTGGAGCTGCTGGATCTGCTTGCCCAGGGCGAGCGAAGCGTCGAGCACCTGGCGGCTGCAGCTCAGCTGGGGCTGAGCACCACCTCGGCTCATCTGCAGGTGCTCAAGCAGGCTGGGTTGGTGACCACTCGCCGGGACGGTACCCGGGTGCACTACGGCTTGGCGGGCCTGGATGTGATCCGGCTCTATGAGCAGCTTCGAAATGTGGCCGGTGAACGAGTCTCCGATGTGGGTCGCGCCCGGGAGGACTATCTGGCCAGCGGTCGGGCTGCCGGGGCCCCGGGTGAGCAGGACGAGGTTGGCCGGGACGAGCTTCTGGCCAGGGTTGCCGCGGGCGAGGCCACGGTGCTTGATGTACGTCCTGTCGAGGAGTATGTGGCCGCCCATATCCCAGGTGCCGTGTCCATCCCGGTGGAGGAGCTTCCTCGGCGGATCAACGAGCTGCCGTCCGGTCAAGACGTCGTTGCATACTGCCGTGGTGCCTACTGTGTGCTCGCGTACGAAGCGGTGGATCTCCTGCGTGCCGCCGGCCGGACTGCCTGGCGGCTGCATGAGGGCATGCTGGAGTGGCGCCTGACCGAGCTGCCTGTAGACACAGGCCCTGGCCTGGTGGCCTCCGGAGTGGCTGCACGCCTGCATGACCAGTGAGGACGTCCTCTCCCGGCTCACATCGGCAAGGTCCAGAGCGCTATGGAGCCCGGGTCACTTGGCTAGATTTGTATACCCCAGGGGGTATGTGCGAGAGTAGTGACATACCCCCTGGGGTATCCATTGACTTTCAAAGGAAGGGATCTCATGCTTCTTGAACGGATCTACGACGAGGACCTGGCTCAGGCCAGCTACTTCATCGGCTGCCAGTCCAAGGGCGAGGCCATCGTCATCGATGCCCGCCGCGACAACAGCGAATACTTCGAACTGGCCGCCCGCCACGGCATGCGCATCACCGCCGTGGCCGAGACCCACATCCACGCCGATTACCTCTCCGGCACCCGCGAGCTCGCTGCCGCCGCGAACGCGGAGGCCTACGTCTCCGGCGAGGGCGGCGATGACTGGCAGTACGGCTTCGACGCCACCCGGCTGACCCACGGGGACACCATCAAGCTGGGCAACATCACCATTGAGGCCCGCCACACCCCCGGCCACACCCCTGAGCACCTGGTGTTCCTGGTGACCGACGGCGCCTTCAGCAACGACCCCGGCTACATGATCTCCGGAGACTTCGTCTTCGCCGGAGACCTCGGCCGCCCCGACCTCCTCGATGAAGCCGCCGGGGGAGTGGACACCCGCTTCGTGGGAGCCAAGCAGCTCTTCACCAGCCTCAAAGAGCAGTTCCTCACGCTGCCCGATCATGTGCTGGTCTACCCCGGCCACGGCTCCGGCAGCGCCTGCGGCAAGGCACTCGGCGCGCTTCCCGCCACCACGGTCGGCTACGAGCGGATCAACGCCTGGTGGTCCAAGCACCTGGCCAATGACGATGAACAGGGCTTCATCGATGAGCTGCTCGACGGCCAGCCAGACGCGCACGCCTACTTCGGTCGGATGAAGCGCGAGAACAAGGAAGGCCCCGCAGTGCTCGGCCCGCTGAGCCCCCTCGAGGCCTTCACCTCGGACCAGGTGCGCAGCGCCCTGGAAGAGGACCGCGCGATCTTCGTGGACACCCGCACCAACGACGAGGTCAAGCAGGGCACCGTCCTCGCTGCGCTGAACATCCCCGCCGGCGGCAAGTTCGCCAGCTACGGCGCCTGGGCCTACGACCCGGAGAAGGAGCAGCAGCCGCTGATCCTCCTGGCCGCGGATCAGGACCAGGCCGAGGACATGCGGAATCACCTGATGCGAGTGGGCATCGATGCGGTCAAGGGCTACACGGTCAGCATCGCCGACCTGCCGCAGACTCAGCCGGCCACCATCACCCCTGCCGAGCTGGAGAACTTCGAGCCGGCTCTGCTGCTGGATGTGCGCAACAAGTCCGAACACGCCGACGGCCACGTCCCCGGCTCCAAGCAGCTCAGCGCCGGCCGCGTGCTGTGGAACCAGGATCAGCTTCCTGCTTCCGGCCCGATCGTCACCTACTGCCAGTCCGGGGTCCGGAACTCGGTGGCCGCCAGCGCGCTGCGCCGGCAGGGCCATGACGTCCGCGAACTCGTCGGCAGCTATGCCGGCTGGTCAGACTGGAACAAATCACACTGATCAGACTGTTCTGGTCTCAGCAGCACCACACACTTTTCGAGAGGAAACACCAGCCCTATGGCTAACACCACCACGAGCACCCTGAACCCGACGACGACGGCGGCCGCATCCCCGATGAGCCCCACCGAACTCGTCGAGAAGCTCCGCTCACAGAACGCCCCGCTGCTCGTCGACGTGCGCACCCCTGCGGAGCACGAGTCGCTGCGGGTCCCCGGGTCCCACAACGTCCCGCTGGATCTGCTGCAGAAGAACAAGGAGACCCTGGCCGAGCAGTTCAACGGCGATATCGTGCTGATCTGCCAGACCGGCAACCGCGCCAACCAGGCCCTGCAGCACCTGCGCGCTGCAGGAGTGGACACGGCACGGGTGCTCGAGGGCGGCGTCGTCGCCATGGAAGCGCAGCACAGCCAGCACACGCACCGTGGCCAGCAGCGCTGGGCCATGGATCGCCAGGTCCGGATGGTCGCCGGATCGCTGGTGCTCGCCGGGTTCCTCGGCGGCAAGCTGATCTCCCCAAAGGTCGGCTACGTCGCCGGCGCGATCGGTGCGGGGCTGACCTTCTCCGCGGCGACCGATTCCTGTGCGATGGCCGCGGCGCTGAACAAGATGCCGTGGAACAAGGTGGAGGCTGACCCGACCGTGGAGGCATTCCTGGCGCAGATTCCTCGCTCCACGCAGATCCAGACTCCGGCGTCGCGGGGGTGAGTACCGGTCTCATCCTGGCGATGATCCTTTCCGTCATCATCGGGATCTCGCTGGGCCTGCTCGGCGGCGGGGGTACGATCCTTGCGGTTCCGCTTCTGACCTACGTGGCGGGAATGCCGCCGAAGGAGGCGATCGCCGCCTCGATGTTCATCATCGGGGTCACCTCCGCGGTCAGCGTGGTCGCCCATGCCAAGCGCGGGAACGTGCAGTGGCGAACCGGGTTCATCTTCGGCGCCGCGGCCATGGTGGGAGCCTTCGGCGGCGGACTGCTGGGGAGCCGACTGCCCAGCGTCGTGCTGATGGTGGCCTTCGGCATCATGATGGTCGCCACGGCGTTGGCGATGATCCTGGACCGTCGCGCCAAAGCCTCTGGTCAGCCTAGGAAGAAGCTTCCGCTGGCCAAGATCCTGATCGAAGGACTCGTGGTCGGTCTGGTGACCGGCATGGTCGGTGCCGGTGGCGGGTTCCTGGTGGTTCCGGCGCTGGTGCTGCTCGGCGGGCTCTCGATGCCCGCCGCGGTGGGCACCTCGCTGCTGATCATCTCGATGAAGTCCTTCACCGGGCTCGCCGGGTATCTGACCTCGGTGAGCATCGACTGGGTCCCGGTGCTGATCATCACCGTGATCACGGTGATCGGCGCGCTGATCGGCACCGCGTTCGGCAAGCACGTCCCAGAGAAGGCGCTGAAGAAGGCCTTCGGATATCTGGTGTTGGCCATGGGCGTGGTGGTGTTCCTCCAGGAGCTGCCGCTGGCCTACGGCCTGGGCGCCGCAGCGGCCATCGTGGTGCTGCTCGGGACCCTGCTGTACCGCCGGCGCGGAGATCAGCTGGCAACATAGAGACGAATCAGTGCGAGAAACAGGGAGAGAATCATGAGAGAAGCCGATCCGGAGACACAGCGCAAGATCGTGAACCGCCTGAAGCGGGCCCGCGGCCAGCTGGACTCGGTGATCAACGCCGTGGAGAACGGCGGCAGCTGCCGCGACGTGGTCACCCAGCTCGCGGCGGTGTCCACCGCCCTGGACCGCGCCGGGTTCAGCGTGGTCTCCTCGGCGATGCAGTTCTGCGTCACCGACCCTGAGCGGGCGGCGGAGACCGAGGACGGGCTGACCGTGGAGGAGCTCGAGAAGCTCTTCCTCTCGCTCTCCTGAGCTGAGCAGGCCGGGGCTGCGGGTCAGGGCAGCGCCACCGAGGTGCTTCCGGCTGCATGACGCCGGCCGTGCTCACCGCCGTGCATACATTCGAAAGGCCCAGCCGCACATCGGCTGGGCCTTTCGCGCGTGATCGTTCGCATCGGGTGCTTCGCCGCCGCGGCAGAATTCCAGACGCTGCCGCGCATCCGCTCCGAGCCGTGCTCATCTCTGGCGGCAGGCCCCTGTGCATCGCTGGCATCATGGGACTCAGCTGCCCTGCACAGGAGAGGACACATATGACATTGCTCGTCATGGGATCGGTGAACCGCGACATCACCGCGCGGCTGCCTGAGTTCCCACAGCCCGGGGAGACCCTGCTGGCCACCGCGTCGCAGACCGCCACCGGGGGTAAGAGCGCGAACCAGGCAGTGGCCGCAGCGCTGGTCGGCGCCGAGGCGCAGCTGATCGCTCGCTGCGGGTCCGACGCCGCCGGGGCCGAAGCGGTGAACGCGCTGCGCGAGGCAGGGGTTCACGTCGACGCCGTGGCTCCGGGCCGCGGCGCCCAGGGGATGGCCTTCATCACCGTGCGCGCTGACGGGGAGAACACCATCGTGGTGGTCCCCGGGGCCAACGCGGAACTCCAAGCCCAGGACTGCCCGGAAGCGCTGCTGGACCAGGCCGACTGGATCCTGCTCAGCCTGGAGGTCCCGCTGGACACCGTCCTGGAGGTGGCTGCCCGCGCCCGCGCGGCAGGGACCAGGGTGGCGCTGAACGCCTCACCGCTGTCTGAGCAGACGTTGGATCTCCGCCACGTGGACCTGGTGATCGTCAATGAAGGTGAGGCCGACCATCTGCTGGCGGATGCCGGCGCTGCCCACCGTCACTCGCAGGACCCGACACCCGAAGACCCGACCGGCGCGCTGGGCATCGAGACCCTCATCGTCACGCGCGGAGCAGCCGGGGCGAGCATCCATGAAGCTGGCTTGGAACCGGTGCATGTGCCCAGCGTCGAGGTGGAGGCAGTTGACACCAGCGGCGCCGGGGACGCCTTCGCCGGCGCCCTGCTCGGACGGCTGACCTGCGGAGACAGTCTGAAGACGGCGGCCACCATCGCCTCGAGGTTCGCCGCCGCCACGACCACCCGGTTCGGCGCCCAGGCCTCCTACCCGCGGGACTTCACAATGGCGACAGATTCGTGACCGCGGGCCCTTCCAGAAGCTCTCCGTCGGCGGCGAAGCGTGAGCCGTGCAGCGGGCAGTCCCAGGACAGGGCCGCGTCGTTCCACTTCAGCACCCCGCCCAGGTGGGGGCAGATCGCGGAGACCTTGCACGTCTGACCGTCCACGGTGGAGACCCCGACAGGTTTCCCATGGTCGCGACCCACATTGCCCTCGCCCTCCTCGGGGGTGTCCTCGGGCAGCGAGCGCAGCTCGGCGCCCACCCAGCCGGCCACCAGGGTCCCGCCCACCTCCAGGTTGTCCTTGATCCCGGTGAACACGTCCGAAGGCGTGACCATCCGTTTGCTCAGCGTCTCGGCCCAGGCCATGTGCCCGCCGAGGATCTGCGCCGAGATGGCCAGCGCCGCGGCCACCGCGTTGCTCATGCCCCATTTGTTGTACCCGGTGGCCAGATAGATCCTTCCGCCGCCGCGGGGCAGCGCGCCGAAGAACGGGACGTATTGCGCGGTGCGGTAATCCTGGGCGGACCACACGTGGGTGCGCCTCGCGCCGGGGAAATGGGCCTGCGCCCAGGCCTCGAGATCATCCACGGCGGCGCGCTCGGAGGGTGAACGGCCCACTCCGTGATCGTTGCCGCCGATCAGCAGCAGCTCCTCACCGTTCACCGGGACCGTGCGCAGGGTTCGGCCAGGGGTGTCGGCACTGAGATACATTCCCTTCGGGATGCTGACCGGAGCGCCGGGCACCCGATAGGTCATCGCGTAGGAGCGGTTGGGTTTGAGCTTGGCGAAATAGCCGCCGCGATCCAGGACCGGGACCCCGGTGGCGAGCATCAGCCGCGCCGCGGTCACCTGACCCTGGGAGGTCTCCACGGTCAGCGGCGCCTCATCCACTGCCGGGTCCAGAGGGGAGCCTTCGGTGTCGTCCTCCACCGAGGCCCGGGGAGTTCCCGTACGGGATTTCGCACCGGCGCCCCCGGCAGTGTCGGATGCGTCACCAGCCGCGGAGCCGTTGGAGGTCGCCCCGGTGACCCTGACCCCTTCGATGAGTTCCCCGCCGCGTTGACGGAGCTCCTCGGCCAGGGCGGCGAGGACCTCCATGGGGTGGAACTGAGTCTGCTTCGCCAGTGCCACGGCGCCGCTGACCTCGAACGGCAGATCGGTCTGATCGGTCCAGGTCACCGGCAACCCAGCCTCCTGGCAGGCGGCGAACTCCTCCTGCACCGAGGAGAGTCCGGATTCTGTGGTGGCGTAGGTGTAGGCGGTGCGATGCTGATAGGGCACCCCGTGTTCCTGCATATAGCGGACCAGCCAGGAGACGCCCTCATCGTTGCCGTCCACATACGCCTGCAGCACCTCAGCGGAGTGGTGCCTGCGGATGCTGGAGAGCGTGGTGCCCTGCAGCAGAGAGAGCTTCGCGGTGGTGTTGCCGGTGGCGACGACCCCGACTGCTCGGGCTTCCAGCACCGCCACCTTGTGCCCTGCCCGGGCCAGCAGCACCGCCGTGGTCAGACCGGTCAGGCCCGCTCCGGCGACGACGGTGTCATAGTGCGCGCCCTCGGTGAAGGAGTCGCTGGGGATGGACTCCGGGGAGTAGGTGTCCAGCCAGACCGAGCGGTGGGTGTTCGAGGGCTCATAGGCGGTGTGCGGGCTCTGTGAGTTCACAGGTCGTCCTTCCTCAGGCTGCTGCCGGTGGCCGGGAGCGGAGTCCCGGCGATGGTCCTCATCCTGGTGGCTGGAGCTGGGAGTATCCAGCATTCACGCCCGTACCCTCCGCCTGTTCATCCCGCCCGAATCACCTGCGGGGAGTCGGGATCAGCCGCGCATGCCCAGCGCGAAGGGCAGCACCTCTGCCGCACCCGCCCCGCGCAGCTCCCGGGCTGCCACGGTGAGCGTCCAGCGCGAGACGACCTCGTCGTCGACCAGCAGCACCGAGGCGCCGTTGATCTTCTCGGCGAGCTCCTTCGGCACCGCGAACTTCCCCAAGAGCCCGGCCAGCCGGAAGGCGCTGTTGGTGTCCGGGGTGCTGGTGGGACCGCCGTCGACCCACTCCAGTGCTCCTGCGTAGGGCAGCCGACCGACCTGGGCCAGCGCCCGGGCGATGGAGTCCACCAGCACCGGATGCTTCCGGGAGGGCATCGAGACGACGACGTCGGGTCGCCGCGCCCAGCCCCATTCGGCCAGGACCCGGATCGCTCCACGCACCAGCTGTTCGGAGACCTCCGCGTCGGCGCCCTGGAGCGCCTCGCGGACAGGGGTGCCCCAGCCGAGGTCGCTCAGCCGGGCGAGTGCTCGTCCCGGCTGAGACTGTGCCTCGGCCGGGAGCTTTCCCTTGAGGTTGATCCCGAGTGCGTCCAGCCCGGTGGGCCACTGCTTGCGCGGGGCGATCTCCAGACCGACGCGGTCCAGGCTGTCTTTGGCCTCGGCGAGGGCCGACTGGGAGACATCGTGCGGGAACCAGGTCTCTGCGCAGGTGTCACAGCGACCGCAGGGCTGGGCTTCCTCGTCGTCGAGGGCGTGGGCCAGGAAGACCATTCGACAGACCCCGGCGGGGAGCCGCTCGTAGTCGAGCATCAGCTGCTGCTCGGCCCGGCGCATCGCCAGGATGGTGTCATAACGCTCGGCGTCATAGGTCCACGGTCTGCCTGTGGAGAGCCAGCCGCCGGAGACCCGGCGGACGCTGCCGTCGACCTCCAGGACCTTGAGCAGCAGCTCCAACGGGGAGCGGCGGATCTCCACCATGGCCTCGAGCTTGGCCACCGAGAGCGTGGTCTCGGGGGAGAGGGCGCCCAGCACGGCATCGGCGCGTTCCTGGGTCGGCATGGAGGCCTGGGCGAAGTACTCCCAGATGCGGATGTCCTCCTTGCCGGGAAGCAGCAGCACGTCGGCGCTGTCCACCGCGCGTCCTGCACGGCCGATCTGCTGGTAGTAAGAGACCGGGGAGGAAGGGGCGCCGAGGTGGACCACGAACCCGAGGTCCGGCTTGTCGAAGCCCATGCCCAGCGCGCTCGTCGCGATCAACGCCTTCACCGTGTTGTCCTTGAGCGCCTGCTCCAGCTGCTGGCGCTCATCCGGGTCGGTCTGCCCGGTGTAGGCGGCGACCTTGTAGCCGTGGGAATTCAGGTGCGCGGCGAGGTCGGTGGCCTGGGAGATGGTCAGCGCGTAGACGATCCCGCTGCCGGTGAGGTCCTTCAGATGTTGGGTGAGCCAGGCGATGCGCTGTTCGGAGTCGGGCAGCGAGAGGACGCCCAGGCGCAGGGATTCACGGCTGAGCGTGCCGCGCAGCACCAGGACCTCCTTGTCAGCCCCCTGAAGTCCGGCAGCTTCCCCGGCAGGGGTGAGCTGGGCGGCGATGTCATCGACCACCCGTGAGTTAGCGGTGGCGGTGGTGGCAAGGACCGGGACCTCGGCGGGGAGGTTGCGCACGATCTCCCCGATGCGGCGGTAGTCGGGGCGGAAGTCATGACCCCAGTCGGAGATGCAGTGAGCCTCATCGACCACCAGCATGCCCATGCGCTGCAGCAGCCCGGGCAGGACCTCGTCGCGGAAGCGCGGGTTGGCCAGACGTTCGGGGGAGATCAGCAGCACGTCGAGCTCGTCATTGCGCAGGGATTCCATGATGGAGTCCCATTCGTGGGCGTTGGCGGAGCTGACCGCCTGGGCGCGCACCCCGGCGCGGGTGGCGGCGGCGATCTGGTCGCGCATCAGCGCGATCAGCGGGGAGACGATCAGGCTGACCCCGCGTCCGCGGCTGCGCAGCAGATGAGCGGCCAGGAAGTAGACCGCAGACTTTCCCCAGCCGGTCTTCTGCACCACCAGCACCCGGCGTCGTTCCTGCACCAGCGCGGAGATCGCCTCGAACTGGCCGTCACGGAAGTCCACCTCGGCTCCGGCCAGCGCGGCCAGGCGCTCGCGGGCCTCGGTGTAGAAGGCCGGATCGCGCTCGGCGGCGGAGGAGTCAGGGCTGGCTGTGTTCGTGCTGGGGATGCTCACGTGACTACTCTGTCACAGCCCTATGACACGGCTTCCGGGACGAGATGTGATCAGCTCAACGCCGTTTCATCATCCATTGCTGCATCTTCCACCGCTGCATCCTCCGCGCGGAGGGTCCGAGTGATCTCGACCCAGCGGCGCAGGAACGCCGGCTCGTCGAGGCGCCGTCGTCGCATCCAGGAGGTGACCTCGTCATTGCACTTGCTCGCGTTGCAGGAACGGCAGGCAGGCACCACGTTGTCGATCGTGTAACGCCCACCCCGGGAGATCGGGGATACGCAGTCCTTCTGGAGAGGAGCACCTTCGGCGCCGCAGTAGGCGCAGCGTGCCCACGCCTGGAGGATGCGGAACCACTGGTCCTTCGTCAGGTCGCTTCCCGAGGCGGCGACGCGTCTGGTCCGCCGGCGCGCGGCGCGGACGCGGCGAGTGTTACGAACCGGCATGGCCCGAGATTAGCACTGCGGAGGCCGGAAGAAACTCCCAGACACCGGGCAGTGAGGCCTGGTAGCGTTCCGGCTAAGCTGCCGCGCCAGGTCTACCAGGAGGCATTATGCCGATCTTCGAGTACGAGACCCACCTGCCCTTCTCCCGTGAAGACGTCTTCGACTGGTACGCCCGCCCGGGTGCGCTGGTGCGGCTGCATCCGCCCTTCGCGGGTCGAGTGATCGAGGAGCCCACCAATGGTCTGCAGGACGGGTCGGAGTCGGTGCTCGGGATCAACATGCCCAGCTTCTTCGGCACCACCCTGTCCTCCCTCGCCGATATGGCCGGCTCGGCCAGCTCGCTGCCGATGCGCGGGTACACCAAATGGCGCTCGCGGCACACCAATTTCAAGCCTGGACATGGCTTCTCCGATGAGATGATCTCGGGTCCCGCGAAGTCCTGGCGGCATGACCGCAGCTTCGAGGACGACGGCGCCGGGATGGTCCTGCGTGAAAAGGTCACCTACGAGCTGCCCCTGGTGGACAAGCTCCCCGCTGCGGTGCAGAAGGTGGTCGCTCGCCAGTTCGAGGCCGAACTGAACCGGATCTTCGCCTACCGCGGCCGACAGAGCAGCGATGACCTGGCCTTCCACCAGTCCCACGGCCGCCTGGCCTCACAGCTGAACCAAGACCCCCACCACGTGCCCGAGGTCGCCCCGATCAAGGTGGTCGCCGTGAGCGGCGCGTCCGGGCTGATCGGACGCCAGGTATGCGCGCTGCTCGGCGGTGCCGGCATCGAGGTCCGCCGGATGGTCCGCGGCCACGGGGACTCCTCTGGCGGAAAGACCGGAGAGATCATCTGGGATCCCGAGGCCGGAACCCTGGACCCGGAGGCGCTGCGCGACGTGGACGCCGTCATCCACCTCGCCGGACACCCGCTGGCCGCCCGCTTCACCGATGAACACAAGAAGAAGGTCCTCGACTCCCGCGTCGAGGGGACCTCGCTGATCGCCAGCACCCTCGCGCACCTGGAAGAAGCCGATCAGCGCGGCCGCGTGCTGATCAGCAGCTCCGCCATCGGTTACTACGGTGCGACGCCGGCCGATCGCTCCAGCCGCAGCGCCATCCTGACCGAGGACTCACCTGCGGGCACTGACTTCCTCGCTGACGTCTGCAAGAAGTGGGAAGAGAGCACCGCGCCGGCGAAGAAGGCCGGGGTCAGGGTCGGGATCGTCCGCACCGGGATCGTGCAGACCCCCGCCGGCGGCGCGCTTTCTCAGCTGCTGCCGCTCTACACCCTCGGTGCTGGCGGACCGCTGGGTGATAAGGAGTGGCAGAGCTGGATCAGTATCGATGACATCGCCTCATTGATCGTGCACCTGGCGCTGAACCCGCACGCCGAAGGTCCGGTCAACGGTGTCGGGCCTGAGCCGGTCACCGCCAAGCAGTACTCCAAGACCCTGGCCGCGGTCATGCGCCGCCCCTCGGCGATCCCGGTGCCGACCTTCGGTCCGAAGCTGGTCCTCGGTGAGCAGGGTGCCAAGGAGATCGTCGGCGCGGATCAGCAGGTCACCTCGGTGAAGGCCCAGTCCCTGGGATACGCGTTCCGCCACCACACCCTGCAAGAGGCCCTCGAACACGTGCTCGGCAGCTGACACGGTCAGACAGCTGACCCTGGTCCAGAGAAGGAAGAATGCCCAATGACAGAAGACACCAAGATCCGGATGTTCGGCGCCCAGTGGTGCGGGGACTGCCGGCGGACCAAGGCCCAGCTCGACGCGCTCGAGCTGGACTATGACTACATCGACCTGGAGCACGACGTCGCCGCCGCGAAGGTGGCCGAGGAGATCTCCGGACGCAAGCAGATTCCCGTGGTCGTCTACCCCGACGGCTCACACCAGGTGGAGCCCTCCAACGCCGATGTCGAGGCCAAGCTTCGGGAGCTGGGCGCGACCTCTTGAGCTGAGCCTCAGGTCTACGGTCCAATGGGCGCAGCAGATCTGCCCGACCAGCTGCCGAATCCTGAGGGACGCCGGATGAACATGCCAGTCCACGCCGGAGAGCCGCACACCGCAGGCATCGCGGGACGGCTGAACTGGTTGCGCGCCGGGGTGCTCGGCGCGAACGACGGGATCATCTCCGTCGCGGCCATCGTCGTCGGCGTGGCTGGAGCGACCAACCAGCTCGCGCCCATCGTGACCGCAGGCACCGCCGCCCTGGTCGGCGGCGCGATCTCCATGGCGCTGGGCGAGTACGTCTCGGTCAGCAGCCAGAGCGACAGTGAGAAGGCGCTGATCGAGAAGGAGCGCGGAGAGCTCGCACAGATGCCGGAGCAGGAGCTCGACGAGCTCACCGGCCTCTACCAAGCGCGGGGGCTCTCCGCCGAGACCGCGCGCAAGGTCGCCGAGGAGCTCACCGCGGATGACGCGCTGGCGGCGCACCTCTCCGTCGAGCTCAACATCGATCAGGAGGACCTGATCAGCCCGTGGCAGGCGGCGTTCGCCTCGGCCGCGGCCTTCGCCGTCGGCGGGATCATTCCCTTCGCCGCGATCCTGCTGCCGCCTGATATCCGGATCGCGGCGACCTTCGCGCTGGTGCTGCTGACCCTGGCGCTGACCGGGGCGCTAGGTGCTCGGCTCGGCGGCAGTCCGATGCTGCGGCCCACCATGCGGGTGGTGATCGGCGGAGCGATCGCGCTCGCGGCCACGTTCATCATCGGCACGCTGCTGGGCACCGGGTTCGGGTAGTCGAGTCCCGCGCAAGCCCTGGACGCTCAGTTCATCAGCGCGATGTAGAAGTTCAGCGTCGAGGCATACAGCGTCCACGCCAAGTAAGGGAGCAGCAAGTATGCCCCCACCCGGGAGATCGGCCAGAACCGCCAGATGGTCAGCCCGATCGCGACGATCAACACCACGATGAGCACCATCGCGGCCCAAAGAGCTGCGGTGCCGAAGAGCGGATAGCCGCCGAAGAACAGCGGGGACCAGATGCTGTTGAGCACCAGCTGCCCCACGAACAGCGCCAGTGCCGGAGTGGCGTTGACGCTGTGCCGACGGCGCCAGACCAGCCAGGCGCCCACGCCCATCAGCAGATACAGCACGGTCCAGACCGGACCGAAGACCGCATCCGGCGGGGTCCAGGCGGCCTTGTCCGCGTCGGCGTACCAACCGTCGGTCTCATCGGCGGTGAGAACGTTGCCCAGGAACCCCACGGCCTGCGGGATCCCGACGAAGAGGATGAGCGCGATGAGCTGCTTCACCGTGGAGTCCGGGGTGCCATGTGGATCGAGCCAAGTTTCGGTGCGTGCCTGCGGAGTCATCTCACGGTCCTTCCGTACCCAAGTGATGCCCCGACCATACACTTGGGCCTATGACCTCTACAGCTTCTGAGCAACGCCAAGCCCTGGTCACTGCACTGCGCAGTGTCCCCGCCGACGCCCCGACGCTCTGCGAAGGGTGGGCCGCCGAGGACCTGGCTCTGCACATCGTGATCCGCGACTCCCGCCCGGACCTGATCATCGGTCCGGCGCTGCCGCTGGTGGGCGACGCGGCGCGCAGGACCCTGGATAAGCTGCGCGCCACCGGGTATGAGTCACTGGTCAACCGGGCGGAGGCCGGGCCGCCTCTCTACTTCCCGCAGAGCCTCCCACCGCTCAACGATCTGATGAACACCGCGGAGTTCTACATCCACACCGAGGACGTGCTGCGCGCGCAGTCGGACTTCGATCCGAAGAGCCCGCGACGCATCTCCGAGAAGCTGCGCAGGCGACTCTGGAAGCAGGGCTCCACCGCGATGTTCGCGATGGCCGCGCGCAAGGCGAAGCGGCGCATCACGTTCATCAGCCCCGGCTACGGCGCGACGACGAGCGGACCGTCCTCCGCCCCGGTGCAGGAGATCCAGGGCGCGCCCGAGGAGCTGCTGCTCTGGGCCTTCGGCCGCGAGGAGAAGGCCCAGGTCAGCATCAGCGAGGGCTGAATCTAGAACGGGTAGGACGCGATCTCCGAGCGCACAGTCAGCCACTGGGTCTCGGTGAAGGACTCGATGTTCGCGCTCGCGCCGCCGAGCCGGGAGCCGGTGCCGGAATCGCCGACCCCGCCGAAGGGCGCGTTCGCTTCGTCGCCCACGGTCTGTTCGTTGATGTGGACCTTGCCGGAGTCGACCTGGTCGGCGATCTTCATGGCCAGGCCGACATCGCCGAGCACGCCCACCGAGAGCCCGTATTCGCTGCTGTTGATGATCTCCACGGCCTCCTCGATGGTGGAGAAGGAGATGACCGGAGCCACGGGGCCGAAGATCTCCTCGGTCCAGGCCGGGTTCTTAGGAGTGATCCCGGAGATCACGGTGGGGGAGTAGAAGAGGTCGGTGAAAACGCCGCCGGCCTCGACCGTGCCGCCGTCTGCGGTGGAGGATTCCACGATCGAGTGGATCCGGTCGAGCTGCTTGGCGTCGATGATGGGGCCGATGGCGATGCCGTCCTCCGCCGGGTTGCCCACCGGAAGGTTCTTCGCCTTCTGGCTCAGCTTTGCGATGTACTCGTCCTTCAGCGACTCGTGCACCAGGTGGCGTCCGGTGGTCATGCAGACCTGACCCTGGTGCAGGAAGGAGCCGAAGGCACCGGCCGAGGCTGCCTTGTCCAGGTCGGCACCGGGCAGGATCACCAGGGCGTTGTTTCCGCCGAGCTCCAGGTGGGCGCGCTTGAGCAGCTTGCCCGCGGTCTCACCGACCATTCGTCCGGCCGCGGTGGAGCCGGTGAAGGAGATGATGCGTACCTCGGGTGCCTCGGTGAGCGCCTTGCCGACCTCGCCGCCACCGGGCAGCAGGTGCAGCACGCCGGCGGGCAGGCCGGCTTCTTCGAAGATCCGGGCGATGGTCACGCCGCCGGAGACGGTGGTGCGCGGATCCGGCTTCAGCAGCACCGCATTGCCCAGCGCGAGTGCGGGGGCGACGGAGCGGATGGAGAGGATCAGCGGGAAGTTGAACGGGGAGATCACCGAGACGACGCCGGCGGGGCGGCGCCGCGCGAAGGACCAGCGCGGCTGCTCGGTGGTCAGCACCTCACCGGCGGGAGCGGAGGGCAGTGCGGCGGCCTCGAAGCACTCGGCCGCGGCGACGTGGGATTCCAGTGCGGCCTTGGCCGGGACTCCGCCGGTCTCACGGATGATCCAGGTCTCGATCTCCTTGGCGTGCTCCTCGAAGAGGGTTCCGGCGCGGCGCAGCACTGCGGCGCGCTCGGAGGGCTTCATCGCGGCCCACTTCTTCTGCGCGGCGGCCGCCGCGGTGGCGGAGCGCTCGACGTCGGCGACGGAGGCGCCGCCGGCGGTGCCGAGGCTGTCGCCGGTGGCGGGCTCGGTGATCAGGATCAGCTCACCCCCGCCGGTCTGCCATTGGCCGGTGAAGACCTTGCTGTCCCAGCGGGCGTCGTCGAGGAGTGTGGTCGTGTCAAGCGTGGAGGTGGTGGACATGTGGTGACCTCTCGGGAGGGGAAAGACTGCACGGCAATTTTGCCTATCTCCATAGTGATCTGCCGCACAGCTCAATTCAAGTGTCGTGTGCGAAAAAGTCGACCTTCACATCTGTCGCGGTGAAGTGCGACAAGGACCTGAGTCAGGCATCGAGAGCTCATTCTGAGCGTGGAACCGGGTGAGTCCGGGCACCCGGACTCACCCGGTGATGTCGACGGGATCTCTACTGTGCAGTCCATTCGCCGCAGTCGCTGGTTTCGAAGGCGACATCCGTCTCGGCGATGGTGACAAATCCCTGTCCCTCGGGGAGTCCATTGGTGATGATGTCGTCGAACTCACCGCTGAGTCCTGAGAGTCGGGCCCAGTAACAGAACCCTGAGGTGCTCTCGGTGCGATAGGTGCCCGGCTGGATCTCCTCGCCGACCAGGAACGTTCCTGAGCCCGGGATGGATCCGGAATCCGAGGCTGATGTCTCTTCCTGTGCGGACTGCTCGGTCGCTTCCGCTTCGGCTTCCTCCTCGGCCTGCAATGCCAGCTCTTCCTCCCGTGCGTCCAGGGCATCTTCACGGTCATCGAGCTCGGATGCCCGGGTCTCGATGGATTCCTCGTCTTCGGCGATGACCTCGCGGCGCTCCTGGAGGTCTGCCGGTTCCACTTCGACTTCCACCTCGACCTCTTCGGTGATGGTCTCCGTCTCGGTCTCGGTGACGATCTCAGGTTCGGGCTCTCCGCTGCTGCCGATACCGACCCCCGCAATCAGTGCCACGACGATGCCGACTATCCACGGCCAGCGACGGCTCTTCCTGGGCTTCTCCGGTGAGTCCGCACCGCCTGCAGCCGGTGGGTAAGGCTGGTGCTGATCCTGGTGCGCGTGATTCATCGTGTCCCTCTTCCTCGAGTGGTTCCCTGGCCTATCCAGAGATCTGACACGTTGGTAAAAACAGTTTCTGTGCCAGTGAGAATCACCCTAGATGTGACCACGGACATGAATCAGAACACACGAAGAATCGCACCTAGCCCAGCTCTTCCTCCGAATACCGACGCTGGGACTCGCGCTGACCATGGGTGATGCGGCGGATGTCCATGCTGGAGTCGAAGGTGGAGCCCACCGCTCCTGCCACAACTCCCATGGCGGCGCTGAGCCACGCGATGTCCAGGTAGTTGAAGAAGCTGATCTCATTGCCGATGAGGTCAGCCAGGAAGTCCGGGTCGATGACGACGAGCGCGCCAATCAGGATGGTCACCACCAGCGTCGCGTAGAGCACCGAGACTGCGATCAGCAAGGTCAGCACGGTGGACCCGTTGTAGAGCCAGACGACTCGGGCCAGATCACGGCTTGTGGGTTTGTCCCAGAGCCTGTTGGTCAAGATCAGCCAGACCACCATGCTCAGGATCGCCGTGACCCCGATGGAGAGGAGCCGCGCAGTGCTCAACGCGTCGGCCATCTGCCAGATCGAGAAGTAGAAAATCCCGAAGGCGCCGACCGCCGCCGCGCCGGCCAATGCGCCGGAGAGCTTCGGAGCGGTCCGGAACGGATCATTGGCGACGGTCATTCCCAGTATTGTCCGCAGGTCACCGGTGCCGGAACGGGCGAACAACCTGTGTCTGCCATTCCCTTCTGTTGGCGTCCACTGCGTCCAACGCTGGGCATATTTCTGCTGAAGCGGTCCGTGCGAATCCGGCAGCAGCTGCAACAGACAATCCATGAAGATCTCTTGGATCCGCCGTTTGGTCGCCCAGATGCCCAGGGTCGGATAAGAGATGATCGCCGTCCGGCTCTCGGCGAAGAGCTCCGCCACCAGCGGTCGTCCCTCGTCATGGCGGGGCACCTCGGTGAGCATGAGGACGGCGTCGGCATCGAGGTGCTCGGCGTCGAGTTCACCCAGCGCCTTGATGTCCAGAGTCCCGTCAGGACTTATCCGCACGCTTCGAGTCTCGATTTCCACGGTGACGTCGTCGGCCAGCACTTCGCGCGCTTCAGCGGTGAACGCTGCTTCGATCTTCCTGATCCGGCGTGCGGCCACTCCAGGGTCCGCGACCAGCATCACCCGGATGGGGGTGTCGGATGATGACATGTGTGGTGCTCCTCCTTATATCCCCGTGCAGAGTCAGGCCCATATCGGGAGATCCGCACGAGGAGTCACCTCGAGCGTAACCACAGTGAATGTCGTTGTCCTCACCGCTGGTCTGTGATGGACTCAAGGAAGACAGTGGCGACCACAAGAATCGAGGCTGACATGACCCGCATCGTCGTGCTGGCCACCGGAGGAACCATCTCCTCCCGTCAGAGCTCGGCAGGCGGGTCCAGCGCCAAGGACAGCGCCGCAGACCTGATCAGCGCCCTGAGTGCGCACGGACTCGACGACTTCGGAGCCGGCGTCGAACTCGAGTCCGAGGACGTTGCGGTGCAGAACTCCTTCAACTTTTCTCTAGCCGACCTCTCCCGGATCGCCCACGAGGTCGCGCGGATCCTGCGCCGGGAGGACGTGGACGGCGTCGTCGTCACCCATGGCACCGACACCATGGAAGAGACCCTCGCGCTGCTGGGCTTCACCCGTGATGATCCGCGGCCGGTGGTGCTCACCGGAGCCCAGCGCAGCCCCGATCACCCCGACAGCGACGGCCCACGCAACCTCCACGACGCCATCCACACCGCGGCCTCGCCAGCTTCCCGCGACCAAGGCGTGCTGCTGGTCTTCGGCGGGGAGATCCACAGCGCACTGGGTCTGCGCAAGAACCACACCCTGGCACCGCAGCCCTTCGGCCACCGCAGCGCTGGCGCGCTGGGCGCCGTCGTCGGCTCCGGCACCAGCTACTTCGCCCAGGCGCTGACACCCGAGCCGCTCCCGCTGCCCAACGCGGCATTCGAAGATCAGCGGGTGGACATGGTCCTGGGCTATCCCGGGGCCGACGCCGCGCTGATGCACGCAGCTCTCGAGGCCGGGGCCACCGGCGTCGTCGTGCTCGGCGCAGGGGCAGGCAACCCCGGTGTTCCGCTCACCGATGCCATCGCGCAGGCCACCGCTCAGGGCGTCCTGGTGGGTCTGGGCACCCGCACCGGGGCCGGGCCCGTCGCGGTGATATACGGAGGCGGGGGAGCCGTGGACGCCGTCGCCGCCGGAGCTGTCCCGCTTTCAGACCTGCCCGCCACCCAGGCCCGGATCCTGATGGCGCTGCTGCTGAGCGCCCATTCACCCAGCCAGGCCAGAGACCAGCTGGACGCACGGCTGAACCCGCAGACCTAGAACACTTCAGACGCACTGCACCAGACACGGAAGAGGTACTCACATCATGGCCAAAGAGATCTACGTAGCACTGGGCATCGACGTCGACGCGGTCGGCGGCTGGCTCGGCTCCTATGGCGGCGAGGACTCCCCGGGTGACATCTCCCGCGGTATGTTCGCCGGTGAGGTCGGGGTGCCCCGGCTGAACAACCTGCTGGCGAAATATGACCTTCCTTCCACCTGGTTCTGGCCAGGTCACTCCATCGAGACCTTCCCCGAGCAGTTCGATCAGGTGGTCGCCGCAGGACACGAGATCGGAGTCCACGGCTACAGCCACGAGAACCCGATCGCGATGACCCGGGAGCAGGAGACCGAGATCCTGACCTACTGCATCGACCTGATCGAGAAGCGCGCCGGCCGCCGCCCCACCGGCTATGTGGCGCCCTGGTGGGAGTTCTCCACGGTCACCAACGAGCTCCTGCTGGAGCAGGGCATCAAGTATGACCACTCGCTGATGCACCGGGACTTCGAGCCCTACTACGTGCGCGTCGGGGACAGCTGGGAGCACTCGAAGATCGACTACGACAAGCCCGCCAGCTCCTGGATGAAGCCCCTGATCCGCGGCGAGGAGACCGACCTGGTAGAGATTCCCGCCTCCTGGTACCTCGATGACCTGCCGCCGATGATGTTCATCAAGTCCAGCCCCAACAGCCACGGCTTCGTGAACCCGCGCCAGCTCGAGGAGATCTGGCGCGACCAGTTCGACTGGGTCTACCGGGAGAGCGACTACGCGGTCTTCACCATCACCATCCACCCCGACGTCTCCGGACGCCCGCAGGTATTGCTGATGCTGGAGCGGCTGATCGAACACATCAACTCCCACGAAGGCGTGAAGTGGGCGCAGTTCAATGACATCGCCGATGACTTCATCCGCCGCTCACCGCGCACAACCGACTGACCTTCCTGCCCCTGAACCCGCCGCTGCATCTGCCACAAGGAGACACCGTGTCCAAGAATGAGAAGAATGCCCACCGGCTCGATGTCCCCCTGGACGGCGTCCGCGGACCCAAGGGTGCGAAGAAGACCCCGTTCGAGGGCGACCCCCGCAAGCTCTGGCGGGTGAACCAATACCCGTCCCCGTTCTCACTTGCAGATGCACCCACCCGCGAGAAGGTCGGGTTCAAGGGCAAGAAGGACGACGGTGAGGACGCGCTCGATGAACGCGCCGAGATGCTGGCCGACCTGCAGGAGCTGATGTGGGCACATGTCGTCTCAGCGTCTGAAGAGGACCAGCGCGAGGTGGCCAAGGCCATCGCCGGCCGAGTACCTCGGCGAACACCTGCGGAGAAGGCCCGTCGGGAGGAGCTGTTCTCACCCGAGGTGGAGAAGGCGCTCAGCAACCTGGCGCGGGGGCCCAGGATCTTGCTGGTGCTGCAGGGCATGGACGCCTCCGGCAAGGGCGGGGTGGTCAAGCAGGTCGTGACCTCCATGGACCCGATGGGTGTGGACGTGGCCGGGTTCGGCAAGCCCACCGCAGCGGAGAGTCGCGAGCACTACCTGGAGCGCATCATCCGCAGGCTCCCACGCCCCGGGCATGTGGGGGTCTTCGACCGTTCCCACTACGAGGACGTGCTGGTGCCCACCATCCTCGGCAGCGAAAGCGCGGAGGAGCTCGAGCGCCGCACCGAGGCGCTGATGCTCTTCGAGCGCGAACTGGTCCGGTTGGGCTTCGTGATCATCAAGATCAAGCTCACCATCTCCCAGGAGGAGCAGCTGGACCGGCTGGTCTCCCGGCTGGACCGCAAGGAGAAGCACTGGAAGTACGACCCCTCCGACGCCGACGCCCGGGCCGAGTTTGACCTCTACCAGGAGGTCTACTCTCGCCTTATGGAAGCCACTGACGCCGACCACGCGCCCTGGCATGTGATCGGAGCGGACCGGAAGTGGTACTCCCGACTTGCGGTCCAGGAGCTGCTGATCGCGGCGCTCTCGGACCTGAAGCTGCGCTGGCCTGCCGCGGACTACGACGTGGAGACGGAGCGGAAGCGGCTGTTGGAGTCGTGAGGCCGACTCGCTCCACGAGTTCAAGGACGCTTGTCAAGGTGAGTTCAGGATCCTCCACATCCACAAGGCGTTCACCCGCCCTGTGACAGATCTCGTCCCCTCCTTATTTGAGCACTACCTCCGGCAGACCTTCTCGAAGGTCTGCGATGAGACTCAATAGACGGTCGAGAAATTCCGCGCTGAGGTCTTTCAGCAGCTCATCGGCGAGCTCTTCCGGCGAGAGCTTCCAGAACCCATTCAAGTCCCAGTTCCAGAAGCGCTGCGGCCACTCATCGAGCCAATCCTCTGCTGCCTGCTGGGGTCTTGGTGGCGTGACCACCACCTGTTTCTCCTGATCGACGTGTTGGCCAGAATAGGTATCATCTTCCATCAGCCACTGTGGTGTGCCGATCTCGTCGCACTGGACGCACCACCATCCGAGCTCGACCAGTACCCATGGCATCATCAATCTCATTGATTCATTGACGGTAGGCTCCCAGTCGCTGCGTGCAAGATCTTCGCGGAGTCTTGCAGCCACGCTTGGTGACCCGTCAGACACTTCTGAGAATCCATGACCGTCTTCGGCCGGGATCTCATTCCCCATGTCGTCTACGCCGGCCACACTCGCGTGCACTCGCTTCGTTAGGTGGGCCAAGAGTCGAGAGGTGGCGTCGTCCGTATCGTCGAAGACGGTCTGCAGTAGGACACCGCGTCCTTCGCGCATAAGCCGTTGCCGTGCGAGCCCAACCTTGGCTAAGACATCAGCGAACTGCTGCAACTCGTTGGCGACCTCGCGCTCCGCCGGGATCAGCCTCAGGGCCTTAAGTACCCGCAGTCGGGACCGGAAGCCCTCTGCGCTTCGCCTGAGCGAGCGCTGGCCCTGATTGGTTTCAAATGCGGGGTCAGTCTCGAGGTCGCTCGCCCCGGAGACTAGCGTCAGCGCGGCATCCAGCACGCTGTCGACCTGGTTGTAAAGAAACTCCTGTTGGGCCTGGCCGTTGTCGGCCTTGGCGACCCTGATCGCCTTCAGTCCTAGCCACGTTGCAACGATGACGGCAATAACTGCGCTGATTGCTGTGATGACTTGAGCGATATCGACGAGAAGGGCCCACTCAGCCACACCACCGTTAATCGTGGATGCGGCAATGTCAGCACCTTGGGACTCGTGCTCGATACGGTCGGGATGGGTCAAAGGTTCTCTTTCGCTTGATGTCGGCCTACTTAATATACCGACTCGACGGATCCCTAAAACGTAAACTACCTGGTCACTCGGGAGGGACCAAGGTTTTTTATCTGCGACCAGGGTGAATGTATCCTGAATATGATTACCTATTTACCAATCCCGCTCGAACAGTGAGAACGCTTCCGATCGATCGAGTGGAAGAGACATGGATGAGTCCATGGAGTCCTGAAACGATGCGACATCGAACTTGGGACGCAGTATCTTCGGATGTCAGTGTTGGACCAAGAGCCCGAACCAAGTTAAGAATTTCGGGAGGGTCGGGGAACGAATGGTCTCGGAAGAACATCCGCAGCACTTCGAAACCGGCGCTCGCTAGCCCTGGGCGCTTCACCTGCGCCAGCGCATGTCGCATCATCAACCGCCCGGTGAACTTCCGGCGCAGCGCACCGCCTGCGTATCCTCTCAGGGCACCGAATACCCGCGCTCGGCCAAAAGGGTTGCCACACGCAGCCCGGCGAGCCAGCTCGGATCAGGAGTACATCGGTGCCATGCACCCGGGTGTTCCTTACTCCAGCCACTCGATGAAGTCACTAGGCAGGCATTCAAACACTTCGCACATGGCTTCCAGAGTGCTGAACTGGATCGCCTGGGCGCGCAGAGTCCCTCGACCACGCCCTCATAAACCCTGCTCCAAAGGCACAAATCCGGTATCGTCAGCATTGTCGACCTAAACGGGCCGAGATGGAGGGCTGGTGTGACCGAGCCATGGCTGTCAGCTGACGATATCGCTGTCCACCTCGGCGTCACTAAGGACACCGTCTACACATGGATCACTGACAAGGGTATGCCTGCCCATAAGATCGGTCGCCCGTGGGAGTTCCGGGCTAGCGAGGTCGACTACTGGATTACAGGCGGTTCCGCGACTGGAAATCTGGTTGACGGGGCGGAGGGATAACAAGCTTGCGCATCATCAATAACGTCACGGACCTCCTTGGAGATGATCTCAAGAATGAGATCACACGAGGGTCCAAAGTTCGTATCGCCGCTTCGACGTTCTCGATCTTCGCGTTCGAGGCACTCCGTCAGGAGTTAGAACGGGTTTCTGAGCTGGAGTTCATATTCACGACTCCAGCGTTCGTTACGGAGAAGATGACAGACAAGCTCCGTAAGGAGCGTCGCGAGTTCTTCATCCCAGATGGGCACGCCGAGTCGAGTCTGTCTGGGTCTGAGTTTGAGATTAGGTTGCGTAACCAACTCACCCAGCGCGCAGTAGCGAAGGAATGTGCAGATTGGGTGCGACGCAAGGTCACGTTCCGTTCGAACGCGACCAGTAGCCAAATGCAGCAGTTCGCAGTCGTTGGCGACAGCGCTGCTTACACGTCTCTGCAAGGATTTACCACAGCCGACCTCGGCTACGAGCGGGGCAACGCGGTATCGAACATGGTGCAACGCGTTGATGAGGCTCCGATGACGTCTCAGTACCTCCAGCTGTTTGACCAAATCTGGCATAATCCCGATCAGCTGGACGATGTGACTCAAACTGTCCATGACCACATTGCCAGCGTCTATGCGGAAAATGCCCCAGCACGCATCTACTTCCTAGTCCTTTACAACCTGTTTGCGGAGTTCTTGGACGACATAAACGAAGATGTCCTGCCGAACGATCGCACTGGCTATCAAGACACCAAGGTTTGGCAGAGCCTCTACAATTTCCAGCGCGATGCGGCAACCGGGATCATCAACAAGCTGGAGACCTACAACGGCTGCATACTCGCCGACAGTGTCGGTCTGGGTAAGACCTTCACAGCACTTGCGGTGATCAAGTACTACGAGCTGCGCAACAAGTCAGTGCTCGTGCTTGCTCCGAAGAAGCTTTCCGAGAACTGGACAAACTACAACGCAAACCTCACGACGAACATTTTTGCGTCTGATCGATTTAATTACGATGTGCTGGCCCACACCGACCTCTCCCGCACACGCGGAGAATCGCTCGGCTTGAGACTGGATCGGATCAACTGGGGCAACTATGACTTGGTCGTCATCGATGAGTCGCACAACTTTCGCAACGCGGATTACGCCGAGGAAAAGGAATCTCGCTACCAACGGCTCATGCAAAAAGTTGTCCGGGAGGGTGTAAAGACCAAGGTGCTGATGCTCTCGGCGACCCCGGTCAACAACCGCTTCAACGACTTGAAGAACCAGCTCCAACTCGCCTACGAAGGAGAGTCGGAGAACCTCGCCCAGCATCTGAACCTCTCTACCACTGTAGAGAAAGTCTTCAGCGACGCGCAACGGGTATTCAATGAATGGTCCAAACTCGACCCTCAAGAGCGAACCACCGATCGCATCCTGAAGATGCTCGACTTCGACTTCTTTGAGTTACTCGACGCGGTGACGATTGCCCGCTCGCGAAAGCACATCCAGGCGTTTTACGACACTACTGAGATTGGAGCCTTTCCCGAACGGCTCCCACCGCTCTCGATCCGCGCACCGCTCACTGACCTGGCAGATGTGCCGGACTTCAACGAGATCTTCGAGCAACTCCAAGCGCTCACCCTTGCCGTGTACACTCCGTTGGCTTACGTATTTCAAAGTCGGATGGGCAAGTACGAGGCTCTCTACAACGTCACAACCGGCAGTGCCCGATCAAACCTTGGCCAGGCTGGACGCGAACAAGGTCTGAAGAAGCTCATGACGGTGAACCTTCTCAAACGACTGGAGAGTTCAGTCGAAGCCTTCCGCCTGACCGTAAGCAAGATCGAGGAGTCAGTGGACCGCACCTTGCGGCGTCTTGATTCTCACGCAGGAGCGCTCGCTGATTCGAGCACGGATCTCACAGGGCTTGACTTCGATCTCGATGATGAAGACGATGCAAACATCGAGGCCATTTCGTTCGGCGAGAAGATCGAGATCGACCTCGACGACGTTGACATCGAGTCCTGGCAGCGGGACCTCTGGAACGATCGTGAGACTCTTCGAGAACTGCTTGATGAGATTCGCAAGGTCACTCCGGCCTACGACCTGAAACTCCAGAGAATCAAGCAACTAATCACCGAGAAGGTCGCACACCCGATCAACCCTGGCAACCGCAAGGTTCTTGTCTTTTCGGCATTCGCTGACACCGCGAACTACCTCTACCGCGAGCTCGCCCCGATGCTCGCCAATGCCGGATTGGAGACGGCCGTCATCACCGGCGGCAGCCACTGCGCCAAGGCCACGCTCGGAACCGGATTCGACTTCCAACAGGTCATGGCGATGTTCTCGCCAAAGTCGAAGCAACGGCACCTCACCATGCCGAAAGAGACGCGCGAATTGGACGTCCTCATTGGCACGGATGTCATCAGCGAAGGGCAAAACCTCCAGGACTGCGACTTTCTGATCAACTACGATATCCACTGGAATCCGGTGCGGATCATCCAGCGGTTTGGGCGTATCGACCGCATCGGATCAACCAATGCTCAGATTCAGCTGGTTAACTTCTGGCCCGACATCTCCCTCGACGAGTACATAAACCTCAAAGAGCGGGTCGAGAACCGCATGGTCATCGCTGACGTGGCAGGTACCGCCGATGACAACGTCCTCAGCCTGGAAAACTCTGATGCGGCGTTCCGCAAAGAACAGCTCCGAAAGCTCCAGGATGAGGTCATTGAGCTTGAAGACGTGCGCACCGGTGTCTCGATCACTGATCTCGGGCTCAATGACTTCCGGATGGACCTGCTTGGCTACATCAAGGACAACGGAGATCTCGCAGGCGTACCAAAGGGCCTGCATGCCGTCGTTCCTGCGGACGCTGCGAAGGGCCTGAAGCCGGGGGTGATCTTTGCGCTGCGCAGCGTGAACGCGGAGGATGCTACGGTCGCAGGCAAGAGCGGCAACCGTGGCAATCGGCTCCACCCGCATTATCTTGTCTACCTGGACGACGAAGGCAACGTTATTGCCGACCACACCGAGGCCAAGCACCTGCTCGACCTGCTCCGCGCCGGATGTCGCCCCTACGACGAGCCAATCTCTGAGGTCGTGCACGCGTTCAACGCAGCAACGCATGAGGGTGCTCAGATGAGGAAATACTCCGGGCTGCTGACAGACGCGATTCACTCGATGATCGACGTCACAGAGGAACGCGACATCGACAGTCTCTTCACTGCCGGAAAAACCAGCGCGCTGACCCAGACCATCGCAGGGCTCGACGATTTCGAGCTGATCGCGTTCGTCGCCATTGTGGACGCGTCTGCCGGGATCGAGACCAATGGTTGATCTGCTATACAAGTGGCCCGTCGCAGCGCAATTAGGCAGCCGTGTGCCCAAGGAGAAGTTCTACGAGTACGGCAATGTCAGCACCGCCGTGCGTGAGAAGTTTGTGGCAGAGGTCCAGCGCATTACCTGGGCCTACAAGCTTGCTGAATCCACCATCAATCTCCCTGGCAACACGAGCGTGTCCGAGATTCAGGTCTTTCAGATTCACACCAAGACCGGCAACGTCGCCGATCAAGTGCTGTCTGCGATCGACAAGGTCATTCATTATCCGATTATTTTTGAGATCACGCGCGCAGGCGCAGGCGAACCGAAAGTACGGATGGTCGCTGCGCACAAGCAGCTCGGTTCGGGCGCTCCGAAGCTCAGCACCTATTACTCGACCAAATGGCTCCATGCTGCCGTAGAACGGCAGTCGCTCCCCACAGCCATCACCCTTCCCGCCCTCTACGCAGCGATCCTGGAGCCGCTAACTCCGGTGACGATGCGGCCCGGTGAGGAGACGTCAGAGGTTGCCGACAGGCTGGCAACCGTGAGGAAGCTCGAACGCGAGATCACCGCTTTGGAGGGCAAGCTCCGCACCGAGCAGCAGCTCAACCGCAAGATCGCGCTACGCCGCACCCTCAAGGCTAGACAACAAGAACTCGAACAGCAGAGGTAACCCGTGGAGAAACTACGAATGACGTCGCCAGATCTGACCGAAGCCAACATTGACAGGCTCGCCGAGTTGTTCCCGAACGTAATCACCGAGTCTTTCGACGTCGATGGCAACGTCAAGATGGCCGTCGACTTCGACATGTTGCGCCAAGAGCTCTCAGGCCACGTCGTTGAGGGAGAACAGGAGAGATACCGGCTCGACTGGCCGGGCAAGCGCGCAGCAGCATTTGCAGCAAACGCGCCAATCGCTAAGACCCTGCGCCCTGTGCGCGAAGAGTCGATCGATTTTGATTTAACCAAGAATCTATTCATTGAAGGCGACAACCTAGACGCGCTCAAACTTCTTCAGGAGTCTTACCTGGGCAAGGTAAAGCTGATTTACATAGACCCGCCATACAACACGGGCAATGATTTCGTGTATGCCGACTCGTTCGCCACGACCAAAGAAGAAGAACTTCAGCGTTCGGGACAGATGAGTGGAGAGGGTATTCCGCTTGTATCGAATCCAAAGGCGAACGGACGGTATCACTCGAACTGGCTCACTCTGATGTATCCCCGCCTCAAACTGGCACGCAATTTGCTGTCCGACGACGGAGTCCTCGTTGTCTCCATCGACGAAAACGAACACGCAAATCTCGTTTCGCTCGGCACAGAGGTGCTAGGAACAGACGCCTACGTTGGTGAGATCGCCCTCAAGAACAGCAGTCGAAGTGATCAGCGGTATGTCTCTATGCAACACGAGTACGTCGTTTTTTTCGTGAAAAACAAGTCCGTAAATACGGGAGATTGGACTGAAAAAAAGGCGGGTTTGGACCGTATCTACTCGGCCTTCGATGGATTCCGCAAGAGTTTCGGAGATGATTGGTGCGGGATCCATGAAGCAGCCAAGGCGTGGTACAAAGGCTTCCCGCCGTCGGATCCTGTTTATGGAAGCAAACATTACAACCGCATGGACGAGCGAGGGATCTATTTCGCTGACAATATCTCTGGCCCGAACGACGGCCAGTATGTCTATGACGTTCTTCACCCGGCAACAGGTCAGCCATGTAAGGCACCCGCACGCGGGTGGGTCTTTCCGAAAAACTCGATGGATCATAGGATCGCTGAAAATCGTATCCACTTCGGGCCCGATCACACGACAGTTCCGAATCTCAAGACTTATCTCGCCAGCACCGAGTACCAGAGCCTGACGAGTGTTCGATACGTCGATGGACGGGCAGCATCCAAGCGGCTCCAGCGTCTTTTTGGGGAAAAAGTCTTTACGAACCCCAAGGATGAGCTGCTTCTACGGGATATCTACAAGGCAGTTGGAGTCCGGACTGGCGATGTTGTGCTCGACATGTTCGCAGGATCGGGCTCGGCCCTCCAAGCGGTGTGGGAACTCAATCTCGCGACCGAATCCGACGCTCATTTCATTGGTATACAGGTGGCTGAGGACCTTAATGCGTCGCTCAAAACTGCCAAGGGGGCGGCCAAGCAGATCACCACTAACGCGATCAAGATGCTCACAATGAACGAAAGGCCGGCAACGGTTGCCGAGATTGGCAAAGAGCGTCTTCGCCTCGCAGGTAAAAAGACGCGCGAGATCGCCCCCAACTCAGATGTCGGCTTCCGGTCCCTGAAGGTGGACACCACCAACATGGCGGATGTGCTCCGCACTCCGGACGACACGGATCAGGTTGTGCTTGACCACCTTGAGGGTAGCGTCAAAGGTGGTCGCTCCAGTGAGGACCTTCTCTTCCAGGTGCTGCTCGACTGGGGGCTCGACCTCACAATGGCTGTCAGTGTCGAACGGATCGACGGTCGTCAGGTTTTCATGGTCGAGGACGGCGCATTGATCGCGTGCTTCGACGGCGAGGTGACTCCGGAGCTTGTGCACGCGATCGCGAAGCGCCAACCGCTGCGTGTCGTGTTCCGCGACTCCGGCTTCGTGTCTGATGCTGCGCGGATCAATGCGGAGCAGGTTTTCCGCCAGGTGTCTCCGGCGACGGACGTAAAGGCGGTCTGACCAAAATGAAACTACAGTTCAAGGTTCAGCAGTATCAGACCGACGCTGTCGACTCGGTTGTGGAGGTCTTCGAGGGCCAGCGCAAGAATGACGGCCTCTCCTATCGAATCGACCCAGGTAGGGTGACGCCCACCTCGAACCCGACTCTGTTCGACACTAACGATACGCCTGACTCTGGTTTTCGGAACGCAGACATCGAACTCTCCGTTGCGCAGCTATTGGAGAACGTCCATAAGATCCAGCGGTCTCGCAAACTGCCACTTTCGACCAAGCTCCTTGACAGCAAGGCTGCTCCGGGTGCCCCGAACCTGGACATAGAAATGGAGACAGGAACCGGGAAAACCTACGTCTACACCAAGACCATTTTGGAGCTTCACAAGCGGTACGGCTGGTCGAAATACATCATCGTGGTGCCCTCGGTTGCGATCCGTGAGGGCGTCAAGAAATCGTTTGACGTTACTTCCGAGCATTTTCAACAGCTCTATGGAACGAAGCCTCGAACGTTTATCTATAATTCCTCCCAATTACACGAGATTGAGCGTTTCAGCTCCGATGCCGGAGTTCAGGTGATGATCATCAATATTCAGGCATTCAATGCGACAGGTAAAGATAACCGTCGCATCTACGACGTGCTCGATGACTTCCAGTCGCGACGTCCTATCGACGTGGTCGCCGCGAACCGACCTATCGTGATCATTGACGAGCCGCAGAAGATTGGTGCTGCGAAGTCCCTCGATGCGCTCGCGCGCTTCCACGGCCTCATGATGTTGCGCTACTCGGCCACCCACAAGGTGGAGCACACGAAAGTGCACCGGCTCGATGCCTTGGATGCTTACAACCATAGACTTGTCAAGAAAATTGCTGCGCGAGGCATCACGGTAAAGGGTCTGGCCGGATCCACCGCATACCTTTACCTGGACGCGATCGAGATTGCCAAAGGTGCGAAGCCCCGTGCTCGGATCGAGATTGAAGTGCAGACCCAGACTGGCATCAAACGTCGGGTCAAGCGCCTCGACGTCGGAGCGAACCTACATGACATATCGAACGGCATTGGGGCTTACAAGGGTTTGTTCATCACCGAGATCGACGCGAACCGGGACGTGATCGAGTTGAGCAACGGTGACGTCGTCATCGCTGGGCAGCTCGCCGACCGCGACGCTACGGAGGAGACGAAGCGGCGCATCCAGATTCGTGAGGTCATCCGTGCGCATCTCGACAAAGAGCGCGAGCTGTTCAGCCAGGGCGTCAAGGTACTCTCCCTGTTCTTCATTGACGAGGTTGCCAAGTACCGCGACTACAGCCGTGAAGACACCCTCGGTGAGTACGCCCGAGCATTCGAGGAGGAGTTCGTTGCGATCCGCGACGAGGTGCTCGGCGAGCTAGCGATCGATGACTTGACCGGGGAGTTCCAGCAGTACTTGCGGCGCGATGAGGTCCGACGGATACACGAGGGATACTTCTCAATTGACAAGAAATCCAAGCATCAAGTTGATGGCAGTGTCTCCGGCCGTGGTGACGACAAGGGCCAGTCGAACGACATTGATGCGTACGACCTGATCCTGAAGAACAAGGAGCGACTGCTTTCGTTCACTGAACCAGTCCGGTTCATCTTCTCCCACTCCGCGCTACGCGAGGGCTGGGACAACCCCAATGTGTTCGTCATGGGCATGCTCAAGAAGAGCGACAATACTGTCTCTCGCCGCCAAGAGATCGGCCGGGGTCTACGCCTGGCCGTCGACCAGCAGGGTATCCGCATGGACAACCCCGCCACCGTTCATGACATCAACGAGTTGACGGTGGTCACCGACGAGTCGTACACCGACTTCGTTGTCGGGCTTCAGAAGGAGATTTCGGAGTCCTTAGCTGCCCGCCCACGAAAGGCGACCCCCGAGTACTTCGTCGGCAAGATTGTTAATGATGTTCCAACCGGGACCCTTCACGTGATCACGCTAGACGAGGCAAAACAACTCCAGCACTGGCTGACGATTAATGCTTTTATCGATTATGAGCAGCACCTCACTGAAAAGTGGATCGCGCGGGCCGAATTGCCTGAGATGCCGGCGTCATTGCAACCTTACTTTTACCAGGTTGCCGAACTAGTTGACGCTCTATACGTCGCGGTGCCGGAGATCACTGACGACCGCAAGCCGAAGAAGATCCCGCTCAACGAAGCAAACTTTGCCAAGAAGGAGTTCCAGGCTCTCTGGGGTCGGATCAACCAGAAGGCGATCTACCAAGTCGAGTTCGACTCCGATCAGTTGATCCGCAAATCAGCTGACCATCTCGATAAGCACTTGAGCGTCGCCGCGATGCAGTATGTCGTCCAAGCAGGGCAGCAGCGCGAGAAGTTGGGGGTCGACGACCTCGCGGGCGGCTCGGGATTCACGGTGTCATCCACGCAGACTCACACTCAGACCGTCAGTGCGGGATCACAAGTGAAGTACGACTTGCTTGGTGAGATCACCGAGAAGACCCAGCTCACCCGTCGTACGGTTGCCGCGATCTTGCGAGGCGTGACGCCGATCACGTTCGCGAAGTACCAGCTCAACCCGGAGCAGTTCATCACCGAGGCTGCGAGGCTGATTAACGAGCAAAAGGCGACAGTCATCGTCGAGCACCTGGCGTACGACACGCTGGAGGATCGGTTCGAATCAGCGATCTTCACCGAGAATCAATCGGCACAGGACTTCAGTAAGGCGGGTGCCAAGCTCAAGAAGCACGTCTACGACTTCGTAGTGACCGACTCGAAGATTGAGCGCGCGTTCGTTACCGAGCTGGACACAAGTACGGAGGTCGCTGTTTACGCGAAGCTCCCGCGCGGGTTCTACATCCCAACTCCGGTGGGTAATTACAACCCCGACTGGGCGATCGCGTTCACAGAGGGCAGCGTCAGGCACGTCTACTTCGTTGCTGAAACCAAGGGCTCTCTTTCGACCCTCGAGCTCAAAGGAGTCGAGGACGCCAAGATTGAGTGCGCACGCAAGTTCTTCGCGTCCATCAGTGAGAAGAACGGCCAAGACGTCACCTACGACGTCGTCACCGACTACACCGAGCTGATGCAGCTCGTGACCGCGTAAGGGAGATCAACATGTCTTTCCAGACCCCGCGAAGTATCGAGGAGATGCTCACCGCCATCCACAGGCGTGAGTATCTAATGCCTGCGATTCAACGTGAGTTTGTTTGGGGCGTTGACCAAATCACGAAGCTCGTCGATAGCCTCATGCGTGGGTACCCCGTTGGTTCGTTCCTGCTCTGGGACGTCAAACCGGAAACTGCGCAGTCCTACACGTTCTACGAGTTCCTGACGAATTACCACGAGCGGGACAACCCGTTCGCCGACAGGGCCACGGTCACGTCGGGCAGCGGGACTACAGCTGTGCTTGATGGTCAGCAGCGTCTGACCTCCCTCAACATCGCCCTGTACGGCAGCTTCGCCGAGAAGAAGAAGTACGCTTGGTGGAACAACGCTGACGCGTTCCCAGTGAAGCGGCTTTATCTCAACCTCATCGATGACTCCGATGAAGAAGATCTTGGCCTGAAGTACGACTTGCGTTTCCTAACGGATAAGGAGGCTTCAGTCCAGGGGGGTGGCGAAGATAAGTGGTTCCGGGTCGGTGCCGTGCTCGATCTCACGAACTCGGGTCCAGCGATCATGAAGGAGTTGGAGCGGCGTAATATCTCCGGCTCTGGGGACGCGTTCCAGCGAATGTACGATCTCTACGAGGCGGTTCGCATCCTTAAGCCTATGAACTATTTTCTGGTGACTGACCAGGACCCAGATAAGGTGCTAGAAATCTTCGTCAGGGTGAACAGCGGCGGGACGACACTTTCTTACTCTGACCTGCTGCTATCAATGGCCACCAATCAGTGGAGAGAACTCGATGCCCGAGAAGAGGTCCGCTCGCTTGTGAGTGACCTCAATGGGAATGCTGGTCGCCAGTTCTCGTTCTCCAAGGATGTCGTCCTTAAAACCGCATTGACCATCGCTGATGTGGACGTTCGGTTCAAGGTGGCCAACTTTACGCAAGCAAATATGGCCAAAGTTGAGTCCGCCTGGCCACAAATCAAGAACGCGCTTTTGCGCGCGGCAACCCTGCTGCAGCAATTTGGTTACAACGAACGCAACCTCACCGCAAACAGCGTCATCGTGCCGATCGCCCACTACCTCCACCTGCGAGGCGCCGGTGACTCCTATCTCGACTCTACCGCGGACGCGGCCGACCGTTTGGCGCTCCAGAGGTGGGTCACGCGGTCGCTCATCAAACGCGGCATTTGGGGTTCTGGACTCGACACGACCCTTACGCGCATCCGTGCAGCGCTAACCGCCTGCGAGACAACTGGTTTTCCAGTCACCGACGTTGAGACGGCGATGTCGTCGGCGGGCAAGAGCCTGTCGTTCGATGCTGCAGAAGTCGACGAGTTGTTAAATCTCAAGTACGCAGGGCAACGCACTTTCTCAGTGCTCTCCGTGCTTTACCCTGGACTGGACCTAGGTAAGAAGTTTCATGAGGACCACATTTTTCCCAAGTCGCGATTCACCAAGAAAAAACTCGTCGCGGCAGGTGTTGATCCGGACAGGATCGACGACTACATGGAGGCCTTCAACCTCCTGCCGAACCTTCAATTGCTGGCGGGTACAGCTAATATCGAGAAACAGGATGCGCTGCCCGTTGATTGGATCGCGACGGCGTTTCCGTCTGAGGAAAGGCGCACGACTTACCTAGAAGAGAACGATCTCGATGGGCTTCCGATCGACCTTGCCAACTTCCTCACATTCTTTGAGCACCGTAAGGCGCGAGTACGGCACAGGCTTGTGAAGGCGCTCGGGACATCCGCTGACGCCATTCTTCCGGAGGAGTGAAACGTCAGAGTCACCCGTGGGCTTCGACTAGGTCGCCAAGCAAGTGATTGAGGAGACCTTGCTTCTGCGAGGAGAATGCGGGACCGTTCAGACGAGATCTTGGGAAGGTCCCCAACCGGCGATTATTTCAAGCGTGCCAGTCGTTACAGACCGGAAATTGAAGCTCGGCTGCGTGAGCTGTCTGGGCAAGATGGAGGGGCGAGGAACCGAAGTTCCCGCCCCTCATCGATACGTGAATGTCTACAGCTCCACGCGCCCCTGGTCACCCATGTTCGGGGTCTCTGAGGAGAGCGAAGCCTTCGCCATCTTCACGAGGGCGGCAGCCTTGCCGGGTCCCTCCCAGTACTGGGCGGTCTCCGGGGTCACCTCGATCAATACGGCGTTGGGATCCTCAGGGCCGCCCTCGAAGTAGGCCTTGGGACCGAGATCCCACAGCTCCTTCTTGCGCTCGAGATCAGCGATCACCTGGGCGCTGCCCGCGATGGAGACCCAGGTGTGGGCATCCACGAAGCTGAGGTTGACCTCGCCCTCACCGATGATGTCCTCGACCTTGTCAGAGTTCAGCGGGGTGAAGAACCAGAACTTGTGCTGGTCATCGATCTCGGTGACACCCATCGGGCGGGAGACGATCCGGTGGTTCTGGTCCACGGTGGTGAACATGCAGGTACCGATGCTGTTCAGCTTCTTGACGAGCTCGTTCGCAGTCATGTCAGTCATATCGTTCTCCTGTGTTGGGTATGAGCGTCTTGTTCGCAGTCTACGGATCAGAGGTGCTGAGTACAGCGCGTCCACGCTGATCCGATTTCAGGGTCCATTCTTCACCCGCACGCCCCGCCAGGTGGGGTGGCGCAGCCGGTTATCCCTAGTCACTCCGGAATGGCGGACCTCCGCGGACAGCTTCGGAGTCACCCAGGTGGCGTCGGAAGAGTCCTCGGCTGGGACGTCATCCACCGGGGCGGTCTTGCGGACCAGTTTCTCCAGCTGGCCGCGGAGATCGGTCAGTTCCACATCGCTGAAGCCGGTGCCGACCCGTCCGGCGTAGTGGAGCTCTCCGTCGTCGTCGGTCATGCCCAGCAGCAGCGAACCGAAGGTCTTCGCGCGCCCGCCCTTGCCCTGGCGCCAGCCGATGACCACCACATCCGCGTGGCTCTCGTGCTTGAGCTTCAGCCAGTCCTCGGAGCGCCGCCCTGAGCGATAGGGACTGTCCGTGCGTTTGGCCACCAGTCCTTCGATCTTGAGTTCCAGGCTGACCTCCATGGCCTCATCCAGGGAATCACCCAGGTCGCCTGGGACCTGCACGTGTTTTCCGCTCTCGGCGAGCTGTTCCAGAATCTCCCGACGAAGCGAATAGGGCTCAGCGGTGAGGTCACCGTGCTCGGCGGTGGAAAGCACATCGAAGACCATAAAGTGCACCGGGATCTTCTTGGCCGTCTGTTCGATCTCCTTGGGCTTGCTCAGCTTGCCGCGACGCTGCAGCAGTCCGAAGTCGGGCCGGGAGCCGGAGTTCAGCGCGACGATCTCGCCGTCGACCACGGTTCCCGCTGGGGCCAGGTCCGCCAGTTCGCCCAGCTCGGGGAAGGTGGGCGTGAAGTCCTTGCCGTTGCGGCTGCGGATCTCCACGCGACCATCGGCGTGGACCGCGGCGATCGCCCGGTAGCCGTCCCACTTGCCCTCCAGCACCCACCCGTTGCCGCGAATGTCGGTGGGCTTGCCGGGGGAGGCGAGCATGGGGGAGGGGAGTGGGTCTGGGAACGCTGACTTCTTCGTAGATGCGGCGGCTGACTCCTCGGTCTTCTCGGCTTTCCCCGGCGACTCGGATGACGGCTTCGCAGGGCTCTCTTCGGCGCGCTTGCCAGCAGGCGGCTGATCCTTGGTCATCCGCATAAGCCAGTCCTTGCCGGCCTCATCGGTCTGGACCAGGGCGTAGCGCCGTGGCACCCCGCCCAGCCCACCTTCGGGTGCGCCGCTCAGGACGAAGACCACCTTCCCGGTCTTGCCCTCGCCGATCTCCCATTTCTCGATCTTCACGGTGCCGGAGTCCCAGATGGACATCTCACCCCCGCCGTACTCGTTCTTCGGGATGGTGCCTTCGAACTCGGCGTACTCGATCGGGTGGTCCTCGGTCATCACCGCCAGCCGCTGCTGACCACTCTTGAGCGGCGGGCCCTTCGGCACCGCCCAGGAGACCAGCACGCCGTCGTGCTCGAGCCGGGTGTCATAGTGCAGCCGGGAGGCGTGATGCTCCTGGATCACGAAGATCGGATCTCCGGTCCGGGCGGCGGGAGAGTCGGTGGGGACCGGCTCGGGAGTCTTCGAGGCGTCGCGCATGGACCGGTAGGTGGAAAGCGCGTCCTGGGCAGGCGGCAGGACGTCCGCGGCGTCGTCGTCGGCGGTGAAGTCTGCCAAGGGGTCAGCACCTGAGGCGATGCGTTCCATCACCTGGTGCATGTCCAGCTGCGCGAGGTGTGGATCCTCCAGCTCCTCCCAGGTCCGCGGGGCGGCGACATGAGGACCCTCGATGGATCCGGGGCGGCCGCGCAGCGAGTATGGGGCGATGGTGGTCTTGTTGCGGTTGTTCTGTGACCAGTCGATGAGCACCCTGCCCTGGCGCAGGGACTTCTTCATATCGCTGACCACCTCATCCGGGTGGTCGGCCTGAAGCGCCTTGGCCAGCTCATGGGCCACCTGGGAGACCTGCTCGGAGGTGTAGCTGCCGTTGAGCGCGGCGTAGAGATGGATGCCCTTGGAGCCGGAGGTGACCGGGACCGAGGGCAGGTTCATCTCATCGAGGATCTCGCGGCACCAGCGGGCCACCCGCGCGCAGTCGGTGAGGTCCGCGCCGGGACCTGGGTCCAGGTCCAGGACGAGCCGGTCGGGGTTCTGCGGTTCACCGTCCGGGCTGAACCGCCACTGCGGGACGTGGACCTCCAGGGCGCCGACCTGCCCGAACCAGGCCAGCACGGCAGGTTCATTCGCCAGCGGGTAGGTGTTGCTGTGATCGGAGTGTTCCAGCTCCTCGCGCGGTACCCAGGCCGGGGCGGAGTCCTCGAGGTTCTTCCGGAAGAACGGCTCATTGGGCTTCTCTTCTGACCCGACGCCATCGGGCCAGCGCTTGCGGGTGGCCGGGCGGTTCCTGGTGTGCGGGAGCATCACCGGGGCCACGGTCTGCCAGTACTCGATGACCTCGGCCTTGGTGGTGCCCGAGGCGGGGAAGAGGACCTTGTCCAGGTTGGAGAGCCGCAGCTTGTGACCGGCGACCGTGACAGTCTGCTGCCGCTTGCTTGCCATGGGTCAACCCTGGTGGGGGAGGCTGGGCGTAGGCTGAGTAAGGCTAATCTGCGCCGGGTCATGACATGACTGTGGCGGGCGCTTGCGTCGAGAAGCGCCCGCCACAGTGGTGTCCCTCAAGAGGGGAATGTCTTATGCCCGGCGGGTGACTGCCAGTTCGATCTCATCGGCGCGGACCGTGCGGTCCACCGAGGAGTCCTGCGAGGCTTCGTCGGCCCATTCGGTCATCAGCGTGCAGTACTGCTGGTAGACCTCGGGAACCCAGACGTCGGTGGTCGCGTCGGGCCAGGCGTCGCGCGCGAGGTTCGCGGCGACGTCGCGGTCCAGGCTGACCAGCTTCGGCTCGGCGGCCGCGCCCTGGGCGAAGTAGAGGAACTTCGTGGAGAAGGCGGGCCCGAACCACGGGATCCGGCCGGCGCCGTCGTCGGTGGTCAGGATGCTGAAGGCGTCCTTGGCGGAGTCGCCGTTGCGCACCGAGTTCCACGCGTTGACGAGCAGCTCGGAGGCCTCGTCGCGGTGGGAAGCGAAGTTGTCCAGGCGGTGGTGCAGCCGCGGAACCTTGGGCCCGAGACCCCATGACAGCGAGTAATAGAACAGCTGGAAGGCGTTGTCGGCGGTGCGCTCGCGGTCGCCGATCTCGAACACGTCGCGGCGGGTCAGCGAGACCTTGTCGAGGCTGCCGAGCATGCCGGTCAGCGTGGGGAGTCCGCGCTTGGAGAGTTCGGCGCGCCAGCGGGCAGCGTCGACATCAACGCCGTGCTTCATCACCGCGTTGGAGCCGGGCAGTGCGTGCAGGATGTCCTGGGGCAGTCGTGCGTCTTCATTGATCATGATCCAACCCTAATGCGCCCAGCGGGCCGCGGCCCCCACCTGCCGGACGGTGAGGTGATTCAGCCTGATCTTCGCGGAGTTGCGTTCAGCGTTGCTTGACCACCGTGAGCAGGATGACGGCGTCTTCGACGGCGTCCAGCGAATGCAGTCCGTCCGGAATGGTCAGGAGATCTCCGGGTGATCCGTTCCAGGACGCCTCACCGGATTTCAGTAAGACTCGGCCCTCCAGCACCTGCAAGGTGGCTTCCCCGGGGTTCTCGTGCTCGGAGAGCTCCTCACCTGCCCGTAGGGCGATGAGAGTCTGCCGCAGTTGATGCTCATGACCCCCGAACACCGTCTTCGCGCTCCTGCCGCTGGACGCCTTACGAGCCTGCTCAAGTTCATGCCGTGCCAGTGCGATCAGTGAGGTCTTCTGCATGGTGCTTGTTCCGATCTCTTGAGGGTGACGGCGATGCCATTCTCATGGCCATTCCCGAAAGGTGTGGTATTTGACACACTGGGAAGATGAAACGATATCTCGCTCCGCTGACCCCAGACCTGGCCCGGGCAGCTCGCGCGCTCACACAGGTGTCCGTCGAAGAGATCAGTGAGGAGGCCTCGCTCGAGCCCGCGAGGGTCCGCGACTTCGAACACCGCGGATCCGGTTTGGACCCAGAAGCCAAAAAGAAGCTGCGGGCGGCGTTGGAGCGATTCGGCGCCGTCTTCTTCGATGAGGACGACGAGGGCGGCTACGGGGTGCGGCGCAAGTACAACGCCTCCAAGGCTCGTCAGTTGGGCCGCTGGGAGAGCGAGGGCGGACCTGCCTACGAGGACGACATCTAAATAGTACTCGCAGCTAGTTCGGCAGCGCGTTCCGCAGGAGGCGAATCACCTATGACACGCCTCCGGGGAGCCCTTCCCCACCTGCGGTCAGGTGGAGAGCACCGCTCACCCGCTCGACACACCGGCGTAGAGTCGCACCATGGGCACAGAGAAGACACCCAGCAACCTTGCACGCGTGAGTGGCACCGCGGTGTTCGGCGCCGTGGGCGTCGCTGCTGGAGTCGGATTCGCCGTGCTCGGTGCCCTGCGCCGGAATCGCCCCATCCATTCAGTGGGCACGGTCGTCCCGGGCAGGCTCATCATCGACACCCCCGGCACCACAGGCTCCGCGCTCTTCGACGCAGCAGGGGAGACGCCGCTGATCGCACGGCTGTCACGTTCTGCCTCCTGGCCTGTAGAGCTTCCCGACATCATCGGGCTGGCCGTGAGGATCCCCGGCGGCGGGCACTACGGTGGCGAGGCGGACCTGCTCTTCGCCTCCACCGGCACCGGCAGGCTCACGCGCTACATCCTGCAGCTGCGCACCTCGGCGGGAGCCGGCCCGTTGACCACCATGTTCCCCTTGACCGGAGTGGAAGGGAATATCGTCTTCCGACTCGACCCGGAGCCGCACGACCATTACCAGCTGTCCTACTCTCCAAACTCGGGACCATGGTGGGGCCTGGGTGGGATATCCCTTGAGCCCTCCGGGGAGCCGTCCCAGCGTTCGAACGATCCTGCCGGGTCCGATGACCCGACACTGCGATTCCGACCCGTCGCGAACCCGCCCACCGGCCTGAGTGTGCCGGCGTGGCTGCGGGCTGTCCGCGCCCCTGCCTACGGGGCCGCCCGCATCGCCTGGCACGCGTGAACCCCGATGATTGGAGCACCGATGTTCACCGGCCTCAGTGCGTTCCCGCACACTCCGTTGCGTGATGATGCCTTCGACGCGCCGGCCTATGCCCGTCTGATCGAACACCTGGCGCAAGCCGGCGTCGACTCGATCACCGCGCTGGGCTCCACCGGTTCCTACATGTACCTCGACAGGGAGGAACGACGTCAGGCCGCGGAGGTCGCAGTGCAGCATGCCGGCTCGGTGCCGGTGATGGTGGGCATCGGCGCCCTGCGCACCTCCCAGGTTCACCGGCTCGCCGAGGACGCCCAGAACGCCGGCGCCAGTGCCGTTCTCCTGGCCCCGGCGACTTATCAGCCGCTCAGCGATGACGAGGTCTACGGGCTCTTCGAAGACGTCACCGCCGAGCTGTCTGTACCGCTGGTGGTCTATGACAATCCCGGCACCACCCATGTCAGCTTCACCGATGAGCTGTACGCCCTGATCGCTGCCCCGCCCCAGGTGGCGTCGATCAAGATCCCCGGCGTCCCGGCTGAGCCCGGTGCGGCGGCGGACCGCGTGCAGAGGATCCGTGCCCATATCCCCGCTACCGTGACCGTGGGTGTCTCGGGTGACGGCGCCGCTGCCCGCGGTCTCATTGCCGGCTGTGACGCCTGGTACTCCGTCACCCGCGCCGCACTGTCCGGGGACCACGCCGGGGCGCTCGCGGAATTCGCCCGACTGGAACCGCTCTGGACATTGTTCGCCGAACACGGCAGCTACCGGGTCACCGCGGCGATCGCCGAACACCTGGGCCTGGTCGCCGCCGAGTGTCTTCCTCGCCCGGTCCAGGGCCTTGGACGCTCCGCGCGGGCACGGGTGGCGCAGGTTGTCGAGGAGCTGCAGCTCACAGAGTGAGGCGGGCCTGACCACGAGCTCGCACTCGCCGCCGGGAACTCCCGCCCGCCCTGAGACCTACCGAAGTTGTCGCACCGAGGGCTCAGTGACCGTGGGCGGTGCCACCCACCTCTTCTGCGATCTGTGGAGCAATTTCCACAGAATCGGCAATCCCTTCCGAGGAGTTGAGCGAGAGGGCCGCCCCGTCGACGACTACGGAGACCCCACCGAGTGAGTTGCTGGCCTCCACCCAGGAGGCCTGAACCTCTTCATTATCGAAGATCTGAATTCCCGAGCTGGATCCGTTGACTGTCATGTCGTAGGAGGCAGAGGACAGCATCCCGGCTTCCACCCGTTCGGGTTCGCTGTACTCGATATCCAGAGCCTCCAGTGCATCCACGAAGAGTTCGACGTATTGCTCGTTCTCCGAGGGCTCAAGCTCCGTGGGTTCGGGAGACTCGGTAGATTCCACCGGCTGAGTGGGTTCAGGCGCGTCAGCGGAGTCTGCCGGCTCAGGAGCTTCGGATTCCGTGGTGACTTCCTGAGCTGCAGCTCCGGTCTCGCCTTCATCGGTGCCGGTGGAGCAGGCAGAGAGACTCAGGGCGAGGGCGGCGACGGCAAAAACATGGGGCTTCAAAGTTGACTCATCCTCATAGGCGACGGGTGTCATCCAGGAACACAACCACAGAGGTGGCACGGCTCGGCCCCAGGGACTGAGAATCGCGTTCACCAAGATAATCAAGATCAAAGTGACCCCTGAATGACTGATGACGAAAATATTATCACTGCTTTTCATCGCCAACGATAAGATTAATTCGACACTTAAGGAGCTTAGATACACAGGAATTCGCACGCGGGGTTCGCCTATCTCTCCCAAATTCGATTCTCGTCGGTATGGAGTGCCCTGCTGAGCGTGGCGGCCACGTCCCACGTCGCGATTATGCTGGGGCTGTCCGGCAGGCCTGGTGATGAGGAGTCTTGTGGAGCAGCAGCTGCAGCAGCTCGAAGCCGCGATCACCCGCCTGGCCGCAGACCAGCCCTTCGCGCTGTCCTGGGAGATCCGCGCGATCGGCACCGGCGAGATCATCGGCCAGGACTCGACCCGCGCCGCCGCCTCCTTCAGCACTCGCAAGGTCAGCGTGCTGCTGGCCTGCCTCGCACTGGTGGAGACCGGCGAACTGAGCCTGGAAGACCGCTCGGTCATCACCGAGGAGATGAAGGACGGCGTCCAGGCCGGGATCATGCGCAGCCTCTCCGCTGGGATCTCGCTGAGCCTGCGCGACTGCCTGCTGCAGATGATGAGCACCTCGGACAACATCTGCACCCAGCTGGTCTTCGCGGCCATCGGCTCCGTCCGGCCTGACCCGCTGCAATGGGTCAACGACTACTGCGCCTGGATGGGCCTCCACGCCACCCTGCACCGCGAGATCTTCCCCCGCACCGGGGACCTGACCTGGAGCCACTCACTGGACACCCTCACTACGACGACGGCGCGGGATCAGTCCCGCTTGCTGGAGCAGCTGGGCCGCGGGTGCGTGGATGACCTCGCCGCCGCTGAGCTGATGCTGTCGCAGCAGCTGTGCGAGTTCGCGCGTGATGCGATGCTCGGGCTTTTCACCCCGGCGCTGGGGGTCGCCTGTACTCAGATCCGGTTCGCGGAGAAGAACGGGCGCGGGCTGCGCAGCCTCTCCCAGGTGGGACTGGCGCTCTCGGCGTCGGGTGCACCTCTGGCAGCAGTCGCGGCCTACGCCGAGAACATCCCGACCGTGTTGCCCTCCGGGGTCCCCGGGCGGGTGGCGGCGTTTGATCTGTTCGCCGAGCTGGGACTGGCAGTTCAGGAGTGGGCCCTTGGTCGCTGAGGTGAAGATGCTGAGCCTTGAGGAATGTGCGGCGACCTATCCGGAGCTGCGTTTCGCCGTGGGCGCCGCTGGGTCTGCTGAATCTACTGGGGTGGGTGCCGAATCCCGGGCGGATGAACCGCACGACCTGGCAGGCACGGGCAAGTTGCTGCTCGGCCTGGCCCTGGCCCACCTCGCCGAGGGGGACGGGGGCTTCCTCGGGCGTCCGCTCACGGTGACCTCTGATCACCGCGTCGGAGCCCGCTCGGGCACGCTGCGACTGATGGCCGGGGAGTTGACGCTCAGTGTTGACGACGCGGTGAAACTGGTCTTCTCCACCGGCGACGGCGCCTGTGTGCTCGCGCTGCTGGACTTCGCCGCGCCCGAGGGAGTCGACCTGCTCAACGAAGCCCAGAGCCTGGTCGCGAAGCTGGGCCTCGACGCTGTTCGGTTGACCGGCCTGGAGCGCGATGAATCATGGGGCGAGGGGCTCGTCGGTGAGACGACTGCTTCCGCAAACCTGCAGCTGCTGCGTGCGCTCGGGACCCCGGGCGAAACCGGGAACGGTCCAGCCGCAGCCGGGGGAGTCTCCTCCGAAACCCGTCACCGGCTCCACGGCTGGATGGGCAAGGTCTTCGAACCCGCCGGCCTGGCCGCGGCGCTCCCAGGCTTCGGGCCGAAACGAGTGCCGCACCAGACCCTCTCGGGCTGGGAGCTCACCGCCGCCGGCGCGCAGCGCGGATACAGCTCAGTGCTCTCCCTGCCCAACCACGCAGGGGAGTGGGTGCATCTGGCAGCCCACCTGCCGCCGTCGTCGGCTGGTGTTCGATCCCCACGGGACGTCTCGGCCGTGCTGGGCACTTTGGGCCTGGCGGCCTACCACTCCGCGCTGAGCTGACCGCTGCACGCTAAGGCTTAGCACTCCGGCGTGCAAAGCCTAGGCGGAGGTAAAAAACATGGAGTCACCAGGCGGCGACCATACGTTGAAGTCAGGTGCCGAGTTTGTCCGGGTACTGACAACGATGTTCTTGAGGAGTCAACATGCTGACGACACTGCATAATCTGGGTCTACGTTCCGAGCACGCCTACAACGCCGCACTGGTCTCAGTGGGGCTGTCCTTCGGCAGCTGGGCGCTCTCCCGCTACAAGAATGACGATTCCAAGCCGCAGGCAGACCGATGGGGCATCTTCGTCGGCCAGTGGGCGCCGACACTCTTCGGACTGGGCCTGGCGCTCTCGCAGTACGAGAACAACGGCAAGAAGCGCTGAATCTCAGACTTCCACGGAGGGGCGCTGCCGATCATCGGCAGTGCCCCTCCGTGTGTGTGGGTGCATTCAGATGCTGCTCATCGCGGCCTACCTGCTGGCCCAGCTCCCCTGCCGCCGCCGCGTCTCCCAGCCGAGCCCGCGCCGTCGTCGTCCGCTCTATCTGTCCGGACCCAGACGGCTGTGATGTCATTAGCCCAAGAGCAATGACGAAGAACCCATGACGAACAACCTCAGGAGTGACCCATGCGGGCGATCTGGTCTGGAGACGTGTCTTTCGGGTTGGTGACGGTGCCGATCAAGCTGTATTCGGCCACGCAGAGCCACGATCTGTCCATGCATCAGGTCCATGACGAGGACGGCGGGCGGATCCGCTACCAGCGCCACTGCGAGGTCTGCGGCGAGAAGGTCGACTACAAGGACATCGACAAGGCCTACGATTCAGGCGAGTCCACTGTCGTGCTCACCAAGGAGGAGCTCGGGGAGCTTCCCGCAGACGACTCCAAGGAGATCGCGGTGGAGCAGTTCGTACCCGAGGACCAGATCGACTCGATGGTGCTGGACAAGTCCTACTACCTCGAGCCCGCGGGGAAGTCTGCGAAGGCCTATGTGCTGCTGCGTCGAACCCTGGAGGAGTCCTCCCGAGTGGCGATCGTGACGTTCACGCTGCGCACGAAGACCCGGCTCGGGGTGCTGCGGGTCCGTGAGGACGTGATCGTGCTGCAGGGGCTGCGCTGGGCCGATGAGCTGCGCGAACCGGAGTTCGACATCCCCAAGTCGCGGCTGACGAAGAAGGAACAGGAGATGGCCACCTCGCTGGTGGACGCCTACGCCGAGGACTTCGACCCGGAGCGGTTCAAGGACGAATACCAGGACCAGCTGCACACGCTCGTGGAGGAGAAGCTCGCCCACGGGGAGGACATCGACACCGACGCGACCTTCGGCAACGTCGAGGATGAGGACGACGGCGACGGCAACGTCATCGACCTCATGGAGGCGCTGAAGCAGTCGGTGGACTCCCGGCGGAAGAGCTCGGGGAAGGGTGCTGGGGAGTCTGAGGGTTTCAAAGGTGGGGGATCTCAGGGTTCCGCGAAGGGCGGTTCTTCGAAGAACTCCTCGAAGGACAGCGGCTCCAGCCAGAAGAAGAAGGCCAGTTGATCAGGCTCCGGCTCGTCAGTGCCGTGAAGATCAACCATTCGGTTGACACCTTGCGCGCCTGAACCTCTGGCTCATTCCATAGGCTGGAGGTATGGATATCATCTACGACCTCAGCGTCCTGGCCCACCTGTTCGCGATGGCTGCCGTCATCGGCGGGTACTTCGTGGTCCTTCGCAAGCCACGACCCTGGCCAGTCATGGTCTGGGGCGGCCGCATCCTGCTTCTCAGCGGCCTGCTGATCGTCGCATTGGGCGAGGCCGCCGACCTCTGGGGAGGCGCCGATGTGAACCATCTCAAGATCGGGATCAAGCTGCTGGTCTCCCTCGCCGTGGTCGCGACATTGGAGATCGCCGCGAGCAAGTCCCGCAAGAACAACCAGCGGGCAAGCGAGAAGCTGACCCACGCGGCCGGCATCCTTGCGACAGTGAACGTCCTGGTGGCGGTCCTCGTGCCAGGCTTCATCTAGGAATCTCCCCGGACGGTTCTGCTGGGTCTCTCTTCGCCGCTTCTGCTCGATCGGGCAGAAGCGGCGAGGGTGTTCTCAGGGCTGCGGCTGCGGAGGTGGTGTCTTCGTGGTGAAGGAGACTGTGATCCAACTGTGCGGATCCTCACCGTCCAGCTGCGCTCGGGTCTCGTCACGGATGCGATCCCAGTCCTCCAAGGATCGCAGCCCCATGCCTGTGGGGACGTAGAAGACGACGTCGATCGTGCGCGCTCGTCCCTGCTGCGCGGCGTAGACCCGATAGTCGGTGAAGCCTTCTGACTCGGTGACGTCCTGGGCTGCTCCCTCGGCCTGTCTCTTGAGCTCGGGTGGAGTCACCAGGGAGATCTCGGCCAGGGCCCTGCGCAATGTGGAGAACGGCATGGGAAGAAGGATCAGAGCGACGATCGCCAGCACCGCTGGATCGACATAGGGCATCGCCCATTCGGCGTCGGTGTCCTCGATCAGCATGCCGATCAAGAAGGCCGCAAGCAGAGCTCCGGTCACTCCTCCGGCCATGATCCAGCCCTTCACGTCCATCGCGACCAGAGCCGAGCCGAGCTTCTTGTTCGCTCGATGCTCGATGAACCCGATCACGAGGGTCAACACGACTACAACGGCGGCGTAGACCACCGCGGGGCCGAACTCGACATCACGGCCACCCGTCAGCAGAGCGGATATCGCTTGGAAGAGTGCGTAGGCGGCCACCGACATCATCAGCAGGGCGTTCACCGCCAGGACGATCGGCTCGAAATGCCAGAAACCCATGGTGAATCGATCATGTGTCCGTTTCGAGAGCGCATTGGATGCCGACTTCGCGATGAGTCCCGCGAGAGTGATCGACACGACTGACATCACCGCATCGACCAGCGAGAAGACACCATCGAAGAGGATGGCGAACGATCCGGAGACGACGCCGAACCCGATTCCCAGCGCAGAGACGATCAGGACTCCCACCAGGGAGACCTTCAAGGCCTGTTGTTCCGTACGCACGGCGTTGAAGCCCTTTCATAGATGAGGAAGGCCCGAGAAGAGGGCTGCTGACCGCGATAAAGCGCAGTCAGCCTAGCAATGGCCAGGTCAGATGATGTGCTGAGTGCGTGCTCGATCGATGGCCTGCGTGCGATTCTCCACGCCGAGCTTGTCGTAGATGTGGACCAGATGTGTCTTGACCGTGGCCTCCGAGATGAAGAGCACGCGGGCCAGGTCACGATTGGTGGCTCCGGTGGCCAGCTGCTGCAGAATCTCGATCTCACGCGGAGTCAGCGCCGTCGCCGGTGACGCGAGTCGCTTCATCATCTGCGCGGTGATGGAGGGGGACAGCACGGATTTCCTCGCCGCGGCGTCCAGCACCGCGTGCTGCACGGTCTCCGACGGTGCGTCCTTGAGCAGGTAGCCGATCGCGCCGGCACCCATGGCGGCCACGATGTCCGCCTGAGTGTCGAAGGTCGTCAGGATCAGCACCGGAAGGTCATGCTCCGCGGTGATCCTTCTCGTGGCTTCGACCCCGCTCATGCCTGCACCCATCTGCAGATCCATGACCACCACATCCACCTCCTGGGCAGAGACCGCGAGGATCTCCAACGCGGATTCACCGGTGCCGGCCTCAGCGGTCAGGCGCAGCTTCCCTGAAGCTTCCAGCAGCGCCTTCACCCCTGAGCGGACCACGGGGTGGTCATCCACGAGAAGGACGCGCACCTGCGTCATGGGGCCGGGTGTCGTGGGTTCAGGTGTCGTGGGTCCGGGTGTCACTGGCCCTCCAGGGGAAGTCGGATGTTCACCGCAGTGCCCTTGCCCGGAGCCGACTCGACGGTCAGTGCTCCGTTGAGCTCGCGAGCGCGCGCCGCGAGTTTGGCCAGTCCGTAGCTGGGGGCGTCCTGTCGTTCGAGCTGGGCGTCGTCGTCGTTGGCAAAGCCGATCCCGTCGTCAACCACGTCTAATGAGACCGCATCGGGCCAGACCTGCAGAGTGACCACGGATGTGTGAGCGCGCGCGTGGGCCACGACGTTGCCGAGCAGCGACTGGGCTGCACGCAAGAACACCGCACGGTGGTTCAGCGGCAGGTCAGGCAGCTCGCCTTCGCTTCGAAGCCTGCATTGCAGCTCCTGTCCCTCGGCGTGCGCCCGCTCGGCAGTCCGGGTGCATACCTCGCGAAGGGCGGTGAGGAGATCGGAGTCCAGGGCGGGTGAGCTCAGATCCCGCACGAAACGTCGGGCCTCGGCCATGTTCTCTGCCGCCGTCTCCTCGATCACGTCGATGCGTGCAATGGCCCTGTCCGGGTGCTGATTCTCCAGTTCTTGCCGTGCGGCGCGGGTCATCAGCACGATCGAGGACAGTCCCTGGGCGAGGGTGTCGTGAATCTCGCGGGCCAGTCGTTCCCGTTCGGCTGCGCGCCCCACCTCCTGTTCCTGCTCGGCAAGCTCCAGACGAGCTGCCTGCAGCTGACGGATCGTTCGCTGGTGGCGTTCGTTGTCTCGGTATACCGCCCGGTAGGCGAAGCCGACGACCACGGCGAAGGCGGCTCCCAGGGATGGCCCGATCACCATTGCCAGATGAAAATCACCCGACGGCGCGTGCATGAACTGGGCCACGATCACCACCGCGGTGAGACCCACGATGCTCGCTATCGCCGGTCCTGTCGGCAGGACGACCAGGTAGAGGAAGAAGAGCGGGAACGCCACCCAGGAGAAGTCGGGGCTGGCCAGCGTCATCACCGCCCACACGAGGGTGACTGCGGCCAGCCACGGCAGCACGAAGCGTCGGGGATTGCGGCTGGTCTGACCTTGTGCGAACCGACTTTCCCAGGCGGTTCCGATGACGTAGATGCACGCCAGCAGAATGCTGAGTGAGACGACGAGCCATTCGCCCCCGAAGGCAGAACGGATGCCGACGACGACGCGCAGCACTCCGATGAGCAGCAGGGCGGCGAAGCTGACATGCAGGCTGATCCTCAGACCACGCAGGATGTCGGGCGTGGAGACCTCTCCCACCAGCGATGCCCTCCTCGACTGCTCCACGACAAGTGACAATGCTCGTGGGCCGTGGTCGTCCACTTGATCATCGTACCGAGGCGGACTCTCCGCCGGATCAACCATTCGGTTGAGCCTGGCGTCCACCGAAGGGACCTGCGGGATCAACCGATCACACGATCCCTGAGCGGCCTGATTCCAGGATTCTGGAGAGCAAGATCATCACCCAACACCTGCTCTCTGGAGTCGCCATGTACTTATCCCTTCGGGACATCACCTTCGCCAAAGGGCGCTTCGCGCTGATCGGCGGAGTCGTCGCGCTCATCACCATGCTCCTGGTGCTGCTCACAGGCCTGACCAACGGTCTCGGTCATCAGAACACCTCAGCACTGGAGCGACTCGACGCCTCACACGTCATCTTCAGCGCGCCAGCGGACGCGGATGATCATCCCTCCTTCACCGAATCAGGGATCACCACAGCCGAGCTGGACATCTTGGAGGAGGCTCTGGGCGCAGGCGCCGTGGAGCGACTGGGAGTGACGCAGACCCGGGTTGAAACCAGTGCTGATGACGCGGAGGAGGGCTCGAGCCGGACAGCGGCCTCGGTCGCGGTCTTCAGCGTGGAGCAGGACTCCGCGCTTGCCCCGGGACTGCAGGCGATTCAAGGTCAGCCGCATCCGGGTGAAGGCGAGGTGATCCTCAGCTCTGTGATCGCAGAGGATCTCGACTTGGCACTGGGGGACAGCCTGCGCCTGTCCTCCGGTGAGTTCACCGTTGCCGGGATGGTCGACGACGAGTTCTACAGTCACGTCCCCGTGGTCTGGACCTCCATCGCCGACTTCGCGGGCATCGCTCATCTGGGCGAGGACACTGTGGCGACCGCTCTCGCGGTACCAGCTGCGGCGGTGCCAGCTCTCGCGGTGCCTGAGGCAGCCGGACGCGCTGCCGCAGATGATCTGTCCACCGAGGCCCTCGCCACGGTCAATGACCAGGCTGGCACTGTCTCCACCGACACTCAGGGAGCCTTCAACGCTCTGCCCGCCTACCAGTCAGAGCGCGGCTCACTGGTGATGATGCAGGGATTCCTCTACGGCATATCCGCGCTGGTGGTCGTGTCATTTCTCACCGTGTGGACCATCCAGCGCACGCGTGACCTCGCGGTTCTCCGCGCGCTGGGATCCTCCCGCGGTTACCTGGTCCGCGACGCGCTGACCCAAGCGGCCATCGTGGTTTCTCTCGGCGCCCTCACCGGCGGACTGGCCGCCTGGGCAGCAGGACTGCTCATCGCCAACGCGGTGCCGTTCGTGCTGACGCCTGTCACCGTCGCGGCCCCGGTCCTCGGGGTCTTCGCACTGGGCGTTGCCGGTGCCGCCCTGACGACTCGACGCGTCTCCCGCGTCGATCCACTTCTCGCCCTCGGAGGAAACTGAGCATGACATCGATCCACACCACACCCATGCCATCACCACCGGCCCCACCTTGTGGAGATGCCGCTGCTCTTCGGCTTGAGGACGTGACCCTGACCTATCCGGACGGAGTCGACGAGAACGGAGAGGCCCGCACGCTTCGGGCACTCGATGCGGTCCATTTCAGCGCAGAGGCCGGGACCGTCACAGCCCTCGTCGGGCCTTCAGGCTCCGGAAAATCATCGTTGCTGGCCGTGGCCGCGGCACTCATCCGACCCAGCTCCGGCGCGGTGCACCTCGCAGGCAGGGAACTCACCGGAATGCGTGAGCGCGAGCTCACCACGCTGCGCCGAGACCAGGTCGGCACCATCTTCCAACAGCCCAACCTCCTGCCGAGCCTCACCGCGCTGGAACAGCTGGTGCTCACCGCGCATCTGCACGGCGACCGAGGCAGGCAGCTGAAGGCGGCAGAAGAACAGGGTGCGGAACTGCTGGATCTGGTCGGTCTGGCGTCTGTCGCGAACCGGCGTCCGCACCAGCTCTCCGGCGGTCAACGCCAGCGGGTCAACATCGCCCGGGCACTCATGGGCAGACCCTCGGTGATGCTGGTGGACGAGCCCACCTCCGCGCTGGATCACGAGCGGGCCCGATCCATCCTCGAACTGCTCGTCAGCACTACACGTCAGTTCAACACCGCAACGGTGATCGTGACCCATGATGCGCAGATGGCGACGTTGACCGACCGAACCGTGACGATCCGTGATGGTCGCCTCATTTCTGAGCGGTAGTCGACCTGTGGCTGTCGTCTTGGAGGAAGGAGTCAAGGACATTCAGCGCGCTGTCCCAGCCGTCGTAGAAGAAGCTGTCCCCCTTGGCGCCCTCTGCACCGCGGAGGTCGAAGGTCAGCTGGGTGCCCGCGTCGGTGGTGGCCAGGACGAGAGTGACCACCGGGGCGTCGTCGGGATCGCTGTGCGGGTCACCCCAGGTGAAGACGAGGCGTTCAAAGGGGGAGACCTCCCGGTAGACGCCGGCGGTGACCACCTCGGTGCCGTCCTCATCATTGACCATCGTGTAGGTGTAGCGTCCGCCCACACGCACGTCCATCTCCACCGACTCCCGCGGTGTGGTGGCACCCTCGGGATGGAACCACTGTGCTGCGGCATCGGGGTCTGTCCACGCAGTCCAGACCTGCTCCGGCGTGGCCGCGAACGTCCGCACCAGGGTGAAGCCCTTGGATTCATCGATCATTGCTCTTCGCCTTTCTGTGATGCATCTTCCTTGGATGGGTGATTGTTGAGGTACTCCTCAAGGTGATCCAGCCGCTCATTCCACTGCCTGCGCTGGTTCTCGATCCACTGGGATGCCTCATCGAGGGACGCCGGGGTGATCGAGCAGTCGATCCACTGCCCGCGGCGATTGCGGCTCACCAGCTCTGCCCGCTCCAGAACGCTCAGATGCTGGGAGACCCCGGCGCGGCTCATCGGGTAGTGCTTGGCGAGCTCGCTCACGGTGAGCGGCCGGCGTCGCAGTCTGTCCAGGATGTCCCGACGGGTCGGATCGGCCAGGGCGCTGAAGGTGACGCTCAATGGGTCCTTGGGTGGCAAGAGCGCCTCCAATGCGTAAGTAGTTGCTTACATGTTAGAAGGGGTCCTGAGCATGGGTCAAGAGTCTGGCGCCTGGATTGATAGGTCAGCGCTCGATGTATAGTCACCCCATGCTGACCAATGTTTCCCGCGCGGAAGTGATGAACCGCCTTGGACGGGCGATGTCGGACCCGACTCGCTCCCGAATTCTGCTGTCCTTGCTCGAGAAACCGGGCTACCCGGCGAAGCTCGCACGTGAACTCGCACTGAGCCGCACGAATGTCTCCAACCATCTCGCCTGCCTGCGGGGATGCGGAATCGTGGTCGCTGAGACCGAGGGGCGCCAGACTCGCTACGCCATAGCTGACCCACACCTCGCCGTCGCCCTGACCGCACTGCTGGAGGTGACTCTCGCGGTGGATGGGAGCGTGCCATGTTTGGACCCGGCCTGTTCCGTGTCTGGTTGTCGTGAAGCTTCGGCAACTGTGGAGCGTCAATGAGCCTGGAGTCCGTGACGCCCACGCGGCGGGCGAAGCTGCACCGTCGGGTGCGGCTCATCGTTGCTTTCACCATCACCTGGAATGTGATCGAAGCTGCCGTGGCGATCGGGGCCGGGGTGGCCGCCTCCTCCACGGCATTGATCGCCTTTGGACTCGATTCCGTGATCGAGGTCGCCTCGGCGATCGCGGTGGCCTGGCAGTTCACCCGAAAGGATCCTGAACGGTGGGAGAAGGCCACCGTCCGCGCCATCGGGATCGCATTCTTCGCCCTGGCCGCCTACGTCAGCATCGACGCGTTCCTCACCCTGACCGGGGTGGAGCAGGTCGATCACAGTCCGGTCGGCCTCGGCATCGCCGTGGCGAGCCTGGTGGTCATGCCGCTGCTCGCCTGGTTCGAATTCCGCACCGGCGGCGAACTCGGATCCAAGAGCGTCCAGGCCGACGCCAAACAGCTGCTGCTCTGCGTCTATCTCTCCGGGGCGGTGCTTCTCGGGCTGCTGCTCAACACCATCTTCGGCTGGATGTGGGCCGACTCCGTGGCGGCACTGGTCATCGCGGCCCTGGCGCTGCGTGAAGGGATCGAGGCGTGGCGCGGTGATGTCGAGTCACCGCTCGAGGTCCTCGATGATCTGAAGACGTAGCGCTATCGGGGCCCGGGAAGTCTTGCTCGAGAAGAGGGAAGTGGGCGCCTAGGGCTTGATGCCGCGGGGATGATCAGTCCAGGGTGCACGAGGGTCGCGCAGCTCCCCTGCACCGGTCCTGATCGCGTGCAGCGCCAAGACTCCGGTCACGGCGCTGGGGTTGCGGATCTGCCCGGTGAGCACCGCCTGCACAGCCTCAGTCAGAGGGATCCAGGCCTTCTCGATCTCGGCCTCTTCGCCCTCGCGCTCGTGCTGGTCATGTTCCGGCGTCTCGGTGATGCCCCGGGCCAGGTAGATCCGGATGCCTTCATTGGAGGCGCCGGGGCTGGTGTGGAAGTCCGCCAGGGTGTGCCAGGTGTCGGCGCTGATGTCGGCTTCCTCGTGGAGTTCCCGCGCTGCGGCGTCGAGCATCGGCTCACCCTCGGCGTCGAGCAGTCCTGCCGGAATCTCCCACATGTTCTGCCGCAGCGGGTGCCGGTACTGCCGGATCAGCAGCACCCGGTCCTGCTCGTCCATCGCGAGGACGGCCACGGCGCTGAGGTGCTTGAGGAACGCGCGGGTCAGCGTCTGGCCGTTCTTGCCGAAGCTGAAGGTCTCCTCGACCAGGTCATAGATCGGCGTCGACTGCAGGGACTTGGCCCCCAGGATGGGGTGCTCAGCGGGGGAGTCATAGATCGGCATGGAGCCAGCCTACGTGGGGCTGGTGTCTCGGCCGCTGAACAGGGCCCGCCGTCGTCGTCCTCCGCACGACCTGGCCCATAGGCGCACGGGGCCCGGAGTTCTAGACTGCGGACATACGCGCCGTGGCCTTTACTCGGGGAGCGGCGACCCTGAAGGGAAGGACGCTCATGCCGACAGTCGCACGGAACATTGTTGATACCTTGCACGCCAGCGGAGTCGAGCGGATCTACGGGATCTCCGGGGATTCGCTCAACGGTCTGACCGATGCGCTGCGCGCCGCGGGGACCATCGAATGGGTTCCGACCCGCCATGAAGAGGCGGCCGCCTTCGCCGCCAGCGCGGAGTCCCAGGTCACCGGGGAGCTCGCGGTCTGCGCGGGAAGCTGCGGGCCGGGCAACCTGCACCTGATCAACGGCCTCTTCGACGCGCAGCGCTCGCGGACCCCGGTGCTCGCGATCGCCGCGCACATCCCCAGCGAGGAGATCGGGTCCGGCTACTTCCAGGAGACCCACCCGCAGGAGCTATTCCGCGAATGCAGCGTCTATGTGGAGCACGTCGCCCACGCGGACCAGATGCCGCGGCTGCTGCGCATCGCCATGCGCGAGGCCATCGAGAAGCGCGGGGTAGCCGTGCTGGTGATCCCCGGAGACGTGGCGCTCGCCGATAGCCAGGCCGAAGCTGAGACCATCCGGCCGATGCACTCCCGGGTCGTTCCTGCCGAGGCCGATCTGGACCGGGCGGCCGAGGCGCTGAACACCTGCGAGCGCGTGACGATCCTGGCCGGTGCCGGCACCGCTGGAGCTCACCCCGAGCTGCTGGCGATGGCCGAGCGTCTGCAGGCCCCGATCGTGCACGCGCTGCGCGGCAAAGAACACGTGGAGTGGGACAACCCCTACGACGTTGGAATGACCGGGCTGCTCGGGTTCTCCTCCGGTTACGCGGCGATGGCGGCCTGCGAGACGCTGCTGGTGCTCGGCTCGGACCTGCCGTATCAGCAGTTCTATCCCGAGGACGCGAAGGTGGTGCAGGTCGACATCCGCGGATCCCAGATCGGCCGACGCACCCCGGTGGACGTCGGGCTGGTCGGGTCGGTCAAGGACACCGTGGAGGCGCTGCTGCCGAAGCTCGATGTACATCAGGATTCCCGGCACCTTGACGGTGCGACGAAGCACTACGCGAAGACCCGGAAGGATCTTGACGCGCTGGCGACGCCTTCGCGGCGGACCATTCATCCCCAGTACCTGACCAAGCTGATCAACGACGCCGCGGACGACGACGCGATCTTCCTTCCCGACGTCGGCTCACCCGTGGTCTGGGCCTGCCGGTACCTGACGATGAACGGACGACGCCGGCTGCTCGGTTCCTTCAGCCACGGATCCATGGCGAACGCGATCTCGCAGGGGATCGGCGCGCAGATGGCCGAGCCGGAGAAGCAGGTGATCGCGCTCGCCGGTGACGGTGGGCTGGCGATGCTCATGGGGGAGCTGCTGACCATCACCCAGAACGAGCTGCCGATCAAGACCGTGGTCTACAACAACTCCTCGCTGAACTTCGTGGAGGTGGAGATGAAGGCCGCCGGCATCGTCAATTTTGGCACCGAGCTGAAGAATCCCAACTTCGCGAAAGTGGCCGAGGCGATGGATATCAAGGGGATCCGGGTGGAAAAGTCTGAGGATCTTCCAGCCGCCGTCGAGGAGTTCCTCGCGCACGACGGCCCGGCGCTGCTGGATGTTGTCACCGAGCGCCAGGAGCTTTCGATGCCGCCGAGTGTCACCGCTGAGCAGGCAAAAGGCTTCACGCTCTATGCGGTGCGGACGGTTCTCAGTGGCCGCGGGGATGAACTGGTCGACCTCGCGAAGACGAATCTCCGCCAGTTGTTCTGATTCTTCGCCCTCCACAGAATCGCCCCGGCCCCTGTTGCGCCGGGGCGGTTCTGTTTAGTCTGTTGCTTCAGTGGCCGTGACGGATTGAACGGGACAGGTTCATGAACACTTCAGCGGGTCGGCTTGGTGTGGTGAGTGTTGTGCTGGTTCTTGGGCTGGCGCTGAGTTCCTGTGGGGGTGACGATGCTGGGGCTGAGTCTGGTGGAGCGGATGTTGAGCCGAGTGCGGAGGAGACCTCACCGGAGGGTGGAGCTTCGGATCCGGAGCAGTCGAGTGGTGACGGGAGTGAGGCCGAAGAGCCTGAATCGTCGCCGACGCCGGTGCCTGCGTCTTCGGATGGACCCGCGCAGAACTGGCCCGAGCCTGAGGTTCCGGATGAGATCTATGAGGAGACCGAAGCGGGCGCGCTGGCGGCGCTGACGTACTGGTTTGAGGCGATTACGTACCTGCAACTTACTGGCGAGTTTGAGCCTGTCTCCGCAGTCTCGGCTCCCGACTGCGCGATGTGCGACAACACAATAGCCCAGTTCTACGACCTGTATGAGGTTGAGAGCGGTTGGTACGCGGCGGAGGGCACCACTACTCAAGATGAGCTCGCATCGGGCATCACGGGAGACGGCCACGCACGCATTCTGTTCGCGTTGGTCGAGGGTGGGTATACGGCTTACGGTCCCGAGGGTGAATCCTTGGGGGTTGTCGAGAGTCGCACATACGATGCTGAGGCATTTCTGTATTTTGATGGTAGTCAGTGGTGGGTTTCAGAGCTCGAGATAGCGGATGCGGTCGTCGAATGAGGGTGCAGCGAATCTGGGGCACCCTAATGGTGCTCTGTGGCCTTAGCGGAGAACTTATCGCTGGGTCCTTCGGAGGTGCTTCAGTTAGCCCACTGATGTCGCGGACTTGTAACCATGTCGTCACTTGGGAAGGAAGGGAGGCCCAGGGTGCGGCTAGGTGTGAGCGTCCCCAAAATGGTGCGGTGGATCGATCGCCGCGGGAGCCTCGGAGTGAGGGCGAAGAGTATGTTGCTGGTGATAGGGAAGCTGACTGGTCGATTCCTGCTCCTGAAGTTCAGCCGACCTACTGCAGTGCCGAAGGTGGAGCAGCCCAAGCCGGGTGTCGAGTCGTTCTAATTGACGAGTGCGCATCTCGCGGCATGGACCTAGTCAGTCCAGTCGACACGGGGGAATTCTCGGGCTTCATCTGCGCTCCAACCGCTGATGCCGTCGAGGTTGAAGAAGACGTAGAGGAGGCCGTGGACATAATGGCGCTCCTGCCCGGCGCCGTCGAAGAAGCTTTCGCCACCCTCCCGATCGCCGGAGGTTCCGTCGAGTTCGAACCCGACCTTCTCGGTTTCGGCTACCGGGGACGGCATACCCACATGTTCGCGGACGTCGAGACACAGACCCTGAATCAGACCCTCCTCGACATCCCGGTGGAGATCCGGGTGAATCCCCAGAGCTTCCTATGGGACTACGGCGATGGTGCCAGCCGGGTCACCTACGACCCAGGGGAACCGATGCCCGACAGCTGGCAGGGCGAAGCGGTGGTCAAGACGAATCAAGAGACACCCACGAGTCACGTCTACACCGAGACCGGGCGCTTCCCGGTCAGCCTGAGCACCACCTTCGTCGGCGAGTACCGGGTCGGCGGCGGCCCATGGATCGTCATCCCCGGATCCGTGGATGTCCAGGCCTCACCCGGTGAGGCCGACATCTGGCGAGTCGCCGCGCGCAACGTCTCCGGCTCCTGCCGCAACACCGTCGACTGGGGCTGCAACGGGCCAGTCACCCTCGAACCGGGCGACACCCCACCGAAGATCTTCGCGGACCAGTACGACGCCAACGGCAACTGGCTGGGGGAGTGACCCTTTGCCTGCTGGCCGCCCAAAGATGAGGCGACCGAGCGCCATCGTCGTCCGTTCCCGGCAGATCGTCCCCGGCAGTTGAGTTCTTCGGTCCATACGTATCGACCGAAGAACTCAACTGCCCAGGATGGGGTCAGCGGCGGGGGAGGTGGTTGCCGGCGATCATGCAGCGCACTGACCCGCCTGCGGCCTCCAGGGTGGAGACATCGACCGGCATCAACGTGCAGTGCGCGGCGATGGTGTCCCGCTGAGCGTCCGTCAGGCTCGCCTCGGCTGTCGTGGACAGCACCAGGTAGCGCCCGTCGGTCCCCGCGAGTTCCAGGCAGTTGCCGGCGAAGCGGCCGACCTGGGCTTCGCTGAGCTCCACCACGGTCCTGCCGGAATCGCGCAGAACGCCGAGCACGTGCTCGCGCTGAGCCCGGTCGCGGATCATGTCACTGCTGATCAGTGCCAGGTCGGTGCCCACCGACATCATCACGTTGGTGTGATAGACGGGCACCCCGTCGCCGTCGGTGGCGTCGAAGAGCACCGGGGCGTAGCCGAAGTCGCGGCAGAACTCAGCAAAGAGTCCCGCGGACAGCCGACGTGACCGGCAGGCGTAGGCCAGCCGGGCGCGGTGATCGAGCACCATCGAACCCGTTCCCTCGAGGTACTCGCCGAAGCGCTCCGCCGAGGAGTAGTCCACCACGCGGCGCACCCGATGGGTCTCCTGCAGGTGCGCCACGATGTCGCCGCGCCGCTCGGCCCGGCGGTTCTCCGCATACATCGGATACAGCGTGACCGTGCCGTCGGGATGGGTGCTGAACCAGTTGTTCGGAAACACGCTGTCAGGCGTCTCCGCGGAGGGGTCATCGAAGATGTCCACGCCGATGCCCAGTCGCTCGAGGGTGCGGCCGAGCTCGGTGACCTCGGCGTAGGCCGCATCGGCTACCCGGCGGGCGGACTCCCGGGCGGCTGAGGGCAGCAGCGCGTCGAGGATCCGCTGCTGGAAGCTGTTGTCCGCAGCGGTTTCCGGGTTGGGCGTGAACTGGTGCGGTCGCACGAGTACCACTCGGGACGGGGCCTGCTCGGTCACCTGCTCTGCGGTGACGCGGAAACGCGCCACCGGCGCATTCATCACCTCAGTCATCAACGATCACCCGACCGGCTTCATCGAGCTGACCAGTGAGAACAGGTCCTTCGGGTCCTCGGGGTCGGCGACCAGGTCCAGCGAGGTCTGCAGATCGGTGCCGGCGGTGGCGTCGCGGACGAAGCGCAGCGCGGAGAGATCCGCGATCGCGAAGCCCACCGAGTCGAAGATCGTGATCTGCTCAGGGGACTGGCGGCCGGACTCGGCGCCGGTGAGCACCTGCCAGAACTCGACCACCGGGAAATCAGGCTCCATCTGCTGGATCTCGCCTTCGATCCGGGTCTGTTCCGGGTACTCCACGAAGACCCGGCCGCGGCGCAGGATCTCGGCGTCCAGCTCGGTCTTGCCCGGGCAGTCTCCGCCCACAGCGTTGATGTGCACGCCGGGGGAGATCTGCGCAGAGCTCAGGATGGTGTTCTGCGCCTTGTCCGCGGTGCAGGTGGTGATGATGTCGGCCCCGGCCACGGCCTCGTCGGTGGACTCCGCCAGGGTGACGTTGAAGCCGAGCGGCTCCAGGTTTCGGCGCAGCTTCTTCATCGCGGCGGGATCCACATCGAAGACCTGCAGGTCCTCGATGCCCAGCGCAGAGCGGATCGCGAGTGCCTGGAACTCCGCCTGGGAGCCGGCGCCGATCAGCGCCATCCGCGTCGAGTCTGGGCGGGCCAGCGCCTTCGCGGTCATCGCGGAGGTCGCGGCGGTGCGCAGGGCGGTCAGCAGAGTCATCTCTGCGAGGAAGGTGGGGTAGCCGTTGTCCACATCGGCGAGCATGCCGAAGGCGGTGACGGTCTGGAACCCGCGGGAGGGGTTCAGCGGGTGCCCGTTGACGTACTTGAAGGCGTAGGTCTCCATGTCGGAGGTCGGCATCAGCTCGATCACGCCGAACGGCGTGTGGCTGGCGATGCGCGGGATCTTGTCGAAGCTCTCCCAGCGGCGGAAGTCGTCCTCGAGGTACTGGATCATGTCGGTCATCAGCTGCTCCACGCCCTCGCGCTGGATCCAGCGGGCCATGTTGCCGACGTCGACGAACTGCGTCATGAGGAACTCCTTCAAGGGGTGGTGCGTGAATCGTGCCAGGGTGATGAGTCTCAGCCTAGGGATCTCGATGTGTACATGTAAGAGTAGTTCTGTTGAATTTCGGGGCACTCAGGTGGCAATTTGGCAGGTTGCGGATAGCATTATGCACATGCCTCGCCTCACGGACCTCGACCGTCGACTCATCTCCGCGCTGCGCAAGGACGGCCGCGCACCGGTCGCGGCGCTCGCCGAACAGCTCGGAGTCGCCAGGGCCACGGTCACCAGCCGAATCGAGAAGCTCAAGGCCCAAGGGGTCATCGTGGGGTTCAGCGTGCGCGTCCACGACCACAACGAGACCGGCGAGGTCCGCGCCATCTCTTTCATCGAGGTCGTCGGGCGCACCACCGATCATGTGATCGCCGAGCTGCGCGGCTTTCCCGAGATCATGGCGCTGCACACCACCAACGGGGGCTGGGACCTGGTCGCGGAGATCTCGTGTGAGAATCTGCGCGACTTCGACGAGGTGCTGCGCCGCGTCCGCGGGATCAAGGGAGTGGTCAACAGTGAGACCAGCCTGCTGCTCAGCTCGGTGGTCCGCTGAGCCCGGGTCCGCGCCGATGCTGGAGAGCTGAGCCGCCCGCTGGGGGCCGAACGGGCGCCGTCGTCGTTCTCCCGCCGTTCCTCCTGGCTGGTTGAGTTCTCAGGCGGATACGTAAGTGCCGGATAACTCAACCACCCAGGTAACCTGGGGGCCTATGCGCGTCACCATTGATCCCCACACCGAAGGCGTCCTGAACAACGACGCCGGCTCCACCGTCCGCCGCTCCGTGCTCCCCGCCGGGGTGCGTGTGCTCACCGAGGAGATGCCGGGCCAGCGCTCGGTCACCTTGGGCTTCTGGATCGGGGTGGGCTCCCGCGACGAGGCCGCCCACCAGCACGGCTCCACCCACTTCCTGGAGCACCTGCTCTTCAAGGGCACCGAGACCCGCTCCTCGCTGGAGATCGCCTCGGCCTTCGACAGCGTGGGCGGTGAGTCCAACGCGATGACCGGCAAGGAGCACACCTGCTACTACGCCCGGGTGCTCGACACCGACCTGCCCATGGCGGTCGAGGTGCTCACCGACATCGTCACCTCCGCGCTGCTGGATCCGGCCGAGATGGAGATCGAGCGCGGGGTCATCCTTGAAGAGCTCGCCATGGCCGAGGACGATCCCGAGGACGTGGTCCACGAGCGGTTCGGCTCCCAGGTCCTCGACGGTCACCCGCTGGGCCGGCCCATCGGGGGCACGCCCAAGGAGATCAATGCCGCCAGCCGCGAGGACGTCTTCGACCACTACCAGCGCTGGTACCGCCCCGACGAGCTGGTCATCACCGCCGCCGGCGGGCTCGACCATGACCATGTGGTCTCACTCATCGCGGAGGCGCTGGACAAGTCCTCCTGGGACATGACCGTCCCCGGCTCACCGGCGCAGCGCCGGGTCGGTCGCGAGACCGAGATCCCGGTCCGCGCCGGCACCGAGACGATCATCAAACCCGTGGAGCAGTCCCAGGTGATCCTCGGCGGCCGCGGTATGGCCGCCTCCGACGAGGACCGCTTCGCGCTCTCGGTGATGCACGCGGTGCTCGGCGGCGGCATGTCCTCCCGACTCTTCCAGGAGGTTCGCGAGCGCCGCGGCCTGGCGTATTCCACCTACTCCTTCTCCTCGGCGATGACCGACGCCGGCTACTTCGGCCTCTATGCCGGCTGCCTGCCGAACAAGGTCGCCAAGGTCACCGAGGTCATGGCCGCGGAACTCGACCGGATCGCCACCGACCACGTCAGCGCCGAGGAGCTCACCCGCGCGAAGGGTCAGCTGCGCGGCGGCACCGTGCTGGGCATGGAGGAGACCTCTTCGCGGATGTCCCGACTGGGCCGGGCCGAGCTGGTGCGCGGCGAGTTCGTCGACATCTCCGACACGCTGCACCAGATCGACACCATCACCGCCGAGGACGTGCGCAAGGTCGCGGCCAGGCTTGCCAGCTCGCCACGAGCTGTCACGGTGGTCGGCCCCGCCTAGACTGGAAGAGTCACTGCAGGCGGACCGAGGGGGTCTCATGCACCGCAGCCGAAGTGGATGCCGCAGTCGGAGTCGCAGCCGCAGGCGAGCTGCTTCCCGGCGGTCCGGCGTCGTGGTCATGTCTCTCGGCCTTATGCTCCTGACCTCCTGCGCGGGCGACTCAGGCCCTATGAGGGCAAAGAGCCCTGGCGATCAGTCCACCAGCGCCCCCGCGGTGACCTACCCGAACGAGGGTGCCGACGGCAGCGGCGCCTACATCGACGGCGCGGGGCCTGACGATGGCGGTGAAGTCCCGGACATGATCCCCACCCCGGTTCAGGAGGCACCAGAGCTGGTGTCCGAACACCTCTCCAGCTGGCAGGAATACAGCACGGCCTCCGAGACGGAGCTCCAGCTGGCCTTCTACAGCGGCAATCCTGCCTGTTACGGCGTGCGGTCGGTGGTGGAAGAGGATGACACGGAGGTTCGCGTGGCCACCATCTCGGGCACCCTGCCCGACGCAGTCGGCTCCGCCTGCACCCAGGAGGCCCGCTACGTGGCCCTGGTCATCGAGCTCGACCAGCCGCTGGGAGACCGCGAGGTCGTGCCGCTGACTGAGGTTGAGCTCGCACCCTGACCCAGCGGCTCGGCTCGGCTTCAGTGTCGACCTGGCCAGATCGGACTCGGACCCGACCCCTTGGCCTCGACCCCGCCGAAGTACAGCTCGATCTCGGTGATCTGCCCATCGACCACTTTTACCAGCTCCACATTGCTGAACGGCGGCTCGTTCGGCAGCTGAGCGGTATAGCGCAGCATCACCGTGCCGGGTTCGATCTCGACCGCAGCGGTGATCTCGTGGCGCAGGAAGCGCTCGGCGGTGGCGAAGCAGGTCTCCAGGAATGCGGCCTTGTCCAGATGGTCATCTTGTGGAGACGTGAAGGTCATGTCCTCATCGAGGAGGATCCGCGCCGCCTGGCGGTCCCCGACGCGGTAGGCCGCGAACTGCGCCAGAGCTGTCTCCATCGGCGTCCTGATCATGATCGGGAATCTACTCGTCCCTCCCGCGGCCTGTCAGCGCTTCGGGGCCGGGAGCGGCAGGCCTAGCCGCCGGCGAAGGGCGGGAGCACATCGAGCTGATCCCCGGGGTGCAGCCGAGCCGTCTCGGACCGGGCTCGAACCCCGTTGACCAGGAACGAACTTCGCGCGCAGACCCGCTCCAGGCCGGGCACCGCGGCGCCGTCGTTGGTGTTGCGGTCGTGGTCGCCCGCAGGGTCGTCACCGCCGGCGGTGGTGGACAGCTGCTCCCGGACCAGCCGGGGCAGCTCGGTCAGCAGATCGACGACGGCGACCCCTTCTGCGGGCACCGGCAGGCGCAGCTCCTCGACCCCGGCGGCCTCGGCGGCGGCGGCGAAGAAGCGCACGCTGATCGGCGCACCCGTCATAGGCGCGGCGCTCGGCGCTGACGTCGGGACAGGCGCAGCGGATGTGTCCGGTGCGGGGGATGCCGTCGCAGGTGAGGTCTCGGTCATGGCTCAGCCTCCGATGGCGGACATGGAGCGGTCAGGGCGGTGGAAGCTGGCCAGATCGAAGCCTGGGCGGTCGGTGCCGTGGGCGGCGGGCTTGACCCACATCGCCTCGGCCCAGGCCTGGGCGATCTCGGCGTCGGTGGTGGCGGGGTTTCGCAGCAGGTGCATCAGGTCGAACTCCTCGTTGGAGAACAGGCAGCTCATCACTCGGCCCTCCGCGGTGAGCCGGGTGCGCCGGCAGTCCGCGCAGAACGGCTCGGTCACCGAGGCGATCACCCCGACGCGGCCCTGCGGCGGCCCGTGCAGTCCGCTGAGGATCGCGTCATCAGTTGTGCCCAGCGGGTAGACGTCGAAGCGCTCGGCCGGGGCGCCGTCGCGGTTCTCCGGTGTCGGGGTCAGGGCGAAGCGCTCGGAGAGCAGCGCCCGGGTCTCCGCGGCGGAGATCGTGCCGTCCTTGTTCCACTGCTGATCCCCGTCCAGCGGCATCTGCTCGATGAAACGCAGCTCGAAGCCGCGCTGAAGCGACCATGCCAGCAGGTCTGCGGCATGGGTGTCATTGATCCCGCGCATCAGCACCGCGTTGATCTTCAGCGGGGTCAGTCCTGCCGCGGCGGCGGCCTCGACCCCGATCAGCACCTTGTCCAGGGAGTCGCGGCGGGTCAGCTGGGCGAAGGTCTCCCGGTGCACCGAGTCCAGCGAGATGTTCACCCGGGTCAGCCCGGCCTCTGCCAGCGCGGCGGCCTTGCGCTCGAGTCCGATGGCGTTGGTGGTCATCGCGATGGGCAGATCCGGGTGATCGGCGCGCAGGGCCGCGACGATCTCGACCAGATCAGCACGGACCAGCGGCTCACCTCCGGTCAGTCGCAGCTCGCGCACCCCCAGCGTGTTCACCCCGATGTGCACCAGCCGGCGGATCTCCGCGGCGGAGAGCAGCTGGTCCTTGCTCAGCCAGGGGAGCCCCTCGGCCGGCATGCAGTAGGTGCAGCGCAGATTGCACTTGTCGATCAGCGAGATCCGCAGGTCTGTGGCGCGGCGGCCGAAGGAGTCCATCAGCCCGCGAGCCGGATCCGCGCCGCTGGTGTCGCGCCCGGTGTGACCCCCGCCCGATTTTCCGGGCCTGGATGCGCTCTGCTGGGAGGGCAGCGCGGGCATGCCCAGCTGGACCCGACTGGGTGAGGCCGGGCTCGAGGAGCTCGGGCTCACCGGGGCGGTGCTCGATGCGCCTGGAGCGGGGGCGTGGTCAGCTGGAAGCTGCTGCATCTGGCCATCGTATCCTCGCGGCCTGTCACGAGGAGATGTCACAGCCTCTGCGTAGACTGGACCCCATGTCAGAGACCCCCGACCGCGTACCCGTCGAAGAGCACATCAGCCGCCTCAGAGAGGTGCTCGGCGCCGCCCTGGGCGCCCGTGCCGCCGAGACCGTGGAGATCTCCTCCGGCGGCGTCGCCGGCCGGATCATCGCCGAGCGGCTGGTCTCCGAGGTGCCCCTGCCGGGGTTCGACAACTCCCAGATGGACGGCTTCGCGCTGCGCGCCGCCGACCTCACCGTGCATGCCGGTGAAGCCACCCTGCCGGTGGCAGGCACCACCGCCGCCGGCCAGGAGCCGGCCCTGCTGCCCATCGGCGCCGCCTTCGAGGTGATGACCGGGGCCCCGATCCCCGCCGGGGCCGACGTGGTGATCCCGGTGGAGTTCACCGACGGGTTCGGCGCCAAGGAGGTCCGCTTCACCGGACTCACCGAGGCCGACGTCGCCCGCGGCCGCTACATCCGGGAGGTGGGCTCCGACATCGACGCCGGCACCCTCCTCGCCGAACCCGGTGACGTGATCAGCCCCGCCCAGCTCGCCGTGCTCGCCGCCTGCGGCTACGCCGAGATCAGCGTGCTGGAACCGATCCGCACCCTGGTGGTCTCCACCGGGGACGAGATCCGTCGTCCCGGCTCCGAGCTGCGCCCCGGCCAGCTCTACGACGCCGACACCCCGCTGCTCGGCGCGGTGCTGGAGACCTTTGGTCACCAGGTGGAGACCTCCCGGATCGGCACCGATGATCCGGCCTGGTTCCTCGAAGCGCTGGACGCGCTGATCGCGGTGCACCACCCACACCTGATCATCACCGCCGGCGGCATCAGCAAGGGCGCCTACGAGGTGGTCCGCCAGGGGCTCGGCCGTCGCGGCATCTCCTTCGGCGTCGTCGCGCAGCAGCCCGGGGGCCCGCAGGGATGGGGTCTGCTCGAGGGTGACCTCGAGGGCCGGGGCCTGCTGCACTGGCGCTCCCAGGTCGACGACGCCCGCGCCCCGATCGCCGTCATCTCGCTGCCGGGCAACCCGGTCTCCTCGGCCGTGAGCATGGAGACCCTGGTCCGTCCCGCGCTGGCGGCGGTGGATCCCAACTGCGCCCCGCCGCGCCGGATCACGGTCCGCACGGTCGAAGACATCAGCTCCCCGCAGGGCGTCCGGCAGTTCCGTCGCGTGCGGATCCTCGATGACGCCGCCGTCGAGACCGGCGCGGCGCCCAGCGTGGAGCTCGAGGGCGGGCCCGGCTCCCACCTGCTGGGTCACCTCGCCCGGGCCGATGCGCTGCTGGAGCTGCCCGAGGACGACGTCGAGATCCCGGCCGGCTCCGAGCGGCAGGCCGTGCTGATCACCGGCCGCGGGATCGGCACCCGATGAGCGAACAGCCAGGTGCTCAGCAGACCGAGCCCGCTGCCCAGCAGCGGCTGACCCACGTCCGCGGTGACGGCAGCGCCCACATGGTCGACGTCTCCGGCAAGGAGGTCACCCAGCGGGTGGCCCGGGCTCAGGCCGTGGTCAAGACCACCGCCGAGGTCACCGCGCTGCTCGCCAGTGACGGGCTGCCCAAGGGCGACGCACTGGCCACCGCGAGGATCGCCGGGATCATGGCCGCCAAGAAGACCCCTGAGCTGATCCCACTGTGTCATCCGCTGCCGGTCGCGAAGGTCACCGTGGACCTCGACGTCGACACCCCTGCCTCGGGCTCGGTGCGCATCACCACGGAGGTGAAGACCACCTCGCGCACCGGCGTGGAGATTGAAGCATTGACGGCGGCCACGGTCGCGGCGTTGACTCTGTACGACATGATCAAGGCCGTGGACAAGGCCGCCGTGATCACCGACCAGATGGTCCTGTTCAAGGCCGGCGGCGCCAGCGGAGAATGGGCCAGGACTGAGACGGAGACCCGATGACCGACACCCCGCACGCCACCCCGCCCAAGAAGATCCCCGCCGACGCCACCGCTGAGGCTGAAGTGCCGGACCTCGGCGAGACCGACTACTCCGACGCCCAGACCTCGCGCATGATCGCACCGGTGATCGTCTCCACCCGCGCGGCCACCGGGGTCACCGAGGACCGCTCAGCACCGGTGATCGCCGAGTTCGCGAAGAAGATCGGCTTCTTCACCCGCCCCCCGGTGCTGATCCCCGACGGCGAGGGAGTCCTCGCGGCACTCTCGGAGCTGCTGGTGCAGATCGAGCCCGCGGTGATCATCACCTCCGGAGGCACCGGGCTCACCCCCGATGACCTGACCCCCGAATTCACCAAGCCGCTGCTGGACAAAGAGATCCCCGGCATCATGGAGGCGGTGCGCGCCCACGGCCGGACCAAGAACCCGCTGGCCTCGCTCAGCCGCGGCGTCGCCGGGGTCACCGGCAAGACGGTCATCGTGAACCTGCCCGGTTCTCCCAAGGCTGTCCGCGAGGGCATGGAGGTGCTGGTCCAGGTCCTCCCGCACCTCTGCGACCAGGTCGCCGACATCCGCGACCACGAGGCCTGGGACAGCGAGGAATGAGCTCGGATACACCCCAGGAGCTGAACCGGGCAGGCTTCTCCGCCGATGAGCCCTTCGAGTTTCCGCAGGAACGCGTGATCCTCGCCCAGCTCAGCGATCAGCCGCTGACCCCCGCCCAGGCAGAGGCGGAGGTCTGGGCTGAACGGGCCGGCGCCGTCGTCGGCTTCTCCGGAATCGTGCGCAACCACGACCAGGGCCAGCCCGTGCACCGGCTGAGCTACACCGCGCACCCCTCCGCGGCCGAAGCGATCGCCCAGGTGGCCGTCGACATCGCCGCGCGCTTCCCCACTGTGCGGGTCTGGGTGGCCCACCGGGTGGGGGAGCTCGCGATCGGGGACCACGCACTGGTCGCCGCCGTCGCCTCGGCCCACCGCGCCGAGGCCTTCGAAGCCTGCGCCGAACTGGTGGAGCAGACCAAGGAACAGGTGCCGATCTGGAAAGAGCAGTTCTTCGCCGACGGCAGCAAGGAATGGGTCGGGCTCTAGCCGGGTGCAGGACCTACCGGCTCGAGCGGGCCGTCTTCTCCATGGCGATCGCCTTGCGCATGTTCTTCCGGGCTCGGGTGCGATCCCCGGCGATGTCATAGGCGATGGAGAGCCGGAACCAGGAGCGCCAGTCTGAAGGGGCGGCCTCGGCCTCGGCGGCGTAGATCTTGAACTGCTCATCGGCCTGGGCGCGGTTCGCCCGGCCCCCGGCGGAGCGTTCCACGGTGTCTTCGGGCAGCCCGCCCTCGGTCTCCAGCCTCCGGCCCAATCGTTCAGTGCCGATGCCGAAGAGCAGCTCACGGCCCAGCACCCAGGCGCCCAGGATCACGATTGCCATCGCGCCGGCCCCGATCAGCTGGGCGTAGATGTCATCGACGCGCAGGAACCGCCAGGCTGAGGCCCCGGCGCCGACCAACATGATGGCGAGCAGGACGATGACCAGTCCGGTCCAGAATTTCGTCTTCACGCGGGCTACAGTCCCAGATCGAGGTAGCCGTCGAGCCCATGGGTCAGCCCGGGTCGTGAACCGACCGTGCGCAGGCCCAGCAGCACGCCGGGCATGAAGGAGGCGCGGTCGAAGGAGTCGTGGCGGATGGTCAGTTGCTCGCCGGTGGAGCCCAGCAGGACCTCCTGATGCGCGACGAGTCCGCGCAGCCGCACCGAATGCACGTGAATCCCGGCGACCTCGGCGCCGCGAGCACCTTCCAGGGCGGTCTCGGTGGCATCGGGGGAGGGGCCGACGTCGGCCGCGTCCCGAGCCTGACCCATCAGCTCCGCGGTGCGCACCGCGGTGCCTGAAGGGGCATCGACCTTCTTCGGGTGGTGCAGCTCGATGATCTCGGCAGAGTCGAAGTATTGCGCGGCCTTGGCGGCGAAGGCGGTGGCCAGCACCGAGCCCAGCGCGAAGTTGGGGGCGATCAGCACACCGGTGGAGCTGTGCGTGCTGAGCAGCTGCTCCAGAGCCTGCAGCTTCGCGGTGTCCCAGCCGGTGGTGCCGACCACCGCGTGGAGGCCGTGTTCCACGGCGAAGCGGACATTGGCCTCGGTGGACTCCGGCACGGTCAGATCCACCACATGGGTGGCCCCGGCGGAGAGGATCTCGCTGAGCTCGTCTGTGCGGCCCTGTGCGGCGACCAGCTCCATGTCCGGTGCGTTCTGAACGGCTTTCACGGCCTCGGTGCCCATGCGGCCGCCCGCGCCGAGGACGGCGACTCGAATCTCTGCTGTGCTCATCCCCCCAGCCTATCGTCCAGTCCTCCCCACCGGGGGTTCTCCCTGGACAGGTCAGGGGGTGTTGAAAACTGTTCGCTTGTGTTTGAATGTGAGCACCAGGTCGGCAAGTGAAGGGGAGTCCATGCTGGCAGCACAGCGCCGTGCCGGGATCGTCTCGCTGCTGGACGTCTCCGGGGCCGTGAGCGTCACCGAGCTCGCCGCGCACTTCGGGGTCTCGGACATGACCATCCGTCGGGACCTGGACAACCTCGCCGCCCACGGGCTCATCGCCAAGGTCCACGGAGGAGCCGTCGCCCCGGCCGATGCCGCCGCCGGCTCATCCGCGCGGCGCAGCGAGGAGCCGGGCTTCCCGGTGAAGTCAGCGCAGCGCCAGGCCGAGAAGGAAGCCATCGCCGCGGCCGCCGTTCAGCTGGTCCAGCCGGGGATGTCCATCGGCCTCTCCGCCGGCACCACCACCTGGGCGCTGGCGCACCGGCTCCTCGGCATCGGAGAGCTCACCGTGGTCACCAACTCCCCGCGGATCGCGGAGATCTTCCACCGCTCCGCCGAGCAGGCGCGGGCCGGCGGCGAAGCCCCGGAACAGACAGCCGTGGGCAGCGCACCAGCAGATCAGACCGTCATCCTCACCGGGGGAGTCCGGACGCCCTCGGACGCGCTGGTCGGCCCGATCGCGAACCAGGCGCTGCGCTCCCTGCATCTGGATCTGATCTTCCTCGGCGCCCACGGCTTTGCCCTGGAGGCCGGGTTCACCACTCCGAACCTGGAGGAGGCCGAGACCAACCGGACCTGGCTGCAGACCTCACCGCGCGCCGTCGTGCTGGCGGATCACAGCAAATGGAACGCCACAGCGCTGGGCACCTTCGCCGAGCTCGCGCAGATCCACACACTGATCACCGACACCGGCCTCGACGACGCCGCGGCCGATGCGCTGCGCGAGCAGCTCGAGGCGCTGATCCTCGCCGAACCCACCGAGACCAGGAGTCCCCGATGACCACCCCCGCCAGCGCCGCCGAGCGCCCCGCGCCCGAACCGCCGCAGCCCCTCCCCGGCGGGCATGCCGCGCAGCGCACCCGGGCCCAGCTCGCCGACGGCCGCGAGATCTTCTTCTTCGACGATGAGCCCCGCCGTCGCACCGTCGAGGACCGGCGCGAGATCTTCCGACCGGTGGGCGGCAACGAGATGCGCTATGACCCGCTGCTGCGCGAATGGGTGGCCATCGCCGCGGCCCGCCAGAATCGGACCCACCTGCCCTCCACCGATCAATGCCCGCTGTGCCCCTCGACGCCCGAGCGTGCCACCGAGGTCCCGCAGGGCCAGTACGACGTCGTCGTCTTCGAGAACCGCTTCCCCTCCTTCCGCGGCGACATCCCGATCCCCGAGGAGCTCCTGAGCACCACGACGGCGGCGCAGGAGTCCGCCGGTCTGCGCCACCCCGGCTCGGGCCGGTGCGAGGTGGTCTGCTTCACCGACCAGCACACCTCCGCGCTGGGGCAGGTCAGCGTCAGGCGGATGCGCACCGTGGTGGACGCCTGGGCGGACCGGACCGCCGCGATGCTCGCCGAACCCGGCGTCGAGCAGGTGTACTGCTTCGAGAACCGCGGCGAGGAGATCGGAGTGACGCTGAACCACCCGCACGGGCAGATCTACGGCTACCCCTTCGTCACCCCGCGCACCCGCACCCTGTTGGACTCCGCCGCGGACTACCGCGCCCGCCGCGACGCCGATCTCTTCGCCGACATCCTGGCCAGCGAGGTCGCCGACGGTCGCCGGGTCGTCGCGCGCACCGAGCACTGGACCGCGTTCACCCCCGCCTGGGCGCGCTGGCCGGTGGAGCTGCACATCTACCCGCACCGCGCGGTGGAGCGGCTGCCCGAGCTCACCGACGCCGAACGCGACGACTTCGCCGCGCTCTACCTGGACCTGCTGCGCCGCGGCGACCTGCTCTTCGACTCACCCCTGCCCTACATCTCCGGCTGGCAGCAGGCCCCGGCCTCGGCCGCACCCGGGCTGATGCGGCTGCATCTGCAACTGTTCTCGATCCGGCGGGCGGAGAACAAGCTGAAGTACCTGGCCGGCTCCGAATCCGGGATGGGCGTGTTCATCAATGACATCGCCCCTGAGGAGACGGCACGGCGACTCGTGGCGATCGGCCCGCAGGCGGCAGAATCAGACACGGCAGAGTCAGAGCAGGCAACACCCACCCAGACAGAGGAGACACCATGAAGCTGCTGGTCACCGGCGGTGCCGGGTATATCGGATCCGTGGTGGTGCAGCGGCTGCTCGCCGAGGGCCACACCGTGGAGGTCCTGGACAACCTGAGCACCGGCCACGCCGACTCCGTGCTGGACGGGGCGCGCTGGCACCAGGCCGAGCTGCTCCAGGTCGGTGAGATCCTGGACTCCAGCTTCGACGGCGTCGTCCACCTCGCCGCGCGCTCCCTGGTGGGGGAGTCGGTGAGCCACCCGGAGCGCTACTGGCACGGCAACATCGTCGCCACCCTCGCGCTGCTCGATGCGATGCGCGAGGCCGGGGTCGGTCGGCTGGTGTTCTCCTCCACCGCCGCGGTTTACGGGGAGCCCGCCGGATCCAGCATCGCCGAATCGGACCCGACCATGCCGACCAACCCCTATGGGGCGTCGAAGCTGGCGATCGATCACATGCTCACCGCCGAGGCCCACGCCCACGGGCTGGCCGCGATCAGCCTGCGCTACTTCAACGTGGCCGGCGCCTCCGGGGACCTGCGCGAACGCCACGACCCGGAGACCCACCTGATCCCGAACCTGCTCAAGGTCGCCGCGGGGGAGAAGGAGTCCGCCAGCATCTTCGGCACCGACTACCCGACCGAGGACGGCACCGCGGTGCGCGACTACATCCATGTGCTCGACCTCGCCGAGGCGCACCTGCGCGCGCTGCAGGCCGCCGAACCCTCGACCCACGAGATCTACAACCTCGGCACCGGCACCGGCACCTCGGTGCGCCAGGTGATCGACGCCGTCCGCGAGGTCACCGGGGCTCCAGTTCCGGCGACGGAGGAGCCCCGCCGCGCCGGGGACCCGGCGGTGCTGGTCGCCTCCGGAGCGCGCGCGCTCGAGCGGCTGGGCTGGAGCCCGACCCGCGAGGTCCGCGAGATGGTCGCCGACGCCTGGGCCGCCCTGGGGCACGAGCCCGCCGCGACCCCCGACCCACAGACCGCCGGAACCCAGACCCCCGGAGACCAGGCCCGCGGAGGCGCCGCATGAGCTCCGAGCACCTGGCGCTCGCCGAGCACTTCCACGCCGCCTACGGCCGCGCCTGCACCGGGATCTGGGCCGCCCCGGGCAGGGTCAACCTGATCGGCGAGCACACCGACTACAACGGCGGCTTCGTGCTGCCCTTCGCTCTGCCTCAGGTCAGCGAGGTGGCGGCCGCGGCCCGCGAGGACCGGATGGTCCATGTGCGCTCGCTGCTCAACGGCGAGACCGCGGAGTTCAGCCTCGACGGGCTGGCCCCCGGCGTCGTCGCGGGCTGGGCCGCCTATGCCGCCGGGGTGCTCTGGTCACTGGAACAGGCCGGACACCGGCTGCCCGGCCTGGACCTGCTCATCGACTCCACGGTGCCCATCGGCGCGGGACTGTCCTCCTCGGCCGCCCTGGAGTGCTCGGTGGTGCTGGCGGCCACCGACCTGGCCGGCGTCGACCTGCCCGCCGCGGAGCTGGCCCGGCTCGCGCAGCACGCGGAGAACGACTTCGTGGGCATGCCCTGCGGGATCATGGACCAGATGGCCTCGGTCGCCGCCGAGGCCGAGCACGTGCTGCTGCTGGACACCCGCAGCATGAGCACCGAACAGGTCCCGTTCACCCTGGCCCCGGATGATCTCGCGCTGCTGGTCATCGACTCCCGCGCCGAGCACCGCCTCGTGGACGGCGAGTACGCCGCCCGCCGCGCCCAGTGCGAGGCCGGCGCCCGGACGCTGGGGGTGCAGAGTCTGCGCGAGCTCACCGACGACGGGGTCGCGCCCGAGGAGCTGCCGGCGCGGCTCCCCGACGAGGTCACCCTGCGACGGGTCCGGCACGTGCTCACCGAGAACGCGCGGGTGCTCGCCGCCCGGGAGGCGCTGCGCACCGGCGCCTACGCCCAGCTCGGTGAGATCCTTTCTGCATCCCACGCCTCTGCCCGCGATGACTTCGAGATCACCGTCGAAGAGACCGACACCATGGTGCAGACGCTGCTCTCGGTGCCGGCCTCCGATCACGTGCAGCCCGCGCTGGGGGCCAGGCAGGTGGGCGGCGGATTCGGTGGGTGCGTGATCGCGCTGATCCAGGCGGACTCCTTCGACGGGCTGCTCGCCGCGGTCCAGGACAATGCCCGCCGGCGCGGCTTCACCGAGCCCACCGGCTTCCTGGCGCACGCCTCCGCCGGAGCCCGCCGCCTCGCCTGAGCGCCGTGCGGGAACCGCCGCCGTGCCTGCGCCGTGCGAGGGCCTAGCGGCCCGCGACGGCGTTTCCGGCCGCGTGGGCCAGCGCCTCCAGCGGGCCGCGACGGCGCAGGATGAAGCGCAGCAGACCCGCGCCCAGGGCGCCAATGATCAGGATCATCAGCATCTCCATCGGCGAATACTCGGTGAGGAAGGTCAGGAAGTCCGGCACCGGAGCCCCGCGCCAGAAGTGCAGCACCACGATGTGGGCCACGTAGAGGGTCAGCGGCATCGCACCCGCGCCGATCAGCGGTGCCAGCAGCCAGCGCAGCTTCTCCGCGACCAGCAGGCACAGCCCCAGCACCAGCATCGAGGTGCCGATGGTGTGGATCAGGTCCATGGTGGAGCCCTCATGGGGGGTGGCAAGCAGAAACCACAGATCCTCGGTGACCAGCGGAACCTGGAAGGTCCCGACCAGCAGCTCGGCGCGCATCTCGGCGCTGGACCAGCCATAGCGGGCCGCCAGTTCGGGGATCAGCGAGGACTGCCAGAGCATCCACAGGTGCACCGCGTAGCTCGCCGCGGCCAGCACGAGACCGATGCCGGCCAGCTTCAGCGCGGTGGGGGCGCGGTGCAGCTGCAGCCGGCCGATGGCCATGCCGGTGAAGAGGTAAGCCGGCCACAGCAGCAGCGGGTAGTACCCGGTCAGCGCCAGATCCATGCCCAGCACCGCCGGATCGGCCAGGTCGGCGACGCCGGGGGAGTGCCAGAGCCGCCAGATGTCGGGGAATCCCTCCCAGGAGCTGCGCAGATCGTTGTGCAGCCACCAGAACGCCACCGGGGCTGCGGCCACCCAGGCCCCGGCGAGCGCGAACAGCGGCACCGCGCCCAGACGCAGGAACGGCAGCGCGAGCAGGAAGAGCAGGCCGTAGTGCACCAGGATGATCGCCACTCCGGAGTTCAACGAGGCCAACAGCAGCCCGATCACCACCACGACCAGCGCGCGCCCCGCCACAGCCTTGCGGTCCCCGGCGAGCTGCGCCCCGGAATGGGGTCGGCCGGCGCCGCCGCTGAGCAGCGAGAGCCCCACCCCGGCCAACATCGCGAACAGCGCGGAGGGCCGTCCGGTGAAGAGCAGCCCGGCCCAGCTCGCGTCCTGGCCGGTCTCAGAGATGGTGGGCAGCGCGTGGACGCTCATCATCCCCAGCAGCGCGAGACCGCGGGCGGCATCGACACCGGAGATGCGGCGCGGACGTACGGAGGTGGTGCCAGCTTTGATCACCGTATGTACGTTACTGCTTTCTCGGGCCGACGATCGCCGAGCGCCTGGTGAGCGCGCCAGCGGACCACTTGAGCGGCCCGGGAGAAAAAAGTTTCGAATCCGCTGCAACCTTTTCGCGGCTCCGACGGTAGTCCTGATGTGAGCACAAAAAGTGATCACCATCACTGCCTTCAGGCACCCTGAAAGGACAACGCCATGCGCAAGTCACTTCCACTCGCCACCACCGCTCTCGTCGGGATGGCCATCGCTGCCACCGCGGCCCCTGCCTACGCCGACGAGCATGAGGCCTCCGCTCAGCTCTCCGTGCTGCACGCCGTGCCGGACCTTCCCGTCGACGTCTACGTCAACGGCGAGCTGACCCTCGATGACTTCAACCCAGGTGACCTGGCCGGGCCGCTGGAGCTGCCGGGCGGCGACTACGAGATCGCGATCACCGCCGCCGACGCCGCCGATGCCTCGGATCCGGTGCTCGGCCCCGTGGACGTCTCCCTGGAGGGCGGCGGGAACTACACCGCAGCCGCCCACCTGGACGCCGACGGCAACCCGACCGTGACCGCGTTCGGCAACGACACCTCGGAGCTCGCGGCCGGTGAGGGTCGCCTCACGGTGCGCCACGTGGCCGCCGCCCCCGAGGTCGACATCTGGGCCAACGGCGAGGTCGCCGTCGAGTCGCTGGCGAACCCGGACGAGGCCGCGCTGGAGCTGCCTGCCGGCACGCTTGAGGCCGCCGTGTCTCTGGCCGGCGAGTCTGACCCGGTCATCGGCCCGGCTGATGTCGACGTCGCCGAAGGCGTCAACACGATCGTCTACGCCTGGGGCTCCGCCGCGGACGGCAACCTGGCTCTGGCAACCCAGACGGTCGACGCCGCGCACTCCTCGCCAGACGGCGTGCCCACCGGCAACTTCGAGGTCGTCGCCGGCCAGTCCACCGCCGGCTGGGTCGCCGGCATCGGCGTGCTGGCCCTGATGGGCGTCGGCGCCGTGGCCATGGGTGCCCGCGCCAAGAGCCGCGCCTGAGATGAACAACCACCGTCGTCGCCTGCGGGCGGGTCACTCCGCCAGCCTGGCTCTCATGCTCACCGCTTCTCTGGTCGCAACAGGGTGCGCCACGGGGACTGCGGCCAGCTCCGAGGGCCAGGCGGCGGCGGTCTCGGCCTCCGGAGCATCCCCGGGACCGTCGGCGTCTTCCCCTTCGCCGACGGCCCCCGGATCTCCGGAGGCCACCCCCTCAGTCCTGAGTCCCGGATCCGTCCCGGTCCAACCTGCCGAGCAGGGAGAACAGGAGCCCACTCCCGAGCCCGTGCAGGTGCTCTACCCGGAGATCGATGCAGACATCCCGGTGGAGCCGCGGGGGGGGGGCCGGGGGGGGGCCAAGGGAGAAAACCCCCCCCCCCCCCCCCCGGCCGGGGGGCAATAAAACA
>NZ_JAJOYY010000001.1:0-210888 GCF_022565895.1 Nesterenkonia sp. YGD6 | reverse complement strand
GGTGCTCCCCCCGTAGTTGTATGCACACATCCCGGTGGAGCCGCGCGGCGTCGCCGGGGATGGCCAGATGGACATCCCCGACGACGCCGCCCAGGCGGCCTGGTACGAATACGGCAAGGCGCCGGCCGATGAGGTCGGGACCACCGTCATCTCGGCCCATGCCGGCTCGCAAGAGACCCCGGTCGGGCCGCTCTATGCATTGAAGGACTCCAGTCCGGGTGAGGAGGTGACCGTCCTTGACGAAGCCGGAGATGCACATCACTATGAAGTCACACAGGTGGAACAGCTCGGCAAGGACGGCCTGGACTTCGCTCCGTATTTCGAGCGGACCGGGGAGCACCGTCTCGTGCTGATCACCTGTGGGGGTCAGTGGATCGATGAGCGCAGCAGCTATGCGGACAACATCATCGTGGTCGCCGAACCCCTCGATTGAGCAGGCGACAGCTCCGGTTGCGCCTGGCCTGCCCGTGCCCCCCGACCGAGGAGTCGCTCTGGATCATCAGCACCTTGCGATGCGCTTCGCGGCCGGGGAGCCCGCAGCCATGCACGACCTCTACCGCCAGCACGGTAGCTTCGTGTTCTCCCTGTGTATGGCCGCGCTCCGGCATCGTCAGGACGCAGAGGATGCCACCCAGCAGGTTTTCACCCGGGCCTGGCGTTCACGGGACACCTACGACATCACCCATCCCACCGGCGCCTGGCTCACCGGGATCACCCGGCGGGTGATCGCCGATGTCTTCGCCCGGCGGGAGAAGGATCTGCAGGCCGCCGAGGCCGGGGCCGACGCGGCTGCGCGCGACGGTGCGCCGCAGCCGACCGACGCCGTGGTCGACCGAGTGGTGGTCCAGCAGAGCCTGAATCAGCTGGGACCGCCGCAGAATGAGATAATTCGTCTGGCCTACACCGAGGACCTTCCGCTCAAGATCATCGCGGAACGCCTGGAGATGCCGCTCGGCACCGTGAAATCCCATGTCCACCGAGGACTGGCACGCATGAGACAAAGTCTGGAGGTGCATAGTGACTGAACAGATTCCCGCGCGGAACGGTTTCGGCACCAACGGGCACCTGACGGACGAGTACCTGGCGGTCCTGGCCGATCCGCGGCTCGCCCACACCGAGTCGGCCGCCGACCAGACTGATGATCAGACCTTGGACCAGATCCACCCGCCACTCCCAGCTGCCCAGCGCGAGCACCTCGGACTCTGCGGGCCCTGCCACGCGGCCTTCGAGGCCACCGAGCGTGCCATGGAGGCGCTGCGGGATCCCGCCGCGCTGCACGAGCCCCCCGCCGGGCTCTGGGACCGGATCGCCGCCGAGATCGCAGCGACCCCGGAGCATGCCTCGGGCCGGGGCGCCTCGATGGCCTCGGTCACCGAGCTGCGCCCCCGGACCAGTGAGCGGAACAGCCGCCGGCAGAGCCAGCGGGAACCTTCCCGGCGCAGCCGCGCCTGGATCCCGCTCGCGGCGGCCGCCGCAGGCGCGTTGCTCGGCGGCGCGGCGGTGGCAGCTGTGCTCGGCCAGGGAGACGCCGCCGAGGTGGAGCTTCCCGTGGCCGTCCCCACCGTCGTCGGCGACGCCACCTTGGAACCGGTGGCCGCAGAGGACTTCACCGGCCGCGCCGAGATGGTCGAGACCGAGGCGGGGGCCCTGGAGCTCACCGTAGAGATCTCCGCGGCCCCGGACCCTGAGGCCGGATACTTCGAGGTGTGGCTGCGCGATGAGGACGGCACCCAGCTGATCTCCCTCGGCTCCGCCACCGCCGGCTCCACCACCTTCACGGTGCCCGCCGGCATCGATCTGAGCCAGTACCCCGTGGTCGACGTCTCCCACGAGCACTTCGACGGGGACCCCGGGCACAGCGGCATCACCCTGGGCGCGGGTCCCATGGAGGAAGCCGACATCTGACCCCGCGGCCGGGTCCCGGCCAGGATCCGGTCAGGTCTCGGCCCAGTCCCGGTCAGGTCCGCGCGGAGTTCCTGCCCGTCGCTGGCCCGTCGGCGGGGCCCACGCGGTAGGCTGTTGCTTATGGCAAGCGACAACGAGCCCACACACGAATTCGATCCGCACCTCATGGAGGGGCAGGTCCAGCACCCGGATCAGACCGACCCGTACTTCGGGCACCTGATCACGGCGATGGTGACGCCTTTCACCCCCGATGACAAGATCGATTTCGAGGCCTTCGAAGCGCTTGCCGTCAGGCTCGTCGAGGAGGGCAACGACTCCCTGGTGGTCTCGGGCACCACAGGTGAGACCTCCACGCTGGAGGACCACGAGAAGGAATCCCTGGTCCGCGCGGCCAAGTCCGCCGTCGGAGACCGGGCGAAGGTCATCGCCGGCACCGCGACCAACCACACCGACCACGACCTGCTCATGGCCAAGCGCGCCGAGCGCGCCGGGGCCGACGGCCAGCTGGTGGTCACCCCGTATTACAACAAGCCGAGCCAGGACGGAGTGTTCGCGCACTTCACCGCGGTGGCCAATGCCGCTGACCTGCCGCTGATGGTCTATGACATCCCCGGACGCACCGGCATCCCGATCGCCACCGAGACGATCCTCAAGCTCGCCGAGCACCCGCACATCATGTCGCTCAAGGACGCCAAGAACGACATCACCGCCACCACCGAGGTGCTCACCAAGACCGACCTCGAGGTCTACTCCGGCGATGACCAGAATGTGCTCGCCTGGATGGCGATGGGCGCCGCCGGAGTCGTCTCGGTCACAGCCCATGTGGCGTCCCCGACCTTCCGACGGATGATCGACGCGGTGCTCAACTACGAGCTGCGCGAGGCGCGCATCGCCCACGGCGAGCTCGGCCCCGTCATCCGCGCGATGATGACCCGCGTCCAGGGCGCAGTCTCGTGCAAGCAGGTGCTCAACTGGCTCGGCACCGGGATGCACCCCAGCGTCCGCCTGCCCCTGGTGCAGGCCAACGAACTCGAGAAACAACTGATCATCGCCGACCTGCGCGAGGCAGGCTGGCAGCTCTGAGGGACCCGTTCGAAGAACGGGCTGCCAGCGGAGCAGAGAACGCAACCACTACACAATTGAGGTCCCCACCGGGATCTCTCGAGGAGGAATCTCACCTTGGCAGCACAGCGCCTCATCACTCCACCGAAACTCCGCCGCGGCACCCTGCGCACCGTCGCCCTTGGCGGCCTGGGGGAGGTCGGGCGCAACATGACGGTCTTCGAGATCGACGGCAAGCTGCTGATCGTCGACTGCGGCGTCCTCTTCCCCGAAGAGGAACAGCCCGGCGTGGACCTGATCCTTCCTGACTTCAGCTACATCGAGAACCGGCTCGACGACGTCGTCGGCCTGGTCCTGACCCACGGCCACGAGGACCACATCGGGGCCGTCCCGTACCTGTTGCGCAAGAAGCCCGACATCCCCCTGATCGGCTCCACGCTGACCCTGGCCTTCATCGAGGCCAAGCTGACCGAGCACCGGATCAAGCCCTACACGCTCGAGGTCAAAGAGGGTGACATCGAGGACTTCGGCCCCTTCCAGTGCGAGTTCATCGCGGTCAACCACTCCATCCCGGACGCGCTGGCCCTGTTCATCCGCACCGAGGCCGGCACCGTGCTTCACACCGGTGACTTCAAGATGGACCAGCTGCCCCTGGACGGGCGGATCACCGACCTGCGCCACTTCGCCAAGCTCGGCGAAGAGGGCGTGGACCTGTTCCTCACCGACTCCACCAACGCCGACGTCCCTGGCTTCACCACCCCGGAGAAGGAGATCGGTCCGACCCTGGACCAGCTCTTCGGCACCTCCAACCGGCGGATCATCGTGGCGTCCTTCTCGTCCCACGTTCACCGCGTGCAGCAGGTGCTCAACGCCGCCCACGCGCACAACCGCAAAGTGGCCTTCGTCGGCCGCTCGATGGTGCGCAACATGGGCATCGCCTCGAAGCTCGGGTTCCTGGACGTGCCCGAGGGCATCCTGGTGGACATGAAGAAGGTGGACAACTACCCCGACTCCGAGGTGGTGCTGATGTCCACCGGCTCGCAGGGCGAGCCGATGGCCGCGCTCTCGCGCATGGCCAACGGCGACCACCCGATCCAGGTGGGTGACGGCGACACCGTCATCCTGGCCTCCTCGCTGATCCCCGGCAACGAGAACGCGGTCTTCCGCGTGATCAACGGGCTGCTCAAGCTCGGCACCGACGTGATCCACAAGGGCACCGCCAAGGTCCACGTCTCCGGACACGCCTCCGCCGGTGAGCTGCTCTACTGCTACAACATCGTCAAGCCCAAGAACGTCATGCCTGTCCACGGCGAGACCCGCCACCTGATCGCCAACGGTAAGCTCGCCGAGGACACCGGGGTCCCCAGCGACCGCGTCATCCTCGCCGATGACGGCTCCGTGGTGGACCTGCACAAGGGCGTCGCGCAGATCGTCGGCCAGGTCGAGTGCGGCTACGTCTACGTGGACGGCTCCTCGATCGGCGAGATCACCGACAACGACCTCAAGGACCGACGCGTCCTGGGCGAAGAGGGCTTCATCTCCGTGGTCGTGGTGGTCAACCGGCAGACCGGCAAGATCATCTCCGGACCAGACATCCACGCCCGCGGCGTCGCCGAGGAGGATCAGGTCTTCAAGGACATCAAGCCGAAGATCTCCCGCGCGCTGACCGAGGCGATCCAGGACAACAAGGAGCACACCACGCATCAGCTGCAGCAGATCGTGCGCCGCACCATGGGCTCCTGGGTGGCGCGCAAGCTGCGCCGCAAGCCGATGATCGTCCCGGTGGTCGTCGAGACCTGATCCATCGGGTCGCCCCGCCCGGGTCAGCTCGACCTGCACCGGTCAGATCTGCACCATCACGCCGCTGGGCCTCGCATCATGCGGGGCCCAGCGGCGCATCCGGCGCAAGGGTGTGACGGGGTCCAAAGGTGTGCCGATCGGTGACCGGACCCGGCATCGAGGGTAAGTTAGCCTCTATGGCGACACGTACTTCCCCCTCGCGAGCCGCCAGCACCAAAGGAAGCAAGACCTCCAAAAGTGCATCCGGCCGCGCGACGACGTCGAAGAATCCCTCCAACCCACCGGCAGAGTCCCCCCGCGGGAACCTGCTGGCCTCCGCCGCACGCGGCTTCTGGCTGGCCCTGGCCACGCCGGTGGCCTCTGCTGTGCGCGGGATCGGTCGGCAGGTGAAGGTTCACCCCGATGATCGCCGCGACGGCGCCGGACTGGTGTTCTTCCTGCTCGCGCTGCTCACCGCGGTGGTCGACTGGTGGGGAGCCCGCACCCTGGATCACTGGGCGGTCAACCTGGTGCACACCTCCACTGCGGGGACCTTCGGCTGGGCCTCGGTGATCCTTCCGTTGATCCTGTTCATCGCCGCCGTGCGCTACTTCCGCGCACCCCAGGAGCATGCCGGCAACGCCCGGATCGCCGCAGGCAGCGCCATCATCCTGGTCGCCTCGGCCGGGGTCGTGCACCTGGCCAACGGTCTGCCCACGATCAACGAGGCCTTCACCGTCGGCGACGACGGCACCTTCACCGCCCTGCTGAACTCCGGGGGAGTCATCGGCTACCTGGTCAGCGTCCCGCTGGCCTCCCTGGTGACCCCCTACCCGGTCTGGGCGCTGCTGCTGCTCGCGCTGCTCGCCGGACTCCTGGTCATCACCGACACCCCGCTGCGGCGGGTCCCCGACCGTGTCGCGGTCGCCAAGGGCTTCATCGTCGGGGAGCGCCGCGAGCCGCTCGAGGATCCGAGTCTTCCCTCCGGCGGCTCGGCCCAGCAGTCGGCACCCGCGCAGAAGTCGGGCTCGAAGTCAGCGCCCGCATCACAGTCAAAGTCTCACGACGACGACGCCCAGGCCCGCCCGCGTCGCGCCGCCCGCCACGCCGAGGACGGCGGCGGCGAGGGCCGCACCAAGAAGTCCCTGCTGTCGAAGATCATGGGCACCAAGCAGGATTCCGAGGACTCAGACACCGACTCCTTCGGCCACGAAGACCCCGAGGCCAGGCGCGCCACCGAGGGCGCCTACGAGGACCCGGTGTTCAACGAGTCCGAGCAGGACTCGTTCGGCTCTCCGGCAGTGCCTGCCGGGGTGCGCCGCCCCACCGCCCAGGAGCGCGCCATTCAGCGCGCCCGGGAGAAGGCCGCACCGGCAGCCGCAGCCCACGCGGCACCCGCCGCAGCGGCGGCGCCTGCCGTGCCGCCGTCGGGCGTTCCGTCCTCCGCGGGACTGAAGCGCAATCCCAACCCCGAGGCGCCCGCTCCGGCCGCCGCCATGCCGGTGCGCTCGGAGCAGCTCACCCTCGGTGGCGACGTCACCTACACGCTGCCCGAACAGGGGCTGCTGCCCTCGGGTCCGCCGGCCAAGGAGCACACCGCCGCCAACGATGAGATCGTCCACGCGCTGAACCAGACCTTCCAGCAGTTCAAGGTCGAAGCCCAGGTCACAGGGTTCTCCCGCGGCCCCACCGTCACCCGGTACGAGGTGGAGCTGGTTCCCGGCACCAAGGTGGAGAAGGTCACCGGGCTGGAGAAGAACATCTCCCTCGCCGTGGCCTCGAACGAGGTCCGGATCCTCTCGCCGATCCCGGGCAAGTCAGCCATCGGCATCGAGATCCCGAACAAGGACAAGGAAGTCGTCGCCCTGGGTGACGTGCTGCGCTCCAACGCGGCGCGGAAGACCGAGCACCCGATGGTCATGGGTGTGGGCAAGGACGTGGAGGGCGGCTTCGTCGTCGCCAACCTGGCCAAGATGCCGCACCTGCTCGTCGCCGGCGCCACCGGTGCGGGCAAGTCAGCGTTCGTGAACTCCATGGTCACCTCGATCCTGATGCGCGCCACCCCCGATGAGGTGCGCCTGGTCATGGTGGACCCCAAGCGGGTGGAGCTCACCGCCTACGAAGGTGTCCCGCACCTGGTCACCCCGATCATCACGGACGCCAAGAAGGCCGCCGAGGCGCTGCAGTGGGTGGTCAAGGAGATGGACAACCGCTACGACGACCTCGCCCACTTCGGCTATAAGCACGTGGACGACTTCAACAAGGCCGTGCGCAGCGGAGCGATCCAGCTGCCGCCGGACTCCAAGCGCGACCTGCGCCCCTACCCGTATCTGCTGGTGATCGTCGATGAGCTCGCCGACCTGATGATGGTCGCTCCGCGCGACGTCGAAGACTCGATCGTGCGCATCACCCAGCTCGCCCGCGCCGCCGGCATCCACCTGGTGCTGGCCACCCAGCGTCCCTCGGTCAACGTGGTCACCGGGCTGATCAAGGCGAACATCCCCTCCCGGATGGCCTTCGCCACCTCTTCCTCCACCGACTCCCGCGTGGTGCTTGACTCGGTGGGCGCCGAGAAGCTGCTCGGACAGGGCGATGCGCTGTTCCTGCCGGCAGGTCGGCCCAACCCGATGCGCGTGCAGGGGGCCTGGGTCAACGACTCCGAGGTCCACGCCGTGGTCGAGCATGTGAAGTCCCAGCTCAAGGCCCAGTACCGCGAAGACGTGGTGCCGGAGAAGGTCTCGAAGAAGATCGACGAGGACATCGGCGACGATCTCGACGTGCTCCTTCAGGCCACCGAGCTGGTGGTCACCACCCAGTTCGGCTCCACCTCGATGCTCCAGCGCAAGCTGCGCGTCGGCTTCGCCAAGGCCGGGCGACTGATGGACCTGATGGAATCCCGCGGTGTGGTCAGCGCCTCCGAGGGCTCCAAGGCCCGCGACGTGCTGGTCTCCCCGGAGGAGCTCCCCGGCCTGCTGGCCATGATGCGCGGCGAGGAGCCGCGGGCGGCGGCGCCCAGCGAGGCCGCACCGGAGGCGTACGACAACACCGGGATCGAATACGAGCCCGGCCAGTCGGTGCAGACCGCGCCCAGCGGCATCCTCGGGGTCGCAGAGCCTGCGCACAGTCCGACGTCAGCCGCAGGCGCCGGCTCCGCCTACTCGGCGGCCTCCGGTCACTCCGCCCACTCGGCCGCTTCCGGTCACTCCGCTCCGTCCGGTCATTCGGCGGTCTCCGCCGTCTCGGCGCCGGATCCGGCTGGCTATCCGACGACCCAGCCCACCCAGATCCAGCCGATCCAGCCGCGCGAGGGCAGCGACTATGCCGCTCGCGGCGAGGAGGAGCCCACGCAGACCGCACCCACCCAGGCTGTCGGGCAGCGCCAGGTCAGCCGCGCCTCGCTCTCCAGCGCCGACCTGATCGCCCGTGATCTCGCCGAACGCACGGCGGCCCTGCCGCAGGCGAGGGACTATCATGACGGGCACGACTCCACATCCGGCGAGGATATGTGGGAATTGACCGGACGTTGAGAGACTCATGACTGACACACCGCGCGAACTAGACGCACAGACCGGGCAGCCGGCCGAACCGCCGCTGCTCAACATCGCCAACATCCTCACCATGGTGCGCATAGCGCTGGTCCCGGTCTTCATCTGGCTCCTGGTGCTCGACGCCCAGGGCGAGGTGTTCGGCGGGTCCGGCGAGGCCACCAACGGCGGATGGCGCTGGGCCGCCGCCGGGGTCTTCGCACTGGCGGTGCTCACCGACAAGATCGATGGCGACCTCGCCCGGTCCCGCAACCTGGTCACCGACTTCGGCAAGATCGCTGACCCCATCGCGGACAAGCTGCTGATCGGGGCCGGCCTGGTCATGCTCTCGCTGCTCGGTGAGCTTCCCTGGTGGGTGACCATCGTGATCCTTGCCCGTGAGCTCGGCGTCACCGTGCTGCGCATGGTCGTGATCCGCTACGGCGTGATGCCGGCCTCCCGCGGCGGCAAGCTCAAGACGGTGCTGCAGTCCGCCGGCCTGCTGCTGATGCTGCTGCCCCTGGTGGTCATCGCGACCTGGCTGGCCGACGTCGCCTTCTGGATCATGATCCTCGCCCTGGCCGTCACCGTGGTCACCGGAGTGGACTACCTGATCTCCGCGATCCGGATGCGCCGCCGGGTGCGCCAGGAGCGTGCAGACTCTGCCGCGGCCGAGCACCCCAGGTCGCCCGACGATGACTGATCTCTCCAGCGAGCCCGACCGGATCTCCGGACAGGCCGGAGAGGTCGCCCGCGCCGCGGAGCGCCGGACCGAGCCGCGCACCATCATCCAGAGCCTGGGGCACCGGGGCCTCACCCTGGCCACCGCTGAATCGCTGACCGCCGGCGGTCTCTGCTCCCGCATCGCCGAGGTGCCCGGCACCTCGGTGGCGCTGCTTGGCGGCGTCGTCGCCTATTCCAGCGCCGTGAAACGTAATGTTCTCGACGTCGATGCGCAGCTGCTCGAGGATCGCGGCGCCGTGGATCCCGATGTCGCGGCGGCCATGGCGCGCGGCGTCGCGTTCTGCACGGGAGCCGATATCGGCATCGCGACGACCGGCGTGGCCGGGCCAGAACCTCACGAGGGCAAGGATGTGGGCACGGTCTATCTGGGGCTGGCCTGCAGAGAGTCCTCAGCCGAGCGGCTCGGACTGCGCCTTCCCGCCGGCTGCGAACCGGCCTCGGCGGGACTGGCCCCCGAGACCGCTGAGACGTGGATCTCTGGATCCCTGCTGCTGGATCTGCACGGTGACCGCGCAGAGATCCGCGCCGCCTCGGTGGAGGGCGCATTGAAGCTTGTCGAAGACTTCTTGCTCACCGAACCTCATGGCATCGGGGATCGGGACTAGAGTAGGCGTATAGGGACCTTCAGCCACCCCGGGAAGAAAACACCTGCCAAGACCGTTGACGACAGGTGGAACATACCGAAAGAGGAGTGAGTCCATGGTGAGACAACCAGTCACCGTCAACGGCGTGACCCGTTGGAAAGATATGGACGTCGAAGGCGTCGCCACGACCCAGCCCCGAGAGTCCAAGGGAGTGATCCTGCGCCAGGAGATCGGTGACGTCCTGCGCAGCATCCGGCAGGCCGAAGGCCGGACCCTGCGAGATGTCTCCCACGACGCGCGAGTGTCCCTGGGGTACCTCTCCGAGGTGGAACGCGGGCAGAAGGAAGCCTCTTCGGAGCTGCTCGCCTCGATCTGCTCCGCCCTCGAGGTGCCGCTCTCCACGATGCTCTCCCAGGTTGCGGAGCGCATCGCCACCGCCGAGGGACTCCAAGTCCCCGACACCGTCCCCACCGAGTTCCAGCGCGAGTTCGGCGGCGGAGTCGTCCCGGATCGCGTGCCCGACGCGCTGACCCGAGAAGAACTCGCCCGCAGCGGGTCCTGAGACCGATACCGGCCGCAAGGCATGGGCGTGTGCACCGACAGCCAGCCAGCCACTGGCCAGACCGGCAACATCGTCGGCGGATCAGCCGGATGAGATTCAGCACCGGAGCAGGCCAAAGATCAGTCTGGGAGGGCGCCCTATGGGGCGGCCCTCCCTTGCTGTCCTAGACTGTTGCCCATGGAAAGTTTTGATCGACGCGCCAAGGTCCACGAGCTGGAGCAGGAGTTCAACCGACTCTTCGTCCGGCGTCGATTCAACGCCCTGCAGCTGGCGCGCCAGATCGACTCCGAGATCGAGCCGGCCTCTTATTCCGTGCTCGCCACGCTCCAGCAGATGGGACCGCAGCGGATGACTGCGATCGCCCGTCACCTGGGGATCGGCAAGCCCACACTCTCGCGGCAGCTCAGCACGCTGGAGCACCGCGGCTTCGTGGAGAAGGCCACCGACCCTGCCGACGGCCGGGCCCAGATGGTCTCGCTGACCGAGGAGGGCCGCGCCCGGCTGGAATCCGCCCAGGGGGACCGAGCCGAGCGATACCTGCAGATGCTCACGCCCTGGCAGGAGCAGGAGATCGAGACGCTCTCGAAGCTGCTGGCCAAGCTCAACAAGGCCTACACCGAGTTCGACGCCGAGCACGATCCCTCGCTCGCGCAGGAGTCCGCCGTCCCGGGAGCCGTGAACATCGCCGACCCGGTGCAGCGCTCCGCAGGATCAGCGGTGCGACATTCGACAGACAACGGCACAGACAAGAGGGTTTCGTGAGAGAAAGCCGGTTCTGGTTCCTCATGGAGGGTGAGTTCGGGGCCAACTACGCCCACGTCCTCGCCGACTCGTTGGTGCTCAGCGAATACCAGCTGACGGTGAAGTCCTCGCTGGAGGCGGGCGTGAGTGCGCGCGATGTCTGGGACGCCGTGTGTGAGCAGCAGGATGTCCCCGCTGATCGACGCCTCGGACGAGACATCTCGCCGAAGAGCTGAGCTGGACCGGACACACCCGATCAGCACCATGCGTGGAGCGGCCCGCGGCCTCGGCGGCGGCGGGCGAATCAGCCGCGCGGACACGCCGGGCGACAGTCGAAGATATGTTCGACTGGATGCGTTAGAGTTTTCCTCAGAAGGCCCGTACTGCGGGGTCGACCCGGTTGGATGCACATCGTCTGCCCGTGCACGAGGGCATGTCAGAGGGTCCGCCTAATCTGGCACCACATACATACAACGAGTCATCGAGGTGAATCATGGCAGTCAGCAAAGATCGTGAGAAGGCGCTTGAAGCAGCGCTGGCACAGATCGACAAGCAGTTCGGCAAAGGTTCGGTCATGCGTCTGGGTGATGAAACCCGGGCGCCGATCGAGACCATCCCGACCTCATCGATCGCCATGGACGCCGCACTCGGCATCGGCGGCTTCCCCCGCGGCCGCGTCGTGGAGATCTACGGCCCGGAGTCCTCGGGCAAGACGACCGTGGCCCTCCATGCAGTGGCCAACGCGCAGAAGATGGGCGGCATCGCCGCCTTCATCGACGCCGAGCACGCCCTCGATCCGGTGTACGCCCAGAAGCTGGGCGTGGACACCGACGCGCTGCTGGTCTCCCAGCCGGACACCGGTGAGCAGGCGCTGGAGATCATGGACATGCTGGTCTCCTCGGGCTCCATCGACATCGTCGTGATCGACTCCGTCGCCGCGCTGGTGCCCCGCGCCGAGATCGAAGGCGAGATGGGCGACTCCCACGTCGGCCTCCAGGCCCGCCTGATGTCGCAGGCGCTGCGCAAGATCGCCGGTCGGCTCTCGCAGACCAAGACCACTGCGATCTTCATCAACCAGCTCCGCGAGAAGATCGGCGTCTTCTTCGGCTCCCCGGAGACCACCTCGGGCGGCAAGGCGCTGAAGTTCTACGCCTCGGTCCGTGTCGACGTGCGCCGCATCGAGACCCTCAAGGAGGGCACCAACGCGGTGGGCAACCGGACCCGCGCCAAGATCGTGAAGAACAAGATGGCCCCGCCGTTCAAGCAGGCCGAGTTCGACATCATCTATGGCGAGGGAATCTCCCGTGAAGGCGGCCTCATCGACGTCGGCGTCGAGAACGGCCTCGTGAAGAAGTCCGGCGCCTGGTTCACCTATGACGGGGACCAGCTGGGCCAGGGCAAGGAGAAGGCGCGCACCTTCCTCAAGGACAATCCCGACCTTGCCGATGAGATCGAGCGTCGCATCCGGGAGAAGCTCGGTCTGATCGCCCCGCTGGAAGAAGAAGGTGGACCCGCCCTCAAGGCGGTCGACGGCTGATAGGAGGCCTCTATGGGTGACCAGCAGCAGAAGATCGACGCCCTGCGGGCGGCCATGACGAGAATCCAGGAGCGGGACCCGGACGAGCCGGTTCCCGACTTCCTGGTGGTGGACACCTCCGTGCCCGCTCCGCCTGCCGACGCTCCGCCTGCCGACTCTCCGCCTGCCGACGCTGGGACTGCCGGGTCTGCCCCGGGCGAAACCGTCCCGGGCGACGCCCTGGGCGCGGAGGCCGACTCTGCCGGCCCTGAACTCGCTGACTCCGAACTCGCTGACTCCGAACTCGCTGGCCCCGAACTCGCTGACATCGAGTCGGGGGACCTCGAGTTCGAGGCATCAGCCGCGGCCCGTCCGCTGGTGGACCCTGGCGGGCTCCCGGGCCCCACGGCGCCGTTGGAGGCTGAGGATCGCCGCGAAGGTCGGGCCGAGGACGCCTCCGCGGTCGATGCCCCCGAAGTCAATGCCCCCGAAGTCGATGCCCCTGAAGCTGAAGCTGAAGCTGAGGCCGACGACGGGGAGGCCGAGACCTCCATGGGCGCCATCGCCGAGCTCAGTCCTGAGGAGCAGTACGAGAAGGCGCGTGCCGTGGTGCTGCGCCGACTCACCGGGTCCCCGAAGTCCCGGCACCAGCTCGCCGTGGCATTGAAGGAGAAGGAGTTCCACCCGGAGATCATCACCCGGGTGCTGGATCGGATGGAAGAGGTCCACCTGGTCAATGACACGGAGTTCGCCCGCACCTGGGTGAGGGGTCGTCATGAGCTCAAGAACCTCGGCAAGTCCGCGCTGCGCCGGGAGCTGCGTGAGAAGGGCATCAGCGAGCCGGTGGCAGCTGACGCGCTGGAGCAGATCAGCGCCGAGGACGAGGGTGAGGCCGCGCGCGAGCTCGTGCGGCGCAAGCTTCAGGGCAAGGCCGTGCCCACCGGGCCCAGTCCGGAGGAGCGCGCCGAACGGGACAAGGTCACCCGTCGACTGGTCTCGATGCTGGCCCGCAGAGGCCACGCCCCGGGAGCAGCCTTTCAGATCGTGCGTGAAGTGATCGAGGATCACTCAAACGCGTAGAATTCCCTGCAATGAGTGATGCACTGATGGACCGCGCCGAGACCACCGCACCGGACCCCGCCCTGGCGGAGGGTTCTGCCGTCGATGCGCACCCGGCAGCGGCGGGTCCGCGCACCTACGAGGTGCGCACCTTCGGCTGTCAGATGAACGTCCACGACTCCGAGCGGATGTCAGGACTCCTGGAGGACGCCGGCTACGGGCCCGTCGCAGCGGGCGCCACCCCGGACCTCGTCGTCTTCAACACCTGCGCGGTGCGTGAGAACGCCGACAACAAGCTCTACGGACATCTGGGGATGCTCCGCCAGACCAAGGCCGCGCATGACGGCATGCAGATCGCCGTCGGCGGCTGCCTGGCGCAGAAGGATCAGGAGACCGTCCAGAAGAAGGCACCCTGGGTGGACGTGGTCTTCGGGACCCACAACATCGGGTCGCTGCCGGCACTGCTGGAGCGCTCCCGCCACAACGCCGAGGCCGAGATCGAGATCCTCGAGGCTCTCGAGACCTTCCCGTCGACGCTGCCGACCAAACGCGAGTCCGTGCATTCCGGGTGGGTGTCCATCTCGGTGGGCTGCAACAACACCTGCACCTTCTGCATCGTGCCCTCGCTGCGCGGCAAAGAGCGCGACCGGCGTCCGGGCGAGATCCTCGCCGAGGTCCGCGCGCTCGTCGCCGACGGCGCAGTGGAAGTCACCCTGCTGGGCCAGAACGTGAACACCTACGGAGTCGAGTTCGGCGACCGCGGCGCCTTCGCCAAACTGCTGCGCGCCTGCGGAGAGATCGAAGGGCTCGAGCGCGTCCGGTTCACCAGCCCCCACCCGGCCTCCTTCACCGACGACGTCATCCATGCCATGGCCGAAACTCCCAATGTCATGCCCCAGCTGCACATGCCGCTGCAGTCCGGGTCCGACAAGGTGCTCAAAGACATGCGACGCTCCTACCGTTCCAAGAAGTTCCTCGGGATCCTGGAGAAGGTGCGTGAAGCCATGCCGCGTGCGGCGGTCACCACCGACATCATCGTGGGCTTCCCCGGGGAGACCGAGGCGGACTTCGAGGACACCATGCGGGTGGTCGAAGCCTCACGCTTCGCCTCGGCCTACACCTTCCAATACTCACCACGTCCAGGCACCCCCGCCGCCACCATGGAGGATCAGATCCCCAAGGCGATCGTGCAGGAGCGGTTCGAACGCCTGTGCGCCCTGCAGGACCGGATCGGCGCCGAAGAGAACGCGAAACTTGTGGGCACCTCCCAGGAGCTTCTCGTCACCGCCGACTCCGGTGCGAAAGCCACCGAGACCGGACGGCTCAGCGGGCGCGCGCGGGACAACCGGCTCGTGCACTTCGCCGTGCCGGCAGGAGCCTCCGCGCCGCGTCCCGGTGACTTCGTGACCGTGACCATCACCGAGGCCGCCGGATTCCACCTGCTGGCCGATCCGACGGGCCCCGCGGACTACGAGCTTCGTCGGTCCTCCGCCGGCGAAGCCTGGGACCGCTGGCAGGCTGACTCCTGCGGCGTGGGCACCACTCAGGTGACCGGATCCACTCCTGCGGCCGTCTCTCTCGGCATGCCGACTCTGCGCCCCGTCTCCTGATGACCGCTGATCATCTGACACAGCAGGCGTCCTCCGCAAGATCGGATGCTGCCCGGCAGACGGCTCCGCTGATCGTGCTGGTCGGCCCCACGGCCTCCGGCAAGTCAGCGCTGGGCATCGACCTCGCCGAGCGCCTTGACGGGGAGATCATCAACGCCGACTCGATGCAGCTCTACCGAGGCATGGACATCGGCACCGCCAAGGTCACCCAGGACGAGGCCGGCGCCGTGCCGCACCACCTCCTCGACGTCCTCGACGTGACCGAGGAGGCCTCGGTCGCGGACTTCCAGGACCAGGCACGCCGGATCATCGGGGAGATCAGAGCCCGCGGCAAGACCCCCATCATGGTCGGCGGCTCAGGGCTCTACGTGCGCGCCGTCATCGACGTGATCGAATTCCCGCCCACCGACGCAGAGCTGCGCAGCCGCCTGACCCTGCGACTCGACGACGAGGGTGCAGCCCCGCTGCGCCAGGAGCTGCGCGAGCTGGACCCCGAGTCTGCCGCCGTCATCAAAGACGACCGACGCCTGATCCGTGCCCTGGAGGTCGTGCTGCTCACCGGCCGGACCTTCTCCTCCTACATGCCGCAGCGGCGCCATGAACCAGGCCTGGAACCGGTGGTGCAGATCGGACTCGACGTGGACCGGCCCCTGCTCCACGAACGCATCGCACGCCGCGTCCAGCGCATGGCCGACCAAGACCTGCTCGAGGAGGTGCGCCAGCTCGACGACGCCGGACTGCGTCGAGGACGCACCGCCTCCCGGGCCATCGGCTACCAGCAGTTCCTCGAAGTCCTCGATGGCGAACTGACCCCGGGGGAGGCGATCGAGTCCACCACGGTGGCCACGCGCAGGTTCGCCCGGAGACAGGAGACCTGGTTCCGCGCTGATTCCCGCGTGACCTGGCTCCCGGCGCCGTCCCAAGACCTCACCGAGCAGGCACAGGAAGCGATCCACCGCGCGCTGCGTTGAACATCTCGACAGCGGCGCGCCCCCAAGCAGCAGCTCAGAAGATCAGGACCCGAAGCATCAATGAAGGAGAACCGCGTGGCTCACCACCTCACCGGCCTGGACGCCCTCACCGGCACCTCGATCACCAAGGCCCACGCCACCGGCAATGACTTCGTCATGATCGCCGACCCCACCGGGGAGCAGACTCTGGAAGCGCACCAGGTGGCAGCGCTCTGCGACCGTCACCTGGGCATCGGCGGCGACGGGGTCATCCGTGCAGTCCCCGCACACCTGGTCATCGGCGACGCCATGGTGTCACGGGTGCTGGCCGAGACGCCTGAGCTCAGCAGCACCGACGAAGCGCCCCTGTGGTTCATGGACTACCGGAACTCCGACGGTTCGGTGTCCGAGATGTGCGGCAACGGCGTGCGCGCCTTCGCCCACTTCCTGATCGCCGAAGACCTGGTGCAGCTGGCCGAGGGCCAGGAGCTTCCCGTCCTGACCCGGGCCGGGCTGCGCACCGTGCGCAAGGTCCCCGAGGGCTACGCCATCGGCATGGGCGTATGGTCCTTCCTGGACCCCGAGCAGGCCGCGTCCAACGCCTCGGACGCGCTGGTGATCGCCGCCGGACTCGATGAGCCCCGCCCAGCCCTGAGCATCTCGATGGGCAATCCGCATACCGTCGTCGCTCTCTCTGACGAGACCACGCTGCAGGACTTGAACCTTCACGAGGCACCCAAGGTGGACCCGGTCCCGCCCGCAGGGACCAACGTGGAGTTCGTGGTCCCGGCCGAGCCGCTGGTGACTCAGGGCGAAGACGGCCAGCCGGTGGGTCGGGTACGGATGCGCGTGCATGAACGCGGGGTCGGCGAGACCATGTCCTGCGGGACCGGCGCCTGCGCCGCCGCAGCCGCGGTCCGGGTCTGGGCCGCAGATGACAGCGTGAACCTCTGGAAGGTCGACGTCCCCGGCGGACAGGTCACTGTACGGTTCACCGCCCGCGCCGACGGGGCCGAGGACGTGGAGCTGGCGGGACCCGCGGAGCTGGTGCTCACCGGGACACTCGCCTGAGCCGCTGAGCCGCTGAGCCGTCGACGCCGCCTGCTCAGCCGCGGCTGATCCGAAGCAGTCGGAAGCCCTTCGCGGTCTCCGCGCGCCCGCTGTGGAACTCGCTTGCTGAGCCGGAGAGCATCGTGGTGATCCAGGCGAGCAGCGAGTCCGCGCCGAGGTTCTTCTGCACCACCAGCCAGGCCTCGCCGCCGGGGCCCAGCCGCGGCAGCCAATGCTCAAGCAGTCCGTGCAGCACCTCTTTGCCCACACGGATCGGGGGATTGGACCAGATCGTGTCGAATTCGATCTCAGCCGGCACCTCTTCAGGTGCCACGACCCGCACATTGGTCAGTCCCAGTGCAGCCGCGTTCTCCGCACACAGGATGCGGGAGCGTTCGTTGACATCCACCGCCCAGACCGTGGCCGCCGGTGAGCGCATCGCCAGGGTGAGCGCCAACGGGCCCCAGCCGCAGCCGATGTCGAGCAGGTGGCCCTGGCTCGCCGGATCGGGCGCGTGCTTGAGCAGCACCGCAGTGCCCTTGTCCACTCCGTCGGGGGAGAAGATGCCCCCGGCGGTGGAGACCGAGACCTCTCTGCGGTCCAGGGTGACGCTGACGGTTCGGCGGGTGAAGGGCCCCTCGGGGGACGCGGAGAAATAATGCTGGGAGTTCACACGGTGAATCGTAGTAGACTCCTCCCTATGTGGATTCACCTGACGTACTCCCGCCCGCGCGGTTGAGTCACCCCTTCACCACCTGGCCGGCCCGCTGAGCCGGCAGTGTCGTTCGCCCGGCACCAGCGCGGTCCTCGCGGACTGCGCCACCTCGGTTCCCGATGCGGATCCGGAAGCTGGCCGAACCAAAGTATCCACACCCCCGAACAAGCCCCGCTCGATCTCCACAGCGGACCCGCGCACTTAACCATGTCCAGGGTCGAACGTAGGATGGAGATCCACGGCGGGCAGGGCCAGGCCGAAAACTGGTCCTAAGGAGATCATGACCAAGCAGAATCACACGCCCGAACCTTCAGGCGAGACCCCCGAGGACTCCACGGCGCCAGCCGCAGAGCAGTCCTCCGTCGATGCGACCATCGAGCGGATCCTGGCCGCTGATCGAGCCCGCGAAGACGCACCGAAGCGGACCACCCGGTTTGAGGCGGATTCGAGCTTCAAACGCCGCGGCATCCTCGGTGAACAAGCACGTGAGCTCGCCGGTGATACCTCACACTCCGAGTCCGACGGCGAACAGTTCGAACTCATGGAACGCCGCTCCCTGCGCCGGGTCGACGGGCTCTCCACCGAGCTGGAAGACGTCTCCGAGGTGGAGTACCGCCAGCTGCGCCTGGAGCGCGTGGTCCTCGCCGGGCTCTGGGGCGAGGGCACCGTCGCAGAGGCGGAATACTCGCTGCGTGAGCTCTCCGCGCTCGCCGAGACCGCAGGCTCCACCGTGCTCGACGGCTTCCTGCAGCGCCGGGCCAAGCCGGACCCCGGCACCTTCTTCGGCTCCGGCAAGGCCGAAGAGATCCGCGTCGCAGTGGCCGAGCTCGGCGCCGACACCGTCGTGGTCGACTCCGAGCTCGCACCCTCCCAGCGCCGCGGCCTGGAGGACATCGTGAAGGTCAAGGTCATCGACCGGACCGGCCTGATCCTCGACATCTTCGCGCAGCACGCGAAGTCCCGGGAGGGCAAGGCCCAGGTGGAGCTGGCCCAGATGGAATACATGCTCCCGCGCCTGCGCGGCTGGGGCGAGTCGCTGTCCCGCCAGGCCGGCGGCCAGGTCGGTGGTGCGAGTGCCGGCATCGGGTCACGCGGTCCAGGTGAGACCAAGATCGAGCTGGACCGTCGGCGGATCAACGCGCGCATGGCCAAGCTCCGCAAGGACATCGCCGCGATGAAACCGGCTCGAGACGCGAAGCGGGCCAACCGCAAACGCAACGCCGTGCCCTCCGTCGCGATCGCCGGATACACCAACGCGGGCAAGTCCTCGTTGCTGAACCGGCTCACCGACGCCGGGGTCCTGGTGGAGAACGCCCTGTTCGCCACCCTGGACCCCACCACCCGCAAGGCGGTCACCCCGGACGGGATCGGCTACACGCTCTCGGACACGGTCGGCTTCGTCCGACAGCTGCCCACCCAGCTGATCGAGGCGTTCCGCTCCACGCTGGAGGAGGTGGCCGACGCCGACCTCATCCTGCACGTTGTCGACGCCTCCCATCCCGAGCCCGAGGGCCAGATCAGCGCGGTCCGCACGGTGCTGGCCGAGGTCGACGCCGACGAGGTGGACGAGGTCATCGTGCTGAACAAGGCCGACGTCGCAGACTGGGACGTGGTGGAACGGATCCGCCGTCGTGAGCCGCACACCATCGTGGTCTCGGCGCACACCGGGGAGGGGATCGAGGAGCTGCGCGAACTGATCAGCCGCTCCATCCCGCGTCCCAGCGTCCCGCTGCAGCTCATGGTGCCCTATGACCAGGGAGACATCGTCTCCAGGCTCCACGCGGAGGACGCCGAGATCCTCTCCACCGAGTACCTGGAGGAGGGCACGCTGCTGAAGGTGCTGGTCCGCCGGGAACTCGTCGGGGACCTCGCCGAGTTCCAGGTCCAGGCAGAGCCGACGCCTTGAGCGTGAGCACCAGCCGGTCCACGGGATACCAGGAGACCACGGACCTGCTCGAGCGCGCCGTCACCGCCATGGGCGGAGTCAAGCGCGAGGGGCAGGTGACCATGGCCGAACATGTGGCCATGGCGCTGCGCAAGCGCCGTCACCTCCTGGTCCAGGCCGGGACCGGCACGGGCAAGTCACTGGCCTATCTGGTGCCGGCGGTGGTCCACGCACTGGACGCGGAGAAGCCGGTGCTGATCTCCACCGCCACGCTGGCGCTTCAGGCCCAGATCATGGGCCGTGATCTTCCGCGCCTGCTGGAGAACATCGCCGAGCACGTGGACCGACCGGTCGACGTGGCCCTGGTCAAAGGCCGGGCGAACTACGCCTGCAAGCACAAGATGGACGGCGGCTTCCCCGAGGACGACGACGAACAGGCCCTCTTCGCCTTCGCCGACGAACCCACCGGCGGGGTCACCGCCTTCGAACCCGGCTCTCAGCTGGGCAAGGAGATCGTGGCGCTGCGCGAGTGGGCCGAGGTCACCGAGACCGGGGACCGGGATGACCTGCCCAACGGGGTGACCGACCGGGCCTGGCGGCAGATCTCGGTGAACGCCGTGGACTGCATCGGCCCGCGCAAATGCCCGATGGCGGCAGAGTGCTTCTCCGAGCGAGCCCGGGAGAAGGCCAAGGACGCCGACCTGGTGATCACGAATCACGCCATGCTGGCCATCGATGCCTTCGAGGGGCTCGACGTGCTGCCGGACCATGACGCCGTCATCGTCGATGAGGCCCATGAACTGGCCGACCGGGTGACCTCCGCGGTGACCGCGCAGCTCTCCGCACAGATGATCAAGGCCGCGGCCTCCTCCGCTCGGCGGCACACCGCCATCAACGTCGAAGCGCTGCAGAGCTCCGCGGTCGCCGTGGAGGCGGCCTTCCACCGGATCGACTCAGGCCTGCTAGCGCGCGGCCTGAACCCGCAGCAGCGCGAGGCGGTCGAGCTGGCCCGCAACGCCGCACGGACCGCACTTTCGGACTCGAAGCCGACCGGTGACGCCGAGGCCGATCCCGGGCGCAGCACCGCCAGGTCCCGGATGCAGGCCGTGCTCGACACCGCCAACCGGATCCTGGACTCCCCGGACACCCCCGACGTGGTCTGGCTCAACAGGCCCGGAGCGTTCGTGCCGGGTCGGGGCTACCAGGAGGCAGATCTGGATGAGTCCCCACTCATCTACGTCGCACCCACCTCGGTGGCCGGGCGGCTGCGTGAAGGCCTCTTCGGTGATCGCACCGTGGTGCTGACCTCCGCGACGCTGACCATCGGCGACAGCTTCGACCCCGTGGCCGGGTCACTGGGCCTGGCGGGGGAGAAGGCCCCGGCCTGGGACGCCGTGGATGTGGGTAGCCCCTTCGACTACCCCAAACAGGGGGTGCTCTATGTGGCCAAGCACCTGCCGCCGCCGTCGATGAAGACCGCCCAGGCCCAGCGTGATGAGCTGGCCGGTCTCATCGAGGCCTCCAAGGGTGCGACCCTCGCGCTGTTCTCCTCTCGCCGCGCCGCCGAGGAGGCGGCCGAGGATCTGCGGCAGCGCCTTGATATCCCTATCCTCTGCCAGGGCGACTCGACGATGTCCGCGCTGGTGCGCGCCTTCGCTGAGGATGAGGAGACCTGCCTTTTCGGCACCATGAGCCTCTGGCAGGGCGTGGATGTGCCCGGCCGGTCCTGCCGGCTGGTGGCCATCGACCGGATCCCGTTCCCACGACCGGATGATCCACTGGTCAGTGCGCGCAGCCAGGAGGTCACCAAGCATGGCGGCAACGGGTTCATGCAGGTCGCTGCCACCCACGCCGCCACCCGGCTGGCCCAGGGTGCTGGACGGCTGATCCGCACCTCGGAGGACAAGGGGGTGCTGGCCATATTGGACTCACGCCTGGCCAATGCGCGTTACGGCGGCTTCCTGAAGCAATCGATGCCAGATTTCTGGCCCACCGTCAACGGGGATCTGGCCCGCGGGGCGCTGGCCCGGCTGGCCGAGTCAGACGGCTAGCTCGACCTGTGAGGTGAGTCGGGTGCTGGGAGCTGGGCTCAGTGCGCTTCCCGGGTGAGGCTGCAGAAGAGAATCAATCCCACATGATGGGTGACCACGGGAGGCTCACAGACGATGTCGGATCCAAGACGCACCACAGGCTCAGGCCCCATGACCTGCTTCTGGGTGCTGGCGGCAGCGCTCACCCTGGCCGGCTGCGCCGAAGGCGTTGGGGATGACGACGCCGCGCCCGCTGTGCCGACCGATGCGCACAGCGATACTGACACCGCGCGGCCCGACATCGACGACGATGAAGCCGACCAGGCGGAGACTGACGAACCTCAGCCGGAGCAGTTCACCATCGCCGGCACGGGGGACATGCTTCTCCATGGCCCCATCATTGACGAGGCAGCTGCGCTCGCCGACGGCGCAGACTACTCGTTTGCGCCGCTGATGGGCGGGGTTGAAGATCTCATCAGTGGTGCTGATCTTGCCCTGTGCGGGCTGGAGGTGCCGATCGCCCCAGAGGGTGTGGAGCCGGCCGGTTATCCGGTGTTCGCGGCCCCGCCGGAACTCGCCGGGGATCTCGCCTCGGTGGGTTTCCACGGCTGCTCCACAGCAAACAACCATTCCTTCGACCAGGGAACGGCCGGGCAGGAGCGCACGCTCGACGTCTTCGACGACGCTGGCCTGGGACATGCGGGAACCGCGCGAACTGAAGCCGAAGCCGCCCAGCCCCAGCTCTACACGCTGGAACGCGGCGGACAAGAGGTGACGGTGGCGCATGTGGCCACCACCATGCTCCACAACCAGGCATATCCACCGCCGGAGGATGAACTGTGGCGCGTCGCCGATGTCACTCCCGAGGAGCTCACAGACCAGGCGGCCCAGGCGCGCGAGGACGGCGCCGACGTCGTCGTCGCCTCTGTGCACTGGGGTGAGGAGTATGTCCACCAGCCCGCTGAAGAGCAGCGGGACTATGGCGAGCAGCTGGCAGCCGGTGGTGAGATCGACGTGGTGTTCGGCAGCCATTCGCACACGCCCCAGCCGCTGGAACACCTCGAGGGCGGCCCGTCAGGTGAGGGCATGTGGGTGGTGTGGTCCATGGGCAATTTCCTCTCCAACCAGGACGAGGCCTGTTGCATCCCAGAAACTGCCAGCGGAACAGTGGTCTACGCAACGGTCGAGGTCAGCGACGAGGACGCCGAGGTCATCTCCATGGACTGGCTGCCCGTCACCGTGGATCGCGGCCCGACCGATGATGAGCCTCACCGAGGGATCTGGCCGCTGCGCGACCTCGCCGAGGGGAACATTCCGCCTGGGGTCGAACTCAGCGCGGAAACCGTTGAAGACCGGTGGTCGCGGGTCCTCGACGTCATGACGGAGCAGGAGCTCCGCGAGGATCCACCGTCACCCACGGGGGAGGAACCCACGGTGGTGCCGCGCCGGGACTAGGACGCCGGGTCTCGGAGGGCCGGGAAGAGCTGGGGGCACCGCGGCGTGTGTGGGGGACCTGCAGCTGCCTCAGAGGCTGCGCAGCACCGTGACGACCTTGCCCATGATGGTGGACTCGTCGCCGAGGATCGGCTCATACTGCCGGTTCTGCGGGAGCAGCCAGACGTGGCCGTCGCGGCGCTTGAGCGTCTTCACGGTCGCCTCGTCGTCGAGCAGGGCGGCGACGATGTCGCCGTTCTCTGCGGTGTTCTGCCGACGCACCACGACCCAGTCGCCTTCGAAGATGCCGGCCTCGATCATGGAGTCACCGCGGACCTGAAGCATGAACAGCTCGCCCTCGCCGGTGAGCTGCCGCGGCAGCGGCATGATGTCTTCGACCTGCTGATCGGCCAGGATCGGTCCACCGGCCGCGATCTGACCCACCATGGGAATCTCAGAGATCCGGCTGTCGGACTGGGTGCGGTAGCCCTGCAGCTCCACCACTGCGTCACGTGCCGCAGATTCGGCCTCCTGGGCCTGTTCGCTGAGCACGGGGGCGCCGGCAGAGTCACGCAGCACCTCCATGGCGCGCGGTCGCCCGGGCACCCGTCTGAGGTAGCCCAGCTCCTGGAGCCGCGCCAGCTGGTGAGTCACCGAGGAGAGTGAGGCCAGCCCGCAGGCGTCGCCGATCTCACGCATGGAGGGAGGGTAGCTGCGCTCGGCCAGCGACTCCTGGATGACATCGACGATCTGCCGCTGCCGATCCGTCAGTCGCGGCGCTGCCGATGAGTCCCTGGTGTTCCGCGCCATTGCTGCCTCCGTAGTTGTGCTGAGCGTTCTGCGTCCCGATGAAGCAGTGCCGGACCCGAGCGGACCGAGCTCCGAGCGGACCGAGATTCGACCCTGTACCGAAGCGGGGCTGACCCCGCCGGGACCCGTGTCAGCATCCATGTCAGACCCTGCTGGTGGACTGTTCACCGTGAGATTCGCTTCGAAGATCACTTCGAACTTGGCGCTCAGGTTACTCGAAATCGTAGAGAGATTCCATTGATTCTGCGGCGAGTCTGGTCAAGATTCGAAACTATGTGCTAGAAATAGTACACACGTTCGAATGAGAGGTTCTTCCCCATGAGTACAGCACCGCTTGCACTTGCACCTGTTGACTCCGCACCGGCTCCGGCAGTGCACCTCACTCGCCGCGGTCGCTTCCTCCTGTTGGGCCTGCCCGCGTTGGCAGTCCTGGCGGTCGCACTGTTGGGTGCGCTCATGCTGGCCACCTCGCTGCTGAACCAGGCGCAGGCCTCCTCGGGCGACGTCCCAGGCGTGGACGCACAGGTGGTCACGGTCGGCGCGGGGGACACGCTGTGGAGCGTCGCGGCCTCCGTGGACTCCGAGGAGCACGCCCAGGTCCTCATCGGGCAGATCGCTGAGCTCAACGGTCTCAACGGCTCCGAGCTCACCCCGGGCCAGGAACTGTTCGTCCCAAGAGACTGAGCAGACCGCGGGAAGCTGAAGTCGGTGCGCATCACCCGGCTAGAATGTCCCGGTGACTTCATCCCGTGCCAGGAACCTGTCCCGACTGCCGCTGCGCGAGGAGCTCCAGGGTCAAGAACCCTACGGAGCCCCGCAGCTGAGCGTGAAGGCGATGCTCAATGTCAACGAGACCACCTATGACGTTCCGGCCGATGTGGTCGATGCCATCGGCAAAGAGGTCCGCGCCGCGGCCGCCCAGCTCAATCGCTACCCGGACCGCGAGTTCTCGGTCCTGCGACAGAAGCTCGCCGAATACCTGAACCGAGACCTCGCCTCCGAGGGAGAGCCGGCCGAGCTGACGGCCGAGCACATCTGGGCCGCCAACGGCTCCAACGAGATCATGCAGCACATCCTGCAGGCCTTCGCCGGCCCGGGCCGCTCGGTGCTCTCCTTCCCGCCGACCTACTCGATGTACCCGCTCTACGCCCGCGGCACCTACAGCGAGTACATCGCCGGGACCCGCGCGGCTGACTTCACCCAGACCCCTGACGACGTCGCCGCGCAGATCCGTGAGCACCGTCCCCACGTGGTGATCCTGTGTTCGCCGAACAACCCCACCGGCACCGCACTCTCGCTGGAGACCGTGGAGGCCGCCTATGCCGCCGCCGAGGAATCTCAGACCATGGTCGTGGTGGACGAGGCCTACGGCGAGTTCCGCCAGTCCGGAACCGGCTCGGCGCTGGCGCTGCTGCCCGGGCGGGAACGGCTGATCGTCTCGCGCACCATGAGCAAGGCCTTCGCGCTGGCGGGTGGCCGACTGGGCTACCTGGCCGCGGCCCCCGAGGTCACCGACGCCATGCGACTGGTGCGGCTGCCGTACCACCTCTCCGCGGTGACGCAGGCGACCGCCGTCGCCGCCCTGGACCACTCGAGAACCCTGATGGCCAATGTGGAACGGATCAAGGAACAGCGCGACAGGATCGTCACCGCGCTGGAGCAGATGGGTCTGCACCCGGCGCCGTCGGACGCCAACTTCGTCTTCTTCGGCGGCCTCACCGACGAGAAGGCCGCCTGGCAGCACCTGCTCGAGGACGGGATCCTGATCCGAGACGTCGGCATCCCCGGGCATCTGCGCGTGACCGCCGGCACCGAGGAGGAGACCGGCGACTTCCTGGCCTCGCTGCAGCGATTCATCACCAGCACCACCGCGTAGACTGAAGCGTTGGCGTACCCCACCACCAAGCAGGAGTTATGGGAGCAGAATTGATCTCCGGGCGCATCGCCCAGATGGAACGTGTCACCAGCGAGTCCAGCGTCAAGGTCCGGATGGACCTCGACGGGACCGGCACCTCGAACATCAGCACCGGTGTGCCGTTCTATGACCACATGCTCACCGCACTGTCCCGGCACTCCCTCATCGACCTCGACGTCGAAGCCTCCGGCGACACCCACATCGACGTGCACCACACGGTCGAGGACACCGCCATCGTGCTCGGCGAGGTCTTGCGCGTCGCCCTGGGAGACAAGCGGGGCATCCGACGATTCGGCAATGCCACCATCCCGCTGGATGAGGCGCTCGCCCAGGCCGTGGTCGATGTCTCCGGCAGGCCCTACCTGGTCCACTCCGGGGAGCCCGAGGGTCAGCAGTACCACCTCATCGGTGGGCACTTCACCGGTTCCATGACCCGCCATGTCTTCGAGGCGATCACGTACCACTCCGGGATCTGCCTGCACATGACCCTGCTCGGCGGACGCGACCCGCACCACATCGCCGAGGCCCAGTTCAAGGCCTTCGCCCGCGCGCTGCGCGAAGCAGTGGAGTCCGACCCGCGCACCGACGAGATCCCCTCCACCAAGGGTGCCCTGTGACCGGCAAGCCCGACGTCGTCGTCCTGGACTACGGCTCCGGCAACACCCACTCCGCGGTCCGTGCGCTTGAGCGCGCCGGCGCGGACGTGATTCTGACCAAAGACACCGACGCGGTGCTCAACGCCTCCGGGCTGGTGGTGCCCGGTGTGGGCGCCTTCGCGGCGGTGATGGCTGCGCTGCGTGAGATCGACGGACCCCGCTGGATCGGCCGCCGGATCGCCGGGTCCCGCCCGGTGCTCGGCATCTGCGTCGGGCATCAGGTGATGTTCGACCGCGGAGTCGAACACGGCATTCCCGCCGAAGGCCTGGGGGAGTGGCCCGGTGAGGTCACAGCCCTGCCCGAAGATGCCGTGGTCCCGCATATGGGCTGGAACACCGTGCGTCCGCCCGAGGACAGCGTGCTCTTCGACGGGCTCAGGGATGAGCGGTTCTACTTCGTGCACTCCTACGCCGTGCAGTCCTGGGACTTCGATCAGTCCATCGAGACCATGAACCCACCGAAGGTCACCTGGAGCCACCACGGCGCCGACTTCATCGCCGCGGTGGAGAACGGTCCGCTCTCGGCCACCCAGTTCCACCCGGAGAAGTCCGGTGACGCGGGGATGCAGCTGCTGCGCAACTGGATCCTGAGCCTCTGACCGCTGTCCTTCGGCGTGACCTGAGGGTCCGCCGCCCGAGAACCTGACCCACCCAGCCAGACATTCCGACCAGCCGTACATCCAGCCGAAAGTAGATCCATGACTGAGCCCTCCGCGCCCACTGCCACCGTTCCCGCCCTGGAGCTGCTGCCCGCCGTCGACGTGGCCGACGGCCAGGCCGTGCGACTGGTCCAGGGAGAGGCCGGATCTGAGACCGGCTACGGGGATCCGCTGGAAGCTGCCCTGAACTGGCAGCAGCAGGGCGCCGAGTGGATCCACCTGGTGGACCTCGACGCCGCCTTCGGCCGCGGCGACAACCGCGACATCATGGCCCGCGTGGTCAAGGAGCTCGGTGTGAAGATCGAACTCTCCGGCGGCATCCGCGACGACGAATCCCTGGACCGGGCCCTGGAGCTCGGCGCCACCCGCGTCAACCTCGGCACCGCCGCACTGGAAGACCCGGAGTGGACCGCCCGCGCCATCGAACGCCACGGCGACGCCATCGCCGTGGGCCTGGATGTGCGCGGAGAGACCCTCGCCGCCCGCGGCTGGACCCGCGAGGGCGGCAACATCTGGGAGGTGCTGCAGCGCCTCGAAGACGCCGGCTGCCCCCGCTACGTGGTCACCGATGTCACCAAGGACGGCACCCTGCGCGGCCCCAACACCGAGCTGCTCGCCCAGGTCTGCGCCAAGACGAAGAAGCCTGTGGTCGCCTCCGGCGGCATCTCCTCCCTGGAGGACGTCGCGGCCCTGGCCAAGATGGTCTCCCTCGGGGTCGAGGGCGCCATCATGGGCAAGGCCCTCTACGCCGGGAAGTTCGAGTTCCCCGAGGCGCTGAAGGTGGCCGCAGCCTCCGCATGAACCAGGACTCCGCCCCCAGCAGGGACCTGCCCGGTCATATCGCTGCCCTGCTGCAGCGTGCACCCCGGGACGCCGAGGGCCGCCCCGCGGACTCCGCCGGGATCCCCTGGGCGGACCGCGACCTCTCCGGCGACGGCAACCCGCTGCACACCTTCGACGGCGACGACGGCCTCGCCGCCGCCGCGGTCCGGTCCGCCCGGGAGCAGCTGCTCGCCGGCGAGCTCGATGAGGCGGGATTCGTCAACGCCCTGGCCGGGCAGCGGCTCTTCGTCCCGGTGCTCGCCGAGCTGGCCGAGGAGGCCGCGCCCGCCCCGGGCAGCTCGACCGAACCGGGCCCTGGCGGCGCGCCGGTGGGAGACAAGCAGGCCGACATCACCTTGATCAGTGTCACCAGCCGCGATGGACGCCAGACGATGCCGGTGTTCACCTCCGTGCAGGCACTCACCGCCTGGCACGACAAGGCCCGGCCGGTGGCGGCCGAGACCGAACGGATCATGCTCGCGGCCCTGGCCGAGGGCGCCGAGCTCGCGGTGCTGGACCCCGGAGCGGAGCTGACCTTCGTGCTGCGCCGCCCCGCGGTGGAGGCGCTGGCGCAGGCCACCCGATGGGTGCCCTCGTATCAGGACCCCGAGCTGGCCGAGTCGCTGGCGGGGATCCTGGATCTGTGCCCCGGAGTCGCCCAGCTGCAGCTGCAGCCCGGCGACGGCGTGGCGACCCGCACCGAGGCAGGAGATGCGGTGGTGGGCGGCGGCAGCGGACCGGAGCTGAGCATCGGCGTCGTGCTGGCGCCCGGAGCCGATGAGGTGGATGCCCGGCTGGCGCTGGCCAGCGTGCAGGCGGCCCTGTCGGAGTTTGAGATGCTGCGCCATCGGGCGGACTCGGTGCAGCTGAAACTGGTCCGCTGAGCGGAGGTCGTCGCTCAGACTCTGGGCTCAGGCCCGGTCTGCCGCAGCGACGGTGTCCTTGATCTGCTCGCAGATCTGCCGCAGCGTGTCGGCCTCGGCGTCATCCAGCGCGGGGTGGAAGAGCTGCTTGATATGCGTGGCGTGCAGCCGGGAGGCCTGCTCGAAGACGCGATGCCCCTCTTCGGTGAGCTGGGCGGTCATGCCGCGCCGGTCCTCGGCGTCGGCGAAGCGATCGATCAGACCGCGCTTCTGCAGCGACTTGACCTGGTAGGAGAGTCGGGAGGGGGAGAAGACCATGCCCTCGGCGAGTTCTCCCATGCGCAGCTGGTTGTCCTCGGCCTCGGCCAGGAGCAGCATCAGGTTGTAATCGGTGAGCCGCAGCCCGGTGCTGGAGTGCAGCCGCTTCTCCATGCGATCGCTGATGATCGCGGAGGTCTCGAAGAAGGACCGCCAAGCCCGAGCCTTGGGAGAGAAGCCGGTGAGGTCGTGACGGCCGCGTTGATCATCGACCGTGCCTGCCTCGACGGCGTCCCGGGAGGCGTCGCCGACGGGCTCCTGCGCGGTCTGGTTCACGTTGTCACTGGTGGTGTCGCTGTGGCTGGCCGTCACGACCTCACCTCTTCCCTGCCCTAGTCGGCTGATTCTCAAGTCAGCCCATTCTATGTCAGCTGTCCACGTTGACGACCTCGCCGGTGGCCACATCCACATAGACCTCGGTGCCGTTGTCCAGGTCGATCTCCCAGACCACCGCGCCGTTGTCGTCGTCGAGATCGGCCTCGGCGGCAACGCCGTCGCCCTCCTGAGCGGCGGTGCGCAGCGCCTCAGCGAAGTCGATCTCCACCGACTCCGACTTGCGCTGGTCATCGGAGTCCACGTCGTCCTCCTCCGCATCGATGATCTCGAGGCTGTCACGGTCCACTTCGAGCTCCCACTCGACCTCGCCGTCGTAGATCGTGAACTCGTAGTAGAAGCCTTCGGTGTCGAAGTCCAGCACGATCGCATCCGGGTATTCGGCCATGACGGCGTCTACGGCGTCATAGGGCTCCTGCGGACCATCGCCGTCCGAGGTCTCGTCCGTCTGTTGCGTATCCGCATCCTCCGGATCAGCTGCAGCATCCTCATCCGCATCGGTCCCCGCCGCGTCCTCCTCGGCTGTGGAGCCCTCCGTCGTGTCCTCGGTCCCGGTGTCGGCGGTCTCAGCGGTCTCGGTCTGCGCAGTGTCTGCGTCCTCGGCGGGATCCTCTGCGCCGAGTTCATCACTGGCGCAGGCGCTCAGCGCCAGTGTCGAGATGGCGGCCATCGAGAGAAAAGCGTTGCGTGTGCTCATGCGGGTGTGGGACATCGGATCTCCTTCCACAAGCGGCTATGGGCTGACTCCCAGAGAGGCGGTGCGACTGGCCTCCAGCCTCCTGGGATGCTGCGTGCAGCAGGGCCTTGCTGCATCCTTGGAGAATAGTTGCCCGCGCTGATCTGCGTCTACCTTGGATCCAGGCCAGACGCTGAGCGGATGGGGCTCAATGTTCGTGCTGACTCCTTGAGGGACTCCCGGGACGACTCTTCGACCGATTTCCGGACTGCTGCCCCGGTTCGACGACGACGAACTGGCCGATCATGCCCAGATCCTCGTGACACAGCAGGTGAGAGTGGAGCATCTGGGCCAGATCCGGGTTGGTGTGGTCGGTGGGGTTGGTGAAGCGCAGCGCGCTCCGAGTGGTGGTGTTCGGCGCTGCGTCGACCGTGTCCTTCCAACCGGCGAGTTCTGGGCCTGGTGCGCGGCTGGCGATGTCGACCACATGGAACTCGACGTCGTGGCCGTGGAGGTTGCGCGGGAGGTTGCCTGAGTTCGAGACCTCCCAGACCTCCGGGACCTCCCAGACCTCCGTGGTGTCGACCTCCACGACCTCATCGATACGTTCCAGGTCCATCGCCAGACCATTGATGAGCCAGGTGGCTAAACTGGGAAGGTGCCTTTCACCTTCTGGCGCGGCATTCCTCTGGACCTCGCGGCTGCAGCACTGGTCACCGTGGTCATGATCATCGCCGCCTCGGAGTCAGCAGATCAGCCGGCTCGGCAGGTCGATGCGGCGGTGGTCGCGATCCTCCTGTTCACCGGGGCCTGGACCGCTATTGCGCGACGAGCCCCGCGGGCCGCCCTGATCGGCGCCAGCGTCAGCTTCTACGCCGCCGTCAGCGTCGGCATTCCCGACTTCTCGCCAGCCCTGGCCATCGGCGTGCCGGTCTTGATCGCCGCGTGGAAGGGGCACCTCTGGTGGGCGCTCGCGGTCCTCGCGCTGACCGGTCTCATCAGCGTGCCCTACCGGCTCAGCGGTCCCGAGGCGGAGCCGCTGGGTCAGGTGGCGCTGAGCACGCTCTTCGACATCTCGCTGCTGGGGGTGTTGCTGCTGTTGGGGGAGGCGCTGCGCAGCCGGCGCACGATCCGTGAGGAGGCCTCCCTGCGACTGCTGCTGGCGGATCAGCAGCATCAGCGCCAGCTCACCGAGGAGCGACTGCGTGCCGCTCGTGAACTCCACGATGTCCTGGCCCACACGGTGGCCGTGGTGGGCATCCAGGCAAGCGTGGCGGCGGAGACCATCGACAGCGACCCGGAGACCGCGAAACAGGCCGTGGCGAGGGTCCGTACCGCCAGTCAGGAAGCCACCGTGGATCTGCGCAGCACCATCGCGGTGCTGCGCGAAGACGGCACCGGGGCCGCGCAAGAGTCCGCACTCGCAGAACATCAGCTCGCTGAGCTCATCGACGCCGTCAGGACCTCGGGACTGGACGTCTCGTTGACCGTCCACGGGGACCTCTCCACGGTCCGTCCCTCTGTGGAGCTGGTCATCTACCGGATCGTGCAGGAATCACTGACCAATGTGCTGCGCCACTCGACGGCGGAGAGCGTGGATGTCGGTCTGGACCTGCAGGCCGATGTGGTCAACGTGATCATCCGTGACCATGGCAGCCCGCGGGAGCCCACCCCGGTCCGGCCTGACCGGCACGGATCGGAGCTGCAGGGGATGGCCGAGCGGATCGCTGTGGCCGGGGGTCGGTTGGACTACGGACCAGCCGACGACGGAGAGCCCGGTTACCGCGTCCGGGCCCGGCTCCCCACCCGGGGTCCCCAGTGACGCTGCGGGTACTGCTCGTCGATGACCAGGAACTCGTCCACACCGGGCTGCGCCCTGGAGCTCGGACGCTTCGGCGATGAGATCGCAGGTGCGCTGTTCCTCAGCACAGCGGCGGTGAGGCCGACGTCAACCGTCCTTGGACAAGTGTGATGTCGGGACCGGGCGCAGCTGGTGGTGGTCGCCTACGAGTCGGGGCGGGTCCGACCGGGTGAGGCTGACGCGCCGGAGGGGCCCTTGCCATCGATCCTCCCAGTGGCCAAGCCGCCAAGTCTTGGGAGCCGCCCTGTCTCTCGGCAACCAGCGTGTGTCTCAGCGGTCGGCACAGGGTGTCCGCGGGTGCCTCCACCATTGGATGACCCGGGGCCCCTCGGATGCCGTCCACACTGCACGTCCCGGAATGAGTCTCGGCAGGATGGGAATGGAGCTTCCGAGGGCGTCCCCCTGCGAGCGGCTCAGCGGACTGAGCACGAAGTTCGCTGAGCCTCCACGTGCCCGGTAGGACCAGGGAAACTGACCGACGACGTTCAGGTTTGGCCGTGCCGTCGCCAGCACCTTTCCCCCAGAGTCCAGCCACGCCTCAATACTCTGGTGCTGCGCGGGGGTGCACCGGTCGGCGTCGTCGACCAGGAGCAGCCGGTGGGCCGCAGCCTCGGTGACCCCGTGCTCGCAGGTCTTGGAAAGATCGCCGAGAGTCCAACACCCCCGCTGGGCGGCGACCACGCGCAGGGCGTTGGTCTTCCCGGTCTGCGCGGTTCCGAGGATGAGCCCGACCTGCCAGGAGTCGTCCTCGAGCAGGGCGGGTGCGTGCGTGAACTGGCGCAGGCCCAACAGCAGCGCCTCCGAGCGGGGTTTCAACACAGGGAGGTCTATCGCTTCTGGCAGCGGGTGCACCCGGAGCATGGGACCGTTCGTCGATTCTTCACCGCCGATCACCTGGCTCCGAGGTTGCTGCACGCGGACGCCGGTCACAAGCTGGACGGTCAGGCCTGGGGGCGGAACATCGGCCGTGACGAGGACTCCGCGCCCGAGCAGGCGATCTGTGACGCGCAGCTTCGGCCACAGCAGCCGCACGTCCTCGGAGACGCCGTAGGGGAGGTAGATCCTGGACGGGAGCCGCGAACCCAGCTTCCCCAGGGCGAGCTCGCGGCCTCCTGCGACCACCGCGCTGACACCGAAGCCGGCTCCCTCACCGATGAGGACGCCCAGGTCATGCTCCAAGCCTCCAAGGCCGAGCAGGTGACTCAACCCATGCCACTGCGGGTGCCCAGAGACGATGAGGACCACCGGGATGCGCTCCTGAGGCGGGGCGGTGCGCCGTCGGACCACCAGGCGGTGAAGCTCGCTGACCAGGTGTTGAGCCTCCTGAGGGTGTTCCGTGGTGACCCAGGACCCGACTCGTGGGTGACTCCGGAACTGTTCCAAGGAGTGGTCGCCGTCCAGGAGGTACACGTGGACCTCTGCGGGGAGCTCCAGGAGCTGGTGGACCAGTGACACCAAGGCTGCGGTGCCGCCAGACCCGGTCTCGCCCAGCAGGGCGGTGCCCAGACCCTCGTTCAGGTTGAGGCGAAGCGGACGCTGCGCCTGCCGGGCGGGATCGTCGATGAGGCCGAGGAGGACCTCGTGGGCCTGGGGTGGCGCTCGCAGGATCTCGGGCAGCGGAGGGCAAAGCGGAGTGTGGGGTCTGCTAATCCGCTGCCGGCGCATATGCGCCCCCAGCGTCTCGACCAGGTGCGGAGTGGTCTCTCGCCACCCGGCCGCCGGCGGCATCGGGGACCTTTCCGGACGTGCCCGGAGCTTCGCCGAACGGTCCAGCAGCTGCACCGCATGAAACGCCACCGCTGGTTCTCCTGGGCGTTGGATGATTGCTCGGCCCGGCAGGTGCCGAGGGATATGTGCGGGCGCTGTGGTTCCCACCAGTTCGCGTGCCTCGTCATCGCTGCGCAGACGCAGACAGATCGTGGTTCCGATGTTGGCCCGGATCTCTGCTGTGACCACTCCCTGTGGGCGCTGGGTCGCGAGGATCAGATGGAGTCCCAGCGATCGACCCAGGGTGGCAAGGCGCATCAGTTCACCCATCGCTGCCGGAAGCTCCTGCGTGAAGATCCGGAACTCATCGAAGACCACCAGGATCCGAGCCAGCGGCCGGTCGGGCTGTGCTCGTCGGAAATCTGCGTAGTCGGTGGCCCCGGACTCCAGGAAGAGCCGTTCCCGCCGGGTGAGCTCAGATCGGACGCCTTCCAGCGCGCGATCGGCCTGTGCCTGTGTGAGGTCCGTGACCAGACCCACCGTGTGCTCCAGTCGCGCCAGGTGTTGGAAGCTCGACCCGCCCTTGAAGTCGAAGAGCAGGAAGTTCAGCTCGCGGGGACTGTATCTGGCCGCCCAGCCGAGCAGCATCGACTTCAGAAGCTCGGATTTACCCGCTCCAGTCGTTCCTGCCAGCAGGATATGGGGACCGTCCTCCACCAGGTCCAGAAGCTCCGCGTCGGCGGCCCCACGGCCGAGCAGCGTCTCCAGCCGCAGGTGGGCGCTGCGCGTCATCAGGGGGTCGGGCAGGGCCGCGGTGAACTGCGCGGGGACCTCGGGAGTCGTCGCCGTCCTTGAGATCCGCGCGAGCCCCAGCCTGAGGTGTTCGTGGAGCGTCCGTCGCGACAGTCCGTCAGGAACCAGCTCTGTTGCGACCCGCAGCGCGGCTCCTGACTCGATCCGGTGGATCGCGCCCGATTCGAGGTTCACCTGCCAGCCATCGGCTGCCGGGGGAAGCCCCTGCTCCTCCGGTGGCTTCCCCGGCAGTGTTTGGAGGGCAGGGGACCCGGCCGGGGAGATGACGTGCCACCCGGCGTGCAGCGCTGCCCGAATGTGTGCGGGGTCCAGCGAAACAGGGGTGATCAGCACCGGTGCCGATGAGATAGGGGGCCTGGCCTGTCTGAGCTGCAGCGCGGCGGGGAGACTGCGCCGCTGCACGACGCTCACGTGGGGATAGTCGCGCAGCTCCGTGATGTCGAGAAGCTCACCTGACCGGGATCCGCCGCTCTCCTCGGGACCTGCTGCGAGCATGACTTCGGGAGTTGTTCGGCAATGGTGGGTCAGCTGCGCGAGAATCCAACGTAGGACGCTGAGCTGGTCTCGAGGTGGGCCCGAGAGTGCGGTGTGTTCAGACGCGCGAAGTGTCAGCGCCGCCGCTGTGCAGACCGAGAGTTCCGGCAGGTCAACCGGCGGTCCAGTATCACCCGGGCAGTCCAGATCAGCATCGATTCTCGCCTCACCCACTGTCACGACGACGCCCTCGGCGTCCGTGGGGGTGAGCGAGCTCCGCGGGTGAGCCCGCGCTCGCAGGGCTCTGATGGAGCGTCCTGGTGGGGTCAGCAGGTCTCTGCGCTGCCGGGCCCATGCGGTGGCGGCCGCGCGAACGGCACGGCGGAAGCGCTGGCGCTGCCGGTGCGCGACGACGAGTGTGACCACAGCAAGGAGTGCAGAGGCGGCGCTGAACATCAGGAAGATCCACATTCCGGTGACGAGCACCAGCACGATCCCGACGATCAGCGGGGCCAAGGACATGAGCAGCGTCGTGCGGTGGCGTCCGGACGGTGGCTGTTCCGCGACGCTTGCGCGTGGCAGGGGCCAGATCGCTGCGGGGGCAGCCGCCGGCGCGTTCTGGACCAGCTCCACGCGCGACCCGCCGACGGAGACCGGGACATCGATGGCGAGCAGCTGTGAAGCTGTCCCTGAGCGAGTCAGCTTCACCTGTGTCGCACTGACATGGATCGAAGCATGCACGGGCTCCAGACGAGGGTCATTGATCCGGATGTCTGCGGTGCCGCGATGCGCAGTGCCCCGCCCCAGCCGGTGGACACCTCGCGGGACCTTCACCATCCATCCGGAGTCCGGCCCGGCGCTGATGCACAGTCGCAGCGGTGACGGGTCCGACCTGGTTCGCTGCGCCGCATGGGCTCGGGGATGCAGCACCACGACCATTCCGTGATGGATCGAAGAGGAGTCCGCGGCGTGGTCCTTCAACGGCGTATGGTCCAGGACTGCGACCCAGGCGGGTCCGACTGGGCCGGCCAGGACCCCAGTGCGGGAAGAACAGTCGCTCCGGAAGCTCTGGACCCATGCGGACAGCGCTTCATCGATCTGCGCCCCCGAGGGGATGGCGGTGCCGTCGAGGACGATCCTCAGCTCGTGGACGTGCGCACCGCCCGCTGCGAGACGCATCAGGGTCCACAAGGACTCAGGAACGGACCCTGGCGCGTGGACGACTGTGAAGGCCAGGGTCATCGGTGCTGCCGTGGTCACGCGTGTCCCTCCTGATCCTCGGGTGCCGAGACGTCCGCGAGAGCGCTTCGCGGCGTCCGCTTTCCCTGAGGTTATGCCCCCACGATTCGGCGGCCGCGGGCAGATGGCGAGCTGTGGAGAACCTGTGATCATCGCCTATTTTCCACAGGGTTTGAACAATCGCTGGTCAGTCACTGCGTAGCTGGCTATCGTGATCTCACCACACTGGAATCAGGGACGAGGCCGAGCCTGTGGATGCTTTGACGATCGTTGAAGATGAGGTGCGGGAACAGATCCGACACCGCGGGCTCGACCCTGCAGAGAATCCGCGCGGCGTTCGAGAGCTGGTCGAGGCCGCCGTCGTCGAGTACGACCGGCGGTCGATGGTGACCGCGTTGCCGCTGATCGGCCCCGTGGAGCAGGCGGTCAAGCATGTCGTCGATGCCGTCGCCGGCTTCGGGGAGCTTCAGCCGCTTCTTGATGACGCCTCGGTGGAGGAGGTCTGGGTCAACGGACCCAGCGCCGTGTTCGTGGCTCGCGCGGGCCGTTCCGAACTCACCTCGATCACGTTGAGTGAATCCCGCATCCGGGACCTCGTGGAACGGATGCTCAAGAGTTCAGGACGTCGACTTGACCTGTCCTCACCGTTTGTCGACGCGACGCTGCCCGATGGGTCCCGTCTCCACGTCGTGATTCCGGACATCACCCGACGCCACTGGGCCGTCAATATCCGCAAGTTCATTGCGCGAGCCCATACGCTCGACGACCTGGTCCGCAACGGCTCCCTGACCGCAGCGGCCGCGGAGTTCCTGGCCGGGTGTGTGGACAGCGGAATGAACATCCTGGTGTCAGGCTCGACCCAGTCCGGAAAGACGACGCTGTTGAATTGCCTCTCGGCTGCGATCGGTCCGCGAGAGCGGGTCGTCACGGTGGAGGAGATCTTCGAGCTGCAGCTGCCGCTTCGCGATGTGGTCGGACTGCAGTGTCGCCAGTCCAACCTCGAGGGGGAGGGAGAGATCCCGCTCCGGCGGCTGGTGAAAGAGGCGCTGCGAATGCGCCCTGACCGGCTCATCGTCGGGGAGGTCCGGGAAGCCGAGAGCTTAGACATGCTCATCGCTCTGAACGCAGGGCTTCCTGGGATGGCGACCGTGCATGCCAACAGCGCCCAAGACGCTGTCACCAAGATCTGCACCCTTCCGCTGCTGGCCGGTGAGAACATCTCGCGCAGCTTCATCCTGCCCACCGTCGCCTCCTGCTTCGACCTGGTCGTCCATTGCGTGCGCGAGCGGGACGGCAGCCGCCACGTAGGGCAGATCCTGGCCGTGGGGAGCCGGGTCGAGGCCGACACCATCGAGACGACCATGCTCTTCGACGCGCCGGAGGGTGAGCTGGAGGTCACGGAGTCTGCAGTCTTCGATCTGCCGAAGCTCTCACCGCAGCACCAGATCCGACTGGCCAGGACGGGGATGCTGGGATGAGTCTGCTGCTGGGATTGGGGCTCGGATTCGGACTGCTGCTGATCTACGCGTCCTTCTGGCCGCGTCCCTCCACCGCGGGTCGTCCCAACCGACCGCGTCGGCGGAGGCTGCGCAAACTTCTCGATGAGGCCGGGCACCCCAGAATCCCGGTCACGGGGGTCCTCACCGCAGTCCTGGTCTGCGCCGTCGCAGCGTTTCTGGTCGTCCTGGTGCTCACCGCTGCGGTCCCGGTGGCGCTGTGTTTCGCGTTCTTCGCCGGGATGGTCCCGGTCCTGGCGCTGCGCTGGCAGGCCGGGAAGCGTCGCGCACTGCTGCGACACATCTGGCCTGATGCGGTGGATCATCTGCGCTCGGCGGTCAGGTCGGGGATGTCGCTGCCTGAGGGGCTGATTCAACTCGGCACCTCAGGTCCAGAGCCGCTGCGTGAACCGTTTGTGGAGTTCGCCAAGGACTACCGCGCGGGACAGACCCTCGGTGTCGCGCTGGAGAGGCTGAAGCTGCGTCTCGCCGATCCGGTGGGGGACCGGATCGTGGCGGCGCTCCTGATCACTCGCGAGGTGGGTGGTTCTGACCTGGGCCGGCTGTTGAGCACCTTGGCGGAGTTCCTGCGCGAGAACGCCAGGACGCGAAGCGAACTTGAAGCGCGGCAATCCTGGACGGTCAACGCCGCCAAGCTCGCGGTAGCCGCTCCTTGGATCGTGGTTCTGCTGCTCTCGTTGCAGCGGGATGCCGCCGAGGCATACCGAGGCGCCACCGGCATGCTTGTGCTTGGTGCCGGACTCCTCGTGTCCCTGGTGTGCTATCGACTCATGCTGCGCATCGGCGCTTTGCCGCGGGAAGTACGGGTGCTGGCGTGAATGAGGCGGTCATCGGATGGGCGATGATCTGTGGGCTGGTCCTGGGACTTGGCCTGGTCATCATCCTGCGAGCGCTGCCGGTGAACAATCAGCCCAGCTTCTCAGCACGGGTGGCTCCCTACCTGCGTTCCACGGACTCGCGGTTCGCCCTCTCCGATTCTGGTGCCGAGCACACCATGCCCCTGGGAGTACTGGCGAAGATCCTCACCCCGGTGCTGCACCAGGCGGCACGCCAATTCGATCGGTTCAGTCTCGACACCCAACAGCTTGGTCACCGGTTGGGACAGGCGAACTCACGACTCGGTCCTAATGACTACCGCCTTCAGCAGCTCGGCCTCGGAGTCCTCGGCGCCCTGCTGGGAACCGGGCTCAGTCTGCTCGGCGTCTGGGCAGGCAGCCTCAACGGGTTCTCCGCCGCGGTCATCGTGCTCGGGCTTGCAGGATTGGGCGTGGCCCTGCGTGACAACCTGCTCACCAGCCAGATTCGGCGCCGACAGGCGCGCATGCTCACAGAGTTTCCCACCATCGCAGAGATGATCGCGTTGGCGGTCAGCGCCGGTGAGGGGGCTCCCGGTGCGTTCTCCCGCGTGGGAAGGCTGGCGCGCGGAGATCTGGCCCTCGAGCTGACCCGGGTGCTGCACCAGACCCAAGCCGGCACCAGCTTCTCGACAGCGTTGAAACAGATGTCCACCCGGGTGGGGTCGGCGCCGATCTCCCGGTTCCTCGAGGGCATCATCGTGGCGATGGAGCGCGGCACGCCCCTGGCCGAGGTCATGCACGCCCAGGCCCAGGACGTCCGCGAACTCGCTCGTCGCGAACTGATCGAAACGGCGGGGAAGAAGGAGATCGGGATGCTGGTGCCGCTGGTGTTCGGCGTGCTGCCGCTGACGGTGCTCTTCGCGATCTACCCGGGTCTCTCGTTGCTGGAGATCGGCATCTGAACCACTGCTCACAACACAACCACACCACCGGAGAAGGGGAAGAACATGCCGCACACGGAAAGACTCGTCCACCAGGCGGCCTGCGCCGCGGTCTGTTTGAAAGAGGAGGAGCGCGGTGATGTGCCGGGCTGGGTGATGATCACCTTGATGAGCGCCGTGCTGGTGGCCGGGCTGCTCGCGATCGCTCAGCCAGCCCTGCAGGGACTGTTCAACGATGCCATCAATCAGGTCTCGCGCTGACCCGCACCGGGCCCATCGATTCGCGCGCATCCGGTCGCCGGGGAAGGACAGGGGTGCCGCCACCGCTGAATTCACCATGGTCTCCGCGCTCCTGGTCCTGCTGAGCTTCGCGATCCTCCAGCTGACCCTCATGGTGCACGTGCGCAACACCCTGATCGACGCGGCGTCCACGGGGGCTCGCTTCGGCGTGCTGGAGGACCGCACCGCCGGGGACGGGGTCCAGCGCACCCGGACTCTGATCGAGTCCTCGATCTCCTCCCGATACGCCCAGGACGTGGGCTATGAGTACCTGGCCCAACCGGAGGGCCAGACCCTTCAGATCACGGTCCAGGCTCAGGTCCCGGTATTGGGGCTGTTTCCGGGGGTCGGCAGCCTCGAGGTGACGGGCAGCGCGTATGACTTTGACTGAGCGGCTGACTGAGCGGCTGACCCAGCGGCTGCGGCAGGGCCAGGATGAGTCAGGTTCCACACTGGTCGAATTCATCATGCTCGCCGTGCTGGTGCTGATTCCGGTCATCTATCTCATCCTCGGCGTCGCGACCGTCCAGGCCGCGGCCTACGCGAGCCTTGGCGCTTCCGATCAGGCTGCCCGGATGTACGTCCTCGGAGGGGAGGACCTCGGCGCGGGGGAACGGGCAGCACGAAGCCAGGCTGCGGCGTCGGCGGCGCTCGCCGACTTCGGGATCAGCACCGAGCAGGCGGAGATCACCATGTCCTGCCCCAAGGGTGGCTGCGAGGATGACGGCGATGTGGTCGCCTTCACCGTGGAAGTCCGGGTACCGGTGCCGCTGATCCCGGACCTCGGTGGCTGGCGCTCCACCTTGGTCACCGTCTCCTCCACCTCAGCGCAGGTCCAGGCGGGTTGAGATGCACGCGACACGGACCCTGCTCCCGACTCGGCTCCCGCAGAGAGGCGCGACCAAGGCGGCGCTGCGGCGGCTGCAGACTGAGGACGCGGGACAGTCCAGCGTCCTGATCCTGGGGATGCTGCTGGTGGTGCTGCTGCTCGTCGCCGTGATGGCAGGCGCGACGGCGGTCAATCTGGAGGCGCGCAAGCTGCTCTCCGCCGCCGATGGTGCCGCCTCGGCCGCCGCCCAGGCCGCAGAACAGGGCGCCTCCGGGCCGACCCCGCGGGTCAGCAGCGACCAGGTGCGCGCCCAGGCGCAGAACTACCTCACCGTCTCCGGCGCCCACGGCCGGTTCGATGACCTGGTCGTGTCGCGGACCTGGGTCACCGATGCGGGGGAGACGGCGCACGTGGAACTGGCCGCCGTCGTCGACCTGCCGATGGTCTCGGTGATCCTGCCGGCTCAGGTCCCGATCAGCGTGGAGTCCCACGCTCGAGTGAGCCTCAACCGATGAGCGGCACACTCTTCCCGCCGGGGTCAGCAGGCGCGACGATAGTCCTCTCCGACGAATCAACTCCGGGCAGGGGCCCCTGACATGGACACCACATTGACCGAGCGGTATGTCACCGCCGCCACCAGACACCTGGCTCCGAAGGTGCGCGAGGAATCCCGGACCGACCTGGAGCAGTCCATCGCCGAGGCGATCGCCAGCCGGGTCAGCATGGGAGAGGAACCGGCTGCGGCCGAACGCGCCACGCTGATCGACCTGGGTGACCCAGCCGTCCTGGCCGCCGGCTACTCGCACCAGCCGCTGCACCTGATCGGACCGCCCTACTACCTGACCTGGTGGCGCCTGCTCAGGAAGCTGCTCGCGATCGTACCGATCTGTGCGGCCGGCGGCGTCGCGCTCGGACAGACCCTCGACGGCGCCGATATCGGCGAGATCCTCAGCGCCTCGATCACCGTGGGACTCTCACTGATCGTGCATCTCTGCTTCTGGGTCACCCTGGTCTTCTTCATCATCGAGCGATCCGGTGTCGAGATCGACGCCGGCTGGGACCCCGACGAACTCCCCGTGCCGGGGGCGGACAGCGCGAAATCCGAGCTCATCGCCACCCTCGTCTTCCTCGGGCTGGCCGCCGGTGCTGTGCTGTGGGACCGATTCGGCGGCTCCATGCGGGTCGACGGCGAGACCATGCCGATCCTCAACACCGCCCTCTGGCCGTGGCTGCTGGTGCTGATCGGGCTGCACGCGGTCTTCGCGGTGGTCCTTCAGCGGCGTGGCCGGTGGGATGCGGGTCTCGCGGTCGCCAACACCGTGCTCGCGGTGGTGTTCGTGAGTCTGATCCTGAACCTGCTGGTGCGCGGGGCCCTGGTGAGCCCGGAGTTCCTCGACTCCGGGGTGTTCGAAGCCGAGACGCTGCGCATCCTGGGGATCCTGCTCGGCTTCGGGGTCGTCGCGCTCTGGGGATGGTCCATCCTCGACGGCTGGCTCAAGCGCCGCCGAGATGCCCGCTGAGACCTGGCCCGACGCCGGGTCCCTCTGCCCGGCACCTTCGCGTCAGTCCCTTCCTCGATGGGGTGAAGATCAGCGCGAGCATGCCCCCGGGTGAGTCTCAACCGGTGAATCCCCAGACGACGGTACTGTAGTGCTGTTATGGCTGAGACAGATTTCCCCACCGCACTTCGTGACCTGCGCAATACGCTGCGCCGTATCACGGAGGTCACCGACGTTGAAAAGCTCAAGGCGCAGGTCGTCGAGCTCAGTGATATGGCCGTCGCGCCGGACCTCTGGGACGACCAGGCCAACGCGCAGAGGGTCACCTCTCAGCTGAGTCACCGACAGACCGAGCTGGAGCGCCTTGAGCGGCTCGAGACCCGGATCGACGACGTCGAGATGATGGTCGAGATGGCCAAGGAGGAGGGCGACGACGAGGTCCTCGACGACGCCGTCCGTGAGGTCGCCTCCATCCACAAGGCGCTGGAGTCCCTGGAGATCACGACCCTGCTGTCCGGGGAGTACGACGAGTACGACGCCGTGATGACCATCCGCTCCGGAGCCGGCGGCGTGGACGCCGCGGACTTCGCCGAGATGCTTCTGCGCATGTACACCCGCTGGGCCGAGCGCCGCGGCTGGAACGTCAAGGTGCTCGACACCTCCTACGCCGAGGAGGCCGGACTGAAGTCCGCGACCATCGAGATCAACGCGCCCTACGCGTTCGGCACCCTTTCGGTCGAGGCCGGCACCCACCGGCTGGTCCGGATCAGCCCCTTCGACAACCAGGGCCGCCGACAGACCTCCTTCGCCGCGGTCGAGATCATCCCGCTGCTCGAAGGCACCGAGAGCATCGACATCGACGAGAACGACCTCAAGATCGACGTCTTCCGCTCCTCCGGGCCCGGCGGACAGTCGGTGAACACCACCGACTCGGCCGTGCGCATCACCCACCTTCCCACCGGCACCGTGGTCTCGATGCAGAACGAGAAGTCCCAGATCCAGAACCGCGCCGCCGCGATGCGCGTGCTGCAGTCCCGGCTGCTGGTGCTGAAGAAGGCCGAGGAGTCCGCCGAGAAGAAGGCGCTCGCCGGAGACATCAAGGCCTCCTGGGGCGACCAGATCCGCTCCTACGTGCTGCACCCGTACCAAATGGTCAAGGACCTGCGCACCGAGCACGAGGTCGGCAACACCCAGGCCGTCCTCGACGGAGACATCGACGGCTTCATCGACACCGGCATCCGCTGGCGCAACGAGACTGCGGCCGAGGACGACTGATTCATGATCCGATTCGAACAGGTCACCCGTCGTTACGAGGCAGACGGGCGACCGGCGCTCGATGACGTCACCGTGGAGTTCTACCGCGAAGACTTCGCCTTCCTGATCGGCGCCTCCGGCTCCGGCAAGTCCACCCTGCTGCGGATGATCCTGCGCGAGGGCCTGCCCCAGCGCGGCAAGGTCACCGTGGCCGGGCAGAACCTCGGGCTGATGCTCGACCGCCGGGTCCCTGATTTCCGACGCAGCATCGGCATGGTCTTCCAGGACTTCCGCCTGCTGCCGGACAAGACCGTGTTCGACAACGTCGCCTTCGCCATGCGGGTGTTGGGCGCCAAACGCAGCGCGATCCGCAAACGCGTCACCAAGGTCCTGGAGAAGGTCGACCTCGCTCACCTCGCGAAGCGCTACCCGCATGAGATCTCCGGAGGTGAGCAGCAGCGCGCCGCCATCGCCCGCGCCATCGTCAACGACCCCGCGATCCTGCTCGCCGACGAGCCCACCGGCAACCTCGACCCGCGCGCCTCCGCCGAGGTCATGAAGGTCCTGCGCTGGATCAACGCTTCCGGCACCACCGTCATCATGGCCACCCACGACCGCGCCATCGTCGACCAGGCCAACAGCCGGGTGGTGCAGCTGCACCACGGCCGGGTGGTCCGCGACGAGTCCCACGGCTCCTACGACCCGCCCGAAGGCTCCGAGGCCTGGGATGTGCTCGCCCAGGAGGAGGGCGAATCAGGGCTGCGCGCCCACGATCCGGCCCCGCTCAAGACCGGGATGGTTCCCGCCGTGGTCGGCAGCGACACCGGCACCGCGGAAGACCACTTGGCGGACAGTGACTTCGGTGACGGCGGCACCCAGGAACACGGCACCCAGGAACACGACACCCAGGAACACCACACTTGGGAGCCCGACGCGCAAGACCACCATTTCGTGGAATCGCGTGATGACGCCATCGATCACGTCGGTGATCACCCCCAGGACCAGGTGATGGCTCCAGGCGAGGACCCCTCCGTGCTCGCCTACGACGAAGATCCGGTGCTCCAGGAGACCGCCCCGGTGGCATACACCGATGAGCTCACCGAACTGGACCTCGACGACGACGCCCCCGCGGCTCCCGCGGGCGATGACAGCGAACAGGGCCTCCACGACGCGCCGATCAACGATGAGCCCGTCGCCCACGATCCCTTCGAGCACGAGCACGAGCACGAGCACGACTTCGACGGCGAGGGTTCCGCGCACGAAGAAGAGGCAGGCTTCAGGGTCACCTGGCCCGAGCATCTCCGCCACGACGCTCACGGCCATGACGTCCAGGAGCCCCACGGGGACTTCAACGGCACCGAGATGCCCGACCTCGAACAGGACGGCTACACCGAGACCGAGGACGATCTCGAGGACGATCTCGAGGACGATTTCGTGACGGAACCAGCGGACGAACCAGCGGGTTACGGTGCACGCGAGGATCAGACCGAACTTCGGGCTGATCATCAGGACGCACACGCACTTCAGTCGGTCGAGCCGACCCTGGAGGAACCGATCACGGGCGAGATTCCTGCCGCGACCGGGCCTTCCGTCGAGCCGCCCCGCGAACCTGACCAGCCCCGACCGCCGTCGGCCCCGATGTTCGACGGCGAGCCGCTCGCACCGCTGGCTCCGGCGACTCCGCCGCCCGCGCGGCCCCGGTTGTCCTGGCTGGCGCGCGCCGACGACGACGCCCCGCAGCCGCCCTCCGCCCAGCCGCCGGAACAGCAGTCACCGTCCCGGCCCGCCTTCACGCCCGACCCGGAACCCGACCCGGAACCCGAGCCGGAGCCAGAGGTCGGGCCCCAGTCAGAGCCAGAGCTGGAACGTGAACCGGAGCTGCCGCCCGAGCCCGAGGAGCCCAGCCCGGTGCCGCAGCCTGAGTCCTCGGCAGCTCAGTCCACCTACCCCGATGCGAGCAGGACAGCAGAACATCTCGGCCTGTCCCGCTCGCGCCGATCGATCATGCGCCGCCTGAGGAGGGACCGATGAACCGCCTCCTCTATATGCTCAGCGAGACCTTCAGCTCGCTGCGCCGCAATGTCGCCATGGTCGCCTCCGTCATCCTGGTCACCTTCATCTCGCTGACCTTCGTGGGCTCCGCCGCGCTGATGCAGACCCAGGTCAACCAGATGACCGACGACTTCTATGATCGCCTTGAGCTCTCGGTGTTCCTGTGCACCGAGAGCTCCCCGCAGTCAGCGTGTCCCACCGGTGCGGTGAGCACCGATCAGCGCGATTCCCTGGAACACACCCTCTCCGATGGTGCGGCCAGCCAGTACGTGGCCAGCTACCGCCACGAGACGCAGCAGGAAGCCCTGGACGACTTCCTGGACACCCGTGGGGAGAACTCGCGCACCGCGGCGCTGACCGCCTCCGACATGCCGGAGTCCTACCGAGTGCTGCTCCACGAGCCGGAGGAGTTCCCGGTGGTCACCGAGCTCTTCGGGTCTGCCCCCGGGGTGGAGTCCGTGGCGGATCAGCAGGAGGTCCTCGATCAGATCTTCGGCATCCTCAACGGGCTGACCATGGTCGCGCTGATCATCGCCGGGGTGATGATCGTCTGCGCGCTGCTGCTGGTGGCGACCACCATCAGGCTCTCCGCGTTCAGCCGTCGCCGCGAGACCGGGATCATGCGTCTGGTCGGCGCCTCCAAATCGATGATCCGGATGCCCTTCGTCTTCGAAGGCGTGATCGCTGCACTGATCGGCGGTCTGCTCGCCTGTGCGGCCACCTGGGTGGTCGCGGAGTTCGTGCTGGGACAGTGGATGGCCCAGCAGGTGCCGAGCATCCACTTCATCGACTCCGCCGAAGCCTGGATCATCATGCCGGGCCTTCTGGCGATCGCCGTGGTCCTGGCGATCATCGCCTCCTGGGTCACGGTGCGCCGATACCTGCGTGTATGATCGAAGGTCGGCTCTTCTGGCCACTGCAGAAGAACGCCGAGATCAGCGATCCAGCGCGGAGGTGACACGGTGGCGAAGAAGAAGGGCGCGAAGAAAGAGCGCGATCCCAACAACAGCATCGTGGCGACGAACCGTCGCGCGCGGCATGACTACGAGATCCTCGACAAGTACGAGGCCGGACTGGTGCTCACCGGCACCGAGGTGAAGTCGCTGCGCGAAGGCACCGCCAACCTCACCGACGGCTTCGGCGGCTTCTCCAGCGGCGGCGAGCTCTGGCTCGAACAGGTCACCATCCCCGAGTACCTCAACGGCACCTGGACCAATCATTCAGCCCGCCGGAAACGCAAGCTTCTGCTCCACCAGAAAGAGCTGGTGAAGATCTCCCGCCAGATCGAGGACCCGGGCCTGACCATCGTCCCGCTCTCGCTCTACTTCAAGGGCGGCCGGGCCAAGGTCGAGATCGGCATCGCCCGCGGCAAGCGCGAGTTCGACAAGCGGCAGACCCTCCGAGAGAAGCAGGACAACCGCGAGGCCCAGCGCGCCATGCGCTACCGGAACCTGCGGTCGTCCTGAGTCTCCGCTGAGCCGATCTCAACTGAGTCGTGCTCAGCCCTCGGTCCTCCCTTGGCTCAGTCGAGCAGTCCCGCGATGTAACCCACGAAGATCAGCAGCACCACGACGATGATCGCGATGATCGCCACGGTCATGACCAGGTTGGACTTCGGGGGCTTCGTCGGCGAAGCCTGCTTGGGTGAGGCGGTCGCGGAGTTCGAATCGGGCGGAGTATCGCCAGGCTGCACGCCGCCGCCGTCTTCCAGCCCCGGAGTCTCGGTCGGTTCGGGATCCAGCCCCGGGTTGCGCGCAGCCTCGTCGCGGTGATGCTCGCCGTGGGTGTGCTGATTCCCGCCGTCACGCTGGTGCGGGGGAGTGTCCAGCGGCTGGCCGCCGTTCACATCGGCGGAGCTGTGGCCCGCGCTGGGCCTCTTTGCCTCTTCAGGTCTGTTCTGTTCGGTAGTCATCTGACACCTCAATCTGTTGTGGTCGTCTGTCTCCACCATAGTCAGACCACCATCGGGCCCTGTCCGTGCGAGCTGAACGTCAGCTGACTACTCGCCGATCTTCTCGGCGATCTCCCGCTTGGTGGTCGCCATGATCGACACATCCGCGGCGCTCATGCGTTCGCTGGCCATATCGGCCTGGTGCCAGAACGGGTAGGCCAGGGTCGGCCGGCCGACGTCGTCGATGGCCTGAGAGTCCGCCGCGTCCAGGGAGACCTCAAAGGTGCCCAGCAGATCGTTCCACTGCTCCAGGCTGCGCGCGCCCACGGCCAGGTTGGTCACCCCGGGGCGCTCCAGCAGCCAGGCGAGCAGGACCTGCGGGATGGTGGCGTCGTTGCGCTGAGCGACCTCATCGAGCACATCGACGACGCTGTGGAGCTTCTCCCAGTCCGCCACGCGCATCTCGGAGCCATCCCCGTCGACCATGCGAGCACCTGACTCCGGGCGCTGGTCCCGGCGGTACTTGCCGCTGAGCAGCCCCATGCCCAGCGGGCTCCACGCCTGGGTGCCGATGCCCTGATCGATCCCGGCGGGGATCATCTCGTATTCGGCCTCGCGGGAGAACGGTGAGTAGTGGATCTGCTGCACCACAGGCTTGATGAAGCCGTTGACCTCACAGACCTTCAGCGCCTTCATCAGCTGCCAGGCGGTGTAGTTCGAGACCCCGTAGTACCGGATCTTGCCCGCGCGGACCAGCCCGTCCATGGTCTGCAGCGTCTCCTCCAGCGGGGTCTCGCCGTCCCAGTGGTGGAGGTAGAACAGGTCGATGTGATCACGGCCCAGCCGGTGCAGAGACGTCTCGACCTCCTTGAGCAGGTGCCAGCGGGAGGCGCCGCCGTCGTTGGGGCCGTCACCGACGACCATCCGGGCCTTGGTGGTGACCAGGAACTCGTCATAGCGGCCGCTGCGCGCCAGGGTCTGCCCCAGCACCTCCTCGGCGACACCGAGCGAGTAGAGGTTCGCGGTGTCCAGCAGGTTGACCCCTGCTTCGAGGGAGCGATCCAGCAGCACGGCGGCATCGTCGGGGCCCAGGCTGCCCATATGACCCATGCCGTTGGCGCCGCCGAAGGGCAGCGTTCCCAGCGCGAGCGGGGAGACCCGCAGGCCGCAGGTGGGGGAGAGCGGGCGGTAGAAGGGGATGCTCATCAGGCTCCTTCACGTAGATTTCGCACAGTCAACGAGACCTTCCGGATACTACTCCGACTCCCGAGGGGCGGGCTGAGCAACGCGGCCTTCCCGGGCCCTTCGAGCTGGGGCTTCCCGGCTTCAGGGCACAAAAAAGCCCGAGCAGGCTGAGCCTGCTCGGGCAATCTGTGGAGACGGCGGGAATCGAACCCGCGTCCGATCTGGATTCACATGGGCTTCTCCGGGTGCAGTCTGCTGATAGATTTTCTCGGCCCCAGCCGTCACGCAGACAGGCGGCTGACGGGCCCAGTCGTGTGAATTGTCGACCCAACTCCCCACGACGAGGAGTTGGAACCAGTGGCTATCTAGCTGATGCCAGGAGCTGGGTCGATAGCAGACCCAGGCTGACAGACTCGCGTCGCTGCTTAGGCAGCGAGGGCGAAGTCAGTGCGCTTAGTTTCGGCACTTATTGTTTTGCAGAGAGGTATTTACGAGGTCACTCTGCATCCTCGACCCGCTTCACCATGATCAACTCAGATCGTCGAAACCGATCGTCCCCATATTGTGTTGTCAACGAGGCTTATCAGCCCCTGCCTCTCGCCACGTGCTCGCGAGCTGACTTTTCAGTATAGCCCCGACATCCGGGACAGCGCAATCCCCAGCGCGGCGGCTGCGAACCCGCACCCCACGTGCGCCGTCCAGATCCCGACCGCCCGCAGTCGTCGACCCGACACCCAGGTCTGCGCCACCCGCACCGAGACGGTTGCGAAGGTGCTCAGCGCACCGAGGACCCCGAAGATCAGCACCGTGGACACCGGGCCGGGCAGCACGCCTTCGGGCTCAGCTGCGCCGTTCCCGCTCAGCCAGGTGAGTTCGCCGAGGAGATACCCCAGCAGGAAGCACCCGAGCGTGTTCGCCAGCAGCAGGCCCACGCGCAGGTATCGGTCCAGGAGGAAGCGCGCCACCGCGCCCACCGAGCCGCCGAGCGCGACGCCCAGCGCAATGGCGATGCTGAATTCAGGATTCATGGCGGCCCTCGCTGCTCACGCCGAGATCTGCGGAGGCGGCGCCGAGCTGGCCGAACAGCGCACGGCTGATGGTCAGTCCGGCCGCGGCAGCAGCGGTGCAGCCCAGGATGCTGATGATGAGGTAGGTGAGCATCTCCATCGCCCCCGGGCTGACATAGGTCACGGCCGCGAGTCCTTCATAGGCGGATCCGGGCATCGAGGGCATCACGGCGAGGATCACCGCAGAGAAGGTCGTGTAGGAGGCCAGCAGTCCGGTGCCGAAGGTCGGCACCACCCAGTCCGGGGTGCTCGGGCGGGCGCGTGCGACGCCGATGAGCAGGCCCAGCAGCCCTGATCCGCTGAGATTGATCACCAGCGTGGTCCACGGGAACTTCATCCCCTGCTCCGGGATCAGCTCTCCGACCAGAAGTCGCAGCAGCGCGCCACCGGCGCCGGCCAGCGCCACCAGGAGGATCAGCACCGTCAGCGAGGTCGCCTGCCGCTTCGGGCGTGGGCGCCTGCTGGAGGCACGCGGTTCGGGAGAAGACACCAGTACAGGATACGTCGGGGCCGGGCGGCCTCAGCGGACCACGCTTACGCGCATGGCGTGGGCCACCTCATGGGCGAGCCGGATGCTCCCGGCCGCCGCCGACTGATCGTCCTGCGTCGGGGGAGCTCCCGGGCTGTCCTGCCCTCCGGGGGTGAGCGGGGTCAGGACGACGGCGCCGCGGTCGGTGGCCTGGACCGTGACCTGCGCACCGATGGGCACCCGGTGGGTGTCCAGGGCGGAGAGCGCATCCGGCACGGCGTCGTCGACCTGCTCCAGGCGCACCTTCATCGCGGCCGGCACCCGGCAGAGCAGCAGGGTCTCGGGGTAGTCCAGCTGCAGGTCGGGACCGGGGATCGGATCACCGTGAGGGTCCACGCGTGGGTGGCCCAGCCGCACATCGAGACGGTCCACGAAGGTCTCCGAGACGGCGTGTTCGAGCCGTTCGGCCTCCTCATGGACCTCCTCCCAGCCGTATCCGAGCTCGCGCACCAGCCAGGTCTCGATCAGACGGTGCCGGCGGACCATTGCCAGGGCGAGCTGGCGTCCGGCGGGGGTCAGCGCGATCGGCGCGTAGGGGCGGTGCTCCACCAGCCCCAGGTCGGCCATCTTGCGCATCATCAGCGAGACCGAGGGGTTGGAGACGCCCAGGGTCCTGGCCAGCGCGGACGCGGTCACCGAGGCGCCGTCCCATTCGGCGAGGCCATAGATGGTCTTGGCGTAGTCCTCCACGGAGGTGGTGGCAGCCTCGATCGCGGTGGAACGGCCCTGAGCTGAGGTGCGCGGAGTCATCTAGGCGGGATCCTTCACGTCGAGGAGCGTATCGATCGAGCGGGTCGGCCTCGCCTGCTCGGAGGGTGGGCGCTGACGTCGCTGGCGCAGCCGCGGGATCATCCCTTTCACCGGGGCGAAGAGGTAGGCCAGCGCGAACTGGCCCGACTGTGCCAGCACGATCGAGCCTCCGGTGGAGATGTCGAGCCAGTAGCTGGCATAGACGCCGATCACCGCGGAGGCTGCCGCGCTGGACGCGGCGACCGCGAGCATCGGCCCGAAGCGGCGGCACAGCAGCAGTGCGGTGGCGCCGGGCACCACCAGCATAGCGACCACCAGAAGGATCCCCAGGGTCTGCAGCGCGGTCACGGTGGTCAGCGCGAGCAGGGCCAGCAGCAAGATGGACAGTGCGCCGGTGGAGAGTCCGATCGTATGGGCGTGGACCTTGTCGAAGGCCAGCAGCACGAAGCTGCGCCGCAGCGTCAACAGCACCGCCACGGTGGCCAGCCCCAGACCGGCGGTCTGCAGCAGGTCCTGCTGCGAGATGCCCAGCACATTGCCGAAGAGGATGTGGGTCAGGTGCGTCTCGCTGGGGGTCCTGGAGACCAGGACCAGGCCCAGCGCGAAGAGCGAGGTGAACACCACGCCGATGGAGGTGTCATGCTTCAGCGTCGAGCCTCCGCTGATCCCGCCGATGAGCAGCACCGCGAGCATCCCGAAGACGAAGGCGCCCAGCGCCATGGGCAGACCGAAGATGTGCGCCAGCACGATCCCGGGCAGGATCGAGTGCGCCACGGCGTCACCCATCAGGGACCAGCCCATGAGCACCAGCCAGCAGGAGAGCAGGGCGCAGACCACCGAGGAGATGATCGCCGCCGTCAGGGCGTGCTGCATGAAGGCGAACTCCATCGGTTGGACCAGCAGCTCCCACATCAGCTTGCCTCCCTCATCAGTTCGTCTCGCGCAGCACGGCGCCGAAGCTGCGGCCGAGCTGTTCCTCGGTGAGCACCTCGCCCGGCAGTCCCGCGGCGAGCACCCGCTGGTGCAGCAGCACCACCTCATCGGCGAGGTCCTCCACGCCGGCGAGGTGGTGGGTGGAGATCAGCACGGTGGTGCCCGTGGTGTCGCGCAGCGTCTTGAGCACCGAGCTGATCAGCTCCTCCGAACCGCGGTCCACGCCGGCGAACGGCTCATCGAGCAGCATCAGAGGCGCCTGCTGGGCGATCGCACGGGCCAGGAAGGCGCGCTTGCGCTGGCCTCCGGAGAGCTCACCGATCCCGCGCCGGCGCAGCTGGCTCAGGCCCACCTGGTCCAGCGCCTGGTCGCAGGCCTGCCGGTCCGCAGGGCGGGTGCGGCGGGTGAAGCCCATGTGCCCGTAGCGACCCATCATGACCACCTGCTCCACGCTGATCGGAAAGCTGGTGTCCACCTGTTCGTGCTGCGGCACGTAGCTGACCTGGTTGCGCCGTCGGGCCTTCGTCGGTTCCATGCCGAAGAGCCGCACGGTCCCGGCGGTGGGTCGGTGCAGTCCCAGCAGCGCCTTGAACAGCGTGGACTTCCCGGAGCCGTTGGCTCCCAGCAGGGCGCAGATGCTGCCCGTGCCCACGGTGATGCTGACCTCGTCCAGAGCCTGGACGCCTGGATAGCCGGCGCTCAGCTGATCGACGACGACGGCGGCAGCACCGGGTGGGGCGTCCACGCCTGTGGCTGATCCCGTGTCTATGTCAGTGCTCATCGCTGGGCTCCTTCGATGATCAGGTCCAGGTCGTGTTCCAAGAGCTCGAGGTAGCTCGGTGCCGGTCCGTCAGGCTCGGTGATCGAGTCCACGTGCAGGGGCTCGCTCAGGGTGGCGCCGGTGGTCTCGGCCACCTGCCGCTGGGTGGAGTCATTGACAGTGGACTCGCAGAAGATCGTGGGCACCTGGTGCTCCTCGACGTAGCGGATCTGCGCCTCGACCTGCTTCGGGCTTCCCTCGTCCTCGGCGTTGAGCGGCCACAGGTAGTGCTCGCCGAGATCCAGGTCCTTCGCCAGGTAGCTGAAGGCGCCCTCGCATGTCACCAGGTGGATCTCACCGTCCTGCTGCAGCGGTGCCAGCCGCTCCTCGGCCTGGTCCCAGACCGCTTGGATCTGCTCCCGGTAGCGGCCGGCGTTCTCGGTGAACTGCTCGGCGTCGGCGGGGGAGAGCTCGCTCAGTGCGGCCTCGATGTTGTCCACATAGACCATGGCCTGTGCCGGAGACATCCAGGCGTGCGGGTTGACCGGCAGCTCGGCGGTCTCCTCCGCGCCGGCACTCTCGGAAGCCCCGGGGTCCTCGACGTCGTCGGACTCGCCGGAGCCCGGAGAAGCTTCGGGCAGCCGGGTGACCGGCAGGGTCTCCACCGACTCGGAGAGCATCACCACCTCCGCCGAAGAATGGCTCAGGAACTGCTCGTACCAGGCCTCCAGGCCCAGTCCGTTGAAGAAGATCACGTCCGCCGCTGCGGCATCGCGGAGATCGCCGGGGGTGGGGGAGTACTCGTGCACCTCGGCGCCGGGCGGGGTGATGGAGCGGGTGTCCACCAGGTCGCCGCCCACGGCCCGGGTCATGTCTGCCAGCACCGAGAAGCTGGTGAGCACCACGGGAGGCTGGTCCTCCGTGGAGGCGCCCTGCTCATCGGAGTTCGCCGCGGCACAGCTGCTCAAGGCCAGGGCGCAGATCAGTCCGGCGGTGACAGTGAAGAACCTGGTGTGGCGCATGCCCACAGTATGATTTAGGCACACCTAAAACTGCAAGTGGGGCCGGCAGGACGAAGCAGACCCGGCTCTGACAGCGCTGCTGGGCTCAGGAAGGTGCTGGACCCAGGCCTGTGCTGGACCCAGGCCGGGGCGGAACTCAGAACGGGGCGGGGCGATCTGCGGCGAGCGCGCCCAGGGCGGCCTCGTGGAGCAGACCGTTGGTGGCCAGGCCGTTGGCACCGGTGCATCCGGGCTCACCGTCCAGGGAGGTGAAGATGCCGCCGGCTTCGCGGATGATCGGCACCAGGGCCGCCATGTCGTGCAGGCTCAGCTCCGGTTCGGCGGCCATGTCCACCTGACCCTCGGCGACCATGCAGTAGGACCAGAAGTCGCCGAAGGCGCGGGTGCGCCAGACGGTCTCGGTGAGCTCCAGGAAGTTCTGGCTGCGGCCGATCTTCCGCCACCCGGCGAGCGAGGAGTAGGAGAAGAACGCGTCCTCGAGCTGGGGCACCTTCGAGACCTGGAGCCGCTTGGCCGAGGCGAGGGCCTTGCCGGTATAGGCGCCGCCGTCCTTGGCCGCCCACCAGCGCCGACCCAGCGCGGGTGCGCTGACCAGTCCGACCACCGGTTCGCCGTCATCGACCAGCGCGATCAGCGTGGCCCAGGCGGGCACCCCGCGGATGAAGTTCTTGGTCCCGTCGATCGGGTCGATGACCCACTGGCGCGGTCCGGATCCGGTGGAGCCGAACTCCTCGCCCAGGATGGCGTCGCGGCCGCGGGCCCGGCTGAGCTGGCCGCGGATGAGCTCCTCGGCCTGGCGATCAGCCTCGGTGACCGGGGTCAGATCGGGCTTGGTCTCGACCTCGAAGTCCATGGAGGAGAAGAAGGACATCGTCTTCGCATCCACGGAATCGGCGATCATATGCGCCAGGCGCAGGTCATCGGTGTAGGCGCTGGTGCTAAGGCTCATAGCGCCACGCTAGCAATCACCGAGCGGCAGGACCCGCATTCACGGCTTTACGCGCCGAGCCGCTTCTCTTCCGGACCGTCCTCGGTGCCCGCCATGGACCTGATCAGACCGCGCATCGAGGCCAGCCGGGCGGCGCCGTGGTCGCCGGCGTGGCCATCGGCCACCCAGGCGTCCAAGGCGCAGCCCCCCTCGGGGGAGACGTGGGCGCAGCCGGACTCGCAGGCCGCGGAGCCTTCGACCAGATCGGAGAAGGCGCCGAGCACATCGTCGGGGGCGACATGGGCCAGGCCGAAGGTGCGCACCCCGGGGGTGTCGATGATCCAGGAGTTCCGTGCTGCGGCGACGTCGAGGGAATCGGCAGGCTCCAGGTTCAGTGCGACGGCGGAGGAGGAGGTGTGCCGGCCGCGCCCGGTGACCGCGTTGACCCCGCTGGTGGCCCGATCCGCGCCGGTCAGGGCGTTGACCATGGTGGACTTGCCCACCCCGGAGTGTCCGATCATCGCGGTGACCCGTTCGGTCAGCGAGCTGCGCAGCGCGATGACCGCGGCGGAGTCCAAGGTGGGGGTGCCCGAGGCTGTGCCGGTGGCCTGCTGGGAGACCACGGTCTGCAGGTCCAGCTCCGCGTAGTGGCTGATCAGTCCGGCCGGATCCGCAGGGTCCTCGACCAGGTCGGCCTTGGTGACCAGCAGGATCGGGGTGATCCCGGCGTCGTAGGCTGCGACCAGGGCCCGGTCGATGAATCCGGTGCGTGGGGCAGGATCCGCCGCTGCGACCACGATCAGCAGCTGATCAGCGTTGGCGACGATCACCCGTTCGGCGTCGTCGGTGTCCTCGGCGCTGCGGCGCAGCAGCGTGGAGCGCTCCTGGATCCGGATCAGCCGGGCCAGTGAACCCGCATCGCCGGTGGTGTCCCCGACCAGGCCCACGATGTCGCCCGGGACCACCGGGGTGCGGCGCATCGCACGCGCGCGCACTGCGGAGATGATCCGCTCTCCGCCGTCGGGGTCATCCAGGCGCACCGTGTAGCGCCCGCGGTCCACCGTGACGACCCGGCCCAGCTCGGCGTCGGCGTAGTCGGGTGACTCCTTGGTCCGGGGTCGGGAGCCCTTCTTGTTCGGGCGCACTCGCACGTGGGACTCGTCCCAATCGGCCCAGCGGTTCATCCGCGCGCCCCCGATGCGGAGACAGACCCGGAGCCGGGCACGGAGTCAGCCGCGGAGCCAGGCCCGACGCCAGGCGCGGCGTCCGACGCCGGCGCCAGCAGCCCTGCCCAGAGCTGCGGGAAGTCAGGCATGGTCTTCGCGGTGCAGGCGATGTCTTCGACCTCGACGTCGTCGAGCACCAGACCGAGCACCGCGCCGAAGGTGGCCATCCGGTGATCGGCATAGCTGCGCACCAGACCGCCATGGGTCACCGGTGAGGTGACCTCGAACCCGTCCTCGGTCTCCTCCGCAGACCCGCCGAGTCGGCGGATCTCCGTGACCAGGGCCGCGATCCGATCCGTCTCGTGTCCGCGCAGGTGCCCGACCGAGGTGAACAGTGTGGGGCTCTGGCAAAGGGCGGCGAGGGCCGCCACCGTGGGGGTCAGCTCGGCGGTGCCGTCCACGGCGCCGGGGGTGCGCAGCTGCGTGCCGCGGACTCGCAGGGTCACCGTGGTGGGGGTCTCCGGGTCCGTCTCGATCTGGGCGCCGAAGGCCGGCAGCAGCTCGGTCCAGCGGCGTCCGATCTGGGCGGAGACGATCGGCCAGCCGCGCATGGTCACCTCTCCGCCGGTGACGGCGGCCGCGCAGAGGAAGGGTCCGGCATTGGAGAGGTCCGGCTCCACGCGGACGCTGAAGGCCCGGATCTCGCCGGGCTCCACCCGCCAGGTGTGCTTCGCGGGGGAGCTGACCTTCACCCCGACCTCGGTCAGCACCTGCAGCGTCATCTCCACATGCTCCAGCGAGGGCACCGATTCGCCGACATGACGCAGCGTGAGTCCGTGCGGCATCCGTGCCGCGGTGAGCAGCAGCCCGGAGACGAACTGGGAGGAGGCTGAGGCGTCTATGGTGATCTCTTCCCCGGTGATGCCCGCCGGGGCGTGCACGGTGAACGGCAGATGGCCCTCGCCGCCGGGTGCGGGAGCGCCCGGGCCGGTGATCTCGACGCCGAGATCGCGCAGCCCGTGCTGGACCGCGCCCATCGGGCGGACGCGGGCCTCGGGGTCGCCGTCGAAGTGGACCCGTGCGCCGGTCAGCGCGGCCACGGCTGGCATGAACCGCATCACGGTGCCGGCCAGGCCGCACTCGATGCTCACCGCCCCGGTGGTCGGGGCGGTGCCGGAGGAGTCAGCGGTGCCGGGAGAGTCAGCGGCGGAAGAGTCAGCGCCGGAAGAGTCAGGGATGGGGCCGGGGTGAGAGGCGCTGGTGAGGGCCGGAAGCGGGGAGATCCGCACGGCGGGGACCCCGGAGTTCTCCCAGTCCGGAATGTGCTCCACGACGCTGCCCAGGGCCGCCAGCGCATCGAGCATCAGCCGGGAGTCCCGGGACCGCAGCGGGTTGATGACCACGGACGGGCCGTCGGCGAGGGCGGCCAGGAGCAGGTAGCGGTTGGTCAGGGACTTCGACCCGGGAACGGTGACCTCTGCGCGCAGAGGTGCCCCCGCCCGTGGCGCAGGCCACGGCTGCGGGGGCACCGATGCAGCGTGTGTAGATGTAGTGCTCACGTCGCTAGGTTCTACGCTCCGACCTTCTTCTTGGCGCTCTTGACACCCTTGTTGGCACCCTTGGAGGCGTTGGTGATCGCCTTCAGGGCATCCTTCTCGGCGCGCTGGAAGTTCTTCTTGGCGTGCTTCTCGAAGTCGCGCACCTTCTTGGTGGCATCGCTGCCGAGATCATCAGCCCACTTGAAGGTCTTGTCGCCGAACTTGGCGCCCTTCTTGCGGGTGGTCTTGGCCAGGTGCTCGGCGCGCCAGCCCAGCGACGGCTTGCCGTCGAGGTCCACCATGGCCAGGCTCAGGCCGCCCAGGATGGAGGCGTTCTTCAGCAGCGTCTTGCGCTGAGCGGTGACGTCAGAGTCACTCTCGATCTCAGCGTTGCGGTATTCGGCATAGCTGTTGAACTTGTGGACTCCTGCCAGCATCAGGGCCGAGGCGCGGGGGAACCGGCCCAGCGCCAGTGCGGTTCCGGCAACGACCTCGACACCGCCCAGGACCTGGGTGGTGAGCTTGGCGTTGGAGACCAGGGGTTCGGCCTGGGGGAGAAGTGAGCCGATCTCCTCGAGGGTGGACCCGATTCGCGCCGAGGCATCATCGGTGTTGCGCAGGCGGTCGACACCGCTGGCGATGAAGCTCGCGCCCAGCAGTGGGCGGGCGAATTTACGAAGCAGAGACATAGTGTCCTCCTGTAGGAGTGTGGCGCTGAAGCATCGTTCAAGGTCCAATCTACCCAATCAGGGCTGTCACGGGAATCAGCAGGCCCTATGGGCGCTCATCCGACGCGGATGCGGCGCTCATCCGGTGCGGACGTCAGGTGACGAGCAGGAATGCACAGCGCGGCGTCGTCGTTGTGCCCTTTATGACCACGCCGACTCTCACCCCGAAGCGCGTCCGCGCCCCCACACCTGACGCCCGACGACCGGTGTGCGCTGTGCGAGTAGACTCAGAGGTGATGGAAAAGCCCGCAGCCACCGGCACCGACGCTGATTCAAGCAGCGTCGTCGTCGCCGAAGAGACCGAACAGCAGCGTCGCGTGCGTTTTGAGAGCGAGGCTCTCCAGTACGTGGACCAGCTCTACTCAGCTGCCATGCGGATGACGCGCAATCCGCAGGACGCTGAAGACCTCGTGCAGGAGGCCTATACCAAGGCGTACTCCGCATTCCACCAGTACAAGCCCGGCACGAATCTCAAAGCCTGGCTCTACCGGATCCTGACCAACACCTACATCAACATCTACCGGAAGAAGCAGCGCCAGCCCCTGCAGGCCAACACGGACACCGTGGAGGACTGGCAGATGGCCCAGGCCGCAGAGCACACCTCTTCGGGGCTGCGCTCGGCTGAGGCAGAAGCGCTGGATCATCTGCCTGACTCCGACGTCAAGGACGCGCTGCAGCAGATCCCCGAGGAGTTCCGCCTGGCGGTCTACTTCTCCGATGTCGAGGGATTCGCCTATAAAGAGGTCGCCGAGATCATGAACATCCCGATCGGCACGGTGATGTCGCGACTGCACCGCGGCCGGAAGCTGCTGCGCGAACTCCTGAAAGACTATGCCCGCGAACGTGGCTTCAAGAAGCAGGAGGCCAAACCATGAACGACCAAGATCGCAGCCAGGCCACCGAGGTCAGCCCCGGGAAATGGCTTGATGAGAACTGCAGAGACGGTGACTGCACCGAGAAGCAGACCCGCATGGAGCGCATCTACGAGTACGCCGACGGTGCGCTGAGCCGGGAGGACATCGATGAGGTCGAGGCCCACCTGCATGCCTGCCCGGAGTGCGCCGACGACTACGACCTGGAGTGCATCATCCGCACCGTGGTCCGCCGCTCCTGCGCCGAGCGCGCACCGGAGACGCTGAAGGTCACGATCCTGGAGCGGATCAGTCAGATCCGCGTCGAGGCAGGACACCAGCAGGACGACGACCAGTCCTGAGCCGGCACCAGCCCTGAACCTCGGGCTCGCCTCAAGCCCTGAGCATGACAGAACCCCCTGCAGAGATTCTCTGCAGGGGGTTCTGTGTTCTGCGCTGCCGCTTCGAAACGCGTCAGCCGCAGCAAGGGCCTTGGACCACTGAGATCAGGAGTTGGGGCGCTTGCCGTGGTTGGCGTTCTTCTTGCGACGTGCGCTGCGCTTGCGTCCACGCTTGCTCATGATGAACTCCTTTCGTCGGCTGGGGTAATTCTAGGCCACGGGCTCTTGGAGCCCTAACCACGGATACCACCCGCGGTGCAGCACCAGCCAGGCGATCAGACCATAGCCTGCCTGGCCGGGGAGTCCGCCGTTGGCCGCGAGGTCGCTGCGCCACTGTTCGTGGCTGACCAGGGGCGTGTAGGCGTCCACATAGACATGTGAGCGCCGTGAGGCCACGTCCCGGTAGGCCGCGTTGAGCTCGGAGATCCGCTGGTTGCGCTCCGCATCCAGGGTCGGGACCGGCCCGAGCACCAGGCACCGGATGCCCTCCTGGGAGGCCCGGTCCAGGATATTGGCCAGGTTCAGCCGGGATCGGGCGGAGGAGGTGGCGCTGTAGAGGTCCGTGTCGTTCAGCGCGATGACCAGATGACGCTCGGGTGTGCCGCCGTCCGTCGTGGCGCCGGAGAACCGGGCGACGGCCTCGTCCTGCCACCGCTCGGAGAGCGCCTCGGTGCCCTCACCGGGCATGGCCAGGGCGTAGCTCTCCAGGGTGAGTCCCTCGATCGGAGTCTTGGAGATCACCCGACCGAACCACCCCAGCGCCCGGGGGTCACCGACGCCGCTGAGCAGCTCGTCGCCCAGGGCGACGATGCGCACGTGGCGCCGGTGACCGGAGGCTGCGGCTCTGAGATCCTGAGTGGAGTGTTCCATCCGGTTCACAGGTCCAGGTGCGGGAAGGCCTTGCTGAGCAGGCCCTCCAGCTCCTTGGCGTGACGCTTGGCCTGCCCCACCGAGGTGGCGGCAGACTCAGCGCGCGAGACCAGCTTGAGCTCCTGCTTCAGCAGCGGACGCAGGTTCATGCCGAGGAACGGCCATGGACCCTGGTTGACCGGCTCGTCCTGGGCGTAGACGACCTCCTCTGCCGAGGAGTAGCGGTCCAGCTCGGCCTGCAGCTCCTCCACCGGCATCGGGTAGAGCTGCTCGAGCCGCACGATCGCGGTGGCCTCGTCCTTGTGCTTGTTCCGGGTGGCGACGAGGTCGTAGTAGAGCCGGCCTGAGACGATCAGGACGCGCTTGACCTTCGCGGCGTCCACTTCCCGGTCCGGGATCACCTCCTGGAAGGTGCCCGTGGTGAAGTCCTCCACCGAGTTCGCCGCAGCCTTCAGGCGGAGCAGCTGCTTCGGTGAGAAGACGATCAGCGGACGGCGCGGACGCGCCACCGCCTGACGGCGGAGCAGGTGGAAGTAGTTCGCACCCGAAGAGGGCAGCACCACGGTCATGTTGTCCTCGGCGCAGAGCTGCAGGAAACGCTCGGGACGGCCTGACGAATGGTCCGGTCCCTGGCCCTCATAGCCGTGCGGAAGCAGCATGACCACCGAGGAGTTCTGGCCCCACTTCTGCTGGGCGGTGGCGATGAACTCGTCGATGATGATCTGGGCGCCGTTGACGAAGTCGCCGAACTGAGCCTCCCAGAGCACCAGCGCATTCGGGTTCTCCACGGAGTAGCCGTATTCGAAGCCCAGTGCGCCGTATTCGGAGAGCAGCGAGTCATAGATGAAGAACCGGGCCTGATCCTCGGTCAGGTTCTTCAGCGGGTACCACTCGTCGCCGTTGACCCGGTCGTGGAAGACCGCGTGGCGCTGCACGAAGGTGCCGCGGCGCGAGTCCTGACCCGCCAGACGGACCTCGGTGCCCTCCATGAGCAGCGAGCCGAAGGCCGCGATCTCCGCGAAGCCCCAGTCGATGCCGCCTTCGCGGGCCATCTTGGCCCGCTTCTCCAGCAGCGACTTCAGCTTCGGGTGCGGGGTGAAGCTCTCCGGGATGTTGGTGTGGACCTCGCCGATGTGCGCGAGGGAGTCCTCACTGATCTTGGTGTCATCGCCTTCACGGTCCGGGGTGCTGGTCTCGTCCTCGGAGGCGGTCGGGGCCATGCCCCGGGTGCCGGAGGCGTCGGGATCAGCCGTGGAGATCGGCTGGGTCTGGGCGGCGTGGGTCTCGGTGAAGACCCGCTCCAGCCGCTGGCGGAAGTCCCGCAGCGCCTGGTCGGCCTCTTCCTGGGTGATGTCGCCACGTCCGACCAGCGCCTCGGTGTAGAGCCGACGCGTGGTGCGCTTGGCCTCCACCAGGTTGTACATCTTGGGCTGGGTCATCGAGGGATCGTCACCCTCGTTGTGACCGCGTCGGCGGTAGCAGACCAGATCGATCACGACGTCCTTGTTGAACCGCTGGCGGTAGCGGAAGGACAGCTGGGCCACGCGGGCCACCGACTCCGGGTCATCGGCGTTGACGTGGAAGATCGGCGCCTGGATGGCCTTGGCCATATCGGTGGAGTAGGTCATGGACCGAGCCGCCGAGGGGGCGGTGGTGAAGCCCACCTGGTTGTTCACGACCACGTGCACGGTGCCGCCGGTGCGGTAGCCGCGCAGCTGGGACATGTTCAGCGTCTCCGCGACCACGCCCTGGCCGGCGAATGCCGCATCGCCGTGGACCAGCAGCGGCATCACCGAGAAGGAGTCCAGTGCATCCGCGCCCTGGTTGATTCGGTCCTGCTTGGCGCGCACCACACCTTCGAGGACGGGGTTGACCGCCTCCAGGTGTGAGGGGTTCGCGGCCAGGTAGACGCTGGTGGAGTTGCCGCGGTCCGAGGTGAAGGAGCCCCGGGTGCCCAGGTGGTACTTCACGTCGCCCGAGCCGGTGCCGGCCTCGCGGCCCTCGAACTCGCGGAAGACCTGTGCGTGGGTCTTGCCGGCGATGTTGGTGAGCACGTTGATGCGTCCGCGGTGAGCCATGCCGATCGCGACCTCGTCGAGGCCCTCATCGGCCGCCTCGGAGAGGATCGTGTCCAGCAGCGGGATCAGCGATTCGCCGCCCTCGAGCGAGAAGCGCTTCTGCCCGACGAACTTGGTCTGCAGGAAGGTCTCGAACGCCTCGGCCGCATTGAGCCGGCCCAGGATCCGGAACTGCTCGTCCCGGGTGGGCTTCTCGTAGGGATGCTCGATCTCGTCCTGGAACCACTGGCGTTCCTCGGGGGACTGGATGTGCATGTATTCCACGCCGGTGCTGCGGCAATAGGTGTCGCGCAGCACGCCCAGGATGTTGCGCAGCGGCAGCATGGAATTGCCGCCGAAGCCGCCGGTGGGCCATTCGCGGTCGAGGTCCCACAGGGTCAGCCCGTGAGACTCGATGTCGAGGTCCGGGTGGCTGCGCATCTGGTACTCCAGCGGGTCCACCGAGGCCATCAGGTGACCGCGGACCCGGTAGGAGTGGATGAGCTGCTGGATCCTGGCGACCTTGTTGATCTGGTCCTCAGGGTTGACCTGGATGTCGGCGGACCATGCGATGGGCTCATACGGGATCCGCAGGGCTTCGAAGATCTCCTCGTAGAAGCCCTCCTTGCCGAGCAGGTACTGGTGGATGGTCTTGAGGAACTCACCGGACCCGGCGCCCTGGATGACGCGGTGGTCATAGGTGGAGGTCAGCGTGATGACCTTGGAGACGGCGAGGTTGTTCAGCGTCTTCTCCGAGGCGCCCTGGAACTCGGCGGGGTACTCCAGCGCGCCCACGCCCACGATCACGGCCTGGCCCTTGGAGAGCCGAGGCACAGAGTGCACGGTGCCGATGCCGCCGGGGTTGGTCAGCGAGACGGTGGTCCCGGCGTAGTCCCCGGGGGTGAGCTTGTTGTCCCGGGCGCGCTTGACGACGTCGTCGTAGGCGGCCCAGAACTCGGTGAAGCTCATCTCCTCGGCGGCCTTCATGTTCGGCACCACCAGCGCACGGGTGCCGTCGGGGCGGGGCATGTCGATGGCCAGCCCGAAGTTCACATGGGCCGGGTGAACAGCCACCGGCTTGTTGTCCTGCACGTCATAGGTGACGTTCATCGACGGGTGCTTGCGCAGCGCCTTGAGCAGGGCATAGCCGATCACATGGGTGAAGGAGACCTTGCCGCCGCGGGTGCGCCTGAGGTGATTGTTGATCACGGTGCGGTTGTCGATGAGCAGCTTCGCCGGCACCGCGCGCACCGTGGTGGCGGTGGGCACGGTCAGCGAGGCGTCCATGTTCGCCGCGATGGCCTTGGAGATGCCCTTCAGCGGCATCACCTTGTCCTCCTTCTCCTCCTTCGTCGCCGACTCGGCCTTGGCGGCAGAGGGCTCGGAAGGGATGGGAGTGCTGGAGGAGCCTTCGGACTTCTTCGTCGTCGGGGTCCGCGGGGCCACCGGCTTGCTGACCGAGGGGCCCTTCTCGCCGGCCGGCTTCTGCGACTTCTCGGGCTCGGCGGGCTTCGCGGTGGCCGGAGTGGTCTCAGCGGTGGACTCGCGCTGGTTGTCCGCGCTGGGCTTGGAGTCCGCGGCAGGCTTCGCCGGAGACTTGGCGGCCGACTTCTCACCTGAGGCGGTGCTGGCCTTCGCGGCACCGTTGCTGTCGGACCCGGCAGCCTTGCCGGAGCTGGAGCTGCTCTTCGGCTCGGCGGGGGTGGCCGCCGTCGGCGCAGGGGCGGAGGAGGTGCCGGACGGACGGGAATCACCGTCGCCCTCGAGCTGGCGGAAGATCTCAGCCCACTTCCGATCCACCGAATCCGGATCGTCCTTGAACTTGTCGTATATGTCGGCGACCAACCATTCGTTCCCCGGGAATTCCTCGGCAAGACGGCTGGACGTTAGCTCTGGCACTGTGGATACGCCTCTTCCATTGTGTTGTGTAGTTATCCGGCACAGCTTCGTGCACGTGGATCTTCACCTCGTCCAAGCATAGTGACTTTGTGCACCGTGCCGCCACCGGCCACGGTATCGTGTCAGGGGCCGCTGCCTCAGCGCCTGCGCCGCTGAGCTGAACCGGCGGCGAGCATCGTCACCAGCACTACGAAGGGCGCGGATCCCCGTGAGATTCCTGAACGAGCCGATCACCGATCTGACCTACTCCGACGTCTTCCTGGTCCCTTCGCGATCCCACACCCAGTCACGGATGAGCGTCGACCTCTCCGCCGAGGATCCCACGGGCTCCACCATTCCAGTGGTGGCCGCGAACATGACCGCCGTCACGGGGCGTCGCATGGTGGAGACCATGGCGCGCCGCGGCGGACTCGGGGTCCTGCCCCAGGATGTCCCGCTCGAGGTCATCCGGCAGGTGACCGACTGGGTCAAGTCCTGTCATCCGGTGCTGGAGACCGCTCTGAAGGTCCATCCCACAGACACCATGCTCGATGTGCTGCACCTGCTGGACAAGCGCAACCACGACGCCGTCTGCGTGGTCGACGAGGACCTGCGCCTGGCCGGCGTGGTCACCGCCAACGACGGGCTCGGAGTGGACCGCTTCTCCTCCGTGGCGTCGGTGATGCGGATTCCCCCGCTCCGCTTCACAGCCGAGGAGGTGCTCACCGACGCCGGCCTGGAACAGGCCTTCATCGCGATGGACGCCGCCGGCGCCGAGTACGCCCCGGTGACCACCTCCGACGGCACTCTCGCCGGGGCGCTGACCCCGCGCGGGGCGCTGCGCTCGACGCTCTACCGGCCCAACCTCGACGCGAAGTCCCGGCTGAAGGTCGCCGCGGCGGTGGGCATCAACGGCGACGTCGCCGGCAAGACCGAGGCGTTGCTCGGCGCCGGGGTCGATGTGCTGGTGGTCGACACCGCTCACGGGCACCAGCAGAAGATGTTCGAGGCGCTCACCGAGGTGCGCGCGACCGTGGAGGCCTCCGGACTGCAGGTCCCGATCGTGGCCGGCAACGTGGTCACCGCCGACGGCGTGCGCGAGCTCATCGAGGGCGGCGCGGACATCGCCAAGGTCGGAGTCGGACCGGGTGCGATGTGCACCACCCGGATGATGACCGCGGTGGGCCGCCCGCAGTTCTCCGCGGTGCTCGAATGCGCCGCGGCCGCCCGCGAGATGGGCAAGCATGTCTGGGCCGACGGGGGAGTGCGCTACCCGCGCGACATCGCCCTGGCCCTGGCCGCCGGGGCCTCCCAGGTGATGGTCGGATCCTGGTTCGCCGGGACCTATGAGTCGCCCGGCGACATGCTCACCGGGATCGACGGACGGCGCTATAAGGAGAGCTTCGGGATGGCCTCCTCGCGAGCCGTGCAGAACCGCACCGCCACGGAGAGCGCCTTCGCGCGGGCCCGGAAGTCGATCTTCGAAGAGGGCATCTCAACCTCGCAGATGTACCTGGACCCGGCGAAGCCCGGAGTCGAAGACCTGCTGGACTCCATCACGGCCGGGGTGAGGTCCGCGATGACCTATGCCGGAGCCACCTCGCTGCACGAGTTCCGCCAGCGCGCCGTCGCCGGAGTCCAGTCCGCCGCCGGATATGAGGAGGGCAAGCCGCTTTCCGGTTCCTGGTGATCCAGGCGGTAAGCTCTGAGATCTCATGGAGCATCGACAACCTGGCCGCGGCCCGCACCTGATCCACGCCCACCCCCTGATCCACACGCCCGAGGCGCAGCGCCTCGGCCGGGGGTGGCTGCGCTAAGTGGAACTGCTTCTGCTCGGCCTGGGGTTCCTGCTGATCCTGGGCACCGGGTTCTTCGTCGCCGTCGAATTCTCGCTGGTCGCTCTGGACCAGCCCACCGTCCAGCACGCGATCGATCGCGGAGACAGGTCTGCTCCGGCGGTGATGCGGTGCCTGAAGTCGCTCTCCACCCAGCTCTCCTCCTGTCAGCTGGGCATCACCCTGACCACCCTGCTCACCGGCTATGTGGCCGAACCGGCGCTGGGCGCGCTGCTGGCAGCCCCGCTCGAAGCCCTCGGCGTGCCCGAGCAGGCGCTCTCCGCGGTCTCGCTGACCGTGGCGCTGATCATCGCGACCATGGTCACCATGATCATCGGCGAGCTGGTCCCGAAGAACCTCGCGATCGCCGAGGCCTACGGGGTGGCCCGGGTGCTGGCGAAGCCGCAGCTGGTCTTCACCGCCGTCTTCCGCCCGCTGATCAAGGTGCTCAACGGCTTCTCCAACAAGGTCCTCCACCGCTTCGGCCTGGAGGTCAAGGAGGAGCTCTCAGGGGCTCGCACCCCGGAGGAGCTCTCCTCCATGGTGCGCCGCTCCGCGATGCTGGGCACCCTTGATGAGGGCACCGCCACCTTCCTGGACCGCACGCTGCGCTTCTCCGACCAGACCGCCGCCGACGTGATGACCCCGCGCCCGCGGATGGCCAGCGTCGACGCCGACGCCTCCCTGGAAGCCCTCATCGATCTGGCCCGGCAGACCGGGTTCTCCCGCTTCCCGGTCCTGGGAGACAGCGTCGACGACGTCCGCGGGGTGACCCACGTGAAGAAGGCCGTGGCCGTGCCCCGCGAGAAGCGCCACGGCCTGGTCGCCGCCACCGTGATGTCAGAGATCACCCGGGTGCCCGAGACCATCCACCTCGATGCGCTGCTGCCGGTGCTGCGTGAGGCCTCGCTGCAGGTGGCCATCGTGGAGGACGAATACGGCGGCACCTCCGGTGTGGTCACCCTGGAGGACCTGATCGAGGAGATCGTGGGCGAGGTCGCCGATGAACACGACCGGATCGCTCCCGGAGTGCTGCAGAGCGCCTCCGGCGACTGGTTCTTCCCCGGGCTGCTGCGCCCCGACGAGATCAACGCCCAGATCCTGGAGCTCGCCATCCCCGAGCATCCCGCCTATGAGACGGTGGCCGGCTTCATGCTGCTCACCCTGGGCCGGGTGGCCGGACTGGGAGACGCCGTCGAGGTCGACGGCGGCAGGCTGGCCGTCGTCGGGGTCGACGGTCGCCGGATCGACCGGCTCTGCTTCACCCCTGACCCACGGGCCCGCGACGCCGCGCTGCAGCACGCCGCCGCCCGGGCCGAGAAGCTGGCCGAGGACCGCGCGGACCATGTCCGTCATGCCCGCGAAAGGGGTGAACGACGATGAACCCCGACCTGATGGGCATCCTCTGGCTGGTGATCCTGCTCGGAGCCAACGCCTTCTTCGTCGGCGGCGAGTTCGCGGTGATGAGCGCCCGGCGGAGCCAGATCGAGCCGAAGGCCGAGGCCGGGTCCGCCCGCGCCAAGACCGCGCTCTACGCGATGGAACACGTCTCGCAGATGCTCGCCATCGCCCAGCTGGGCATCACGGTGTGTTCGCTGCTGATCCTGATGGTCTCCGAGCCTGCGATCCATCACCTGCTGACCGAGCCGCTGACCTCGTTCGGGCTGAGCTACACCGCCGCCAGCGTGATCGCCTTCATCATCGCCCTGGCGCTGGTCTCCTTCCTGCACGTGACCATCGGCGAGATGGTGCCCAAGAACGCCGCCGTCTCCGTGGCGGACCGCGCGGTGCTGCTGCTGGCCCCGCCGCTGGTCTTCCTCTACCGGATCCTGATGCCGCTGATCTGGGTGCTGAATCTCACCGCGAACCTGGTGCTGCGCGCCTTCGGGATCACCCCGCGCGACGAGGTGGTCTCCACCTTCACCCTGGAGGAGATGGAATCGATCGTGGCCGAGTCCAAGCGCGGCGGCACGGTGCGCGACGACGCCGGGATCATCGCCGGTGCCATGGAGTTCAGCGACTACACCGCCGCCGAGGTGATGATCCCGGTCGAAGAGGTGATCACGCTGCCGGCCGACGTCACCCCGCGCAAGGTGGAGAAGGCCGTGGGACGCACCGGGTTCTCCCGCTTCGTCAGCACAGATGATCAGGACGTCTACACCGGCTACGTGCACCTCAAGGACGTGATGAGCCTGCCCGCCTCCGCCTCCGGGGAGCCCATCCCGGTGACCGTGGTGCGCTCCCTGGGCAACATGGGCCTCACCGACGAGATCGAGGAGTGCCTGGCGCAGATGCAGCGCACCGGATCCCACCTGGCCCGCGTGATCGACGCCGAGGGCGTCACCCGCGGCATCCTGTTCCTCGAAGACGTGCTGGAGGTGCTCGTCGGCGAGATCCACGACGCCACCCAGTCCTGGGACTCCCGCCGACGGCACACGGTGAGCGCAGAGGAGAGCTGAGCGACAGAGGGAGACACGGCGCACCACGGTCTAGTTGAGATTTGTTCTCAACAAAGTCTGGCCGTACGCTGGTCTCAGCTGCTCACGCCCCGGCAGCGCCTCCCCACGACGAAAGTACGATCCATGCCCGCGCCACGTCTGCTTCCCTCCGCCGCCCTGCTGGGCGCCACGACCCTGTTGCTCAGCGCCTGCACCGGCTCGGCGGGCTCGCCCGACGAGGACGGCGGCGCCGCGGCAGACCAGGGCGAGACGCTGAGCGTGGTCACCTCCACCGACGTCTACGCCGACCTGGCCCAGCAGATCCTCGGCGACACCGCCGAGGTCACCGCGCTGGTGGACAACGCCGCGGCGGACCCGCACTCCTACGAGGCCACCCCGCAGGATCGGCTGACCGTGGACGGCGCCGACGTGATCCTCGCCAACGGCGGCGGGTATGACCCCTTCCTCACCCGTCTGGCCGCCACCTCAGGCAAGGAGGACGCGGTCTATCAGCTCATCGAGGGCGAGAATGCCCACGCCGAGGAGGACGAAGGGGAAGACGCCGAGGACGACCACGCTGACGACGAGCACGACGACGACCGTGCTGAGGACGATCACGCCGAGGACGACCGTGCTGAGGACGACCACGACGACGACCAGGCTGAGGACGACCACGCCGAGGACGACCAGGCTGAGGATGCGCACGAGGGACACGGCCACTCCGACGATTTCGTCAACGAGCACATCTGGTATGACCTGGCCGCGATGAGCGACTTCGCCCGGGACTTCCATGAGCACATGGCCGAGATCGCCCCGGAGAACGCCGAGCTCTACCAGGACAACGCCACCGCCCTCGCCGAGGAGATCGACGCCATGGATCAGCGGAACCGGGCCATCGACGCCGACGGGATGAGCTTCCTCGCCACCGAGGCCGTCTCGCAGTTCCTGCTCACCGACGCCGGCTTCGAAGACGCCACCGACCCGCAGTTCCTCGCCGCGATCGAACACGGTGACGACGTCTCGGCCCGGATCTACCAGCAGGCGCTGAGCGCCGCCGCCGATCAGGAGATCGATCTGCTCTCCTATAACCCGCAGACCGAGACCAACCAGTCCGCGCAGATCCGAGAGGCCGCCGAGGACGCCGGCGTCGCCGTCCTGGACTTCAACGAGACCATCGGCGACGAGCACGACTCCTACCTGGAGTGGATGGACGCCAACATCACCGCCGTCGAGACTCTGGTCGAGGAGTCGCGTGGCTGACCCGCTGGTGACGCTGCGCGACGCGAGCGTCGGGTTCAGCGGCCGCACCCTCTGGGAGGGTCTGGACCTTGATCTGGCTCCGGGTGAGTTCCTCGCCGTGCTGGGGCCCAACGGGGCCGGGAAGTCGACGTTCCTGAAGGTCCTGCTGGGACTGACCAGACTCACCTCTGGATCGGCAGAGATCGCCGGTGCCCCGGTTCGCCGCGGCAGCAGCCGGGTCGGCTACATCCCGCAGCAGCAGACCATGCCCGAAGAGACCCCGCTGCGCGCCCGTGACATGGTCGCGCTGGGTCTGGACGGGCACCGGTTCGGCATCCGACTGCACCCCCGCGCGCTGCGCCGCCGCGTCGATGAGCTGCTCGAGGCAGTGGGCGCCACCGCCTATGCGGACATGCCGGTGGGGCTGCTCTCCGGCGGGGAGCAGCAGCGACTGCGCGCCGCCCAGGCGCTGGCCTCGAACCCCGCCGTGCTGCTCTGCGACGAGCCGCTGCACTCGCTGGATCTGCACCATCAGCAGGCCGTCACCGAACTCATCCGACGCCAGGCCGTGGAGCGCGGCTCCGCGGTGGTCTTCGTGACCCACGAGATCAACCCGGTGATCGAACACGTCGACCGGGTGCTCTACTTCGCCCGCGGACAATACCGGATCGGCACCACCGCCGAGGTCATGCGCTCCGAGGTGCTCTCCGAGCTGTACGGCTCCTCGGTGGACGTCATCGAGCACAAGGGACGGCTTCTGGTCATGTCCGCCCATGACGAGGGCTGCCACCACCACCCCGAGGAGCTGGCGCTGCCATGATGGAGACGCTGACCGGCTCATTCACCACCGAAGGCTATTGGGAGCTGTTCTCCCTGGTCCGGAACTCGGTGATCACCGCCGGTGTGCTCGGCCTGATGGGCGGCCTGATCGGGGTCTTCATCATGCTCCGCCGGACCGCTCTGGTGGTCCACGGCATCGCCGAGATCTCCTTCGCCGGAGCGGCCCTGGCGCTGCTCATCGGAGTCGACGTCGTCGCCGGTTCAGCGCTGGGCGCCGTCGCAGCCTCGGTGCTGATCGGGGTGCTCAGCCTGAAGGACCGAGACACCTCCGCCGTGACCGGGGTGCTGATGCCCTTCGGACTCGGACTCGGCATCCTCTTCCTCTCGCTCTACCAGGGGCGCAGTGCGAACAAGTTCGGGCTGCTCACCGGGCAGATCGTCGGCGTGGACGACATCCAGACGCAGACCCTGGTGACCGGTGCCGTGGTGATCAGCATCGTGCTGCTGCTGATCTGGCGCCCGCTGATGTTCGCCTCGGTGGACCCGCAGCTGGCCCGGGCCCGCGGGGTCCGGGTCAACCTGCTCTCCATGGTGTTCATGGTGCTGCTCGGCGTCGCAGTGGCGATGTCGGTCCAGGTGGTCGGGGCGCTGCTGGTGCTCGCGCTGCTGGTGGTGCCTGCGGCGGCAGCGCTGAAGGTCACGGTGCGTCCGTATCTGGCAGTGCTGCTCTCGATGCTCTTCGCGCTGATCTCCTCGGTGGGCGGGATCATGCTCGCGATCACCGGCACGGTGCCGATCAGCCCCTACATCACCACGATCTCCTTCATGATCTACGTGGTCTGTGTGCTCGTCGGCCGCGGCGGTCGCAACCGCCGACGTCAAGCCGCAGCCGTGCTGACCGGCTGGCCGCTGACCGCCTGAGCCTCAGCTGCGGGCGATGGCGGCGCAGCTGGCGCAGAGCCCGAAGATCTCCAGCGTGTGCCGGACCTCGGTGAAGTCGTGCTCCTGCGCGAGCGTGGTCGCCCAGTCCTCGATGACGGGGGCCTCGAACTCAACGGTGAGGCCGCAGGAGCGGCACACCAGGTGATGGTGGTGCTCCTCGCGCTCACAGAGCCGGAAGATCGCCTCACCGTCGTCGGGGCGCAGCACGTCGACGAGTCCCTCTTCCTGATGTGACTGCAGCACCCGGTACACCGTGGCCAGGGAGACCTTCTCGCCGCGACCGTCGAGGATCTTGTGCAGATCCTGGGCGCTGACGAAGTCGTCGAGGGAGTGCAGGGCGGCCCAGACGGCACGTTTCTGTCGCGTGGATCGGCCGCGTGCCGGAGGGGTGGAGGTTCTCTCGTTCATGCTCGTTCCAGACTAGCAGTCAGGCTTAGAGTAGATGCATGAGCACAGTCTTCAGAAAGATCATTGCAGGTGAGATCCCGGGCCGCTTCGTCTGGCAGGACGAGACCTGCGTCGGGTTCCTGTCCATCGCCCCGATGGCCTACGGGCACACTCTGGTGGTGCCGCGGCAGGAGGTGGACAAGTGGACCGATGCAGAGGGCTCTCTGATGGCGCACCTGTTCCAGGTGGCGCACCGGATCGGCAAGGCCCAGGTCGAGGCCTTCGGCTCCCAGCGGGCCGGGCTGAGCATCGCCGGCTTCGAGGTGCCGCACCTGCATCTGCATGTCTGGCCGTCGAACTCGATGTCCGATCACAGCTTCGCCCATGCCGACGACGACCCGGACCAGTCCCGGATGGACGAGTCCGCCGAGAAGCTGCGGGTGGCGCTGCGCCTGATGGGCGACGCCGAGCACGTCCCCGCCGAGAAGGACTGACCCACCGGCCCAGCGGCCAAGAAGCCCAGCGGCTCAGCGGCTCAGAAGCTCAGGGGCGCGAAGTCTTGATCGCGCGGCGGATCCGCTTGACCGAGACCGTCTGCGCGGTGCCCAGCTGCTGGGCGAAGAGGTTCACCCGAAACTCCTCGAGCATCCATTTCACCTGCGCAAGCTCCGCGGGCACCGGCAGCTGCGCCGGGACTGCCTCCAGCGCGGCGTCGTACTCATCCTCCAGCTCCTGGACCGCCGCCATGTCTTGGGCGTCCCGGGTCAGCCCCTGTCCTGACTCCAGCCGATCCAGCCGGGTCTTCATCGCCTGCAGGTAGCGCGGCATATGCTGCAGCTGCGCCTGGCCGGTGGCGGTGACGAAGCCGGGGTGGACCAGCTGCTGGAGCTGGGCGGTCATATCGCTCCGCGCGGCCTTCAGCGCCGGGGAGCTGACCCGCTCCAGGCGTGAGCCGAGCTCTGTGGAGAGGCTCAGGACCTGCGCGAGCACATCGGTGAGCCGCAGCACCGTCTCGATCAGCTCGGCCCGGCAGTTCCGGGCGATCACCTCGAACTCCGCCTCGCGGTAGGGCAGCTGCACGGGCACCAGGTGAGCCAGCGCCGCCGTCGTCGCATCGGAGACCAGCGATTCCACGGTGCCGTGCGGCGACTGGCTGAACGCCAGCCGCTCCCGGTTGCTCAGATGATCCAGCACGTAGCGCTGCGGGGAGGGGAGCACCTCGCGCAGCAGCGCGACGACGCCGGCCCGGTGGACCCGGGCCTGCTCGGCGGCGGAGTCCTGGATCGTGTAGGAGACGCCCTGGGCGGTCTGCTTCGCAGAGCCGGCCCCGGCACCGGCACCGTCGCCGGCCCCGCCCCCGGCACCGTTGCCGACGCTGCCGGCCGGAGCCAGGGCGGGATAGCCGATGATCTGGCGCCCGGAGACCACCGTGGTGATCTCCTGGGGCAGATCCCCGAAGGTCCACGAGGTCTGCTGCTGCCTGCCCGCCGGGACAGAGGCTGCGGGCTTCTGCGGCTTCTTGCCGCGACCGTTACGCGTCTGCGCGGCGGCGCCGGACGGAGCCGAAGACCCGGACGGAGCCGAAGACCTGGACTGAGCCTGCGATGCAGCGCCGGGGCGACCCGGCTGCGGTGCTGGCTGCCGGCCGTCGGCGGTCTGCTCCTCCGAGAGGCTGCGCCCGATGGCCTCGCGGTTCTCCCCGGAGAACCGGATCTGGAGCTCACGCAGGTCGAAGCCGCTGTCCAGGACCCGGCCGCGCTCACTGATCACCGCGAAGGTGAACCGCAGGTGCTCGGGCAGCGCGCTGGTGTCGAAGACCTCCGGATCGACCACATGTCCCTTGAGCTGGCGCAGCACCGCGGCCAGCGAGCCGGTCAGCGAGTCCACGCCCGGGGTGAAGTCCTGCTCCAGCCCGGCGCGGGCCTTCGCGGCGACGTCGGGGGCGGGGACGAAGTTCTTCCGCACCGGTTTGGGCATGTTGCGGATCAGCGCGGTGATCAGCTCGGTGCGCAGCCCGGGGATCAGCCAGTCGAAGCGCTCGGGCTGGAGCTGGTTCAGGAACACCACCGGGACCCGCACCGTGACGCCGTCGGCCGCCGCGCTGGGGGAGGAGCCGGACTCGGCGGTGTATCGGGTGGGGTTGAACTCGTACTGCAGCTCGAGCGCCAGCCCGTCGTGATCGAAGTGCTCCGGGTAGGAGTCGATGTCCAGCTCGTCGGCCGCCTGCGCCATGAGCTCGACGTCGGTGAGGTCCAGCAGCTCAGGGGTTGTGACGCGCTGGTTCTTCCACCAGGAGTCGAAGTGCCGCTGCGAGACGATGTTCTCCGGGATCCGCGCGTCGAAGAAGTTGAACAGCTCCTCATCCGAGGCGCGCAGGTCCTTGCGGCGGGTGCGGTTCTCGAGCTCGTCGAGCTCGGCGAAGCGCTCCCGGTTGCGCCGGTCGAAGTGGTGCCGGGTGGACCAGTCCCCGTCGACCAGGGCGCGCTGGATGAACAGCTCGCGGCTGTATTCGGGGTCGACCTTGGAGTAGAGCACCTGCCGGTCAGCGATCACCGGGACCCCGAAGAGGGTGACCTTCTCGGTGGCCACCACGGCGCCCTGGCGGGCGGACCAGCGCGGCTCCGAATGGCTGGTCTTCACCAGGTGCGGGGCGAGCTCCTCCACCCACGCGGGGTCGATCTTCGCCACCGAGCGCGCCCAGAGCCGGGAGGTCTCCACCAGCTCGCTGGCCATCACCCAGTCGTGGTTCTTCTTGAACAGGTGCGAACCCGGGAACACCGCGAAGCGGGTCCCGCGGGCACCCTGATAGTCCCGGGTGCGGGGATTGTAGAGACCCACATGGCTGAGCAGCCCGGAGAGCAGCGACTGGTGGATCTGGTCATGCTTAGCCGCAGGATCCACCGCGGGCAGCTTCTTGCCCCGGCGCCCGGAGGAAGCATGACGCCGGCCGGAGCCCTTTCCGCTGAACTCCACCTGATCGGCGATCTCGGTGAGCTGGCTGACCAGCTCCTGCCATTCCCGCACGCGCAGGTAGTTCAGATGTTCGCGGTGACAGAGCTTCCTGAACTGGTTGCCCGAGAGCTCGGTCTGCTTGTCCTGCAGGTAGCGCCAGAGGTTCAGCAGCGCGGAGAAGTCGGAGTTCTCATCCTTGAACCGGGAGTGGAGCTCATCGGCCTGCGCCCGCTTCTCGGCCGGACGCTCCCGGGGATCCTGGATCGAGAGCGCCGCGGTGAGCACCGTGACCTCGGGCAGGCAGTCCCGGCGGGCCGCCTCGACCATCATCCGGGCCATCCGTGGGTCCACCGGCAGCTGGGAGAGCATCCGCCCCACAGGGGTCACCGCGCTGGTGCCGCGACCCTTCCTGCCACCCGCCTGGGATCCTGAGTCGGCTCTGAGGCTCAGCGCGCCGAGCTCGGTGAGCAGCCGGACGGCGTCGTTGACCGCCTTGGAGTCGGGCTTCTGCACGAAGGGGAAGTCCAGCAGATCTTCGGGGGTCCGCGTGATGCCCATGGAGGACATCTGCAGCAGCACCGAGGCCAGGGAGGTGCGAAGGATCTCGGGATCGGTGAAGGCCGGTCGGGAGTCGAAGTCCTCCTGTGAGTACAGCCGGATGGCGATGCCGTCGCTGGTCCGTCCGGACCGGCCGGAGCGCTGATTGGCGCTGGCCTGAGAGATCGCTTCGATGGGCAGCCGCTGCACCTTCGTCCGGGTGGAGTAGCGCGAGATCCTGGCGGTGCCGGTGTCGATCACATACTTGATCCCGGGCACCGTCAGGGAGGTCTCGGCCACATTGGTGGCCAGCACGATCCGGCGGCGGCCGCCGGGGGAGAAGACCCGCTTCTGCTCCGCCATGGAGAGCCGGCCGAAGAGCGGGAGGATCTCCGAGCCGCGCAGCCGTCGGTCCGCCGCGATGGTCTCGGTGAGCGCCTCCGCCGCGTCGCGGATCTCGCGCTCCCCGGGGAAGAAGATCAGCACGTCGCCGTCGGGTTCGGCGCTGAGTTCCAGCACCGCGTCGCTGACCGCGTCGAGGAGATCCCGCTCCTCATCGGCCGCGGCCGGGACCTTGGCACCCGGCTGCGAGCCGCGCTGGGGTGTGCGCTGGGGGATGCGCGAGTCGCCGTCCTCGGTCTCACCGAAATGCTCGGACTCGTCGAAGTCCTCGAGTTCCGCCTCTGGGTTCACCGGGCGGTATCGGATCTCCACCGGATAGGTGCGTCCGGAGACCTCGATGATGGGCACGTCGGAGGTCTCCCGGGTCCAGTTCTCCGGGTCCGGGCTGAAATGCCGGGCGAAGCGCTCCGGGTCGATCGTGGCCGAGGTGACGATCACCTTGAGGTCGGGCCGGGAGGGCAGCAGTCGACGCAGGTAGCCCAGGATCACGTCGATGTTGAGGCTTCGCTCGTGGGCCTCGTCGATGATGATGGCGGAGTAGCGCTGCAGGTTCGGGTCGCGCTGGATCTCCGCGAGCAGGATGCCATCGGTCATCAGCTTCACTGCGGTGGACCCGGAGACCTCGGCGTTGAACCTCACCTGGTAGCCGATGTCGCGCCCCACCGAGGTGCCCAGCTCCTCGGCCAGCCGCTCGGCCACGGTGCGGGCGGCCAGGCGGCGCGGTTGAGTGTGGCCGATCATCCCCTGGTTGTGCAGCCCGAGCTCCAGGACCATCTTCGGCAGCTGGGTGGTCTTGCCGGAGCCGGTCTCCCCGGCGACGACGATGACCTGGTGGTCGGTGAGGGCCTTCAGGATGCGTTCGCGCTCGCCGCTGACCGGAAGCGCAGGGGGATAGGCGAGGTCCTCGGGGGACCAGGACTCGCGGCGGGCTGTTCTGGGCTCAGACATAACCCTCCAATACTAGGGTTGATGCGGGGCGCAGCCAGGTGAGCCGCCCGGGGGTCCCTGCGGCAGCCCGGCGATTAGGCATCCGGTCCAGATTATGGGTAATATGTTTCTCGCTGCCGGGGAGCGATCGCCGGTTGTGAGACAGGCCCGAAAGAGCCTGAACAGCAGGTATGCGCGAGTGGCGGAATAGGTAGACGCGCTGGCTTCAGGTGCCAGTGCCTTCACGGGCGTGGGGGTTCAAGTCCCCCCTCGCGCACAGAGTATCGAACAACAGCGAAGGCCCCGTCTCCGATGATCACGATCATCGGAGACGGGGCCTTCGCTGTGTCCGGACCTCCTTTTCCTGCATCGGGGCGGGTCCTTGGGCATGGCGCATCCACGGCGCCCGCAAAGAATGTGTCTCTATGTGAACGCAAAGTTGTACATAGTTGAAGATAATGTCTCATAGTGGTGCTCAGCACACTTCGTCCCACTACGAGAGGCGCACCGATGAGCACCGATGAGACGACTGCCGGGCCAGCGGCCCCGGCGCCGAAGAAATCCCCGGGCAAGACCGTGATCGCCGTGGTCGCCGCGACGGCACTGGCCGGGACGGCTGGCTTCGTGGTGGCGAACTCCACGGGAGATGACCCGGCAAGCGGCTCGTCCACCGCATCCGGGGCCGCCGAGACCGGCGACGGCGAGACCGCCACCACGGTCGTGGCCGTGGACATTCCGGGGGAGAATCGCGGGTTCGACGACGTCCACACCGATGAGCCGCTGGTCAGCACCGACTGGCTGGCTGAACGCCTCGATGAGGGAGACCTCCACGAGCAGGACATCGTGCTGCTGGACGTCTCGGAGGACCTGCCCAGTTCCGAGCTCACCCCATACGCCGAGGCGCACATCCCGCAGGCACAGTATGTGGAATGGTCTCAGGAGTTCACCGCGCCGAACACTCGTGAGTTCATCTCCGCCGAAGCGTTCACCGAGCTGGCCCAGTCGCTGGGCATCAATGAGGACTCGACCGTGGTCCTCTACGGGGACAACAACAACTGGTTCGCCGCCTACGCCTCCTGGGTGTTCAACCTCTACGGCGTCGAAGACGTGGTGCTGCTCGACGGAGGTCTGCACAGATGGGAGCTCTATGACGAGCGCAAACTCGTCGAAGAGGTTCCCGCGGTTCCGGCGGGGAACTTCCAGGCCAGTCCGCAGAACCACGACATCCGCGCCTTCCAGCCTGAGGTGCTCGAGGTTGCGGAGCAGAACACCGAGGCCGACGGCGACGCCGTGGCCGCCGTCAACCTGGTCGACATCCGTTCGGCCGAGGAGCACGACGGCGAGGTCGGCGTGGACCCCGACATCTTCCAGGGCGAGGGCGCCGCGGTTTGGGGTCACATCCCCGGCTCCGTGAACGTCACCTGGACCCAGATCGTCGACGAGGAGACCGGAGAGTTCCTCTCCGCCGAGGAGATCCGCAGCATCTACGAAGCGGCCGGGGTGGACTTCCAGAACCCGATCATCGCCTACTGCCGGATCGGGGAGCGCGCCTCCCACACCTGGTACGCGCTGAGCCAGATCCTCGGCGAAGAGGTCAAGGTCTACGACGGCTCCTGGTCGGAATGGGGCAACAGCGTCGGGGTGCCGGTGGCGAACAACTCCGGGCAGCGCGCCGGACTCTGGGGCCAGTCCGGAGACTGACCTCTGCCACGTGACCTCTGAGCGTGGAACATCTGAGCGCGGAACATCTCAGGAACCGGGCCCGCCGCGGTGGGCCCGGTTCCCCCCGTGCAGGAAGGGAACCTCATGACCGTCGACGTCAGAGCAGACCGAGAGCTGGGCTGGACCCGTGCGGACACCGTCCGCACCACGATCGCGGTCGCAGTCGCAGCGGTGCTGCTGGGACTGGCCTGGTATCTCTCCGCCACGGAGGGGGAGGGGGTCGGTGGCTCCAACGCCGCCCTGATGCTGCTCGTCGGTGCAGGGCTGGGCATCCTGTTCGAGCGCGGCCGGTACTGCTTCTTCTGCGTATTCCGAGACCTCTTCGAGAAGCATGACAGCAGAGGGATGTACGCGATCCTGGTCTCGATCGCTGTCGGCACGATCGGCTACGCGGTGATCTTCTCCACCCGGATTCCCACGCCCACCGCGGACAACGTGCCGACGGACGCGCATATCGCCCCGGTCTCGCTGGCACTGGTCATCGCCGGACTCTCCTTCGGGCTGGGCATGGTGATCTCCGGGGGCTGCATCGCCGGGCACCTGTACCGTCTCCCGGAGGGTCACCTGCGGTCCATACCGGCCCTGCTCGGCGTCGTCCTGGGCTTCGGTCTCGGGTTCCTCAGCTGGGACACCATGTACTCCCGGTTCATCCTCGGCTCCCCGGCCACCTGGCTGGCGGCGGACAACGGGTACGCGCTCGCGGTGCTGCTGCAGCTCGGCGTGCTGGTGTGCCTGGGGGTCTGGCTGCTGCGCTGGAACCCGCCGGTCCAAGGTCGAGGCGACCGGACGGTGGACGCCACCGAAGTTCGACGGCTCGTGTTCTTCAAGCGCTGGCCGGCGCTGTTCACCGGCTCCAGTGTCGGAATCCTGGCGATTCTGGCCTACTACAAGGACCAGCCGCTGGGGGTCACCCAGCAGATCTCCTCGATGACCCGGACGTCCATGACCGAGGCCGGCTGGATGGAGCGCCTCATGCCGGGGCTCGACGAGCGCCTGGCCGGATGCGTGGCCATCGTGGTCCACACCATCACCACCAACGGCTGGCTGATCGTCGGGATCGTATTGGCTTCGCTGGCCGTGGCGCTGCCGGGTCGGCGCGTGCGGCTCGAGAAGACCACGGCGTTCAACTCGGTCACCGCCCTCGGCGGAGGGGTGCTGCTGGGCTGGGGTGCGATGATCGGGCTGGGCTGCACCATCGGGGTCCTGCTCTCCGGGACGCAGGCGCTCGCGCTCTCCGGATGGGTGTTCGGCGCGGCGATCGTCCTCGCGGCCGGCCTGGGGTTCCGCTTCGGCCTGCACCGGAAGGCTGCGCCGGGGGTGTTCTGAGCGCCCCGGGATGTGGCCGTGCCTCGCCTAGTCGGCGGACGGGTCCACGGTGCGGCGCCCGCTGTGGTGGCGCAGCGCCTTGCGCGCCGCCTTCGCGTCGGCCTTCTCCGCCTCCAGCTGACGCTTCACATCCGAGGCGTACACATCGACGTATTCCTGGCCAGAGAGCCGCATGATCCGGTACATGATCTCGTCGGCCACGGCGCGCTGGGCGAAGCGATCCTCGGCGTTGTCGTAGTACGACTCGAAGGTCATCGGTTCGCCCACGATCATCCCCACCCGGCCCAGCCGGGGGATGTTCTTCCCGATCGGCTGGACCTTGTCGGTGCCGATCAGGGCGATCGGGATCACCGGAGCGCGGGTGTTCAGCGCCAGCCGCGCGATGCCGAGCTTGCCGCGGTAGAGCCGCCCGTCCGGGCTGCGCGTGCCCTCGGGGTAGATGCCCAGCACCTCTCCGTCGCGCAGCGCCTGCTCCCCGGCGTTCAGCGAGTCCTGGCTGGCCTTGCCGCCTGAGCGGTCCATCGGGATCTGGCCCGAGAGGTCGAAGAACTTCCGCATCCCCCACCCGTAGGCGCCTTGTTTGCCCCAGTAGTCGTCCTTCGCCATGAAGTGCACCTGCCGAGGCACCTTCACCGGCATGAACACCGAATCGGAGAAGGACATGTGGTTCGACGCCAGGATCGCCGGACCTTCGCTGGGGATGTTGTGCAGGCCGCGGACCCAGGGGCGGAACACCGTGTTGACCACCGGGGCCACGACGAATTTCTTGGCGACGCTGTAGAACGACACGGTGTGAGGGGGTCCTTTCAGGCGGCTGAGCTTGGAGACCACTGTAGAGGCAATAGAGTGAAGGAATGGACATGTCCGGCTTCGGAGTTTCCGTCTTCCACGGATTCACCTCCACGCCCGCTTCGATGCGCCCGCTCGCCGACGCGCTGCAGGCGGCAGGCTTCACGGTGGATCTCCCGCTGCTGCCCGGTCACGGCACGAGCTGGGAGGAGCTGGCGAGCACCCCGCGCGCTGAGATCATGCGCGCGGCGCTGGCCAGCTACGACCGGCTCGCCGCCCGCTGCCCCCGGGTGGCGACCGTGGGCCTTTCGATGGGAGGGTCGCTGGCGCTGCATGTGGCAGCCCACCGTGGGGTGGAGGCCGTCTCGGTGATCAATCCCGGACTCCGGCTGGCGCCGCTCACCGGACCGAAGGCCTGGGCGCTGGGCCGGATCCGGCCATCGGTGGCGAGCATCGCCGGAGACATCGCCAAGCCCGACGTCGTGGAGGAGGCCTACGCGCAGACCCCGCTGCGCGCCGTCGTCGAGCTCGACCGACTCTTCGCGCAGGTCCGCCGCGAGCTTCCGGTGCTCGCCCGTCGGGGCACGCCGGTGCTGCTGTTCCGCTCAGGCGTGGACAACGTCCTGCCCCCTTCCTCAGCCGATACCCTGGGCAGGGCGCTCTCGGCGGAGCAGCTCGAGGTCGTGGCGCTCACCCGCAGCCAGCACGTGGCGACGCTTGACCATGAGGCCGAGATCATCCACGAGCAGCTGATTGATTTTCTTCACCGACGGCACCACGCCGCCGAGCCCCCTGAGAGGATGGCGCCATGAGCACCTATCGCGACGACGAACCCAGCAGAGTCTTCGGTCGAGGCGGCCGCTCACGGCCGCTGCCCGGCCAGGGAGGTCCGGGCCAGGGTCAGGGCGGCCCGGGTCAGGGTCCCCGGGATCACAGCGTGGATGACTCCGCGCTCGAAGAGATCGACGACTTCCAGCCGCCCAACCCGAAGAACCCGCTCGCCGGCGCCAAGCCTGCCGTGGTGCTCGGGGCGGTGCTCAGCATCGGCGCGATCCTGGCGCTGATCATCGTGCCGTTCCTGCCGCTGAATGCGCCCGGCTGGACCGTGCCTGCGCTGATCGGCGTGGTGCTGGCCGGACTGGTCATCCTCTTCCTGCAGATGCCGCGCAGCCGCACCGGGTCAGGCGACGGCGCACAGGTCTGAGCAAGTTTTCCGCGGGGACACGAATCATCCAGCTACCGTTCAGTAATGAGCTGTGAGACGATGATGTGAGATAGCACACACGATGGAGGAGTCCCCGTGAAGGAAATCGCAACACCGCCCGCAGTCGATGTTCCCGCCGAGCTGAACATCACTGACCTGCTCGAACGTCAGGTCACCGCGGACCCGCAGAACATCCTCTTCGGTCGCCAGCTCACCCCGGGCCAGTGGACCGACGTCAGCGCCGCCGAGTTCCGCGACCAGGTGGTGCAGCTCGCCAAGGGCATCATCGGTTCCGGCGTCGAGGTCGGTGACCGGGTCGCCATCATGGCCCCCACCCGCTACGAGTGGACGCTGCTCGACTTCGCGATCTTCTACGCCGGTGCCGTGACCGTGCCGGTCTACGAGACGTCTTCGCCCTCCCAGGTCGCGTGGATCATCGAAGACGCCGGCGTGAAGCTGCTCGTCGCCGAGACCCCGGCCCACCAGAAGATCGTCGAGCGCGCCGTCGCCCAGGAGAACCTCACGGGTCTGGGCAACGTCTACACCATCGAAGGCTCCGGCCTGGATCAGCTGCGCGCCAAGGGCGCTGAGGTCACCGAGGCGCAGGTCGCCACTCGACGCAGCGCCGCCGTCGGTGCTGACCTCGCGACGATCATCTACACCTCCGGGACCACCGGGCGGCCCAAGGGCTGCGAGCTGACCCACTCGAACTTCACCGAGCTCTCGCTCCAGGCGCTGGGCTCCTCGCTGGGCACGGTGGTCGACAAGAACGCCTCCACGGTGATGTTCATCCCGCTGGCCCACGTCTTCGCCCGCTTCATCTCCGTGCTCGCCGTCGCCGGCGGCTCCCGGGTCGGACACACCTCCGACATCAAGGAGCTGGTGGACGACCTGGGCACCTTCCACCCGACCTTCCTGCTGGCGGTGCCGCGGGTCTTCGAGAAGATCTACAACGCCGCGATGCTCAAGGCCGAGTCCGACGGCAAGGGAGCCATCTTCGAGAAGGCGGCGAACACCGCCATCGAATGGTCCCGCGCCAAGCAGAACGGCAAGGTCCCCTTCACCCTGGGGCTCAAGCACACGGTCTTCGACAAGCTCGTCTACTCCAAGCTGCGCGCCCGGATGGGCGGACAGGTCGCCCATGCGGTCTCCGGCGGCTCGCCGCTGGGGGAGCGGCTCGGCCACTTCTTCTACGGCGTGGGCGTGCAGATCCTCGAGGGCTACGGGCTGACCGAGACCACGGCGCCGCTGACCGTGAACACCCCTGCGCTGAGCAAGATCGGCACCGTCGGGGCGCCGCTTCCCGGATGCGCGGTGAAGATCGCTGAGGACGGCGAGATCCTCGGCCGCGGCATCTGCGTCTTCCGCGGCTACCACAACCGGCCCGAGCTGAACCAGGAGATCTTCACCGACACCGGCTGGTTCCGCACCGGCGACGTCGGCACCCTGGACTCCGACGGCTGCCTCACCATCACCGGCCGCAAGAAGGAGATCCTGGTCACCGCGACCGGGAAGAACGTCTCACCGGCCCAGCTGGAAGACCTGATGCGCTCCGACGCGATCGTCTCCCAGGCTGTGGTGGTCGGCGACAACCGGCCCTTCGTGGCGGCGCTGATCACCCTGGACGAGGAGACCCTGCCGCAGTGGCTCGAGCGCAAGGGACTGGACCCCAAGACTCCGGTCTCCGAGCTGGCGAAGCACGAGACGATCATCGCCCACGTGCAGTCGGTGGTCGACCGGGCGAACGAGTCGGTCTCCCGCGCCGAATCGATCCGCGACTTCCGGCTGCTGCACACCGACTTCACCATCGAATCCGGCCACCTCACCCCCTCCCTGAAGATCAAGCGACCTGTGGTGATGAAGGACTTCGCCGAAGAGGTCGAGGCGCTCTACACCGAGGCTGCCGCCAAGAAGGGCTGAGCAGCAAGAGACGCTGAAACCTTCAGACGTCGATCGATGCAGAACAGCTGAGGAGCCCGGGGGCGCACACCGCCCCCGGGCTCACTCCGTCCGCATGATGGAATGGCGCTCCGCCATTAGGTGCGCCCGTGCGCGGCGGACTACCCTGAACAGGTGACTACCACGCCAGAGCCCCGAACCGACGCCCCGCTGACCGCCCCCGGAGAGATCCTCCACGTCGGGGCAGCAGACTATCCGGGCCTGGACGAGTGGCGTTCATTGCCGCTGAGCCAGCAGCCGGACTGGCGCAGCCACGAAGACTTCGACTCCGCCTATGCGGAGCTCTCCGCGCACCCTCCGCTGGTCTTCGCCGGGGAGGTCGACAAGCTCAAGCGACGCCTGGCCAAGGTTGCCAACGGTGAGGCGTTCCTGCTCCAGGGCGGCGACTGCGCCGAGACCTTCGACGGCGTCACCGCCGACCGGATCAGTGCCAAGATCAAGACCATCCTGCAGATGGCCGTCGTGCTCACCTACGGCGCCTCGCTGCCGGTGGTGAAGATGGGGCGCATGGCCGGGCAGTACGCCAAGCCGCGCTCCTCCGATGTGGAGACCCGCGACGGCGTGACGCTGCCGACCTTCCGCGGCGAGATCGTCAACGGCTTCGAGTTCACCGAGGAATCCCGCGTGCCCGACCCCAAGCGGATGGTCGCGGCCTACCACAAGTCCGCCGCCACGCTGAACCTGGTCCGGGCCTTCACCGAGGGCGGCTTCGCCGACCTTCGCGCGGTGCAGCAGTGGAACAAGGGATTCATGGAGAACCCCGCCCACGCCCGCTATGAGCAGCTCGCCGGGGAGATCGACCGCGCGGTGCGCTTTATGGAGGCCTGCGGTGCTGACTTTGAAGGACTCAAGCGCACCGAGTTCTACGCCGCCCACGAGGCGCTGCTGCTGGACTACGAGCGCGCACTGACCCGGATCGACTCCCGCACCGGAAAGCCCTACGTGACTTCCGGCCACTTCGTCTGGATCGGCGAGCGGACCCGCGAGCTCGACGGCGCACACATGGACTACCTCTCCCGGGTGCAGAACCCGGTCGGGGTCAAGCTGGGCCCCAGCACCACCCCGGAGACCGTCATGGCGATCATCGACAAGCTTGATCCCGAGCGGGAGCCCGGACGGCTGACCTTCATCGTGCGGATGGGCGCCTCCAACGTCCGGGAGAAGCTCCCGCCGCTGGTGACCGCGGTGCGCGACTCCGGCGCCAAGGTGGTCTGGGTGACCGACCCGATGCACGGCAACACCATCACAGCCGACAACGGCTACAAGACCCGCCGCTTCGACGACATCCTCGACGAGGTGCGCGGCTTCTTCGAGGTCCACCGCTCGCTGGGCACCTACCCGGGTGGGCTGCACGTGGAGATGACCGGCGACGACGTCGCCGAGTGCCTCGGCGGCTCCGACGTGGTCGACGAATCAGCCTTCGATCAGCGCTATGAGTCCCTGGTGGACCCGCGGCTGAACCACAAGCAGTCCCTGGAGCTGGCGTTCCTGGTGGCAGAGTCCCTCACCCAGGTGAGATAGGCCCCAGCGGCAGGTTCTCGGGACGGGCCGCTGACGCGGGCCACAGGCGAACCGGTCCCAGGCCGCGCGCAGGTCCTCAGCCCCCGAGGCTGGGGATCAGCGCGCTGCTCACGCCGATCCAGCCGGCCAGCAGCACCAGCAGGGCGCTGCCGATCATGATCGCGGCGATCATCAGCCAGACCCGGGTGGCATCGGGGCCGGCAAGCTCGACCGTGGGGCGCTGACGCTCGCGCTTCTCCGTGCGGACCCGTTCCACCGGCCGTCGGGCGCCGACGGAGGGCTGCATGCCGGTCGCCGGCTCTGCGACGCTGAGCCGGGGCGGGCGCAGCTGCAGCCCGCTGGTGGGCACCTCGGTGACCAGCTGGCGATCCTCCTCGGCCAGGCTCGAGGGGCGCCCGTGGGCGGCGTCGCGATGCTCGGCCTCCAGGTGGGTGGTCCGCGCGTTGCCCAGGGCCGCGTCGATGTCCTCGTCCCAGGGCTGCAGGTCGTCGGGCTGCGGCTCGGCCCCGGGAGTCTCGAACTGGGAAGCCGATGCCTGCTGCGCTCCGGTCTCCAGGAAGGCCTCGTCGGAGTCCCCGGGCAGCATCGTGGTGGGCCGCTGGCCGGTGCGCTCGGACGCTCGTGCGGAGACGCCCATGGCGGGGATCGGTCGCGTCGCGGGGCTGCTGAGCGCGCCGTCGAAGTCGAGCTCGGCGTCGCTGAGCAGGCCGCGGGTCTCACGCAGCATCTTCAGCAGCTCATCGGCGTTCTTCGGCCGCAGCGCCACCTCGGGCCGGGTGGCGATGCTGACCAGGTCATCGAGCTCGCCGGCGAGTCCCTGGACCTGAGCCGAGGGGACCGGCACGGTGGAGTTTACGTGCTGGTAGGCGACCCGCACGGGGGAGTCTCCGGTGAAGGGCTGCACGCCGGTGAGCATCTCGTAGAGCAGGATGCCGATGGCGTAGATGTCGGAGCGCTCATCGGCTCCCTCTCCGGAGAGCAGCTCCGGAGAGATATAGGCCACGGTGCCCATCAGCGTCGAGGTCCCGGAGTGGTGGGTCGCGGCGCGGGCCAGCCCCAGATCGGCAAGCTTGATCCGCCCGTCATGGGAGACCAGCACGTTCTCCGGCTTGATGTCTCGGTGGACCAGGCCGGCGCGGTGTGCCGCAGCCAGGCCCTGCAGAATCGAGTCCATGTAGGTCAGCGCCAGCCGAGGCGTCATCGCCCCGTGCTTGAGCAGCGTGCGCAGGGTGGCGCCGGGGACGTACTCCATCACCAGGTAGGCGGTCTCCTGGGCCTGTCCCTGATCGAGCACCTGGACCACATTGGGGTGGGCGATCAGCGCGGAGTTCCGGGCCTCCTGCTCGAATCGCTCCACGACCTTGCGATCCTCCGCCATGTGCGGGAACAGCACCTTCAGGGCGACCTCTCGGCCGAGCCGCTGGTCCTGGGCGCGGTAGACCGTGGACATGCCGCCACGTGCGATGCGCTCATCGATCACATAGCGGTCATCGATCCTGGAACCTATCCACGGGTCAATCTGTTCAGAGCTCACAGCCCCAGGGTATCGAACCTGCCCAACTCCGAGTTGCCGCGGCGCGAGTCGATCCCGGGCCCCGCGCGGGTCTCGACGCTAGACCGTGCGCAGCACCAGGTGTCCGCGCAGCTGGTCGAACTCCTCGAGCACCTCCGCGGAGACGCCGAGATCCACGAGGTGCTGCGTCCGGGCGACGCTCTCGCCGGTGAGCTTCTCGATGCTGCGCTCGACCTCGTCGACGGCTCCAGACTCGGTGAGGATGGCGCGGGCCCGCTCCACCTGCTCCTCGCTCAGCGCCGGGTCTCCCAGCATCTGGCTGAGCTCCTGGGCTCCCGCCGCGGAGGAGCGGAACAGCCCGTAGGCGATGAGCTCGGTGCGCTTGCCCTCACGCAGATCATCACCGACCGGCTTGCCGGTGGTCTCCGGGTCTCCGAAGACCCCGAGCAGATCGTCGCGCAGCTGAAACGCCTCTCCTACCGGCAGCGCCGCCGCGGCGAAGGCGCGGCACAGCTGGTCCGAGCCGCCGGCCAGGGCCGCGCCGAGGACCACCGGGTACTCGGTGGAGTACTTGGCAGCCTTGTAGCGCAGCACCCCGCGGGCCCGACTGACCGCCTCGGTCTCGGTGTCGGCCGGGGTGCGCACCTCCTCCAGCACGTCGAGGTACTGCCCGGTGATGACCTCGGTGTGCATCTGATGGAAGGTCCGCGCGGCGAGCGGACTGCTCGCCAGCCCGTCCTGGGCGGCGGTGGACTGGGCATGGAAGAAGGCCTCCGAGGCCCAGGCGAGGGCGAGGTCGCCGGAGAGGATCGCACCGGTGGTCCCGAAATGACCGCGGTCTCCGCTGAAGCCGGATTCGCGGTGGAGCTGCTCGAAGCGGATGTGCGCGCTGGGCAGACCCCGGCGGGTCGCGGAGCGGTCGATCACGTCGTCGTGGACCAGCGCAGCCGCCTGGAACAGCTCCAGCGCCACCCCCAGCTCGACGACGCCCGCGCCGCGCCCGGAGGCCGCCTGCCAGCCCAGTCGTGCCAGGGCGGGACGCATCTTCTTCCCACCCCGGGTCAGTGACATCAGCGCCGTGACCAAGGGGACCGCGTGTTGGGAGACTGCATGGACCTCTGCGTGCCGCGCCTCGAGAAAGCCGGCGCACCTCGCGTTGACCTCGCTGATGAATTCTTCGCGCTTCATGGCGGATAGCCTATCGGTATGGCACCGTCCCCACCGGCTGATTCACGCGTCCTCGCGCATGTGGATATGGATGCCTACTACGTGGAGGTCGAGCTGCTCACCCGCCCCGAGCTGCGCGGGCGCAAGATCATCGTCGCGCAGGACTCGGGTCGCTCCGTGGTGCTCTCGGCCTCCTATGAGGCCCGCGCGGACGGGGTGCGCTCGGCGATGCCGCTGGCCCGGGCGCGCCGGGCCAGTCCCGATGCCGTCGTGATCTCGCCCCACATGGACGTCTACCGAGAGCTCTCGCGGCGGATCATGAGCTATTTCGACACCGTCACCGACGCCGTGGAGCAGCTCAGCGTGGACGAGGCCTTCCTCGATCTCACCGGGGCTCGACGGCGGTTGGGCGGACCCGAGCAGATCGGGCAGAAGATCCGCCGTGAGATCCGTGAGGAGTTCAACCTCCCCGCCACCGTGGGGATCGCCGACCGCAAGTTCATCGCCAAGATCGCCTCCACCCGGGCAAAGCCGGACGGGCTGATGCTGGTCCCGCCGCACCGCCGCCTGGAGTTCCTGCATTCCCTGCCGGTGACCGCGATGTGGGGCGTCGGGGGAAAGACCGCAGAGTCCCTGAAGGCCTTCGGGATCACCACGGTGCTCCAGCTCGCAGAGACCCCGGAACCGGCGCTGCGCCGCCGCTTCGGGGTCACCGGCACGGCATTGCACCGGCTGGCCTGGGGAGAGGACGCCCGCGAGGTCCAGCCGCACCGGATCGAGAAGTCCATCGGGGCCGAAGAGACCTTTGCGGTCGATGTCGAGGATGAAGCGGCGCTGCGCGCAGAGCTGCTGCGACTCAGTCACCGGGTCGCCGCGCGGCTGCGCGAGTCGGGGGTCTCCGCCGAGGGGATCAGCCTGAAGCTGCGCTACAGCGACTTCGAGACGCTGACCCGTTCGTCCACCCTCTCCCATCCCACCCATTCCGCACTGGCCATCTACGCCCGCGTGCTGGGGATGCTGGAACGGCTGGGGGAGCGGCCGCAGCCGGTGCGCCTGGTCGGAGTCCGGGCGGAACGGCTGGTGGATGAGGGAGGCTCGCTGCAGCTGAGCTTCGATCGCACGGAGACGAACTGGCTCGACGCCGAGAGTGCGCTCGACGCGATCGCGAAGAAATTCCCACAGGTCCAGACTGCTCCTGCCTCGCTGCTGCGCGCTCGCCGCGAGGATCCATGACTGGAGGGTTCCTGGGCACCAGCCCAGAGATCGCCGCAGGGCGGACTGCGGGCTAGGTCTGCGGTGACGAAACCGCTAGACTATACACCTAGGCGTATCCAGATCGTCCACCACGCCATACGACGACCGCGAGGAGCTTCACGATGCCACTGTCGGAGCGTGAACAGCGCATGCTCAAGCAGCTCGAAGAACAGCTGCAGTCGGAGGATCCGAGCTTCGCAAGCTCCATGCAGGACTCCCCGACGGGAAAGCTCAACGTGCGCAACATTGTGCTCGGCGCTCTGGTCGCAGTCCTCGGCATCGTCGTCCTGCTGGTCAGCATCTACAACCAGTGGATCCCTGTCGGTGTGATCGGCTTCCTGATCATGGGTGCAGGCGTCTACTACGCCACCACCGGAGGAACCTCCGGAAACTCCCGCGGCAACGGCGGCGGCAACGGCGGTGGAGGCGGCGGCGGCGGACCCCGCAGCTCGGCCCCGAGTCCGTCCGGAAACTTCATGACCGGACTCGAACAGCGCTGGGAAGAACGACGCCGGCAGGACTGACTCCTCCAGGCATCACCTGACTTCGAAAGGCCCCTCTCCGGAGGGGCCTTTTTCGTGCCTGATCGCAGCGCCTCCACTTCCCACCATCGGGTACCTCCACTTCCCACCACACAACACCCCCACTTCCCACCCCACAGCACCCCACATCCCGCCACAACGGTCCTCAGTTCCCGCAGCTGCGCCCGTCTCGCCTGGTCAGAGGCGGATCATCCAGGCTCTCGCGACGCTGCTCCGGGTCGCTCCGCACGGCGCGACACCTCACCCGGCGCACCCGGAGCGGGCCTGTCCGGGAGAAGCCCTCCACCGCCCTCCACCTGCACCTGAGTGGTATCACTCCAGGTCAGAGGCTTGAAATCGCCGACGTGGGGGAAGTGTCGGCCGTGCGACGGCAGATTTTGGTTGCAAGTGGGGGGAAGTGGGGTAAAGTGGAGCTCGGTAGAGGGAGAAGGAATGATTCTCCTCAACAAGTGAGGTGGTGAGTGTCCTTTGTTCCTGGGCACATACACGCCTCGCATGGATGAGAAGGCTCGCCTGATCCTTCCCGCGAAGTATCGCGAAGAACTGGCCAACGGCCTGGTCCTCACCCGCGGGCAGGAACGCTGCATCTATGTGTTCAGCACGGAAGAGTTCAAGAACGTCCATCAGCAGATGCGGCAGGCTCCTCTGACCTCACGCCAAGCACGCGACTACATCCGCGTATTCCTCTCCGGAGCCTCTGACGAGATTCCGGACAAGCAGGGCAGGATCACGGTTCCCGCCGCGCTGAGGGAGTACGCCGGACTGGACCGCGATGTCACGGTCATCGGAGCGGGAGACCGCGCCGAGATCTGGGACACCGCAGCCTGGAACGAGTACCTGGAGGCGAAGGAGTCGGAGTTCTCATCCACCGATGGGGACGCCATTCCCGGTCTCTTCTGAGCACCGAAGGCGCTCGACGTGACACGCCGACCGAACAAAGTACGACAAGTGAAGACGGTTCGAACACTTCAAGGGGATCCTTGGGTGAGTTCTTCCGCCGCCCGGCCGCACTCCTGACTTATCTTCCCCGATGTCAGGCAGCAGGCCGGAGCGGAGGAGGAGCTGGTCCAAGGATCCTTTCCCATGACGGAGGCAGTATGGCGCAACGAGAGACAGCAGACCGGCACGTGCCGGTGATGCGAGATCGCTGCATCAGACTGTTGGCCCTCGGAGTGGAGAACATCCGGGCCGCCGGCCACCGTCCCGTGGTCATCGACGCCACCCTGGGCATGGGCGGCCACGCCGAAGCCATGCTTGCGGCCGACTCCGAGGTGCTCGTGCTCGGCCTGGACCGGGATCCCCAGGCGCATGCCCTCGCGGCGCAGCGCCTCTCCGCCTACGGCGACCGCTTTCGCGGCATCCACACGGTCTACGACCGCGTGGACGAGGTCGCCGCAGAGGAGCTGGACTCCGATCAGCGAGTCGCCGGGGTGCTTCTCGACCTCGGGGTCTCCTCGCTGCAGCTGGACGAGGCCTCCCGCGGCTTCGCCTACTCCTACGATGCCCCGCTGGACATGCGCATGGATGCCTCGGAGGATTCCCCCGACGAGTCGGTCGCCGAGCTGCTGGCGCGGATCGAGGTGCCCGAGCTGAGGCGGATCCTGCGCGAATACGGCGAAGAGCGCTTCGCCGGACGCATCGCCTCGGCCATCGTCTCCCGGCGAGAGAGCCGCCCCTTCACCACGACCGCGGACCTCGCCGCCGTGGTGGACCGCGCGGTCCCCGCGGCTTCCAAGCGCACCGGGGGACACCCCGCCAAACGCACCTTCCAGGCCCTGCGCATCGCGGTCAACGAGGAGCTCGAGGTCCTGCAGCGCACCATCCCGAACGCCCTGGACGCCGTGGCGCCGGGCGGTCGGATCGTGGCGATGAGCTATCACTCGTTGGAGGACCGCATCGTGAAGCAGGCCTTCGCTCGACGCACCAAGTCCTCGGCGCCGACGGGGCTGCCCGTGGAGCTCGAAGAGCACAAGCCGACATTCAGATCCCTCACCCGCGGGGCAGAGCTGCCCGACGAGGCCGAGATCGCCGAGAACCCCCGCGCAGCGTCAGCGAAGCTGCGTGCAGTGGAGAAGCTGACCGACTCCAGGAGAACCGCCGCATGAGCGCAGAAGCACATTCCCTCGCCCCGGCCAGCCGCGGGTCACTGGCGCGCAGCCTCTCCTTCCCCGGACGCACCGACGACGCAGGCTCCCCAGCACGCCCCAGTCCGATGCTCCGCGCCCTGCCCAAGCTCCGGGGGCGGCAGAAGGGACTCATCGGCGGGATCATCGCACTGCTCGGGCTCGCGCTGACGATCGTGCTCGCGGTGAACATCCACGTGGCCAACGCGCAGTACACCGTCGTGGACCTGCAGAACCAGCACCTCTCGCTGGTCCAGGCGAACCAGGCGCTGACCGAAGAGGTCCAGCACCTGGAATCGCCGCAGGCGCTCTCCAGCGCCGCCGTCGGACTGGGCATGGTCATGCCTGCCGAGGCCGCGGCCCTGGACCTCGGCAACGGTGAGGTCACCGGCACCGCGGCGCCCGCGGACAGCGGCGACCGTCCCTCCAGCTTCGTGGCCTCGCCCGCAGTTCCCGGAGGCGACTCCGCCGCTGCGCTGAACGTCTCGGATGCCGTGACCGGCGCGCCGTCAGGGATTCTCGGCGGGGGCGCGTTGAACACGCTCATCGAGGCTCCCAGCGGGCAGAATGGCCAGGAGGCATCTGCAGGGACGCAAGACCAGTTCAGCCCTGCTGAACTCAACGGCGGGACCATACCGGCGCCCTCATTCGACTGATCGACTTGTTGGGAGAACGCTGACGCCATGGCAGCCGCTCAGAAGAAACGCGCAGAACGGGTCCTTTCGTTCCGGATGCGCATCGGACTCACCCTGATCCTGGTGATGCTGCTCCTGCTCGGAGGACGCCTCTTCCACGTGCAGGGCCTGGACCCTGCAGGAAACGCCCAGGCGGCGGTCTCCGAACGGCTGCGCAGCGTCCCGCTGCCCGCACACCGCGGGGACATCCTCGACACCGAAGGTCGAGTGCTCGCCGCCTCGGTGAACCGCTATGACCTGGTCGTCGACCAGGCGGTGGTGGAAGACTTCGAGCGCAGCGACGAGGCCACCGGGCTGCGCGAGGAGATCTCGGTGCAGGCCGGGATCGCCGAGCTCGGCGAGGTGCTGGATCGCAGCACCGAGGAGCTCACAGACCTCATCGTGGGCGAGAGCCGCTATTCGGTGGTGGCTCGATCACTGACGCCTGAGCAGAGCGAGCAGGCCGTGGACATCGGGCTCCCCGGCCTCTACGCCGAGCCGGTGTCCCAGCGCAGCTACCCGTCCGGCGCCGTGGCAGGTTCGATCATCGGATTCATGGGCGCTGACGGCCCCCTCGAAGGAATCGAAGCCGCCCAGGACGAGGCGCTCAGCGGCGTCGACGGGGAACGGATCTATGAGGTCGGCGGCGACGGCGTGCGGATTCCGGTGGCCACCTATGAGGAGCTCCCGGCCGAGGACGGCCAGGACGTCCGTCTGACCATCGATCAGGACCTGCAGTGGTTCGCCCAGGAGGCGATCGCGAAGAAGTCGAACCAGTACAACGCAGCCTGGGGCAATGCCACCGTCGTGGACCTCACCACTGGAGAGATCCTGGCCATGGCCGACTCCGAGACGGTCGATCCGGCCGAACCGGGAGAGACCGACGAGCTCTTCCGCCGACCGCTCGCGCTGACCCAGGACTTCGAACCAGGCTCCACCGGCAAGGCCATCACCTTCGCCATGGCGCTCGAGGAGGGGACGCTGAACCCCACCGACGGATTCACCGTGGACAACCGCTACGAGGTGGACGGCCAGACCATCAGCGACGCCACCCGCCACCCGACCCTGGACATGACGGCCGCAGGCATCTTCGCCCGCTCCTACAACACCGGCACCGTGATGATCGGCGGAGAGATCCCCGAAGAGACCCGGTACGACTACATGCGCCGGGTCGGCCTCGGCGAACCGCTCGACATCGGGCTCGGGACCGAAGCGAACTCGGTGCTGCGGCCCCCCGAGGAATGGGACGCCCGCCAGCACCTGACCACCCAGTTCGGGCAGGGCTACACGACCTCGGTGCTGCACAATGTGCAGGCTTTCCAGACCATGACCAACGGCGGAGTCGACGTCCCGCTGCGCCTGATCGACGCCTACGTCGACGCCGACGGCACCGAGCACCCGGTTCAGACCCAGCCGGGTGAGCGGATCTTCTCCGAGGAGACCTCCGCGGAGATGCTCCGGATGTTCGAAGGCGTGGTGGACTACGGAACCGGCGGCCAGGCCGCCGTCTCCGGATACCGCGTGGGCGGCAAGTCCGGGATCGCGGAGGCAGCCGGTGCTGGCGGAGGATTCGACGGCCACACCCAGTCCTTCATCGGAATGGCGCCGCTGGATGACCCGCAGTATCTGGTCTCCGTCACCGTGCACCGCCCGCAGGGCTACTGGCGTGACTGGGAGGTCACCGACACGTTCCGTGAGATCATGGCCTACGTGCTTAGCAGTTATGACGAGGCGCCCAGCGGGGCGGAGAGCGAGGCCTACGACGGCTTCGAAGGCGAGAATCAGGATCAGCCCTGGTGAGCGCGGTAGAGGCAGGGCTGAGTGTCGCGCAGCAGGACCGAGTCTTCCGTCCAGACGGCGTGCTCGGCACCAGTGTGGAAGAGCTCTTCGCCGAGCTCGCCAGCACCGGCTATGACCCGCTGGTCACCCCCGTGGGTCGTGCCGCAGGCGAGATCCGGCTCACCGGTGCCGCCATGGACCCCAAGGCCGTAGGCCCCGGGGACCTCTTCGTCGCGGTCTCCGGCTCCCGCGCTCATGGTGCTGACTTCGTGATGACCGCTCTGGACGGCGGGGCGGCAGCGATCCTCACCGACGTCGCCGGCGCCGAGAAGGTCCGCGAACGCGTGGGCTACCGCATCCCGGTCATCGAGGTGCGCCGCGTGCGCGAGGCGGCGGGCCCGTCGGCCGCGCTGATCTACGGCAACACCGCCACCTCCGGGCCGGCGCTCTTCGGGGTCACCGGCACCAATGGCAAGACCACCACCACCTACTTCCTGCGCTCCCTGCTGGACACGCTGCTGCGCCCGCACGAGCGCGCCACCGGCCTGATCGGCACCATCGAGATCGCCTCCGGTGCGGCGACCATCCCCTCGAAGATGACGACGCCGGAGGCCGTGCAGCTGCACAGCCTGATGGCGCTCTTCCGCGAGGCCGACGTCGCCGCCGCCGCGATGGAGGTCTCCTCCCACGCCATCTCCTATCAGCGCACCTCCGGGCTCTTCTACGCCGTGGCGGGCTTCACCAACCTCACCCAGGACCACCTGGACCTGCACGGGTCGATGGAGGAGTACTTCGCGGCCAAGTCGGCCCTGTTCGCCCGTCGCCGGACCCGCAGCAGCGTGGTCATCGTGGATGATCCCTGGGGCTGGCGGATGGCTGAGACCGCAACCGGCCACGTCGTGACGCTTGCCACCGCAGAGGTGCCGGACCCGACCGCGGACTGGAGCGTCACCGAGGTGACCCCGCATCTGCTCGGCAGCGCCTTCACGCTGCGCAACCGCCACACCGGGGAGAGCATCCGCTCCCGCACCGGGCTGCCCGGCCGGTTCAACGTCGCCAATGCGGCGCTGGCCGCCGTGATGGTGCTCACCGCCGATGAGTCCACCGCGCTCGGAGTCAGTCGCGACGAGATCGTCACCGCGCTCGAGCAGGCCGACCCCTTCACGATCAGCGTCCCAGGCAGGATGCAGGTGATCGGCACCGAGCCCGCCGCGATCGTCGACTTCGCGCACAACCCCGATGCCATGATCCGTACCCTCGAGGCCGCCGCGAGCACCTCGCGCGGGAAGACCATCCTGGTCGTCGGCGCCGCGGGGGAGCGTGACAGCGCCAAGCGCCCGCTGATGGGCGCCATCGCGGTGCGCATGGCCGATCACGTGATCATCAGCGACGACGATCCGCACGGCGAGGACCCCGCGCAGATCCGCGCCGGGCTCCTGGAGGGCGCCCGTGAGGCCCTGGCCGAAGAGGATCTGGACACCACGTTGGAGGAGATCTCGCCGCGACTCGACGCGATCACCCGCGCCGTGGCGGTGGCCGAGCCCGAGGACACCATCATCCTCGCGGGACGCGGACATGAGGTCCACCAGGACTTCGCCGGGACGAAGCACCCGATCGACGACCGGGTGGAGCTGGCCCGGGCGCTGCGCCTGCGCGGATTCCCCACCGCCGACGATGCTCCGCAGACCGAGTCCGCTCCGAACACCGACAAGACCCACAGCCTTTCCACAGCAGAAGGAGGCGACAAGGCATGATCGAACTCTCAGCCGAAGAGATCGCCGAGATCACCGCAGGGACCCTGCGCGGCGTCCCTGACCCCGCCGCGGTCCGCGTGCGCCACGCGGACACCGACTCGCGCAGCATGGTCGCGGACTCGCTGTTCATCGCCAAGCCCGGGGAGACCACCGACGGTCACCGCTTCATCGACGTCGCCCTCGCCGCCGGCGCCACCCTCGTGCTGGCCGAGCGCGAGACCCAGACCCCACACGGAGCCCCGCATCCCAGCGTGATCGTGACCGACGTGGTCACCGCCATGGGACAGATCGCCGCGGCGATCCTCGACCGGGTGCGCGCCCATTCGGCCACCACCGTCATCGGCATCACCGGGTCCGCCGGCAAGACCACCACCAAGGACCTGCTGAAGTCGATCCTCGAGCCCGAGGGCCCCACCGTGGCGCCCCAGGGCTCCTACAACGGCGAGGTCGGAGTCCCGCTGACCATCTTCACCGCTGAGCTGGACACCCGGTACGTGGTCGTGGAGATGGGCGCAGACGCCCCCGGCAACATCCGCGAGCTCGCGGAGATGGTCCGCCCCGACATCGGGGCGGTGCTCATGGTCGGATCCGCCCATGCCGGCAAGTTCGGCGGCGCGGACAAGATCGCCGCCGTCAAGGCGGAGCTCGTCGAGGAGATCAGCGCCACCGGCGCCGTCGTGCTCAACCGCGACGACGCCCAGGTCGCCCCCATGGCGAAGGCCGCGAAGGCTCCGATCACCTGGTTCAGCGAAGACACCGGCCAGGAGACGGGTCCGGACGCCGGTCAGGCCGCCGGCGGTGACCACGCCGCCGGGACCCCGGACCAGGTGCGCGCTGTGGACCTCAGCCTCGACGAGGCCGGGCACCCGAGGTTCCAGCTGCGCTTCACCGAGTCCGGCGAAGAGTTCCCGCTGGTCTCCGGCCTCACCGGCGCCCACCACGTCTCCAACCTCCTTGCCGCGGCGGCCTGCGCGCTGCGCGCAGGCGTCGCCCCTCACGCCATCGCCGAGCGGCTGAACGGGCTCGGCCCGGCGAGCCGCTGGCGGATGGAACGCACCGAGCGCGCCGACGGGGTCACCCTGATCAACGACGCCTACAACGCCAACCCCGAATCCATGCGGGAGGCGCTGCGCACCCTGGCGATGCTCACCAGACCCGGTCAGGGCCGCCCGGCACGCCGCTCGGTGGCCGTGCTCGGCGCGATGCTCGAGCTCGGCGACGTCTCCATCCCCAAGCACACCCAGCTGGGGGAGACCGTGGTGCGGCTGAACATCGACAAGACCCTGGTGGTGGGCGATCTGGCCTACCCGCTCTACCGCGGCGCCATCGCGGAGGGAAGCTGGGGCTCTGAGGTGCACTGGGTCGCCACGGTCGAGGAGGCCGAGGCCTACCTGGACCAGGAGCTCGCTCCCGGTGACATCGTGCTGTTCAAATCCTCCAACAGCGCAGGGCTTAGACTCCTGGGTGACAAGATCGCCGCAAAGGAAGGGGCCCTGTGATCGCTGTAGTCATCGGTGCCGTCTTCGGCCTGGGACTCACCCTCGTCGGGACGCCGTTGTTCATCCGCTTCCTGGTGAAGCGAGGATACGGCCAGTTCATCCGTGACGACGGCCCCACCACCCACCATGTGAAGCGCGGCACGCCCACGATGGGCGGAGCGGTCATCATGATGGCCGTGGTCGCCGCGTACCTGCTGACCCACCTGCTGCTGAGCATCACCGGCGACACCGCCGGACCGACAGCCTCCGGGCTGCTGCTGCTGATGCTGATGGTCGGCATGGGCCTCGTCGGCTTCGCCGATGACTTCGCGAAGATCAGCAGGAAGCAGTCGCTGGGACTGACGCCCTGGCGCAAGATCGCCGGGCTGGTCGCCGTCGGTGTGCTCTTCGCCGTGCTGGCGCTGAACTTCCCCGACGCCGACGGGCTGACCCCTGCCTCGACGAACATCTCCTTCGTCCGCGAGACGGTGCTCGACCTGGCCTTCGCCGGCCCGATCATCGGCATGATCCTCTTCGTGATCTGGGCGAACCTGATCGTCACCGCGACCACCAATGGCGTGAACCTCACCGACGGCCTCGACGGGCTCGCCACGGCGGCCACGGCAATGGTGACGGCCGCCTACACGATCATCTCGATCTGGCAGTTCAACCAGGCCTGCGGCAGCCGCAGCGCCGTGGAGAGCGTCTGCTACCAGGTGCGCGACCCGATGGACATGGCCATGATCGCCGCGATCATCACCGGCGCGCTGATCGGCTTCCTCTGGTGGAACACCTCACCGGCGAAGATCTTCATGGGCGACACCGGCTCCCTCGCCCTCGGCGGCGCTCTGGCCGGCTTCGCGATCCTGACCCATACCCAGCTGCTCTTCGTGATCCTGGGCGGGCTCTTCGTGCTGATCACCCTCTCGGTGATCATCCAGGTCGGCTACTTCAAGTTCTCCGGCGGCAAGCGGGTGTTCCTGATGGCCCCGCTGCAGCACCATTTCGAGCTCAAAGGCTGGGCAGAGGTCACCGTGGTGGTCAGGTTCTGGATCATCGGCGCCCTCGCCGTGGGCATCGGTCTGGCCGTCTTCTACGGCGAATGGGTGATCCGTCAGTGAGCGTGTCCGACTCTCAGGACCCACAGCACGCGCAGCACCAGAATTCCCGGCAGCCGCAGATCCGCCCCGAGCTTCGCGGCTGGGACGGCCCCTGGAAGGGACTGCGCGCGATGGTCACCGGGCTCGGCGTCTCGGGATTCGCCGCCGCCGACACCTTGGCCGAGCTGGGCGCGCGCGTCGTCGTCGTCGATGGAACCGATGCACCCAAGACGCGCCGCGACGCCGAGACGCTGCGGCTGGTCGGCGTGAGTCAGATCCTGCTCGGCAAGGAGCACCTCTCCGAGCTGCCGCTGCTCGACGGTGAGCCCGTCGAGCTCGTGGTCACCTCTCCGGGCTGGCGGCCCGACTCTGCGCTGATCAGTGCGGCGCGCACCGCCGGGATCCCGGTCCTCTCCGAGGTGGAGCTGGCCTGGCGGCTCGGACCCCGCCCGGGCGCCACGAAGCCCAGCTGGCTCGTGGTCACCGGCACCAACGGCAAGACCACCACCGTCACGCTGCTGGAGTCGATGCTGATCCACGACGGTCAGCGCGCCATCGCCTGCGGCAACATCGGGGTGCCGGTGCTCGACGCGATCCGCGATCCGGAAGGCTATGACGCCCTGGCCGTGGAGCTCTCCAGCTTCCAGCTCGAATACACCGAGCTGCTCTCCCCGCTGGCCTCAGCGGTGCTCAACATCGCCGAGGACCATGTCGACTGGCACGGCAGCTTCGAGGACTACCGCGCGGCGAAGGCCAAGATCTACGAGAACACCGAGCTGGCCTGCGTCTACAACGCAGACCAGCGGGTCACCGAGGACATGGTCGCCGAGGCCGACGTCCAGGAGGGATGCCGAGCCATCGGCTTCACCACCGGAGCCCCCGGACCCTCGATGCTCGGCGTGGTCGATGACCTGCTGGTGGACCGAGCGTTCCTGGCCGATCGCGCGCACCAGGCGCTGGAACTGGCGGAACTTGCCGACTTCGGCCCGCTCGCCCCGCAGCACCTCATCGCCAATGCCCTTGCCGCCGCCGCCCTGGCGCGCGCCGCCGGCGCCGCACCGGACGCGATCCGAGCGGCCGTGCAGGCCTACGAGGCCGGTGATCACCGCATCCAGCCGGTGGCGAAGGCCGACGACGTGCTCTGGATCAACGACTCCAAGGCCACCAACCCACATGCCGCCGCGGCCTCGCTGCGCAGCTTCACCGATGTCATCTGGATCGCTGGGGGACTGCCCAAAGGGGTGGTCTACGACGAACTCGTCCGGGAGATCGCCCCACGGCTGCGGCAGGTGATCCTGATCGGCACCGACTCCTCCCAGCTGAGGTCCAGCCTCGAGCGACACGCGCCGGGAGTCCCGGTGATCGGTGGACGCCTGCGGGAGGATGAGAGGCGCAGCGAGTTGGACGCGTCGCTGGCGGGTGAGGACGGGGTGCGCGCGATGCGGACCGCCGTCGCCGAAGCCGCCAAGGCGCTTGCGCCGCACCACACGGTGCTGATGGCCCCGGCGGCTGCCTCGATGGACCAGTTCGCCTCCTACGCAGCCCGCGGGGAAGCATTCATCGAAGCAGTGGCAGAGCTCATGACCGATTGATCGCAGACGTGGAGCCCCGCAGGGGACTTCACCAGGAGGAGGACTGGATGGACAAGCGGAGACCTCGAGTCCCAGCCTCCCCCGAACAGCGCAGGTCCCAGCTTCGCGCCGTGGACGACCAGACCGACCCGGGCGAAGGGCCTGTCGAACCGACGGCTGAGCGGCGCGTGCATCGATCGACTGCGGCCAAGACCTCCACTGCCAAGGGCCCCGCCGCCAAGACCTCCGCCGCCAAGACCTCCACCGCGAAGACCTCCACTGCCAAGGGCCCCGCCGCGGACACCCGGGACGCCGACACCTCCGACGGCGCCGCAGGTCGGCGCTGGAAGGCGGAGCGGGCGGACTCCCGGCAGAACCGGGTCCAGCGCTTCTGGAGCTTCCTGGAGATCGGGAACCCCTACACCACGTTCTGGCTGATCCTCGGCTCCACCCTCGCCCTCTCGATCATCGGGCTGACCTTCGTGCTGTCCTCGACCTCGGTGGATCCGACCGGGGGAGCCTTCACCACAGCGACCCGCCAGGCCACCTGGGCGGCCATCGGGCTCGTCGGCATGCTGGTCATGATGGTCCTGCCCACCCGCTGGCTGCGCGCCATCGGCTGGTTCCTGATGCTGCTCTCCGCCGTCCTGCTCGCCCTGGTCGCGTTCACCCCGCTGGGCCATACCGGCGGCGGCTCGACGAACTGGCTCCGGATCGGACCGGTCCAGGGACAGCCCTCCGAGGTCGCCAAGCTGGGCCTGGTGATGTGGGGCGCCGCGGTGCTGGCCAAGAAGGGCCGGCTGCTCTCCCAGTTCGCGCACTGGGTCACTCCCTTCGTGGCTCCCGGTGCCCTCTCGGTCCTGGTCCTGGTGCTCGCCGGCGGCGACCTGGGCACCAGCCTGATCATCATCCTGATCGTCGGGACGCTGCTCTTCGCCGCCGGGGTCGCCATGCGGTACTTCGTGATCGCGGCCAGCCTCGCCGCGGTGATGGTGGCGCTGCTGATGCTGGTGACGCCCTACCGCATGATGCGGGTCTGGGCGTGGCTCGGGGTCAACTGCGACCACCCCACCGATCCCTGTCACCAGATGCAGCAGGGCTACTACGCGCTGGCCTCGGGCGGCTTCTGGGGCGTCGGCCTGGGCCAGTCGCGGCAGAAATGGGACTACATCCCCGAGGTCCACAACGACTTCATCTTCACCATCATCGGAGAGGAGCTGGGACTGCTCGGCACCCTCACGGTGCTGGGCCTCTTCGCGGTGCTCGCCGTGGGGATGTTCCGCGTGGCCTACAACACGAACGACCAGTTCACCCGACTGGTCTGCCTCGGGGTCATCGCCTGGATCAACGGTCAGGCCTTCATCAACATCGGCATGGTCACCGGGCTGCTCCCGGTGGTGGGCGTGCCGCTGCCGTTCATCTCCTACGGCGGCTCGGCGCTGACCGTGACCCTGATCGCCGTCGGGGTGGTGCTGAACTTCGCCCGCAGGCAGCGCCTGGACGGCCGACCCCGGCCTCGCCGGAGCAGCTCCCCGTCGAAGGCCACCAAAACCTCCCACCGAAACCCCATGTCCGTCTGATGGCTGCCGAAGGAAAATCCATGAATGAGCTCTCCATAGTTCTCGCAGGCGGGGGAACCGCCGGGCACGTCAGCCCGATGCTGGCAGTCGCCCGGGCCCTCGATCGCCTCGCCCCCGAGGTCCGCCAGACCGTCATCGGCACCGCCGCCGGACTCGAGACCCGGCTGGTCCCCGAGGCCGGCTACCGACTGGAGACCATCGACAAGGTCGCCATGCCCCGGCGGCCCTCCCGTGACATGCTGCGCTTCCCCTCCCGCTTCGGGCAGGCCGTGCGCGACGCCGCCGGGATCCTCCGCGCCGAGCAGGCCGACGTGGTCATGGGCGTCGGCGGGTACGTGTGCACCCCGGTGTTCGTCGCGGCCCGCCGGCTGGGCATCCCCGTGGTCATCCACGAGGCCAACGCTCGCCCCGGTCTGGCGAACAAGCTGGGCCACCGGTTCGCCGCCTTCACCGGCGTCGCCTTCGAAGGCACCCCGCTGAAGGGCTCCGAATGGGTGGGCATGCCGATGGCCCGAGAGATCTCCCAGCTCGACCGCGCCCAGCAGCGGGAACAGGCCCGCAAGGCCCTGGGCCTGGACCCGGAGAAGGTCACCCTGGTGATCACCGGCGGCTCCTCCGGGGCGCTGTCGCTGAACAACTCGATCAAGGCGGCGCTGACCGATCTGCTCGCCACCGGGGCCCAGGTGCTGCACCTGACCGGCCGGGACAAGGCGCTCACCGGTGAGCACGGTGCGCTGATCCAAGCCCCCGGCTACCACCAGCGGGAATACCTCGACGGCATGGAGCTCGCCTACGCCGCCGCGGACCTCATCATCGCCCGCGCCGGCGCCGCCACGGTGAGCGAGGTCGCCGCCGTGGGGCTTCCCGCGATCTTCGTGCCGCTGCCGGTGGGCAACGGCGAGCAGGAGCTCAACGCCCGCGAACTTGTCGCCGCAGGCGGCGCCCTGCTGGTCAAGGACGAACATTTCAACAAGTCCTGGATCCGGCGCAACATCGTTCCGCTGCTCGAGGACCCGCAGCTGCTGGCCACCATGGAGCAGCAGTCGGCCTCGCGCGGGATCACCGATGCCGACGACCGGATGGCCCGCGCCACCCTCGCCGCCGCCGGCCACCCGATGAGCAAGTCCGAGACCGCGAAGTGACCCTGCCTCCCATGAATCCTGCTCACGCCGCGGAGCCCACCGCCCGGCCCAGCTCCGCTGAACCTCCCGCCGCCGGACTCGGGCACGTCCACTTCCTGGGGCTCGGCGGAGTGGGCGTCTCCGCCGTCGCACGCCTGATGGCCGCCGACGGCGTGCCGATCTCCGGCACCGACGCCAAGGAGCTCCCCGTGCTCGAGGAGTTCCGTCGCGGCGGCGCCGCCGTGCAGGTGGGCTACCGCGCCGAGAACCTGGCCGCCGCCGAGGAACAGCTGGGCCACCCCATCACCGCGGTGATCGCCTCCTCGATCGCCGCTGCCGGCAATCCCGAATACGACGAGGCCGTGCGCCGCGGCCTGCCGGTGCTGCACCGCTCGCAGGGTCTGGCGGCGCTGATGCGGACCCGCCGCGCCGTCGCCGTCGCGGGCACCCACGGCAAGACCACCACCTCCTCGATGGCCACCGTGCTGCTGGAGCAGGCCGGACTCTCCCCGACCTTCGCCGTCGGCGCCAACGTCGCCGGACTCGGCGTCAACGCCGCGGCGGGCACCGGGGAGTGGTTCATCGCCGAAGCCGACGAGTCCGACGGCTCGCTGCTGAACTACGCCCCAGAGGTCGGTGTGGTCACCAATGTCGAAGCCGACCACCTCGATCACTACGGCACCGCGGAGGCGGTGGAGCAGGTCTTCGTGGACTTCACCGAGCGGATCACCGACGGCGGGGCGCTGATCATCTGCGCCGACGACTCCGGTGCCCGCGAACTGCTGGCGAAGGTGGAGCAGCCGCTGGCCGCCCGCGGCGTGAGCATCACCAGCTACGGCACCCGCGAGGACGCCGACCTTCGGCTGAGCAGCGTCACCCGCGACGGCGGGGTGGTGCGTGAGGGCGCCGAGGAGGCGCTGCTGCGCCTGGCGGTGCCCGGAGTGCACAATCAGCTCAATGCCCTGGCCGCCATCGCGGTGGGGCGCCGAGCCGGACTCTCGCTGGGAACCAGCGTCGCGGCCGTCTCGCACTTCCAAGGCACCTCGCGCCGCTTCGAGCTGCGCGGAGAGGTCTCCGGGGTGCGCGTCTACGACGACTACGCCCATCACCCCACCGAGGTCGCCGCCGTGCTCCAGGCCGCGCGCGCCTCGCTGACCGCTGCTGACGGGCAGGTCCATGTGATCTTCCAGCCGCACCTGTTCAGCCGCACCGCCGCCTTCGCCGCTGACTTCGGGACTGCGCTGACCGCGGCGGACACCGTGGCGGTGCTGGAGATCTACCCGGCCCGGGAGGAGCCCATCGAGGGCGTCACCGCCGCCCTGCTGGGGCACCCGGTGCGCAGCGTCGCCGAAGCCGTCGACGCCGTGGCCTCGGCCGCCCGTCCAGGAGACCTGATCATGACCCTCGGCGCCGGTGACGTCACCGCATTGGGCGCAGACGTCCTCCGCGCGCTCACGGAGCGCCGATGAGGCTGCGGTTCCCTCGCCGCGCCCCGGACCACGACAAGCCCTCCGACGCGGACCACGATGAGTTCTCCGACACGGACGACGATGAGTTCGGTGACGCGTCCCCGCTGGACTTCCCCGAGCCTGCCGCCGTCATCGGCAGGCGGCGCCGCCGCCGACGGATCCTCGCCCTGCTGATCAGCCTCGCGGTGCTGCTCGGCGTGGTGGCCACCCTCTACTTCTCCCCGCTGCTGGTGGTGCGCGCGATCGCGGTTCAGGACAACGACCTGCTCACCGATCAGCGCGCCCAGGAGCTGCTGGCGCCGCTGCACGGCAGGCCGCTGGCTCAGGTCAGTCAGCGCGACGTCGAGCGGCTGCTGCAGGACGAGCGCGCGGTCGACGAGGTGATCGTCGCCGCCCGGCTCCCCGAGGGCCTGGACATCGTGGTGATCGAACATCCCCCGGTGGCAGAGGTCCACGTGGGGGAGGAGATCCTCTTCTACAGCCAGGAGGGAGAGCTGATCAGGACCTTCGACGAGTCCCAGGCCGAGGATGCGCAGGGCTACGCCACCCCGGTGATCTCCGCGGAGGCCGCCCTGGAGAACGAGGCGGTCTTCCAGACCATCGTCTCGGTGCTGGGCCAGCTGCCCGAGGGCGCCCGCGAGTCGCTGGAGTCCGCCACCGCGGAGTCTCGGGATTCGGTGCAGCTTGAGCTGCAGGACGGGCGGACCGTCGTCTGGGGCGACGACCAGCGCGGGGACGAGAAGGCCACGGTGCTTGAAGCGATCCTGGGCTCCTCGGCGGGCGAGTTCGAGGGCGTCGAGGTGCTCGACATCTCAACTCCGAGCGCGCCGGTGACGCGCTAGGCGCGTGTGGCGCGTAGGCTTATGACCGAAAAGGACATCAGACAGGGACTGCCTACCTGGGATCCCCTAAGGTTCAAGTAAAGCTTGAACCTTGCTGTTGGTTCGCAGGCAACAGAACAATGTCTCAGGTACGGAGGCTCCCGTCCGCTGAAGAGCCGCTGCGACGTCACGGGTTGCCGCCCATGATTGAACCGATGTACCCGCGAATGACATCGGCACGATCAGGTGGCCCGAGACGGGTGAAGACAGTGAGGAGTCGCGCTGCGGCTCACTCAGCGACGGGGGTCTCCGTACATTTGAGACCAGAGACGAGCAAGGGACACACAACGTGGCATCACCGAACAACTACCTGGCCGTGATCAAGGTCGTCGGCATCGGTGGCGGCGGCGTCAACGCCGTCAACCGCATGATCGACGTCGGTCTCCGTGGCGTGGAATTCATCGCCATCAACACTGACGCGCAGGCGCTGCTGATGAGCGACGCCGACGTGAAGCTCGACGTCGGCCGAGAGCTGACCCGTGGACTGGGAGCCGGTGCCAACCCTGAGGTCGGCCGCCAGGCCGCCGAGGACCACTCCGAGGAGATCGAAGAGGTCATCCGCGGCGCCGACATGGTGTTCGTCACCGCAGGCGAAGGCGGCGGCACCGGAACCGGCGGCGCCCCCGTGGTCGCCCGGATCGCCCGCTCGCTCGGCGCGCTGACCATCGGCGTGGTCACCCGCCCGTTCACCTTTGAGGGCCGCCGGCGCGCCGGCTCGGCCGAAGAGGGCATCGAACAGCTCCGCGACGAGGTCGACACGCTCATCGTGATCCCCAACGACCGGCTGCTCTCGATCTCGGACAAGAACGTCTCGGTCCTGGACGCCTTCCGCTCCGCGGACCAGGTGCTGCTCTCCGGCGTGCAGGGCATCACCGACCTGATCACCACACCGGGCCTGATCAACCTCGACTTCGCCGACGTGAAGTCGGTCATGCAGGGTGCCGGCTCCGCCCTGATGGGCATCGGCTCGGCCAACGGTGAGGACCGTGCGGTGAAGGCCGCGGAGCTCGCCATCGCCTCGCCGCTTCTGGAAGCCTCCATCGACGGCGCACACGGTGTCCTGCTCTCCATCCAGGGCGGCTCGGATCTCGGACTCTTCGAGATCAACGAGGCCGCCAGGCTGGTCCAGGAGGTCGCCCACCCGGAGGCCAACATCATCTTCGGCGCCGTCATCGACGACGCCCTCGGTGACGAGGCTAGGGTGACGGTCATCGCCGCCGGCTTCGACCAGGTCGACGCCACCTCCCGTCCCGCGCAGCCGCTGCAGAACCAGGCGCCTGCTCGCAGCGTCGGCTCCGCAGCCCCGCCCGCGCGCACCGCCCCGCCCGTCCCCGGAACCGTGCCCGGCACGATCCCGATGGGCGGCTCAGGTGCTGCACGCTACGCCGGCTCCCAGGACACCGCACCTCAGCAGCGGTTCGACCCCTCGCGTCGTCGTCATGAGAACGAGGAGCAGCAGGACATCCCGGACATCGTCGAGTCGGACTACACCGGAGGTCGCAACGACGACCTCGATGTGCCTGACTTCCTGAAGTGACCTCGGCCCCCACGAACAAGGGGGCCAGGTCCGCTGTGTCCCCGTCGCCGTTCTGGTGGCGGGGCCACGCCGGTGACTCCGTGCAGCTGGGCTTCACCTCGGTGGATGCCGGGAATCTGGCGCGTCACGCAGGTTCCCAGCAGCGGGTCTCCGAGGATCGCCGCCGTCTCGAGGCGGCGATGGGCGTGCCAGCGGGGTCCCTGCGCTTCCTGAACCAGGTCCACTCCGCAGACGTGCTCGACGCCGAGGCCGCGGCCTCCACGCAGGACGGCGTCAGCTCCGCCCCGGTGCCCACCGGGGATGCCTGGGTCTGCGCCGACGGCTCGGTGCCGCTGGCGATCATGGTCGCCGACTGCCTGCCGGTGCTGCTCTACGGGCAGCGCGCCGGCAGCGATCCCGAGCATCAGGTTCCGGTGACAGCTGCGGCCCACGCCGGGCGTCCAGGCCTGCTGGCCGGGGTCCTGGAGAACACCGTGGCCGCCATGCGGGAGCGCGGCGCCGTCGCGATCACCGCGTGGATCGGCCCGGGAGCCTGCGGCGCCTGCTACGAGATTCCAGAACCGATGGTCGCCGAGGTCTCCCGTGACCGTCCCGCCATCGCCTCCACCACCAGCTGGGGCACCAGTGCGCTGAACCTGCGCGCCGAGGCCCAGGCCGTCCTCGCCCAGCAGGGAGTCACCGTCGAGGACCTCGCCGGCTGCACCCTCGAGGACGACTCGCTCTTCTCCCATCGCCGAGAGCCTGACCGCGGACGGTTCGCCGGTGTGATCTGGATGCCAGCATCCTCATCCCGGTCAGGATCCCCGGCAGAGCTCCCGGCTCGATAGGCTCTCCTCGTGCAGACCAGACCAGATCCCGCCGGCCCAGATCCCGCCGGCCCAGACCCCGCTTCCACGGATTCGGCCACCGACCCCGCAGCCCGCGACCCCGCAGCCCAGGACCCGCGGAGCGAGGAGCTCGCAGCGAACCTCGCGGCGGTCCACGCCCGGATCGACCGGGCGATGGCCGCCGTCGGACGCCAGGATCGGCCGAAGCTCATCGTGGTCACCAAGTTCTTCCCCGCCGCGGATGTGCTCAGGCTGTACCGGCTGGGCGTTCGCGACGTCGGCGAGAACCGCGATCAGGAGGCCGCCGCCAAGGCCGCGGAGGTCACACAGCTGCTCGGCGGTGACACGGACGCCCTGCACTGGCATTTCATCGGCCAGCTGCAGTCCAACAAGGCCCGCTCGGTCCTCGGCTACGCCGATCACCTGCACTCGGTGGACCGGTCGTCCCTGCTGAAGGCGCTGGTCAAGGTCGCACCTGCAGCGGATGCGCCGCCGCTGACCTGCCTGATCCAGGTGGACCTGCGTGACCCCGTGCCGGCCGACGGCAGGGGAGGGGCGGACCCCGCGTCGATCCCCGCGCTGGCCGCCGGGATCGCTGAGGCACCGGGGCTTGAGCTCGGCGGACTCATGGCTGTCGCGCCCCTGGATGAGCCGGCCGCACCGGCCTTCGGCCGACTTGCGCAGCTCTCCGCCGAACTGCAGGACGCCCACCCTCAGGCGCACATGATCTCCGCCGGAATGAGCGGTGACCTGGAGGAAGCGGTGGCCCACGGTGCGACACACCTGCGGGTCGGTCGAGATGTCCTGGGTGAGCGTCCGCTTCAGCGATAGTCTCGAGACCGCGCAGTGACAAATCAACCTTTCCTCAGGAGAACCCTCATGGCCGGTGCCTTCAAGAAGACCATGATCTACCTCGGCCTCGCCGACGGAGACGACTACAGCGAGGACAGCTTCTCCAAGGAGCCCTCCTCCACGACCCGCAGCCCCCAGGGCTCGGCCTCCGAGCCCAGCTCGGTGAGCCGCAGCTCCTCCATGGCGGCCTCGGTCCGCGAGACCCCGGCGCCGACGAGCGCCACCTCCTCCGCGCGCGGAAACGAGGTCGTCTCCCTCGGCATCGACCACGCCGACGACAGCTCACACACAGGCCAGTACAACAGCTCCAACTTGGCAGTGGACCCGGACTACCGTGCTCCGGTCACCCCGATCAAGCGAGCCCCCTCATCCCGGGATGAAAGTTCACCGATGCGAAAAATCACCACCGTTCACCCGCGCTCCTACAACGACGCGAAGGTCATCGGCGAGTCCTTCCGGGACAACATCCCGGTGATCATGAACGTCACCGACATGGGAGAGGCCGAGGCCAAGCGACTGGTGGACTTCTCCGCCGGGCTGGTCTTCGGCATGGGCGGATCCATCGAGCGTGTCACCAACAAGGTGTTCCTGCTGACCCCGAAGAACATCGAGGTGCTGGCTGAAGAGCGCGCCGCCGCAGAGACCCCGTCCTCGGCCCAGTTCTTCAACCAGAGCTGAACCAAGTACGCTTCTGAGCTGTGGATCTCTTAACCGCGCCCCTGTACCTGCTGCTGACCATCTACCAGTTCGCTCTGGTGGTCCGCATCGTCTTCGACCTCACCCAGCAGTATGCCCGCAGCTGGCGACCCAAGGGCTTCGCGCTCATGATCGCCGTCGGGGTCTACACCATCACCGACCCGCCGATCCGCTGGATCCAGCGCAAGGTGCCGCCGCTGAACCTGGGCGGAGTGTCCCTGGACATGGGATTCCTGCTGGTGTTCCTGGTCGTGGTGATCGCGAAGATGGTGCTGCGCGGATTCGCCTGACCCGAAGGTACCTCGCGGGCGAGCGTCCAGCACTGCGCCGTTGGACGGACCTCGACGCGTGAAAGCCGCACTTGAAGGTTGTAGTCGAAGGCAACGAATCGCAATGGGTATCCTGATGGATGACCCAAAGTCCAGCTTCACAGCTTCCCCAGCCACTCGATGAGGTGACACCGCATGGCCCTGACCCCCGATGACCTCCTGAACAAGGAATTCCCCGAGACCAAGTTCCGTCCCGGTTACGACAAGGACGAGGTCGATGACTTCCTTGACGAGGTGGTCGTCGAATGGCGGCGCCTGGCCCAGGAGAACGAGGAGCTCACCGCCAAGGTCGCGGCTCTTGAGGAACAGCTCGAGGAGAACCCGGCGAACCTGGAGCCCGATGAGCTCAAGGATGCGGGCCTCTCGGGCTACGCCGGCACCACCTCGACGATGACCGGCTCCGCGGACCCCAGCACCGAAGAGCACGAGCTCAGCGCCGACTCATCGGTCACCGCGCACCCCGAGTACGCGCTCGGAACCCGCCCCGCACAGGAGCGTCCCGTGGCCGCGGAGCCCGCTGCGAGCGACCAGGCCACCTCCGCCACCGGCGTGCTCGCCATGGCGCAGCAGCTGCATGACCAGTACGTCTCCGAGGGGGAGCAGACCCGCGCGGCCTACATCGCCGAGGGCGAGGCCAGGCGCACCGAATACATCACCGAAGGTGAGCAGACCCGCAGCGCCTACATCGCCGAGGGCGAAACCACCCGGGATGCCTACATCGCCGAGGGTGAGACCCGCCGCGACGAGCTGGTCAGCACCGCAGAGGCCACTCACGCCCAGCTGCTGGCCGAGGCCGAGCGCCGCCGCAACGAGATCGTCACCGAGGCCGAGACCCGCGCCGAGAACGTGATCGAAGAGGCGGAGCTGACCTCGACCCGCACGCTGAACGCGCTGGAGCGCAAGAAGGCCGACCTGGAGTCCAAGGTCGGCGAGCTGACCAGCTTCGAGCGGGACTACCGAGCCCGGCTCAGGGACTACATCGAAGGTCAGCTGGCAGATCTGAACAGTCGCGGCTCCATCGAGAAGGAAGCCACCGTCAACTGATCCAGCTCCTCGACGCCGAGCGCTCAGGGTGACACCTGACCTGTAGAATCCAACGGTGTCGAAACAGCTCTCAGATGACCATCAGCGGTCCATGCGAACCCCGTCCCGCCGAACTGCGCTCATCGTGGCAGCGGCCCTGGCGGTGTTCGCCTGGGCCGCTGATCAGTTAACGAAGGTGTGGGTCGAAACCACGATGACCCTGGGGGAGCGGACCGAGGTGCTGCCCCCGGTGCTCTACTGGCGCTACCACCTGAACCCGGGTGCCGCCTTCTCCATGGGCACCGACTACACCTGGGTGTTCACGCTGATCATGATCGCGGTGCTCGGCTATGTGGTCTTCAAGAGCCGCGACCTCGGCGGCTCCTGGCTCTGGACGCTGGGCCTGGGCGGGCTCGCCGGCGGAGTCGCCGGCAACCTCACCGACAGGATCTTCCGCGACCCCTCCCTGAACGGGGAAGGGATCAGCACCTTCGGTCAGGGCCACGTGGTGGACTTCATCGCCGTGCCGAACTTCGCGATCTTCAACATCGCCGACTCCTTCATCGTGTGCTCGATCATCGCGATCTGCACGATGATGGTCTTCGGGCTGAACCTCGACGGCACCCGGGAACAGAGCGGGAAGATGTCTGACACCGCGAACACCGGCACGGCGAACACCGACACCCGGAAATCTGACCACCGGAAGTCTGACACCGCGAACATCGACGCTGCGGAGACCGACGCATGAGCACCCAGGACATCGCAGTGCCCGCAGAGCTCGACGGCGGCCGCGCCGACGCCGTGCTGGCCACCCTCTTCGAGGTCTCCCGCACGGACACCACCCAGTGGCTCAAGGACGGGCGGGTCACCTGGGCGCAGGACCGCACCCAGGGGCGCTCCGCCGGGCGGACGGTGAAGAAGTCTGACCGGCTTGCCGCCGGCACCGAGCTCGCCGTCGTCGTGCCCGAGAAGCATGACCCCTTGGAGGTGAGGATCGAAGCTGTGGAAGACATGACCCTGTTGCACCAGGACACCGAGATCGTGGTGGTGGACAAGCCCGTCGGCGTGGCCGCGCATCCCTCACCCGGCTGGACCGGGCCCACCGTGATCGGGGGCCTGCTCGCCGCCGGGGTGGAGATCTCCACCTCCGGGGCCCAGGAGCGCCGCGGGATCGTGCACCGCCTCGACGTGGGCACCTCCGGGGTGATGGTGGTGGCCAAGACCGAGCACGCCTACACCCTGCTCAAGGACGCCTTCCGCCAGCGCACCACCCATAAGAGCTACCACGCGCTGGTCCAGGGGCTGCCCGATCCGGTGGACGGGACCATCGACGCCCCCATCGGCAGGCACCCCGGACACGACTGGCGGTTCGCGGTGCTCGACGGCGGCCGTGAGTCCCGCACCCACTACCGGCTGCAGCAGGCCTATGGCCGGGCCAGCCTGATGGACGTCACGCTGGAGACCGGCCGGACCCACCAGATCCGGGTCCACTTCTCCGCGCTGGGCCACCCCTGCGCGGGAGACCTCACCTACGGCGCCGACCCGCAGCTGGCCGCCGATCTCGGACTGACCCGGCAGTGGCTGCACGCGGTGGAGCTCGGGTTCCACCACCCCGGCAACGGCGACTGGGTGAGCTACCGCACCGACTACCCCGCGGACCTGGCCCAGGCCCTCGAGATCCTGGAGAACGGCTGAGCATGGCAACCACCGGCGATTTCGTCCACCTGCACAACCACACCGAGTACTCGATGCTCGACGGCGCCGCGAAGATCGGGGAGCTCTTCGAACAGACCCAGAATCTCGGCATGCCCGCAGTGGCCACCACTGACCATGGGTTCCTCTTCGGCGCCTACGAGTTCTGGAAGACTGCCCAGAACTACGACGTGAAGCCGATCATCGGACTCGAGGCCTACCTGTCTCCGGGCACGCATCGCTCCGACCGCACCCGGGTGAAATGGGGCGACGGGGTCATCGGGGAGAAGGACGTCTCCGGCGGCGGCGCCTACACGCACATGACCATGTGGGCGGAGAACACCACCGGGATGCACAACCTCTTCCGGATGGGCTCGCTGGCCTCCCTGGAAGGCTACTTCTACAAGCCGCGGATGGACCGGGAGCTGCTGGAGACCTACGGCAAGGGGATCATCGCCACCACCGGCTGCCCCTCCGGAGAGATCCAGACCCGGCTGCACCTGGGCCAGTACGAGGAGGCGAAGAAGGCCGCCGGGGAGTACCAGGACCTCTTCGGGCGGGAGAACTTCTACTGCGAGCTGATGGACCACGGCCTGGACATCGAGCGCAAGGTCAAACAGGACCTGATCAAGCTCGCCCGCGAGCTGAACATGCCGATGGTCGCCACCAACGACCTGCACTACACCCACCAGCATGACCACAAGGCCCACGGGGCGCTGCTGTGCGTGCAGTCGAACTCCACCCTGGATGACCCGAACCGGTTCAAGTTCGGCTCCGAGGAGTTCTACCTCAAGTCCGCCGCCGAGATGCGCGACCTCTTCCGCGACTTCCCCGACGCCTGCGACAACACCCTGGCCATCGCCGAGCGCTGCCAGGTCGAGTTCAACGAGTCCGCCTCCTACATGCCCCGGTTCCCGGTGCCCGATGGAGAGTCCGAGGAGTCCTGGTTCATCCAGGAGGTCGAGAAGGGTCTGCACTACCGGTTCCCGAACGGCATCCCGGACGAGGTGCGCAAGCAGGCCGAGTACGAGATCGGCGTCATCACCCAGATGGGCTTCCCGGGCTACTTCCTGGTCGTGGCCGACTTCATCACCTGGGCCAAGGAGCAGGGCATCCGAGTGGGTCCGGGCCGCGGTTCCGGGCCCGGCTCGATGGTCGCCTTCGCGATGCGCATCACCGACCTCAACCCGCTGCAGCACGGGCTGATCTTCGAGCGCTTCCTCAACCCCGACCGCGTCTCCATGCCCGACTTCGACGTCGACTTCGATGACCGTCGGCGCTCCGAGGTCATCCAGTACGTGGTCAACAAATACGGCGACGAGCGCGTGGCCATGATCGTCACCTACGGCACGATCAAGTCCAAGCAGGCGCTGAAGGACTCCGCCCGGGTCATGGGGGAACCCTTCTCCACAGGCGACCAGCTGACCAAGAAGATGCCGCCCGACGCCATGGGCAAGCCGATGCCGCTGGGTGACATCTACGAGTCCAAGTCGGCCCGGTACTCCGAGGCCGCCGAGATGCGGGAGTTCGTCGACTCGGACCCACGGATGAAGGAGATCTTCAACCTCGCCTCCGGGCTGGAGGGGCTGAAGCGCCAGTGGGGCGTGCACGCGGCAGGGGTGATCATGTCCAGCGACCCGCTGATCGACATCATCCCGATCATGAAGCGCGAGCAGGATGGCGCGATCATCACGCAGTTCGACTATCCGATCTGCGAAAACCTGGGTCTGATCAAGATGGACTTCCTGGGTCTGCGCAACCTCACGATCATCTCCGACTGCCTGGAGAACATTCAGCTCAACAAGGGCATCGAGCTCGACCTGGAGAACCTCGAGCTCACCGACCGGGCCGCCTATGATCTGCTGGCCCGCGGAGACACCCTGGGAGTCTTCCAGCTCGACGGCGGCGGCATGCGCTCGCTGCTGCGACTGATGCGCCCGGACAACTTCGAAGACATCTCGGCCGCCCTGGCGCTCTACCGCCCGGGGCCGATGGGTGCGAACTCGCACACCAACTATGCGCTGCGCAAGAACGGGCATCAGGACGTCAGCCCGATCCACCCGGAGCTGGAGGAGCCGCTGCTCGAGATCCTGGGCACCACCCACGGGCTGATCGTCTACCAGGAGCAGGTCATGGCCATCGCGCAGAAGGTCGCCGGCTACTCGCTGGGCCAGGCCGACATCCTGCGCCGCGCCATGGGCAAGAAGAAGAAATCCGAGCTGGACAAGCAGTACGTGAACTTCTCTTCCGGCATGGAGTCCCACGGCTACTCCGCCCCGGCGATCAAGGCGCTGTGGGACGTGCTGCTTCCGTTCTCCGACTACGCCTTCAACAAGGCCCACACCGCCGCCTACGGGCTGATCGCGTATTGGACCGCCTATCTCAAGGCCAACTACCGTGCCGAGTACCTGGCCGCCCTGCTCACCTCGGTGGGTGAGAACCGCGACAAGCTCGCGCTCTACCTCTCCGAGTGCCGCCGCATGGGTGTCACGGTGACCTCCCCGAGCATCAACGAGTCCGCGCTGACCTTCACCCCGGTCGGTGACGACACCATCCGCTTCGGCATGGGCGCGGTGCGCAACGTCGGGTCCAACGTGGTCGCCGGGATGGTCTCCGCGCGGGAGGAGAAGGGCCGCTACGAGACCTTCGCCGACTTCCTGAAGAAGGTGCCGATGCAGGTGTGCAACAAGCGCACCGTCGAATCGCTGATCAAGGCCGGCGGATTCGACGAGCTCGGGCACACCCGGCGGGCGCTGGTGACCATCCACGAGCAGGCCATCGACCAGGCGATCTCGGAGAAGAAGGGCTCCCAGGCCTATGAGACCGACCTCTTCGGCAGCGCCGACATGGAGCTCGGAGACTCGCTCTCGGTCAGCGTCCCCGACCTGCCGGAGTGGGAGAAGATGGACAAGCTCTCCTTCGAGCGCGAGATGCTCGGCCTCTATGTCTCTGACCATCCGCTCCAGGGCCTGGAACGGGTCCTGGCCCACCATGCGGATCGCTCCATCTCCTCGGTGATGGGGGAGGACGGCCCGGCCGACGGCGCCGGGATCACGATCGCCGGGATGATCACCTCGCTGCAGCGCCGGGTGGCGAAGTCCTCGGGAAACCCCTACGCACGCGCCGAGATCGAGGACATGGCCGGCACCATCGAGGTGATGTTCTTCGGCAAGACCTATCAGGCGGTCTCGATGATCCTGGCCGAGGACCTGGTGGTCTCGGTGAAGGGTCAGATCGACCGGCGTGAGGACGGCAGCGTCACGCTCAAGGCCATGGACGTGACCGTGCCGGAGATCAATGAGGACGGCAACGCCGGGCCCGTCGTCGTCTCCGTCTCGTCCCAGCGGGCCTCGGAACACCTGGTCATGGAGCTGGGACGGACCCTGCGCGCGCATCGCGGCAACAGCGACGTGCACGTGCGGCTGCTCTCTGGGGACAAGATCGAGCTCATGCGGCTGGGCCACGAGTACCAGGTCAGTCCCTCGCCGGCGCTCTTCGGGGATCTCAAGGTGCTGCTCGGCCCAGGCTGCCTGGAGCTCTGAGCGGACTGAGCCACCCGGTCGGCGCCAGCAGACGCAGGCCGACAGCGTCACAACATCTTGTGGTCGAAGATTTGAAGCACACTATATGTGGTGGGTAGACTCGGGGCATGTACTGCCCCTATTGCCGCCATGACTCCTCCCGAGTCGTCGACTCCCGCATGCTCGATGATGGCTCCGGCATCCGGCGACGTCGGCAGTGCCCGCAGTGCTCCAAGCGGTTCACCACCATGGAGACCACCAGCCTGAACGTGATCAAGCGCTCCGGAGCGGCCGAGCCCTTCGATCGGTCCAAGGTGATCAACGGCGTCCGCAAGGCGTGCCAGGGCAGGCCGGTCTCCAACGATGACCTCGCCGTGCTGGCCCAGGAGGTGGAGGAGAACATCCGCGCCGCGGGCAACGCCGAGGTGGATGCCAACGACGTCGGGCTCGCGATCCTCGGCCCGCTGCGCCGCCTGGACGTGGTCGCCTATATGCGTTTCGCCTCGGTGTACCGCGGGTTCGATTCGCTGCAGGACTTCGAGAACGCGATCGCGGAGCTGCGCCGCGAGGAGCTGCACGGACCTTCAACCTCAGGTGCAACCGTGGTGCAGCCCAGATTCGGATTCCGTTAGACTCAAGTCTGTACCGGTGGCGGTCTCTTCTGGGGAAGGTTGAGAGCGCCACCGGTCTTTTCATCCCCGGTGATGGTCCCGCCCTGCCGTGCGGTGCAGGACTCACCGCAGGCCCGCGCAGAACCTCCTGCGGGAGACCCCGGACGCACGGATGGTCCGGAGAGAACCCCCTGAACTTTCTCTCCGGACCACCTGCGCCTCCGAGGAGGCCCTTCCATTACACGCCGCGTGCGCAGGCGCCTCGCGCAGATGGAGCAAAACCACGTAGTTCGACCGGTGAAACCCAGTAGAAGATACGGGCCGGTATAGTTGACGGGCATCTGATCCATCAATAGAGGAGCCCACGGTGCACCGCAGTGACCCTTTTGTGGGCAGGCGCGAAGAGATCGAGCTGATCCGCAGGGCTGCTGAGCGCGCGCGGACGGGCACGGCACAGTTCGTGGTCATCGAGGGTTTCACCGGCTCAGGGAAGACCCGTCTGCTGCATCAGGCGATGGAGTCGTATCCGGAATGGGACGAACGCACGATCCTGCTCGACGAGTCCTTCGGCGCCCGCGCCGGATCCGCGATCCGACATCTTCTCGGCGCCGGCTCCACCGGCCCCGACGAGCTGGAGGATCTCCTGGCCGCCAGCTTCGATGCCGGGCAGAGCCTGCAGGTGCCCTACCTGGTGAGCGTCAAGAACCTGCACCTGATCGACGAGGTCTCCGCCGATGCGCTCTGGCGCGGGCTGAGTCTCTTCCAGAACGGCCCGGTGCTCGTGGTGCTGAGCACCCAGGGCTCAGTGCGGCCCGAGGTTCAGCGGCTCATCCGGCTCGCTCAGGCCAGCCCGCGCGGCACCTACATCGGCCTGCAGCCGCTGCCGCTGCGGCAGGTGGGTGAGCTGCTGGAGGCGCACTCCGAGCTGCCGATCGCGACCTCGGTGGCGGCTCGGGTGCTGCGCGAGACCGATGGATACCCAGGCCTGGTGGAACAGGTGGGGCGCTGGCTGCGCCGGGTCCCCTCCGGGGCCCGCAGCATCGACCAGGCGTTGGCGGCCACCGTGCGTTCCGCGGACTACAGCGGAATGCACCGAGACGTGATGACCCAGATGAGCGGTCTGGAAGAGCCCGACCGCCGCGCCGTTGCGCTGCTGGCCGCCGCTGACACCTCGCTGAGTCGCAGCCAGCTCGAAGCCGCGGTGGGAGCCGCCGTGGACCCCGCCGCACTGCTGAGCACCGCGCTGCTGAGCTGGGAGGAGCTGACCGGCCGCTATGCGGTGCCGCGTCGCTCGCTGAGCCGCGCGGTGCTCAGCGGCACCGCGGAGCTGGAGCAGGCCCAGCTGCTGCTGGCGCTTGCGGGCGTGCTGGAGGGGGAGGAATCGGTGCGCCACCTGGCCGAAGCTATCCGGCGGGACCCTTCCCTGGGTGAGCAGGAGGAGGTCGTCGCGGCGCTGCACGGCTACGCGCGGCAGGCCGCGAGGCGTCACGAGTTCTGCGAAGCCTTCGACCACGTCATGCTCGCCGTCTCGATGGCCCTCGACGACGAGGAGTCGCTCCACCTGCTCGCCGGACTCGCCGTGCGGACCAATCGGATCTCCGCCCTGCTGGCCCTGGAGCCCGTCATGCGCGCGATGCCGGAGTCGACGTCTCGCTCCGGGATCCTGGCGCTGATCATGCTGGAGCAGTCGGACCTCGAGGGTGCGCTCCAGGAGCTGGAGTCCGTGACCCCGCAGCCCGACCGAGGGCTGCCCATCTATGCCGAGTCCGTCATCGAGGTCAGCGCCCGACTGTACGCCGCGGCGCGCCGCCGCCGCGGCGCCGCGCTGGCGAAACAGGTCTCCTCCGCGCTCGCCGAGGTGCTGGGCCGGGGGGACGGCCTCGACCTGCTCGGTGACATCTGGGATCTCGGCCAGCTGCAGGGCATGGCGTCGCTGAACAGCTTCTGGATCGAGTTCTCCGCGGAGGATCCCGGTGATGCCGCCGCAATGATCGACCACGTCTCGACCGCGCTGAGGAAGCTGCATGGCCGGGCCGGCGTCGAGCGGTTCGAAGGGGCGCTCTACGCGGTGCGCGGGGGACTGCACCGGCAGATCGGACACATGGGCTGCGCCTATCAGGATCTCAGCGTCGCCGCCGCCCAGGACGGCACCAGCAGCTACGTGATGTATGCCCGTTCCCAGCTGGCGCTGCTGCTGTTCAGCTCTGCCTACTGGGACGAGGCCGAACAGATGGCCGATCGCGCCGCGGGAGAGGGTCTGGCACGCGGGGAGAATGCCGCCTCCCATGTCGCCTACGCCGTGTCGGCGGTGCTCCCCGCCGCCCGCGGGGAGATCGAGACGGTCCGCACCCGGCTGGAGGTGCTGCGCGAGAGCCAGTTCGCTTACCTTCCGCTGGCCACCGGGACCATCGACTGGGTGGAGGCCTCCCTGGCGGCCTCGCAGAACGATTTCCGCGGAGTGGCCCGGAACCTGCTGAGCATGCGCAACGACGGCACCGTGTGGTGGGCGATGGAGCCCCAGGCGATGAGCATGCTCGCCCGGGCGCTGCATGTCAGCGGCTGGGCGGCGATGCTGCCGGCCCTGCTGCGCAGCGCCGAGGGCGAGTCCGGCGTGGTGGACTTCCAGCGCCACCTCACCACCCCCTACCTGCGCGGCTTCGAACGCTGGGGAGCGGGTGCTCCGCTTGAGTCGATGGAGAGCTTCCTCCAGGTGCTGCGCGGCTACGACGCGGCCGAATCGATCCGGCCCACCCAGCCGCCGGGGGAGGGCGGCGGGTTCAGGATCTTCCGAGCGATGCTCAGCATCGACATCGCCACTCTGGTCACGGCCTACCCGCAGGAGCTGTCCCGGCACCGGGCCACCGCGCTGGAGCTGGCCGTGTGGGCAGCCTCGGTGCTCCAGTCCTGCCGCGCCGAGGCGCAGCTGGACCGGGCCAATCAGCTGATGGAGGCGCTGCGCCCGCGGATCTTCGCCGGGGAAGCGGACGGCTTCGGGGTACCGGGACCGGGCGTTCGGGGACACGACGTTTCAGGGCGCGAGGTTTCCGGATCAGGCGTCGCCGGGCCCGAGGCGTCACCGACCAGGACTCCGGCAACCAGGGCGCCGGCAACCAGGACACCAGCGGTGAGGTCAGCCGCGGCAATGTCGAGCGCTGCCAGGACGACCACCACAGGGACCGCGGCGGCGGCCGGGGGAGCGGGCGGCCCGGCGTCCTCGGCGAACCCTCGACGCTCGGCGGGTCAGCTCACCAGCCGGGAACCTGGAGGCCCTCCGGGGAAGTCCGAGCCGGTGCTGAGCCTCCGCGCGGAAGAGGCGCTGCGTGGTCTCTCCCGACGCGAGCGGCAGGTCGCGATGCTGGTCTCGGAGGGACTGACGAACCGCGAGGTCGCCGAGCGGCTGGTGCTCTCGGTGCGCACGGTGGAGTATCACGTGGCCAACGCGATGGCGAAGCTGAAGATCCGTTCTCGCCGCGAGCTCCGCGGGCTTGTCGGCGGCTGAGTCCGGCGGCAGCCACCGCTGGCGTCAGCTGGCGAGTCTGCGCAGCTCGGCGATGGCGGAGGCGGCGTCCTCGGCGGAGTAGACCGCCGAACCGGCGACGAAGGTGTCTGCACCCGCCTCGGCGGCCCGCTGGATCGTCTCGGTGCTGATGCCGCCGTCGACCTGCAGCGCCACGTTCCCGCCCAGGTCATCCACGGCCTGCCGGGCGCGGCGGATCTTCGGCAGGATCAGGTCCAGGAAGCTCTGACCGCCGAAGCCTGGCTCCACGGTCATCAGCAGGAGCATGTCCAGCTCTCCGAGCATGTCCAGATACGGCTCGATCCCGGTGGCCGGCTTCAGCGCCATCGCCGATCGAGCGCCCTGGGAGTGCAGCTCGCGGGCGAGCCGGATCGGTGCCTGCGCAGCCTCGGCGTGGAAGGTCACCGATTCGCAGCCGAGTTCGGCGTACTGCGGCGCCCAGGTGTCCGGATCCTCGATCATCAGGTGGATGTCCATGGGCAGCTCGGTGGCCGCGCGCAGGGACTTCACCACCGGCAGTCCGATGGTCAGGTTCGGCACGAAATGGTTGTCCATCACGTCGACGTGTACGGCGTCGGCGGAGCTGATCCGCCTCAGCTCGCTCGCGAGGTTGGCGAAGTCGGCGTTGAGGATGCTGGGGTGGATGCGGGGGCTGATCACAAGGCGATCCTATCGGCCCGGTCATCCGCAGCAGCGTCCGCTTCGGCGGCAGGCGCCTCGTTCTTCGCGTCCACCGGGCGCTGAAGCAGGGCGAAGAACATGGCATCGGTCCCGTGCACATGCGGCCAGAGCTGGACACAGCGTGCGGCGGTCTCGGTGCTGGCGCTGCCCTGTTCATCGCGCAGCAGCGCCGCGCCGGCGTCTTCGGCCGCGGCACGCATCGGCTCGTGGGCGTCGCGCAGCACCAGCTCCGGGTGGCGACGCAGCAGGTCATCGACCTGGATCACGGTCTCGGCCATATGTGGGGAGCAGGTCACATAGGCGAGCAGCCCCCCGGGAGCGAGGACCCCGACGGCGGCGTCGAGGAGCTCCTGCTGGAGTGCAGTGAGCCCGGAGAGGTCCCCGGGGGTGCGCCGCCAGCGGGCCTCCGGGCGGCGTCGCAGAGCACCGAGGCCGGTGCACGGCGCGTCGACCAGGATGCGCTGGAAGCCGGAACCGACCGATGCCTCCGCGATGGTGCGGCCATCGCCGGTGCGCACCGTCCAGGCCTGCGGGTCCACCGCGGCCAGTGCATTGGTCACGAGCTTCGCGCGGTGGGCGGCGGGCTCATTGGCGAGCACCGAGGCTCCGCGCTGGGCTGCCAGTGCGGCCAGCAGCGCGGCCTTTCCGCCAGGACCTGCGCAGAGGTCGAGCCAGCGCTCGGCGGTGTCGGACTCCTGGGGAAGCTCCGCGTCAGCCAGGGCGCGGGTGACCCACTGGGAGCCGATGTCCTGGACGCGCAGCTGGCCCTCGCGGGTCCCGGGCAGTCGGGCGACGTCGCCGCCGCGGAAGATCGCGGCCCCGGTCAGTGCGGTGGATGCCACGGCGCCGGCCTGCTGTGCACTGCGCAGCCGGTCACCCTCGGCCGGGCTGGTCCCCGGAAGCTCGACCAGATGGACCTCGGGGGCGGCATTGTCGGCGCGCAGCAGCGCCTCGAGCTCGGTGCCGCGGCCGTGCAGGCGCAGTGACTGGCGGAGCGCACGCACCACCCAGGCGGGGTGGGCGTGGGTCAGCGCGAGCGCGTCGTCGCCGCTGAGCTTGCGATCGGCGGAGAGCTTCTCGGTCCATTCGCTCAGGGTCTTGGCGCTGACCTTGCGCAGCACGGCGTTGACCAGCCCGCTGGGGCCGGCGCCGATCTCGGCGCGCACCAGCGCCACGGTCTCATCCACCGCGGCGTGGGTCTCGACCCGCATGTTCAGCAGCTGATGCGCCCCGAGTCGCAGAGCGTCCAGGACTGGGGAGTCGAGCTCGCCCAGCGGACGGTCCACGCAGGCGCTCAGGATCGCGTCGTAGGTGCCGGTGCCGCGCAGCGTGCCGTAGGTCAGTTCGGTGGCGAAGCCGGCATCACGCTTGTCCAGGCGCTTAGCCCTGATCTCGGCGGGAAGCGTCAGGTTGGCGTAGGCGTCGTCGCGGCTGACCGCGCGCAGCACGGTGAAGGCGGTGAGTCGCGCAGGATCAGCGCGACGCTTGCGCTGTGCGGGTGCCGCGGCGCTGAAGCCGCGTGCCGCCGCACCCTTGCCCTGATCCGCCTTGCCCTGACCGGCGGCGCCCTTTCCGCCGCGGTTGCGTTCGCGGCCCTTCTCGTTCCTGCGACTGGGCGGCTGTCCTGCGTCTCGGCCGCTGTGGCTCATCGGGTGCGCTCTTCCGTGGGGGTCGTGGAGGTCGTCGGGGAGGTGGGTGTGGTGGGGGTGTTCGCGGCGTGGTCTGGGAGCACCTGGTCGGGTCGCTCCTGCTCCGGCCCACCCAGCAGCACCTGGCCGTGCAGGCCGCGGTACCAGTCGGCGGCGTTGAGGATCTGCTTGCCGGCGGGCTGGACGCTGGTGAGCACCACGTCGGCACCGTCGCCGGCGCGGAACCCGATCAGCGCTTGGGCGCCGGGCTGCTCGGGGTCGAGCTGGCGCACCTCGCCGATCGGGGGAGCGGCCTGGACGGGCTCCGGCTCGGCCGGCTGCCCGGGCTGTCCGGACGCATGGGCGGCGTCGGCCTGCCCGGCGTCGGTGATGCCCGGCTCGGGGCGGTAGAGCCTCGCGACGCCGAGCTTGATGCGCTGATCAGCGCTCAGCGTCCAGGCGCCGGGCTCGGGAATGGTCGCATTGATCCGGTGCACCAGCTCCGCGGCCGGGCGGCGCGGGTCGATGAAGGCATCATCGGCAGTGAGCTTCGGCGCGTAGCTGGGCTCACCGACCTGCTCCTCAGGCGTGGAGCTGCCAGAAAGAAGGTCAGGCAGCAGCACCATCAGCAGCGAGGCGCCGAGGACCGTCAGCTCCTCCAGGACCGTGCCGGCGGAGGTGGCGTCATCGATCGAAAAGCTGCAGGTGCCGTGGATCGGTCCGGTGTCCATGCCGCGCTCGAGCTGGAACACCGTGGCGGCGGTCTCGGTCTGGCCGGCGAGCATCGTGTGCGGCACCGGCGCTGCGCCGCGGTGCAGCGGCAGTCGGGAATAGTGCAGGTTCACCCAGCCGCGGGCGGGGGCCTGAAGCGCGGCAGTCGGCAGCAGGGCGCCATAGGCGACGACGACGCCGAGCGTGGCCTGAACCGCAGTGAGCTCGGCGGTGACCTCGGCGTCGACGGTGTCGGCCTTGATCACCAGGATGCCGGCCTCTTCGGCCACCTGCGCCACCGGGGAGGGGGTCAGCTTCCGGCGTCGTCCCACCGGGGCGTCAGGTCGGGTGAGCACTGCCGCGACCTCGGCGCCCGAGCGCAGCAGCGTCCGCAGCGCCGTGGCGGCGATCTCCGGGGTGCCGGCGAAGATGATCCGGCCGGGTCCGGGGATGGTGCCGCGCGTCTTGGCGCGGGCCGCGGCCAGGGTTTCTTCGGTGAACTGCTGCATGGTCTGTATCGGCCTTTCAGGAGGCGAAGAAGCTGCTGTGGCTGGACTTGCGGGAGCCGAGAGTCTGATCGATGGCCTGGCCGTACTCCCGTGAGCGCAGCGCCCGGACTGCGGCGACCTTGTCTGCGCCGGTGAGTCGATCCACGAAGAGTCGGCCGTCGAGATGATCCACCTCGTGCTGGAAGCACGCGGCCAGCAGTCCGGTGGCTTCGAGTCGGACCGCGGAGCCGTCGGCGTCGGTGCCGGTGAGCAGCACCTCCTGGGCGCGCGTCACCGGGGCGTAGATGTCGGCCACCGAGAGGCATCCCTCGCGGAGCAGGTTCTCGCCCTCGGCAGTGCCGTGCTCAGGCTCCCGCGCGGTGAAGCTTCGCTCCCCGAGCAGCGTCAGCTCGGGGTTGATCACAACTCCACGCTCTCCGACCACGTCGAAGGTGAAGATCCTGCGGCTCACCCCGACCTGCGGAGCCGCCAGACCGATGCCGGCGACGGCGTCCATGGTCTCGAACATGTCAGCGATGAGCTCCGCCGTGCTGTTGTCCACAGTCTTCACGGGGGCCGCGGGGGTGCGCAGCACCGGATCGCCGATCATGCGGATGCTCAGGACAGTCATGGGGGACATTCTGTCATTGTTCAGCGTCGGAGCCGGCTGGGGCGGGCAGCGGCGGTGGCGCGATCGGACGCAGCGCGGTGCCCGCCGACTCGGCGGATCTGCTGTGCTCCCAGACCTGGCGCAGCGCCCAGAACTTGTGCCAGTGCGATTTCAGCACCGCCGGATTGGCCTGGTTCGGCACCACTTCGGCCTCGGAGACCGCGACCGCCAGCAGGATCGGGTCCTCGCCGTAGGGCCAGGGCTTCCATTCGCCGGCCCTGGCGTCGACCAGCATCTCCTCGGCCTGCATGCCAGCGACCAGCTGCATCACCACGGAGTCGCTCAGCGGCTTGGCGCGACCAGCACGGGTCAGTCCCTTGGTCTTGAAGTCGATGATGCAGGTGCGCCCGCCGATGTCGGCGACCAGATCCAATGTGCCGGCATAGCCCAGGGCGTGGTTCCAGACGGTCACCTCGGCGGCCAGCGGGGTCACGTCGTAGAGCTGCCACCATTCGTCGAAGCGGTCGGCGAAGCTGGTCTCGCGGTGCTCGGCGAGCGCCTCGCGGGCCTCATCGGCGCCGTGAGCCAGCCCCAGGGAGTCGAGCGCCACCTGTTCGGCGTAGTGGTGGACTCGATCCCCGCGGGCGGCGGCGGCGTCACGGAAGCGCTCGGCGGCCGAGGAGGCCTGCCGCGCGAGTCGCTTGAGCTCGGCGGGGGAGCCGACGGCGCTGGCCAGCCGCTCGTCTCCGGCGAGCTCTGCGCTGGCCATGTGCCCTGCCCAGCCGGTCAGGTCCTTGTGCTCCTGCGAGATCACCGTGGTGATCGAGGGCACCTCAGGGGTCCCGCTGAGAGAGCGTGAATACATGCGGCCGTGATCTGTGGCGTGCGCGAGGCTTGGCTGTGTCATCGCCTCCAGTCTGCCACCTGGGTCGGACACGGCCCGGAGTGAGTCGGACCGGGGCGCTGCGGGGCTCAGTCGGAGGCCAGGCCGGTGTCCTGCCGGGGCGCGGGGGCCGGTGCCGCGTCCCGATTGGACGTGCGGGCGAGACCTGCGCTATCGTTTCAAGTCGTTGAAACGCCGCGAAAAACTGCGGTCGGGACAGCACTGCGGATGTAGCTCAGCTGGCTAGAGCATCACCTTGCCATGGTGAGGGTCGCGAGTTCGAATCTCGTCATCCGCTCGTAAGATCAAGCACGTGAGGTATGAGAGGATTCATTATGAGTTCCTCTCAAGGTGTGAGGGCCTGATCAGGCCTTACCACTGAATGTCAGCTCAAGACTCGTCAAGTCGGCGGTTGACTGCGGTGGGGTGGCCGAGTGGCGAGGCAGCGGCCTGCAAAGCCGTTAACGCGGGTTCGATTCCCGTCCCCACCTCGCAGGTGCATCCGGTTCGCCGGACGCGGCGGCGACGAGATGCAGTGACACAGCAGAATGATGGATGCAGCACAGAACGACACGCCACGGTGGTGGAGACACCACGCATAGGCGCGATTAGCGCAGCGGTAGCGCGCTTCCCTGACACGGAAGAGGTCACTGGTTCGATCCCAGTATCGCGCACTGAGTGCAGGAAATGCGGCCATCCTCCGGGACGGCAGGGCATCCTGAACTCATGCGGATGTAGCTCAGCTGGCTAGAGCACCACCTTGCCATGGTGGGGGTCGCGAGTTCGAATCTCGTCATCCGCTCAGATGGGCCGCCCGGCAGGCGGCAGATGAAGAGGGCCCGAGACCACCAGGTCTCGGGCCCTCTTCTCGTCTCGTCCGCGCCGCCGTGATCCTCCACCCGCGTGATGCTCCAGCCGCGGCGACACCTCACCGGCCGCGACGGCTCAGCCGAACCGATATTTCACCCTCAGCGGCATCGATCCCGTGCGAGACGCGCATGTGGCACACTTGGTGCTACACATTTCGTGCTCCGGGATCGGTGAAAGTCCGAACCGGCGGTCATAGTCCGCGACCCGAATCATGCGCAGTCCGCTGCGCATGGCTTGGTTGAACCGGTGGAATTCCGGTACCGACAGTCACAGTCTGGATGGGAGAAGCACGAGAGTCCGTGTGGCTGTTTCCGCGACCCCGCGAGCCCGCCATTCGTTCTCGACCGACGCCACCGCGGCGTCGGCCTCCCCGGAGTGCGTCGACACGCTGGGAAGGACGATGCGGTGCCAGACGAAGCTGTGATGCACCAGGCCCTCGAGGCGGCCCTCCTCGGCGTTCGCGGAGCCAACCCGCTGGTGGGTGCGATCCTGGTCTCCGCCGAGTCTGAGGTCCTGAGCATCGGTCACCACCGCGGGGCCGGCACCTTCCACGCCGAGCGTGACGCACTGGTCTCCTTCTTCCGTGAGCACCCCGGCGGGGCGGACCTCAGCTCCGCCACCCTGTACTCCACGCTCGAGCCCTGCCGACATCAGGGCCGCCAGCCCGCCTGCACCCAGCTGATCATCGACGCCGGCGTGGGACGTGTGGTCCACGGCGCGGCGGACCCCTCGAGCAACGGCGGGGGAGCCGGTGTGCTGCGGCGCGCCGGCATCGACGTCGTCTCCGGGGTGCTGGCGCAGCAGTGCGAGGCGTTGAACCACCGCTGGGTCGCAGCCGCCCGGCAGGCCCGTCCCTTTGTCACCGCCCATCTGGCGCAGACCCTTGACGGGCGCATCGCCGCCGCAGACGGCACCAGCCAGTGGATCACCTCCAAAGCGGCACGAGACCACACCCACATGGTGCGCAGCCGGACCGACGCGATCCTGGTCGGGACCAACACCGTCGCGGTGGATGACCCCCGGCTCACCGCGCGCACCCCCTCCGGGGAGCTCGCCCTGCGTCAGCCGCTGCGGGTGGTGATGGGGATCACTCCGGTGCGTCCGGGGATGAAGCTGACCCAGGGTCTTCCCGAGGGCGACGGCTGGCTGCAGCTGCGCACCCGAGACCCGCTGGCGGCCCTGCAGGAGCTCGCGCAGACCACTCACGGCGGCTATCCGATCAAGCATGTCCTGGTCGAAGGCGGTCAGAGCGTGCTCTCGGCCTTCTTCGCCGCCGATCTCGTCGATGAGGTATTCGCCTACCATGCGCCGCTGCTGCTCGGAACAGGCCGTGACAGCATCGGTGACATCGGTGTGAGAACGCTGAGCGAGGCGCCCCGCTTCGCTCTTGACCCCGCGGAGAGCGGGCCGGTGCAGATCATGGACTCCGATGTCTGTGTGCACCTGCAGCCGAAAGGAGATACATGTTCACCGGAATCGTGACTGGTCTGGGAGAGGTCCTTACACGTCGGTTCGATCCGGCCAAGGGCGTGGAGCGGCTGAGCTTCGCGGCCCCGGGACACACCGAGGGGCTCGGGCTCGGCGGCTCGATCGCCGTCAACGGCGTCTGTGTCTCTGCGGTCGCCATCGAGGCCGAGCAGGTCAGCGTGGAGCTGATCCGCGAGACCCTCTCGCGCACCACGCTGGGACAGCTGAAGGTGGGGGACCCGCTGAACCTTGAACGCTGCCTGCCTTCCGGCGCCCGGCTGGACGGGCACGTGGTGCAGGGACACGTCGACGGACTCGCGCAGCTCATCGAGGCAGATCCCCGGGACGGCCGCCACCGCTTCCTGATCAGCCCCGAGCTGGCGCCGTACATCGCGGAGAAGGGCTCGATCGCGATCAACGGGGTCTCGCTGACCGTCACCGCGGTCTCCGCCCCGGGGGCGACCGACCCCTGGTTCGAGGTCGGCCTGATCCCCACCACGCTGGCCGAGACCACCCTGGGCAGCACCGGGATCGGTGAACAGGTCAACATCGAGGTCGACGTGCTGGCGAAGTACGCCCGCCGGATGCTCCAGTTCGACCAGCACCTCGCCGCTGACCGGACAGCCGCCGTCGCCCCTGCCGCCGCCGAGCCGCGTGCGGCCGATGAGCCGCCCACGACCGACCAGAAGCCGGGGTCGGTGCCCGCAATTCCCCAGCCGGAGACCCCTGCTCCGGTGCTGGACCGGATCGACGTCGCGCTCAACGAGCTCGCCGCGGGGCGCCCGGTGATCGTCGTCGACGACGCCGATCGGGAGAACGAGGGCGACATCATCTTCCCGGCCGCGATGGCCACGAGCGAGCTGATGGCGCTGACCATCCGCTACACCTCCGGCGTGATCTGCACCCCGATGACCGCCGAACGCGCCGAGCACCTGGGACTGCCCCCGATGGTGGTGGACAACGAGGACCCCAAGGGCACCGCGTACACGATCAGCGCCGACGCGACCACCGGGGTCAGCACCGGGATCAGCGCGGCCGACCGGGCGCTCACCGTGAAGGTGCTGGCAGACTCGGCGAGCACCGCGGCGGACCTCAGCCGCCCGGGGCACATCTTCCCGCTGATCGCCGATCCGCAGGGAGTCCTCGGGCGCGACGGCCACACCGAGGCCGCAGTCGACCTCTGCCGGCTCGCCGGGCTCCCCGAGGTCGGCGTCATCGCCGAGCTGACCCACGACGACGGCCGGATGATGCGCCTGCCCGCGCTGCGCAAGTTCGCCGATGAGCACGAGTATGCGCTGATCTCGATCGCCGATCTGATCGTCTACCGCGGCGGCACCCCCAAGCCGGGCACCGCGATGGACTCGGTCGCCGCCAGCTGGGAGGCGCCCGGCGACGAGCTGTCCAAGCTGGTGACCCCCGGACCGGTGGTCACCCTGCCCACCGATCACGGAGTCTTCGCCGCCCAGGTCTGGACCGAGCACGCCACCGGACACGAGCACATGCTCATCTCCGCCCGCTCCGAGGCTCCCGGTGAGGGCAATGAGGCCACCACGCGGCCGCTGATCCGGATGCACTCGGAGTGCGTCACCGGAGACGTGCTGGGCTCCCGGCGCTGCGACTGCGGCACTCAGCTGGCCTCCGCGCTGGAGTCCATCCAGCACGACGGCGGGCACCTGCTGTATCTGCGCGGCCACGAGGGCCGCGGGATCGGTCTGGCCAACAAGATGCGCGCCTATAAGCTCCAGGAGCAGGGCGCGGACACCGTGGAGGCCAACGAGATGCTGGGGCTGGCCGCGGAGCTGCGCGACTTCTCCGGCGCCGCTGCGATCCTCTACGCCGCCGGCATCCGCCGGCTGCGGCTGATGACGAACAACCCGCTCAAGGTGCAGACCCTGCGCAGCGCCGGGCTCGACGTCGAGCTGGCGCCCTCCACCGGAGTGGTGCACGCGACCAACCGCCGGTACCTGGAGACCAAGCGGGACCGGATGAACCACACGCTGGACCACCTCCAGCTGCACGAGCAGTGAGACGTCACGAACCCTGAGACGTCACGAACAGCGAGATGTCACGAACAGCGAGATGTCACGAACAGCGAGATGTCACGAACAGTGACACCTGACCGGCAGTGATCCCCATGACACCGACCACCACAGCAGAGGAGCCCGCATGAGCGGCACCGGAACACCCCAGATCGAGACCTCCGAGCTGGCGGCGCTGCGCACCGCTGCCGCCGAGCAGGACCTGCGCGTCGCCGTCGTCGCCTCGCGCTGGCATGAGGTGGTCATGGACGGGCTGATCGCCGGCTCGCGCCGCTTCTGCGCGGAGATCGGTCTTGAGCACGTCACCGTGATCCGGGCTCCCGGCTCCTTCGAGCTGCCGGTGATCGCCTCCCATGCCGCGAGGAGCTTCGACGTCGTCGTCGCCTTGGGCGTGGTGATCCGCGGCGGGACCCCGCATTTCGACTATGTCTGCACCGCCGCCACCGACGGTCTGAGCCAGGTCGCGCTGAGCACCGGCACCCCGGTCGGCTTCGGACTGCTCACCTGCGACGACGAGGCGCAGGCGCTGGACCGCGCCGGTCTGGAGGGCTCCAAGGAGGACAAGGGCTTCGAGGCGGCCCACGCCGCCGTCGCCGCAGCCGTGGAGATCGCCGCGCTGAACCGGTGAGATACCCTGGAGCGGTGAAAACCTTCGATCAGCTCTACGCCGAACTTGCCCAGAAGGCCGAGACCCGTCCGGAGGGTTCAGGCACCGTCGCAGCCCTCGATGCAGGCGTCCATCAGATCGGCAAGAAGGTCGTCGAAGAGGCCGCCGAGGTCTGGATGGCGGCCGAGTATCAGAGTGATGCGGAGACCGCCGAGGAGATCTCCCAGCTGCTCTACCATCTGCAGGTCATGATGATCGCCAAGGGCATCGCTCCCGAGGACGTCTACAAGTACCTCTGAACCTCCCGGGCGAGTTCGCCGACACCGCCGTCACCTGCACACGAAAAGACGAGATCCCTATGCTGCGCATTGCTGTTCCGAACAAGGGCGCCCTCTCCGAGGCCGCCATGGAGATGCTCTCCGAGGCTGGCTACGTCCAGCGCCGCGACCGGCGCGAACTGGTCATGCTCGATGAGGAGAACGGGGTGGAGTTCTTCTACCTGCGGCCCCGCGACATCGCCGTCTACGTCGGCGCCGGCACCCTCGACGTCGGCCTGACCGGCCGCGACCTCTTCCAGGACGCCCGGGTGGACCACGGCGCCGAAGAGGTCCTCGGGCTGGGCTTCGGCAAGTCCACCTTCCGCCTGGCCGGACCCGCCGGACGATTCACCAGCGCCGCAGACCTCGCCGGCACCCGGGTGGCCACCAGCTACGACGGCCTGCTGGCCCAGTGGTTCCAGGACCAGGGCGTGCCCGACGTCGAGGTCGTCCACCTCGACGGCGCGGTCGAGACCTCCGTGCGGCTCGGCGTGGCCGACGCCATCGCCGACGTGGTCGAGACCGGCAACACGCTCAAGGCCGCCGGGATGGAGACCTTCGGCGAGCCGATCATGCGCTCCGAGGCGATCCTGATCTCCGGCCGCGACCAGCACCCCGAGGGCCTGGACCGGCTCATCCGCCGTCTGCAGGGCGTGATGGTCGCCGCCCAGTACGTGATGATGGACTACGACGTGCACCGGGACCTGCTGCCGGCGGCCGCCGCGATCACCCCGGGCCTGGAATCGCCGACCATCTCTCCGCTGGCGGACGAGAACTGGGTGGCCGTGCGCTCGATGGTCCCCGCCAAGAAGACCAACCAGCTGATGGACGAGCTCTACGAGCTCGGCGCCCGCGCGATCCTGGTCTCCTCCATCCACGCCTGCCGCATCTGATCGCGGGACAGCAGATGACACTTTCAATCCGAGTCATCCCCTGTCTCGACGTCGACGCCGGTCGCGTGGTCAAGGGGGTCAACTTCGAGAACCTCCGCGACGCCGGTGACCCGGTGGAGCTGGCCCACCGCTACAACCGGGCCGGCGCCGACGAGCTGACCTTCCTCGACGTCACCGCCTCCTCGGCCGACCGGGAGACCACCTACGACGTGGTCACCCGCACCGCCGAAGAGGTCTTCATCCCGCTCACCGTCGGCGGAGGCATCCGCTCGCCCCAAGATGTGGACCGGCTGCTGCGCACCGGGGCCGACAAGGTCTCGATCAACACCGCCGCGGTGTCCCGCCCCGAGGTGATCAACGAGATCGTCGGCCGCTTCGGCAACCAGGTCCTGGTGCTCTCCCTCGACGCCCGGCGCAGCGACGCCACCGAATCCGGCTTCGAGGTCACCACCCACGGCGGCCGCACCGGCACCGGGATCGACGCGCTGGCGTGGTGCCGCGACGCGGCCGAGCGCGGGGTGGGGGAGATCCTGCTGAACTCCATCGACGCCGACGGCACCCGCGACGGCTTCGACACCGAGATGATCTCCGCGGTGCGCGCGGTGACCCGGGTCCCGCTGATCGCCTCCGGCGGCGCCGGAGTCCCGGCCCACTTCCCGCCCGCCATCGCGGCCGGCGCCGACGCGGTGCTGGCCGCCTCGATGTTCCACTTCGGGCCCGATGACATGATCGCCCAGGTCAAAGACGCCATTCGATCCGCCGGATACCCGGTGAGATGAGGTCCGCATGAGCAGCAGCGAAGAAGCCGAGATGCCACTCCTCCCACGGGCGGTGCGCGAGGCCGTGCGCTTCAACGCCGACGGACTCGTGCCGGTGATCACCCAGGACGCCGAGACCTCCGAGGTGCTGATGCTGGCCTGGATGAACGAGGAGGCGCTGGGGATCACCCTGGCCACCCGACAGGGCGTCTACTTCTCCCGGTCCCGCCAGGAGCTCTGGCGCAAGGGTGCGACCTCCGGCAACGTGCAGCAGGTGGTCTCGCTCGCGCTGGACTGCGACGGCGACACCGTGCTGATGCGGGTCCAGCAGTCCGGACCGGCCTGCCACACCGGCACCACCGCCTGCTTCACCGGACGGGAGATCACCGATGCATGACCTCGGCACCGTGGTCCCCGGAGCGAAGGAGTTCCTCGAGCTGGCCCACGATCACCGGGTGATCCCGGTGTCCATGACGCTGCTCGCCGACTCCCACACCCCGCTGAGCATCTACCGGGCGCTGGCCACCGACGACGCCGGAGCCGCCCGCCCGGGCACCTTCCTGATGGAGTCCGCCGCCCCCGGCGCCGCCTGGTCCCGGCACTCCTTCATCGGCGTGAGCTCCTCCGCCACGCTCAGCGAGAAGGACGGCGCCGCACACTGGATCGGGGAGCCCCCGGTCGGAACTCCGCGTGAGGGCACCACCGCCGCGGTGCTGCGCGACACCCTGGACTTCCTCTCCGGCACCGCCACGCACGGCCCGGACGCCGCCACGCACAGCCCGGACGGCACCGCCGCTGGAGCCGCCGAGGCCGCCGCACGCGCGACCCCGGGTCGGCCCTTCATCGAGGAGCTGCCGCACCTGACTTCGGGCCTGGTCGGCTACGCCGGCTGGGACGTCATCCGACACTGGGAGAAGCTGCCCCACCCGCCCACCGACGACCTCCACGTCCCGGAGATGGCGATGAACCTGGTCTCGGACCTCGCGGTGCATGACAACCGCGACGGCACCGTCACCCTGGTGGCCAACGCGATCAACTTCGACGGCCAGGACACCGGCGCCGAGGGAGCCTACGCCGACGCCGTCGCCCGGCTGCACCGGATGAGCGCGACGCTCGCCGAACCGGTCGCACCGGTGATCTCCACCGCCCAGCCGCACTGGGGTGCGGCCGTGAAGCAGGACCTCACCGACCGGGTCGTCCACGCCTGGGACCAGAACGAATACCTAGCCACCCTGGGCAAGGCCAAGCAGGCCATCATCGACGGCGAGGTCTTCCAGATCGTGGTCTCCCGACGTTTCGAGGTCGAGACCGACGTCGACGCCCTCGCCGTCTATCGGATGCTGCGGCTGCTGAACCCCAGCCCGTACATGTACCTGATGCACTTCGAGACCCCCGACGGCGAGCCCTACCAGCTCGTCGGGGCCTCCCCGGAGGCGCTGGTCACCGTGGAGGACACCACCGTGATCACCCACCCGATCGCCGGCACCCGCCCCCGCGGGGAGACCCCGAGGCAGGATGCTGAGCTCGCCGAGGACCTGCTGGCGGACCAGAAGGAGCGCGCCGAGCACATCATGCTGGTGGACCTGGCGCGCAACGACCTGGCCAAGGTCTGCGTCCCCGGCTCGGTCCAGGTCACCCGGTTCATGGCGGTGGAGCGCTTCAGCCACGTGATGCACCTGACCAGCCACGTGCAGGGCGAACTCGCACCCGAGCACAGCGCCTATGACGTGCTCTCCGCGACCTTCCCCGCCGGCACGCTCTCCGGGGCGCCGAAGCCGCGCGCGCTGCAGCTGCTCGACGCCTGGGAGCCCACCCGGCGCGGGATCTACGGGGGAGTGGTCGGCTACTTCGACCTCTCCGGACGGATGGACGCCGCCATCGCGATCCGCTCCGCGCTGCTGAAGGGCGGTCGGGCCTACGTGCAGGCCGGCGGAGGCATCGTGGCCGATTCCGACGACGACGCCGAACGTGAGGAAACCGTGAACAAGGCCGCCGCACCGCTGCGCGCGGTGCTGGCCGCCGATCGTCTGGAGCACACATGAGCAAGACCACCCCGTCCCCGGAGAACCCCGGCCCCGAAGGCCGCGGCTCCTCGATCGCCTCGCGACTCCGCAGGATCATGACACGTCGCGGCGTGGTGCTGATGTCCCTGCTCGGCGGCGCGCTGCTGCTGATCTCATCCACCATGACCTGGGTGCACGCCTACGGCCTGGGCTCCACCTCCACGGTCCAGGAAGTGGCCATCACCGGCGCCGAGCTGGTCGAGACCGTCACCGCCATGGGCCTGGTCGGGCTCGCCGCAGGCGTCGCGGTCACGATCGCGAAGCGGCTGGGCCGCGTCGTCATCGGCTCGGTGCTCTTCGGCGCCGCCGTCATCGCGCTGCTGGCCATCCGCTCGGTGCTCGCGGACCCGGCCAATGCGGCCTCCGCGGCGCTGGGCGACATCACCGGCACCACCGCCGACGCCGCGCGCTACGAGCTGAGCATGGCCGTCTGGTTGGGCTTCATCGGCGCGCTGCTGCTGCTCATCGCCTCGCTCGCGCTGCTGGTCGTCTCCCATCGCTGGCCGGACCGCAAGTCCCGCAGATACCAGGTCAGCACCGCCGAGGACGGCGCTCAGGGCCAGCTCGACGGTGATGCCCCCGACGGCGGGTCGGTCGAGGCCGGCCAGGAGGGCACCTCACAGACTCCGGCCGCGAAGCGCGGTGACGGCGGTCCCGAGTCCGGACCCGACGAGTTCGACCTCTGGGACGGGCTCTCCGACGGCCAGGACCCCACAGACCCCCGCCGCTGAAACCCCGGCGGCCCTGGTCGCTGAAGGTTTCGCGTCGCGACGTCACCGACGACGAGGCGCATCCATACGTGGCAGAATGGGTCGCAGAATTGAATGAGCACTGCCGCACGTTCTAGAGAGGACCAGAATGGCCAACACCAATGCTCTGCGCGACACCGAGCCAGCTCCCGGCGAGAAGATCGATGATGAGTTCATCCATCACGATCACATCGGCCACGGCTCCACCCCTGCAGCCTGGGCGCTGAGCCTGACCCTCATCGTCGGTTCGATCATCGCCGGGCTCGGCATGGTGCTCGAGGTCTGGGTGTTGGTCTGGATCTCGATCCTCTTCCTCCCGCTGGCGATCATCCTGGGCCTCGTGCTCAAGGCCAAGGGCTACGGCGTGGAGATGGATTCCACAGCGGTGCTCAAGAACGGCGAGAGCGCCCGTGCCCACCAGGGTCCGGCCAGCCCGGACAACACCCGCGGCGGCAAGGACAAGCGGCGGCCAGAAACCGCCGCACGCTGAATGGTGAGCGTCCTCGACTCGATCATCGCAGGGGTCCGCGAAGACCTCCAGGCGCGCCGCGCCTCGGTTCCGCATGAGCAGATCGTCGCAGCGGCGGCCGCTGCGCCTCCCGCGCTCGACGCCCATGCCGCGCTCCTGGCGGGACGCGAGGACCCGCACGGCGTGCGGATCATCGCCGAGGTGAAGCGCTCCTCACCCTCGAAGGGTGCGCTGGCCGAGATCCCCGATCCGGCCAAGCTCGCCCGGTCCTACCAGGACGGCGGGGCCGCAGTGATCAGCGTGCTCACCGAAGGACGGCGCTTCAACGGCAGCCTGGCCGACCTCGACGCGGTGCGCGCCGCCGTGGAGATCCCGGTGCTGCGCAAAGACTTCATGGTCGAGGAGTACCAGTTCTACGAGGCCCGCGCCCACGGCGCGGACCTGGTGCTGCTCATCGTCGCGGCCCTCGACGACGACACGCTGCGTGACTTCCTCGCCCTGACCCACGACCTGGGCATGGAAGCCCTGGTCGAGGCGCACACCGAGGAAGAGATCGCGCGCGCCGTCGCGCTGGGCGCCAAGATCGTCGGAGTCAACGTGCGCAACCTCAAGACCCTGGAGGTCGACGTCGCGCACTACGCCACGATGGCCCAGCACCTGCCCGAGGATGTGGTGCGGATCGCAGAATCCGGCGTGACCTCCGCGCAGGTGGTCGCCGACTACTCCGCCCAGGGCGCCGACGCCGTCCTGGTCGGAGAGGCCCTGGTCAAGGACGGCGAGCCGGAGACGGCGCTGCGCAGCTTCCGCACCGCAAGCCTCGTCTGAGCTTCGTCCACGCAGAGCTTCAGCAGGTCTGAGCATCCGCCCTTCTCGGGCGACGCAGAATTCCACCGGCGCCGTGCTGGATGACCAGAGCGGCGGAGAACATCGAGGAGAGACCATGAGCGCTCCCGCTGAGGAGACACAGAAGTACCGCGACCACGAAGGGCCCTATTTCGGGAACTTCGGCGGACGCTGGATGCCGGAATCGCTCGTCGCCGCCCTTGATGAGGTGGAACAGACCTTCCGTGAGGCGAAGCAGGATCCGGAGTTCCTCGCCGAGGTCCACCGCCTCGGCCGGGACTACACCGGGCGCCCCTCGCTGCTGACCGAGGTCTCACGCTTCGCCGCCGAGGCCGGCCCCGCCCGGATCTTCCTCAAGCGCGAGGACCTCAACCACACCGGCTCGCACAAGATCAACAACGTGCTGGGTCAGGCGCTGCTCGCCAAGCGCATGGGCAAGACCCGGCTGATCGCCGAGACCGGCGCAGGCCAGCACGGCGTCGCCACCGCCACCGCCGCCGCGCTGATGGGCATGGACTGTGTGGTCTACATGGGCTCCGAGGACACCCGCCGGCAGGCGCTGAACGTGGCCCGGATGCGGCTGCTCGGCGCCGAGGTGATCCCGGTGGACCACGGCGCGAAGACGTTGAAGGACGCGATCAACGAGGCGCTGCGCGACTGGGTGGCCTCGGTGGAGCACACCCACTACCTGCTGGGCACCGTGGCCGGCCCGCACCCGTTCCCCGAGATGGTCCGCTGGTTCCACCAGGTGATCGGCGACGAGGCCCGTGAACAGATCCTCGCCATGGAAGGACGCCTGCCCGACGCCGTGGCGGCCTGCGTGGGCGGCGGCTCGAATGCGATGGGCCTCTTCCACGGGTTCCTCGACGACCCCGAGGTGGCGCTCTACGGCTTCGAGGCCGGCGGCGACGGGATCGAGACCGGCCGGCACGCCTCGGCCATCACGCTGGGCCGCTCCGGCGTGCTGCACGGTGCGCGTTCCTTCCTGATGCAGGACGAGGACGGCCAGACCGTGGACTCACATTCGATCTCCGCCGGCCTGGACTACCCCTCGGTCGGTCCTGAGCACGCGTACCTCGCCGAGACCGGACGCGCCATCTACGAGCCGGTGACCGACGCCGAGTGCATGGCCTCCTTCGAGCTGCTCTGCCGCACCGAAGGCATCATCCCTGCCATCGAATCGGCGCACGCGCTGGCCGGCGCGGCCCGGCTCTCCCGCAAATGGGGCGCGGACGGCGAAGGCAAGATCATCATCATCAACCTCTCCGGGCGCGGCGACAAGGACGTGGAGACCGCCGCCGAATGGTTCCGGCTGCTCCCGGGCCAGGCCAACGACCCGATCGCCGAAGCCGAGGCGCAGCAGCGCACCGGCGACAGCGCCTCCGAAGCACCCGAGACGGGAGTCCAGTCATGAGCACCGAAGCCACCCCCGCCCAGTCGAGCGCACCGGTGTCCCAGGCCACCTCCCCGACCGCCCCCTCCGCCACCGCCTCCTCCAAGACCGCGGACGCGATCGAGGCCGCCCGCGCGCAGGGCCGGGCCGCCTTCATCGGCTACCTGCCGGCCGGCTACCCGGACAAGGAGACCTCCATCGCGGCCGCCATCGAGCTGGCTCGCAACGGCGCCGACGTGATCGAGATCGGGGTTCCCTACTCCGATCCGGTCATGGACGGCCCGGTCATCCAGCAGGCCACCACCGAGGTGCTGGCCCGTGGATTCCGGCTGCCCGAGGTCTTCGAGATCGTGGCGGCCGTGGTCGAGGCGACCGACGCCGCGGTGCTGGTGATGACGTACTACAACCTGATCGACCGGATGGGCGCCGACGAGTTCGCCCGGCGTCTGGCCGAGGCCGGCGGCGCCGGCGCGATCACCCCGGACCTGATCCCCGATGAGGGCGGCGACTGGATCGCCGCCACCGAGAAGCATGGACTGGACCGGGTGTTCCTCACCGCTCCGACCTCCTCGGCGGAACGGGTGGCGCAGATCGTCTCGGCCTCCCGCGGCTTCGTCTACGGCGTCTCCGTGATGGGCGTGACCGGAGCCCGCGACCAGGTCTCCGACGCCGCGGAACGCGTGGTCAGCGCGGCCCGCGAGGCGGGCGCCGAGCGGGTCTGCGTCGGACTCGGGGTCTCCACCCGGGCCCATGTCGAGGAGATCGGCCGCTACGCCGACGGCGTCATCGTGGGCACCGCACTGGTCGCCGCGCTGCGCGACGGCGGCCCCGCCGCCGTGGCCGCCCTGACCGCCGAGCTCACCGGGGCCGAGACGCCTCGATGACCCCACGTACGCCGGCACGGACTCGGATCCGGGAGAGCTTCAACTCCCGGACCGTCTTCATCCTGGCGGCCGTGGGCTCCGCCGTGGGTCTGGGGAACATCTGGCGCTTCCCCTACGTCACCTACGAGAACGGCGGCGGGGCGTTCCTGATCCCCTACCTGATCGCGCTGCTCACCGCCGGGCTGCCGATCCTGCTCTTCGACTACGCCCTGGGCCACCGGTTCCGCGGATCCCCGCCGCTGGCCTTCAAGCGGCTGCACCGGCACGCCGAGCCGATCGGCTGGATCCAGGTCGGGATCTGCTTCCTGATCTCCATCTACTACGCGGCCATCATCGCCTGGGCGGCCATGTACACCTGGTATTCCTTCACCCAGGCCTGGGGCGATGATGCCGAGAGCTTCTTCTTCACCGAATACCTCCAGTACGACGGGGCGGGCACCGAAGGCTCCGGGCTCTCACTGGACTTCGTGGCGCAGGTGGGATGGCCGCTGATCGCCGTCTGGATGGTGCTGCTCGTCGCGCTTGGGCTCGGCGTGCGGCGCGGCATCGCCCGGGTCTCCATGTATGGGATACCGGTGCTGTTCGTGATGTTCCTGATCCTGGTCGGCTACTCGCTCACCCTCGACGGAGCGCTCACCGGGCTCAACGCCCTGTTCACCCCCGACTGGTCCGCGCTGACCAGCGGCACCGTCTGGATCCAGGCCTACGGACAGATCTTCTTCAGCCTCTCGGTGGGCTTCGGCATCATGATCACCTACGCCTCCTATCTGCGGCGCAGGTCCAACGCCACCGGCTCGGGACTGGTCGTCGGGTTCGCGAACTCCTCCTTCGAGCTGCTCGCCGCCATCGGGGTCTTCTCCGCACTGGGCTTCATCGCCGTCGCCGCGAACACCGCCGTGGACGAGGTCGCCTCCTCCGGGCTCGGGCTGGCCTTCGTCGCCTTCCCGACCATCATCACCGAGGCCCCGGCCTCCGCCCTGCTCGGCGTGCTCTTCTTCGGCTCGCTGACCCTGGCCGGCATCACCTCGCAGATCTCGGTGCTGGAGGTGGCGATCTCCTCGGTCAAGGACAAGACGGGTTGGTCCCGACCGGTGACGGTCGGCCTCGTCGGAGGATCCAGCGCGCTGATCTCCGTGGTGCTGCTCGGCGGGGTCTCCGGGCTCACGGTGCTCGACGTGATCGACGCGTTCTCCAACAACGTAGGCATCGTCGCCGCAGCCTTCATCGCGGTCGTCGCCGTCACCTGGGGCTTCCGACGCCTCGATGTGCTGGCCGCCGGGATGAACGCCTACGGCTCGATCCGGCTGGGACTGATCTGGAAGTCGCTGATCGGCGTGGTCATCCCGGTGGTCCTGGGCGTGCTCCTGGTGATGGACATCCGCTCCAAGGTCACCGAGGGCTACGGCGGATTCGACACCTGGGTCGTGATGACCTTCGGCTGGGGAGCCCTGGCCTTCGTGGCGGTGGCCGCCGTCGTGATGACCGCTCTGCCCTGGCGAGAAGGCTCCGCGCTGCATGCCGAGGCGCTCGAGGAAGAGCCTGAGACCGAGAACCTCGTCGACCGAGAGGGAGGCATGAGCTGATGGAGACCGACGCACTGATCATGATGATCGTGGCCCTGGCCACGGTCTGGGGCGGCCTCGCAGCCGCCATCGCCCACCTCAGGCGGTACCCGGACCGCTCCTAGGGCCGTTCCTGGGTGCGGCCCGCCCGCTGGTCGCACTGAGCAGGCTCAGGCCATAGACTGCACCGGATCACGAATTCAGCTCGTCCCCAGCTCAGCCGGGGGAGGGTGACCCACCACCGCGAAAGGACACCGTGTCTCTCACTTCAAGTCCGGTCAGCGCCCTGCAGACCGCCGCTGAGGCCACCGCCTCGGCGACGGCGCAGATCAGCGCAGCCTTCCCCTCCCCGCCCACAGACGGGATCGACATCGTCGGCCCGCTGCGGATCGGGTTCTACGGTCTGGCGATCGGTCTGGGCATCCTGGTGGCGTACTTCGTCTCCAGCCGGCTCTGGAAGTCACGCGGCGGCAGTCCCGAGAACGTCTTCGACGCGCTCATCTGGGCCGTGCTGCTGGGCATCGTGGGCGGTCGGCTCTATCACGTGATCACCTCCCCAGACGCGTACTTCGGGGAGAACGGCGACCTCTCGCTGATCCCGCAGGTCTGGCTGGGCGGTCTGGGCATCGTCGGCGCCGTCGCGCTGGGCGCCGTCGGGGTCTGGTTTGCCTGCCGTCGCTACGGGATGAAGTTCGGCGCGTTCGCCGATGTGATCGTGCCCGGCGTGATCCTGGCCCAGGCCATCGGACGCTGGGGCAACTACTTCAACCAGGAGCTCTACGGTGCTCCCACCAACCTTCCCTGGGGTCTGGCGATCGACACCACCCAGCGCCACCAGGCGCCGCCGCTGGGCGCGAGCGAGTCCACCCTGTATCACCCCACCTTCCTCTACGAGAGCATCTGGAACCTGATCGGGTTCTTCCTGCTGATCGCGCTCTACCGCCGCTTCGCCGTGAAGCAGGGCCTGCTCACCTGGACCTACGTGGCCTACTACTCGCTGGGTCGCTTCTGGATCGAGTCGCTGCGCGTGGATGAGATGAACAAGTCCACCCAGTGGATCAACATCTTCGGCATCGAATGGCGCTTGAACATGTGGATGTCGGTGTTCCTGTTCCTGCTGGCGCTGAGCATGCTGATCTGGCTCTGGAGCCGACGCCCGCGCACCGAGGCGGCGCTGGCCGAGGAGATGGAGATCTACCGTCCCGGGCAGGGTCCGCGCGGATCCGAGGACCACGCCGCGCTGGCGGCTGACTCCAGGACCGGAGAGGCAGCCGGCGAGGCCCCGCTGGAGACCGCTGACGTCTCCGCGCAGCCCGGCGATGCCGCCGCACAGCCCGGTGCTGGCACCGCCGCGACCGCCGCGACCGGCGTGACCACCGGTGCGACCACCGCTGACACGCCCGGTGTGACCACCACCGACACGCCCGCTGACAGCACCGCTCCCGGCGCGGTCGACAGCGGCGAACCGGGTGCTGATCCTGCCGGTTCGACTGAGACGGACAGTCCCAGATCCTGAGATCGGACTTGCCACCGGCAGGTCCGGGTTGGAAGATTGGTCTCATTCCCTGGCGTCAGCGCCAGGGCCACGACGGCGGCGCGCCGACCAATCCGCGCCGTTGCCGTCAAGCGCCGGGACACACCCCCGTATAGCGCGAACGTCACAGTGTGGCTGGGTCACAGGGTGACTGCGTCATGCAGGACCGAAGACCGACGGAGCCTGAGGAGTTCTTCGCAGACCGGGACGCCACAGTCCCGAAGAACTGGGAGAATGAGCTCAGACACCGTGCACCATAGAAGGGGCCGACGATGTCCCCTCCCCATGAAACGTCCGCATGCGGAGGAAGGAAGACCTTCATGTCTACTCTCGGATCACCGGGAACAGGCGCGGCTGCCACGGCAGACCCGCTCCAGATCATGAGTCCCTATCAGCGCTTTGCCGCTTTCCCTGAGAAGTCTGGGCTCTACGACCCCGCCAACGAGCACGAGAACTGCGGCATGGCCGCCGTGGCCACGCTGCGCGGCGAGCCGGGCCACGACATCGTGGACCACGCCCTCGTGGCGCTGCGCAACCTAGAACACCGCGGCGCCGTGGGCGGCGACGTGGGCACCGGCGACGGTGCCGGGCTGCTCACCCAGATCCCGGACGAGTTCTTCCGCGCGGTCACCGAGTTCGAGCTCCCGCCGATGGGGGAGTACCTCGCCGGCACCGCGTTCCTGCCGCAGTCACCCGCCGAGCGCGAGGCGATGTGCGTCAGCTTCGGCGACCTCGCCGAGGAACAGGGCCTGATCGTGCTGGGCTGGCGAGATGTCCCGGTCGACGCCTCGATGATCGGCACCCTGGCCAAGGAGTCGATGCCGTACTTCCGGCAGGTCTTCCTCGGCTTCGCGGCCGAGGACTCCATCGCCTACCAGGAGTCCGGCTCGGGCACGCTGGACCAGCGTGGATGGCGGCTGCGCAAGCGCGGACAGAACCGGCTCGGGGTCTACTTCCCCTCGCTGTCCTCGAAGACCATCACCTATAAGGGGATGCTCACCACCGCGCAGCTGGAGCCCTTCTTCCCGGACCTCTCGGATGAGCGGTACAAGACCACCCTGGGCATCGTCCACTCCCGCTTCTCCACCAACACCTTCCCCTCCTGGCCGCTGGCCCAGCCGCTGCGCAACATCGCGCACAACGGCGAGATCAACACCGTCAAGGGCAACCGCAACTGGATGCGCGCCCGGCAGTCCATGATGGCCTCGGAGCTGCTCGGCGAGGACCCGGAGTCGCTGTTCCCGATCTGCACCCCCGGCGCCTCGGACTCCACCAGCTTCGACGAGGCCGCCGAGCTGCTGATGCTCTCCGGCCGGCCGCTGGCCCAGGCGATGCGGATGATGATCCCCGAGGCCTGGGAGAACCACGAGACCATGGACCCCGATCTGCGGGCGTTCTACCAGTACCACGCACAGCTCATGGAGGCCTGGGACGGCCCCGCCGCGATCGCCTTCACCGACGGTCAGCAGGTCGGCGCGATGCTCGACCGCAACGGACTGCGCCCGGCCCGCTACTGGGTCACCGACGACGGCCTGGTCGTGATGTCCTCCGAGGTCGGTGTCCTGGACCTGGAGCCCTCTTCCATCGTGCGCAAGGGCCGTGTCGCCCCGGGCATGATGCTGCTGCTCGACACCGTTGAGGGCCGGATCATCGAAGATGCGGAGATCAAGGCCGATCTCGCCTCCTCGGCACCCTGGGCCGACTGGGTCCAGGAGAACCTGGTCAAGCTCGCCGACCTCCCGGAGCGGCTGCACGTCCGCCACCCCTCCGAGTCGGTCCGGCTGCGCCAGCAGACCTTCGGCTACACCCACGAAGAGCTCCGCGTGCTGATCGGGCCGATGGCCACCGCCGGCGCGGAGCCGCTGGGCGCCATGGGCACCGACACCCCCATCGCGGTGCTCGCCGACCGGCCCCGGCTGCTCTTCGACTACTTCATGCAGACCTTCGCCCAGGTGACCAACCCGCCGCTGGACGCCATCCGGGAGGAGCTGGTCACCTCCCTGGCGCTGCACATCGGTCCCAACGGCAACCTGCTCTCCAACGAGCAGGTCCGCTCCCGGCAGGTCGCCCTGGACTTCCCGGTGATCAACAACGACGAGCTCGCCAAGATCGCTAACATCCGCAACGAGGACGGCGCGAAGATCGCACTGAAGGTCCGCGCGCTCTACCGCGCCGGGTCCAGGGAGGAAGAGCTGCGCCAGCGGATCCGCGAGATCTGCGAGAAGGTCTCCGCCGCGGTCAACCGCGGGGTCAGCTACATCGTGATCTCCGACCGCGACTCCAACGCCCAGTGGGCGCCGATCCCGTCGCTGCTGGTGCTCTCCGCGATCCACCACCACCTGCTGAAGTCCGCCAACCGCACCAAGGTCTCGCTGATCGTGGAGGCCGGAGACGTGCGTGAGGTCCACCACGTGGCCTGCCTGATCGGCTACGGCGCCGCAGCGGTGAACCCCTACCTGGCCATGGAGACCGCCGAGGACATGGTCCGCCGCGGCGACCTGACCGCGGTCGACGAGGAGCAGGCGGTGCACAACCTGCTCACCGCGCTGGGCAAGGGCGTGCTGAAGATCATGTCCAAGATGGGCATCTCCACCGTCGCCTCCTACTGCGGCGCGCAGACCTTCGAAGCCGTGGGCCTGGCCCAGAACGTGGTGGACCAGTACTTCTCCGGCACCCACTCGCCCATGGGCGGGGTTGGGCTCGACGTGCTCTCCACCGAGACCCTCGAGCGGCACGCGCGCGCCTACCCGGCCGACGGCAACGACCTCGGCCGGGGCAACGAGCTCGAGATCGGCGGCGAGTACCAGTGGCGCCGCGAAGGCCCGCCGCACCTGTTCAACCCGCAGACCGTCTTCAAGCTGCAGCACTCCACAAAGACCCGCCGCTACGACATCTTCAAGCAGTACTCCAAGGCCATCGATGACCAGTCCGAGGCGCTGCTGACCCTGCGCGGACTCTTCAAGCTCAGCTCCGAGCGCCCGCCGGTGCCCATCGAAGAGGTCGAATCGGTCGCGGAGATCGTCAAACGGTTCAACACCGGGGCGATGAGCTACGGCTCCATCTCCCAGGAGGCCCACGAGACCCTCGCGATCGCGATGAACCGGCTCGGCGCACGCTCGAACACCGGTGAGGGAGGCGAGCACCCGGCCCGGCTGGAGGACCCCGAGCGGCGCTCGGCGGTCAAGCAGATCGCCTCCGGACGCTTCGGCGTCACCAGCCAGTACCTCACCCACGCCGATGACCTGCAGATCAAGATGGCCCAAGGTGCCAAGCCCGGCGAGGGCGGCCAGCTCATGGGCAAGAAGGTCTATCCCTGGGTGGCCGAGACCCGGCACTCCACCCCCGGCGTCGCGCTGGTCTCCCCACCGCCGCACCACGACATCTACTCCATCGAGGACCTGGCCCAGCTGATCTTCGACCTCAAGCGCGCCAACACCGGCGCCCGGGTCCACGTGAAGCTGGTCTCCCTGCACGGAGTGGGCACCGTGGCGGCCGGCGTGACCAAGGCCAAGGCCGACGTCGTGCTGATCTCCGGGCACGACGGCGGCACCGGCGCCTCGCCGCTGAACTCGCTCAAGCACGCGGGCACCCCCTGGGAGCTCGGGCTGGCCGAGGCGCAGCAGACGCTGATGCTCAACGGGCTGCGCGAACGCGTCACCGTGCAGGTGGACGGTCAGCTCAAGACCGGGCGTGACGTGATCATCGCGGCGCTGCTCGGTGCCGAGGAATACGGCTTCGCCACCGCCCCGCTGGTGGTCTCGGGCTGCATCATGATGCGGGTCTGCCACCTGGACACCTGCCCGGTGGGCGTGGCCACGCAGAACCCGGTGCTGCGCGACCGCTATACCGGTCAGGCCGACCACGTGGTGAACTTCTTCGAGTTCGTCGCCCAGGAGGTGCGCGAATACCTGGCCGAACTGGGCTTCCGCACCCTGGACGAGGCGATCGGCCACGTCGACGCCATCGACATGGACGACGCCAAGCGGCACTGGAAGACCACCGGGCTCGACCTCGGCGCCGTGCTGGACAGCTACGACCCCAACGACCCGGTGACCGCCTCGATGCTGCGCCGCACCCGCGGGCAGGACCACGAGCTGGAGAAGCACTTCGACATGGGTCTCATCGAACTCGCCGGTTCGGCCATCTCCCACGGCGAGAAGGTCCACATCGAGAAGAAGGTCATCAACACCGACCGCTCGGTGGGCACCATGCTCGGCCACGAGGTGACCAAGGCGCAGGGGCTGAAGATGCTGGAGAACAACACCATCGTCGTCGAGCTCACCGGTGAGGCGGGCCAGTCCCTCGGGGCCTTCCTTCCCCACGGGATCACCCTGCACCTGGCCGGGGACGCCAACGACTACGTGGGCAAGGGACTCTCCGGCGGGCGGATCATCGCCCACCCGGACCCCTCGGCCCCGCTGGTGGCCGAGAAGAACGTCATCGCCGGCAACGTGATCGGCTACGGCGCCACCGCCGGCGAGATGTTCCTGCGCGGCCAGGTCGGCGAACGCTTCCTGGTGCGCAACTCCGGCGCCACCGCCGTGGTCGAAGGAATCGGCGACCACGGCTGTGAGTACATGACCGGCGGTCAGGCGCTCATCCTGGGACCCACCGGACGCAACTTCGGGGCAGGCATGTCCGGAGGCACCGCGTTCCTGGTGGACTTCGACGAGGAGAAGATCAACTCGCAGGCCCGCATCAACGGGGACCTGCTGCTGCTCGAGCCCGATGAGGAGGATCGCGCCATCATCGGCGACCTGCTGCGCCGCCATCACGAGGAGACCGGCAGCACCGTGGCCGAAGCCCTCCTCGACGACCTTGAGACGACCTATTCGCGCATCACCAAGGTGCTCCCGCGCAACTACGACGCCGTGCTCCGCGCCCGCTCCAGCGCCCTCGACGAGGGCCTGGATCCCGATGGCGACGCAGCATGGCAGAAGATTCTGGAGGCGACCCGTGGCTGATCCGCGTGGATTCCTGAAGCACCGAGAGCGCCAGGACCGGCCCTCTCGCCCCATCCCGGTCCGAATCATGGACTTCAACGAGGTCTACGACCGCAACGAGCGCGGCATCGTACAGACCCAGGCCAGCCGCTGCATGGACTGCGGCATCGCCTTCTGCCACACCGGCTGCCCGCTCGGGAACCTGATCCCGGAGTGGAACGACCTGATCTGGCGCGACCAGTGGGAGGAGGCCTCCTCCCGGCTGCACATGACCAACAACTTCCCGGAGTTCACCGGGCGGATCTGCCCGGCACCCTGTGAGACCTCCTGCGTGCTGGGGATCAACCAGCCCGCAGTGACGATCAAGCAGTCCGAGGTCTCCATCGCCGATGAGGCGATCGCTCGCGGCTACGTCGAACCGGTGCTGCCCCAGCGGCTCACCGGCAAGACCGTCGCCGTGGTCGGCTCCGGCCCGGCAGGCCTCGCCGCCGCCCAGCAGCTCACCCGCGCCGGGCACACCGTGGCCGTCTACGAGCGCGACGACCGGCTCGGCGGGCTGCTGCGCTATGGCATCCCGGACTTCAAGATGGAGAAGCACCACGTGGAGTTCCGCATCGACCAGATGCGCGCCGAGGGCACCCGCTTCTACACCTCCACCGAGATCGGCGCCGACATCACCTGGGACGCCCTGGAGGCCAGCTACGACGCCGTGATCCTGGCCACCGGCGCCATGGTCCCGCGCGACCTGGGCATCACCGGGCGCGAGCTCGACGGGGTCCACTTCGCCATGGAGTACCTGGTCCAGTCCAACAAGGCCACCTCCGGAGACGAGGTCGCCGACCAGATCCGCGCCGACGGCAAGCACGTCGTGGTCCTCGGCGGCGGTGACACCGGCGCCGACTGCATCGGCACCGCCCACCGCCACGGAGCGGCCTCGGTGACCACCCTGGCCATCGGCAAGGAGCTCCCCTCGGAGCGACCCGAGAATGAGCCCTGGCCGATGGACCCGCGGGTCTTCGAACTCACCAGCGCCGACGAGGAGGGCGGGGAGCGCAGCTACCTGGCCTCGACCGTGGAGTTCGTCGCCGATGAGCTCGGCCACGTGCGCGCCCTGAAGGTCGCCGAGACCCAGTACAACCCCGACGGCTCCCGCTCGCCCAAGCCCGACAGCGAGCACGAGATCCCCGCTGACCTGGTGCTGCTGGCCCTGGGATTCACCGGGGCGGAATCTGACACGCTCACCGAGCAGCTCTCCCTCGACTTCGACCGCCGCGGGAACATCACCCGGGCGGAGGACTACCAGACCTCCGTGGAGGGCGTCTTCGCCGTCGGCGACGCCGGACGTGGAGCCTCCCTGGTGGTCTGGGCCATCGCCGAGGGCCGCGCAGCAGCCGCGAAGGTGGATGAATATCTCGAAGGCGCGACCAGGCTTCCGGCCCCGGTCAAGCCCTCGGATCGTGCCATTTCACTCACAGGCTGACTGTTATAGGCTCGAGCACGAACCATCCTGGTCCAGTGTCGTGCCAGTCCATCAACTCGCTTATCAGCACAATAGATAGGACAAGGTGAGACATGAGACACGCCAAGATCGTCGCCACATTCGGCCCCGCCACCGCAGGCTATGAGATGACCCGCAAGCTCGTGGAGGCCGGTGTCGACGTCGCCCGGGTGAACATGAGCCACGGCGACTACAGCGTCCACGAGGACACCTACAACACCGTCCGCGAGGTCTCCAAGGACCTGCGCCAGGCCGTCGGGATCTTCGCCGACCTGCAGGGGCCGAAGATCCGGCTGGGTCGCTTCGCCGAGGGTGAGCACTCCCTCGCCGTCGGAGACCGCTTCACCATCACCATCGATGACATCCAGGGCACCAAGGAGCGCTGCTCCACCACGTTCAAGGGCCTGCCCGGAGACGTCAACGTCGGTGACACGCTGCTCATCGACGACGGCAAGGTCTCGCTGCGCGCGCTGGAGGTCACCGACACCGACGTCGTCACCGAGGTCACCGTGCCCGGCAAGGTCTCCAACAACAAGGGCATCAACCTGCCCGGCGTCGCGGTCTCCGTGCCGGCGATGTCGGAGAAGGACGAGGAGGATCTGCGCTGGGCGCTGCGCACCGGCTTCGACATGGTCGCGCTCTCCTTCGTCCGTGACGCCGCAGACATCGAAGCCGTGCACCGGATCATGGATGAAGAGGGACGCCGCGTCCCGGTCATCGCCAAGGTCGAGAAGCCCCAGGCGGTGGAGGCGCTGCAGGACATCGTCGACGCCTTCGACGCCGTCATGGTCGCCCGCGGCGATCTCGGCGTGGAGCTGCCGCTGGAGGAGGTTCCGCTGGTGCAGAAGCGCGCCGTGGAGCTCGCCCGACGCTGGGCCAAGCCGGTCATCGTCGCCACCCAGGTGCTGGAATCCATGATCGACAGCCCCCGGCCCACCCGCGCCGAGGCCTCCGACTGCGCCAACGCGGTGCTCGACGGCGCGGACGCGGTCATGCTCTCCGGAGAGACCTCCGTGGGTCAGTTCCCGGTGGAGACCGTGGAGACCATGTCCAGGATCATCGAGACCACCGAGACCAAGGGTCTGAGCCGGATCCCCGAGCTGGGCACCAGGCCGAAGACCCGTGGTGGTGCGATCACCCGCGCCGCCAAGGAGATCGCGGACCAGCTCGACATCGAGCACCTGACCACCTTCACCCGCTCGGGAGACTCCGCCCGTCGGCTCTCCCGGCTGCGGCCGAAGCAGAACATCTTCGCCTTCACCCACGTGGAGCACACGCACAACATCCTGACCCTCTCCTGGGGCGTGCAGCCGCGCTGGGTGGAGTTCGCCACCCACACCGACACCATGACCGCCCAGGTGGACAAGCTGCTGCTGGAAGAAGATGCCGCCGAGCTCGGCCAGCTCGTCGTGATCGCCGCCGGGTCCCCTCCAGGACAGGCCGGGACCACCAACATGGTCAAGGTCCACCGGATCGGTGACCTGCACGACGCCAGCGACATCGAGACCCTGCGCCGCGGCGACACCGCCCCGGCGAACAAGGAACCGGTCGGACCCTGGCCCGCGGCCAGCGCCTCAAGCCCGGTCTAGTCGGGCCGGCACGGCCGAGATTCAACGCCCGGGCGCAGGCCCGGGTAAGCTGGTGCCGTCCTCGCCGGGAAGTCTGAGAAGACTGCCCGCGGGGACTGCATGAGCGCCGGGGAGGCCCTGACCTCCTTGGTCCAGCCCGAATGGCGGAATAGGTAGACGCGCCGCACTCAAAATGCGGTACCACTGGTGTGTGGGTTCGAGTCCCACTTCGGGCACCAAGACGACGACGACCAGCCCAGCACGGGGATCATCCCCTCCGGGGGATGCCCCCGGCACGGTGGTCAGGGACCAGAAGGAGAACGGTGAGCGAACAGACTCCGGGCACCGGTGCCCATGAGAGCGGATCCGCAGCGGGCGGCGACGCCGCCACCTCCGACGCGGCGGCCCAGCACGGCAGCGCGGTGCGCCGCGTGCTGGTCGCCGAGGATGAGACGCTCATCCGGCTCGACATCGTCGAGATCCTCACCGGCGCCGGCTACGACGTGGTCGGTGAGGCCGACAACGGTGAACGCGCCGTGGAGCTGGCCCGCGAGACCGAGCCGGACCTGGTCGTGATGGACGTGAAGATGCCCATCATGGACGGCATCACCGCGGCGCAGCTCATCGCGGAGGAGCGGATCGCCCCGGTGGTCATGCTGACCGCGTTCTCCCAGCGTGACCTGGTCGAATCGGCCCGTGAGGCCGGCGCCATGGCGTACGTGGTCAAGCCGTTCACCGAGAACGATCTGATCCCGGCCATCGAGGTCGCCATGGCGCGCTTCGACGAGATCCGCGCCCTGGAGGACGAGGTCACGTCGCTGGCCGACAAGTTCGAGACCCGCAAGCTCGTGGAGCGGGCCAAGTCCCTGCTCACCACCAAGATGGGCCTCACGGAGCCGGAGGCCTTCCGCTGGATCCAGAAGACCTCGATGGACCGCCGGCTGTCGATGCGCGAAGTCGCCGAGACCGTCGTCGACCAGATGACGGATTCTCCGCCGTACCTCAAGTGAATCTCCCGTTGAGGGGCGGATTCTCCGAGCATCTGTGGCTGTTTTCGGCCCCAACTGGTCGGAGAATCCGCCCCTCAACGCGTGGGGGAGGGGCCTGAACGGGCAGTTCAGCCGCGGACGGTGAGGATCAGGGCGTCACCCTGGCCTCCGCCGCCGCACAGACCCGCGGCTCCGGTGCCGCCGCCACGGCGGGACAGCTCCAAGGCAAGGTGCAGCACCAGGCGCGCCCCGGACATGCCCACCGGGTGGCCCAGCGCGATGGCGCCGCCGTTGACGTTGAGCTTCTCCTCCGAGAGGCCCAGCTTCCGAGCCGACGCCACCCCCACGGCGGCGAACGCCTCATTGATCTCCACCAGGTCCAGTGACTCTGGGTCGATGCCCTGCTTGCGGCACGCCTCAGCGATCGCATGCGCGGGCTGCAGCTGCAGGGAGGAATCCGGTCCAGCCACCATGCCATAGGCGCCGATCTCCGCCAGGGGAGTGAGACCGAGCTCCTGCGCCTTCTCCGGGGTGGTCACGATGACGGCGCAGGCACCGTCAGAGATCTGCGAGGCAGAGGCAGCCGTGATCGTGCCCTCCTTGTCGAAGGCAGGGCGCAGCTTGCCCAGCGATTCCGCCGTCGTGCCCGCTCGGATGCCCTCGTCGCGGCTGACCCGAACCGGGTCACCCTTGCGCTGGGGCACCTCGACGGGCGTGACCTCGTCGTCGAAGACGCCGTTGTCCCACGCCTGCGCGGCGCGTTCATGGGAGAGCGCAGCAAGCTGATCCTGCTCCTGCCGGGAGACCTCCGTCTCCGCCGTGTTGCAGGACTCTGTCAGGGCGCCCATGGTCTGTTGCGTGGCCTGATCGAACAGCGCGTCATAGGCCATCGAGTCCACCAGGGTCGTGTCTCCGTAGGTGAAGCCCTTGCGCGAGCCCGGCAGCAGGTGCGGGGCATTGGACATCGACTCCATGCCGCCGGCGACCACCAGCTCACACTCACCGGCGCGGATCAGCTGATCCGCGTAGGCGATGGCGCTGAGCCCCGACAGGCATACCTTGTTCACCGTCATCGCGGGCACGCGGGCAGGTATGCCTGCTCCCAGGGCGGCGGTGCGGGCCGGGTTCTGTCCCGCTCCGGCCTGGATCACCTGCCCCATGATCACGTAGTCGACCTGGTCGGTGCGGACCCCGGTCTTCTCCAGGGCGCTGCTGATGGCAGCGGACCCCAACTGGGCGGCGGTGAGCGAGGAGAGCCCGCCCATCAGCTTGCCGATCGGGGTGCGGCTTCCTCCGAGGATCACGGAACCGGGTGTCATAGCTGCTCCTTCATGTTGCGGACGACTCGTGGGTGTTCAGGACCATGCCTAGCATGTGCGGCGGCTCAGTGCAGCTCGACGCCGGTGGCTTCGCGCACCTGCTCCTCACTCACCCCCGGTGCGGTCTCCACCAGCACCAGGCGCGGGGCGGTCTCGGTGCCCACCACGTCGATGACGGCCAGGTCGGTGATGATCCGGTTCACCACGGACTTGCCGGTCAGCGGCAGGGTGCAGGCAGGCAGGATCTTCGGGGCCCCGTCCTTCGCCACATGGTCCATCAGGCAGATGACCCGCTCCGCGCCATGGACCAGGTCCATGGCACCGCCCATGCCCTTGACCATCTTGCCGGGCACCATCCAGTTGGCGAGGTCGCCGTTCTCGGCCACCTGCATGCCGCCGAGCACGGCGACGTCGATCTTGCCGCCGCGGATCATGCCGAAGCTGGTGGAGGAGTCGAAGAACGCCGCCCCGGGAAGCACGGTGACCGTCTCCTTGCCGGCGTTGATCAGGTCCGGGTCCACCGCGTCCTCGGTGGGGTAGGGGCCCACGCCGAGGATGCCGTTCTCGGACTGGAGCACTACGGTGCGTTCGGCCGGGATGTGGTTCGGGATCAGGGTCGGCATCCCGATGCCTAAGTTCACGTAGGCGCCGTCGGGGAGCTCCTCGGCGGCGCGGGCGGCCATCTGGTCGCGGGTCCAGCCCGCGTTGATCTCGGTGGTCATGACGTGGTCACTCCTTCTCGTCGCTGCGGACGGTGCGCTTCTCGATGGGCTTGTCGATCTCGGCGCCGACCTCCACGATCCGGTGCACGAAGACCCCGGGCAGGTGGACGGCGTCGGGGTCGATCTCCCCGGGCTCCACGAGCTCCTCCACCTGGGCGATGCAGACCCGGCCCGCCATCGCGGCGTCGGGGCTGAACTGCCGAGCGGCCTTGTTGAACACCAGGTTGCCGTGTCTGTCGCCGCGCTGGGCATGGACCAGGGAGAAGTCGGCGACGATCGACTCCTCCAGGACGAAGTCGAGCGCCCGGCCGTCGTGGACGGTGAAGGGCCTGACCTCCTTGGGCGCAGACTCCTTCGCCACGCCGCCGGAGCCGTCGTAGGTCATCGGGATGCCGCCCTCGGCGACCTGCGTGCCCACTCCGGAGCGGGTGTAGAACGCCGGGATGCCCGCGCCGCCGGCGCGCATCTTCTCCGCGAGAGTGCCCTGCGGGACCAGCTCCAGCTCGAGCTCGCCCTCCAGGTACTGGCGAGCGAACTCCTTGTTCTCGCCCACATAGGACGAGGTCATCTTCACGATCCGGCGCGCCGCCAACAGGATGCCCAGGCCCCAGCCGTCCACGCCGCAGTTGTTGGACGCGACGGAGAGCCCGGAGGCGCCCTGCTCCAGCAGCGCCTCGATGAGCTGGATCGGATTGCCGGAGAGGCCGAAGCCTCCCACGGCGAGCGAGGCTCCGTCAGGGATGTCGGCGACGGCCTCGGCGGCGGTCGCTACGGTCTTGTCGATGGTCATGGGCCCTCCTCAGGGACTTGGGGCGGTTGGGCTTGGGACTGTGCGAGTGCGGGTCTGCTGGATGCTCCGCGTGATCGTCTGCTCAGCTCGCGGTCCATCCTCCGTCGATGGCGTAGGACGTGCCGGTCACCATGCCGGCGGCGTCGGAGACCAGCCACGTGGCCAGGGAGGCCACCTCCTCGGGCTCCACCAGCCGCTTCACGGCAGACTCGGTGAGCATGATCTGCTCGACCACCTGGTCCTCACCGATGCCGTGGATGCGGGCCTGGTCTGCGATCTGCTTCTCCACCAGCGGGGTGCGCACATAGGCGGGGTTGAGGCAGTTGGAGGTCACCCCGTGCTCGGCGCCCTCCAGGGCGGTGACCTTGGAGAGCCCCTCCAGCGCATGCTTGGCAGTCACGTAGGCGGACTTATAAGGGCTGGCCCGCAGGCCATGGACCGATGAGATGTTGAGGATCCGGCCGAAGCCGCGCTCGTACATGCCGGGGAGGGCGGCGCGGATCAGCAGGAACGGAGACTCCACCATCAGCCGGTGCATGAATCGCCAGGCCTCGGGGTCGAACTCGTGCAGGGGCGCGACCCGCTGGATGCCGGCGTTGTTGACCAGGATGTCGGCGTCGTGGAGTCCCGTCTCGGCCGTGAGCTCCTCCAGGGCCGCGGTCTCGGCGAGATCCACCGTCCATGAGGTGCCGCCGATCTCTGCTGCCAGGGCCTCGGCGGCTTCGCCGTCGCGGTCGCAGACCGTTACCTGGGCCCCGGCGGCGGCGAAGGCCCGCACACAGGCCGCACCGATGCCGGAGGCCCCGCCGGTGACGACGGCGCGCCGGCCGCTCAGCGCATCGGCCGGGATCGGTGAGCTGCGAGTCGGGTGGGGGTTCATGAGGCTCCTTCAGAAGGGTCGGTATGGAACGGGGCGGACGGGATGGCGGGGGGGGCGGGATGGCGTGGGACGGGATGGCGGGGGCCGCGGCGGACGAGGCGCGCCCGTTCCCGTGGATCAGAACCCGCCGACGGCCGAGACCAGCGCGATCAGCGCGGCGACGACCAGCACCGGGATGACAAGCGTCACCATACCGATGTCCTTATAGGACTGACGATGGGTGAGGCCACAGACGATCAGCAGCGTGACGACGGCGCCCGAGTGGGGAAGCGTGTCCAGGCCGCCTGCGGCCATGGCGGTCAATCGGTGCATCATCTCCAGGCTCATGCCTTCGGCCTCGGCCATTCCGCGCAGGTCATCGCCCAGGGCGTTCAGGGCGATGGTCATGCCGCCGGAGGAGGAGCCGGTCAGCCCGGCGGTGATCGAGGTCGTGACCACGGATGTCACCAGCGCGTTGGCGCCCATGCCGAAGACCGAATCACGGATCACGATGAAGGCGGCCACCGAGGCGACGACGGCGCCGTAGCCGACCTCGGAGGCGGTGGAGAAGATCGGCAGCATGGAGCGCTTGACGCCGTCGTTGAATCCGATCTTCAGGATGCTCCACTGTCCGAAGTTCATCGCGACGATCAGTCCGATGGCGACCACGATGCCCACCACCACGGCCCACAGGCCCGCGCGGGAGTCGTAGGTGATGGCCCCGAAGGTGTCCTCCTGCAGATAGGACCAGTCCATGGCCGGGAAGATCAGCAGGGTGCAGGCGAAGTTCACCGCGAAGACGGTCAGCAGCGGCAGGAACGGAACCAGGCGGTTGGGTGGGGCGATCGTGGTGGTCACCGAGGAGCCGTCGTCGGCCGACCCTCCGATGACCTTCTTGGACTCCAGGGACTCGAAGTGCTCGCCCTTGGCGATCAGGCTGCGACGGCGGTGCTCCAGCCACACCATGCCCAGGCCGAAGATCAGGATCCCGCCGAGGACGCCCACCCCCGGGCCGGCGTAGGCATCGGTGCCGAAGAACTGCCCGGGGATGATGTTCTGCACCTGCGGGGAACCGGGCAGGGCGGTCATGGTGAAGGTGAAGATGCCCAGCGCGATGGTTCCGGGGATCAGCCGACGCGGGATGTCGGCCACCCGGAACAGCTCGCGAGCCAGCGGATACATCACGAACGCGACCACGAAGAGGCTGATCCCGCCGTAGGTCATCAGTGCCGAGGTGATCACCGTGGCGGCGATCGCTCGGCGGCTTCCGATCCAGCCGGTCACGGTGCGCGCGATCGACTCTGCGTATCCGGTCACGGTCATCAGGATCCCGAAGATGGCCCCGACCAGGAAGACCGGGAACCAGCTGCCCACGAAGCCGGCCATCGCCGGCATGAACACCTCGGTGTAGGACGCCAGGATGGGGGCCCCGGAGAACAGCACGCAGACGACTGCGGAGAGCGGAGCGGCCAGGATCACCGGCACGCCGCGGTAGGCGAGGGTGATGAGCAGCAGCAGGGACACGATGATGCCGACGATGCCCAGAATCATGGGGGTCTCCTTGTGGAGGGTGGTGAGCGAGTGACGACCGTCACGGCGTCGTAGATCAGCTTGCACGCTGGAATGTGACGTGGGCTACATCCATCCGTTCAACAGTGGAGCGCCCGTTTCGTAGCTGGCTACGAATGCGTCCCGTGGGGGAGTGTGCCCCGATGTGCTGCGAGCGCCCAGGAGAGCTCGACGAGCGTGTCGAGGTCTCCCAGATCAGCCCCGACCATCTCCTGGAACCTCTGCAGCCGGTAGCGCAGCGTGTTGGCGTGCACCGGGATGCTGCGGGCGGCCAGTGGAATGCTCAGCCGGTGGCGCAGGTAGGCGTCCACGGCCTCGAGCACATGCTCGCCGAATGTGCCGGCCTCGGCCAGGGGCTGCAGGTGGCGCTCCTGCAGCAGGGCGGTGACCTCCGGGCTGGCGTGGACCCCGGCTCGCCAGGAGAGGCGTTCCAGGTCCACCACTCCGGTCTGCCCCACGGCCGCGGCTGCTCGCAGCGCCGTGGAGGCGGACTCGAAGGATCGAGGCAGCCCCTCCAGGGTCACCGCCGGGCCGAGCCCGAGGGTCAGCCGGTCCGGCTCCGCGCTCAGCGGCGGCTCGCCGATGAGGATGCCCACCAGCGTGCTGGCGCGCACGGCCGTGAGCACGCGGATTCCCGCCCGGTCGGCCCAGTCCTGGAGCCGCCGCTGGTGTTCGAGGTCCTCTTCCGGCTGTGAGTGCGCGGCCAGCGCGCGCAGCGGTGCGGCGGTGGGGATGTCGTAGAGGGCGGCGCCGCGGGCCAGCTCGGTCGGCTCCATCCAGGTGGCGACGGCGTCACCGATCCAGGCCGCGCGCCGGGTGGAGTCAGCCAGGGCTCGCGAGACGTCCTTGTCCCGGTAGACGAGCACCGCGCGGGTGGAGAACGCGTCTCCCAGCTCCCACAGCAGGGTGGAGGAGGCCAGGACCTGATCTGCGGGGATGCCGTGGTCCGGGGCGTGGTCCAGCAGCCGGTGCAGGATCACCGACATGCAGGTCCGGAAGCCGGCGAGCACGCTCTCCACGGGCACTCCCTGGGCGTGTCGCTCCGAGGCCAGGGCGTCAGCTTCGGCGACGTCGTCGGAGGAGGGTTCGAAGCCGGCGCGGACCGTGCGGATGCTCAGCGCGATGTTGCGCCGCACCGATGCCTGCAGGGCGGAGGTGGGGACGTCGTGGTAGCCGGGCACCGTGGCGCGAATGTTGCCGATGGTCTCCTCGAGGATGCTGCCGTCCGCCTCGAGAGCGGCCAGCAGCTGGTCCCAGGCGGCCTCGGCGCGACCCTCATCCGCTGTCATGGGGCTCACGATACCGCCGCCCTGCGCCGAGCAGGAGCATGGCGCGGTTCCCGCGCTGGAGCCTCCCGGCGTTCCGGAGCAGGTCTTCTGCAGACGATTTGCCTAGCGTCGTGATCTGAGTCACATTGGGTGTGACGGGGCCGGATCGCCCCACCTTCTGCGCATCTGAACTCAAGGAGCTCACCCTGATGGTTGCCCGATATCCCTCTGCCCCTGAGGCGCTGGATCGTCTGTTCTTCGACGGCATGACCCTCCTCGTCGGAGGGTTCGGTCTCAGCGGCATCCCCGCTGAGCGTGCCGTATGACCACTTCGCGGCAGTCTGCCGCAGGCAACAGCGCCGTACTCGGCAGGGTGATGCGACCGCTGAACTCCCTGGTGGAGAAGCTGATCCCCTCGGCCCTGGTCTTTGCCATCGTCCTGACCTTCATCGTGGGCATCCTGGCGCTGGTCTTCACCGACGCCGGCCCTGTGCAGGTCGTCGAAGAATGGGGCATCGGCCTGGCTGGGCTGCTGGAGTTCATCACCCAGATGGCCCTCATCCTGTTCCTCGGCTATATCCTGGCCAACACGCGACCCGCCCGAAAGCTGCTCCGCCGCCTGGCCACAGTCCCCAGAACAGCAATCCATGCCTACCTGTTCGTGTTCTTCTTCGCCGCCCTGGCAAGCCTCATCACCTGGGGACTGGGACTGGTGGTCGGCGGTCTGCTGGCACGCGAAGTTGCCCACGTCTTCCGGGAACGCCAGATTCCCGTGCACTTTCCCATGCTGGTGGCCTCGGGGTTCTCCGGATTCGTGGTCTGGCATATGGGCTACTCCGCCTCCGGGCCGCTGACCGCAGCCACCCCAGATTCCTTCGTGGCAGACCAGCTGGGCGCTCCGCTGCCCGTGGGGGAGACGATCTTCTCCACCTGGAACATCATCGCCTGCATCGTCACCATCGCAGTGGTCGCCCTGGCCCTGTATCTGGTGGCGCCCCGGGACAGCAAGTCGGTGGTCCCGCTGGCGGTGGACGCACGCGAGGCCGATGTCGAGATCGACGACGCCGTCGAAACCCCCGCTGACCGCGTGGACGCCTCTCGCATTCCCACGCTGCTGATCGGCCTGATGTTGGTGGCCTATCTGATCATCCACTTCAGCGGCGGCGGCACCCTGACGCTGGATGTAGTCAACTGGAGCTTCCTGGGGCTGATCATGCTGCTGGTCCGCAATCCCTTCGAACTGATCGCCCTGACCAAGCAGGCCGCCTCGAATGTGGGCGAGATCCTGCTGCAGTTCCCGCTGTACGCGGGCATCCTGGGCATCATGGCCGGCACCGGGCTGATGACCGTCATCTCAGAGGCCTTCGTGGCGATCTCCACTGCGCAGACGTTCGCGCTCTTCGCGTTCCTCTCCGCCGGTCTGGTGAACTTCTTCGTGCCCTCCGGGGGCGGACAGATCGCTGTGCAGGCCCCGATCCTGCTCGAGGCCGCAGAGGCGCTCAGCGTGGATCCCGCTATCGCCATCATGGCTGTGGCCTATGGAGACCAGTGGACGAACATGATTCAGCCGTTCTGGGCGCTGCCGCTGCTGGCGATCGCGGGGCTGAAGATGCGCGACATCCTCAGCTACACCACGATCGTGCTCATCGCCTCCGGCATCGTCTTCGGCGCAACCCTGCTCATCGTCTCGATGTGACGGCCCCACGCTAGACGGGGTCAGAGCTCGAAGTAGAACTCGTGATGCGTCGCGCACCCGGGGTTGAACCCTGCTCCACAGTCCGCGCAGGCCTCCGCGACCAGGTACTCCGCGATGCTGAATCGGTGGCGGCAGACCCCGCAGAGCAGGGCGCGCTCGGCCCGGCGCCCCAGCGGCCAGCGGCTGATCGGGTGCGCCTCGGCCTCCTGGTGACACTTCAGGCAGGGATACCAGCGGTCGCAGCAGAAGAACCGGAGCGCGACGACGTCCAGCGGCCCCGCGTAGTGCCGGCAGCGGGTCTGCTCATCCACCGCGGCGCCGCGGATCACAGGCTCATCCATGCGCCCGAGGCTATCGGAATCTGCGTCATCCGCCCCTCAACGAACAGGTGGTGCGCCCCTCAATGCGCAGGCAGCGCAGCATCCCTCCACCCCAGCGGAATTCTGCATCGTGAGACGGGCGGCGGTGCGAGTGTGCCGGGACACGTTCGCAGGCATAGAATCCAGAGCATGGCTGAGCGCACCGCAGAGACCCCAGAGAACACCCCTGACATCGTCGCGGGCAAGGCACCCTTCACCCCGCCCACCGCGGTCACCGGACCCTCGAGTCCGGAGAAGCCGCGCAGCTGGGAGGTCACCGACGGCTACACCCGCGCCCCGGCGCGCGGGATGCTGCGTGCGGTAGGCATGGGCGACGACGACTTCTCCAAGGCGCAGATCGGCATCGCCAGCTCTTGGAACGAGATCACCCCCTGCAACCTGTCCCTGGACCGCCTGGCCAAGGCCTCCAAGGAAGGTGTGCACGCCGGCGGCGGCTACCCGATGGAATTCGGCACCATCTCGGTCTCCGACGGCATCTCCATGGGCCACGAGGGCATGCACTACTCGCTGGTCTCCCGCGAGGTCATCGCCGACTCCGTGGAGACCGTCATCCAGGCCGAGCGGCTCGACGGCTCGGTGCTGCTCGCCGGCTGCGACAAGTCCCTGCCCGGCATGCTCATGGCCGCGGCTCGGCTCAACCTCTCCAGCGTGTTCCTCTACGCCGGCTCGATCATGCCCGGCGTGGCCCGCTTCGCCGACGGCACCGAGAAGCAGGTCACCCTCATCGACGCCTTCGAAGGTGTGGGCGCCTGCGCCCGCGGCACCATCAGCGAGGCCGACCTCGACGTCATCGAACGCGCCATCTGCCCCGGCGAAGGCGCCTGCGGAGGCATGTACACCGCCAACACCATGGCCTGCATCGGCGAGGCCCTGGGCATGTCGCTTCCCGGCTCCGCCGCTCCGCCCTCGGCCGACCGCCGCCGCGACCACTACGCGCACAAGTCCGGCGAGGCCGTGGTGGAGCTGCTCCGCCAGGGCATCACCACTTCAGACATCCTCACCAAGAAGGCCTTCGAGAACGCCATCGCGGTGACCATGGCCTTCGGCGGCTCCACCAATGCGGTGCTGCACCTGCTGGCCATCGCCCGCGAGGCCGGGGTGGAGCTCGAGCTCGAAGACTTCAACCGCATCGGCGACAAGGTCCCTCACCTCGGTGACCTCAAGCCCTTCGGCCAGTACGTGATGGCCGACGTCGACCGGGTCGGGGGAGTGCCCGTGGTCATGCGCGCACTGCTCGACGCCGGCCTGATCCACGGCGACGCGCTCACCGTGACCGGCAAGACCGTGGCCGAGAACCTCGAATCGATCAACCCGCCGGACATCGACGGCAAGATCATCCGCGCGCTGAACAACCCGATGCACCCCAACGGGGGCATCGCCGTGCTGCACGGTTCACTGGCACCCGAGGGCGCGGTGGTGAAGTCCGCCGGCTTCGACGCCGAGGTCTTCGAAGGCACCGCCCGAGTCTTCGAACGCGAGCAGCAGGCGCTCAAGGCGCTCGAGGAGGGCCGGATCCAGGCGGGCGACGTCGTCGTCATCCGCTATGAGGGCCCCAAGGGCGGTCCGGGCATGCGCGAGATGCTGGCCATCACCGGAGCCATCAAGGGCGCCGGGCTGGGCAAGGACGTTCTGCTGATCACCGACGGGCGCTTCTCCGGGGGCACCACCGGTCTGTGCATCGGGCACATCGCTCCCGAAGCGGTCGACGGCGGCCCCATCGCCTTCGTCGCCGACGGTGACCTCATCCGGATCGACATCGCTGGGCGCAGCATCGAGCTCGTCGTGGACGCGGCCGAGCTCGCCACCCGGCAGCAGGACTGGACCCCGCTGCCGCCGTTCATCACCACCGGTGTGCTCGGCAAATACGCCAAGCTGGTCCGCTCCGCCGCAGAGGGCGCCTACTGCGGCTGAGGCCGCGCGCGCAGTCTCAGCAACCCGGATTCCCACGATGTGAGACGGGCATCCGGGATGTTGACACTGATCACGGGCCAGGGAAGCATGGACGCCATGCGTCAACTACTAGCGGTAGTACCCGTACCCGCCGCCGGGGGACATGTGAAGTGATTCACACGCCTCAGGTCGGCCGCTCGTCTGCCTCACCGAGGCAGCCGAACGGTTGAACTGGAGCTGACGCATCCGCTCACCCCGGCAGAAGGCCCCATAGGCTTCTCAGCCGGGGTTTTCTCTTGACCGGAGCGGATCCGCCACGGATCAGAGATTTCTTGGATCAGCAATTCGGGAACCAGAGACTGAGGAAAAGATGAGCAATCTGACAGCCACGAGCCCAGCCATGCTGGCCTCCAAAGCATCCAGCAGCGCCGCTGGGACTTCCCCGGACCCGCGCATCTACGGTCCCGGCCGCACGGTGGAGCCGGTAGCGGCCACCGGCGCCGAATCGATCATTCGCAGCCTCGAGTCACTCGGCGTGACAGACGTCTTCGGCATCCCCGGCGGCACCATCCTGCCCACCTATGACCCGCTGATGGACTCCGAGCAGATCAACCACATCCTGGTGCGCCACGAGCAGGGCGGCGGCCACGCCGCCCAGGGCTACGCGATGGTCACCGGTCAGGTGGGCGTCTGCTTCGCCACCTCCGGCCCCGGCGCGACGAACCTGGTCACCCCGATGGCCGACGCCCACATGGACTCCGTGCCGATGGTCGCGATCACCGGCCAGGTCAACGCCGCGGTCATCGGCACCGATGCGTTCCAGGAGGCCGACATCGTCGGCATCGCCACCCCGATCACCAAGCACTCCTTCCTGGTCACCGACGCCGACCAGATCCCGAAGGTCATGGCAGAGGCCTTCCACCTGGCCTCCACCGGCCGGCCCGGCCCGGTGCTGGTGGACATCACCAAGTCCGCCCAGGTCGCGCAGACCACCTTCGCCTGGCCGCCGAAGATCGAGCTCAACGGCTACCGTCCGGTCACCCGCGGGCATTCCAAGCAGATCCGCGAGGCCGCGAAGCTGATCCAGGCCGCCTCCCGCCCGGTGTTCTACATCGGCGGCGGCATGATCAAGGCCGAGGCCTCCGAGGAGTTCTACGCGCTGGCCGAGACCGTCGGCGCACCGGTGGTCAACACGCTCATGGCCCGCGGCGCCTTCCCGGATTCGCACCAGCAGAACCTGGGAATGCCCGGGATGCACGGCACGGTCTCCGCCGTCGCCGCGCTGCAGCGCTCGGACCTGCTGATCACCCTCGGCGCGCGCTTCGATGACCGGGTCACCGGGCAGCTGGAGAGCTTCGCCCCGGACGCGAAGGTCATCCACGCCGACATCGACCCCGCCGAGATCTCGAAGAACCGCGCGGCCGACGTGCCGATCGTCGGCTCGCTCAAGGAGATCGTGCCCGAGCTGACCTTCGCCTTCGACGCGCTGGTGACCAAGCACGGACGCACCGACATCAGCGGCTGGTGGAAGCAGCTCAACCGCTTCCGCGAGACCTACCCGCTGGGCTACACCACCCCGGAGGACGGGAAGATCGCCCCGCAGCAGGTCATCGAGAAGATCAACCAGGCCGCCGGTCCCGAGGCCGTCTACGTGGCCGGCGTCGGGCAGCACCAGATGTGGTCCTCGCAGTTCGTCAAGTACGAGCGGCCGCGGCAGTGGCTGAACTCCGGCGGGCTCGGCACCATGGGCTACGCGGTGCCTGCCGCCATGGGCGCCCAGGTGGGCAACCCGGACCGGGTGGTCTGGGCCATCGACGGCGACGGCTGCTTCCAGATGACCAACCAGGAGCTCGCCACCTGCGCGATCAACAAGATCCCGATCAAGGTCGCGGTGATCAACAACTCCTCGCTGGGCATGGTGCGGCAGTGGCAGACCCTCTTCTACGAGTCCCGCTACTCCAACACCCACCTCAACACCTCGGTGTCCGACTCCGGCGGGGAGATCGTTCGGATCCCCGACTTCCTCAAGCTCGCCGAGGCCTACGGCTGCGTGGGGCTGCGCTGTGAGCGTCCCGAGGACATCGACGCCGTGATCGCCGAGGCCATGGCGATCAACGACCGCCCGGTGGTCGTGGACTTCGTGGTCTCGCGGGACTCGATGGTCTGGCCGATGGTCCCTGCAGGGGTCTCCAACAGCGACATCCAGTTCGCGCACAACCTGACCCCGCAGTGGGACGAGGAGGACTAAAGCATGGGCACACATGACATCGTCTCGCCGGAGCAGCGACGCACCCTCTCGGTCCTGGTCGAGGACGTCCCCGGCGTGCTGACCAAGGTCTCCGGACTCTTCGCCCGCCGCGCGTTCAACATCCACTCGCTGGCGGTGGGTCCCTCCGAGCTGCCGGGGCTGAGCCGGATCACCGTGGTGGTCGACGCCGACTCCAAGCTGCTCGAGCAGATCACCAAACAGCTGAACAAGCTGATCAACGTCATCAAGATCATCGAGCTGGCACCGGAGAACTCGGTCCAGCGCGAACACCTGCTGATCAAGGTGAAGGCCGACTCGCCCACCCGTCTGCAGGTCACCCAGGCCGTCGAGCTCTTCCGCGCCAAGATCGTGGACGTCTCCGTGGACTCACTGACCGTCGAGGCCACCGGCGCGCCTGACAAGCTCAATGCTCTGCTGGAGGTCCTGGAACCCTTCGGAGTCCGCGAGATCGTGCGGTCCGGCGGGCTCGCGATCTCCCGCGGCGCGAAGTCCATGACCGACAGAGCGCTGCGCTGAACACCACCTCAGAACCACTGACCTGTAACCCCACCCCCACCATGAGGAGCCCTCACTGTGACTGATCTCTATTACGACGACGACGCCGACCTGTCCGTGCTCAGCGGCAAGAAGGTCGCTGTCATCGGCTACGGATCGCAGGGCCATGCCCACGCGCTGTCCCTGCGCGACTCAGGCGTCGACGTCGTCGTCGGTCTGAAGGCCGACTCCAGCTCCAAGGCCAAGGCCGAGGAGCAGGGCCTGACCGTGAAGACCGTGGCCGAGGCATCCGCCGAGGCCGACGTCATCATGATCCTGGTCCCGGACCAGCACCAGGCCGCGGTCTACTCCGCCGAGATCGCCCCGCACCTGGTGCCCGGCAACGTGCTGCTGTTCTCCCACGGCTTCAACATCCGCTTCGGCTACATCGAGGCGCCCACCGAGGTCGGCGTCGCGATGGTCGCTCCGAAGGGACCGGGCCACGTGGTCCGCCGCGAGTACGAGGCCGGCCGCGGCGTGCCCGCCCTGATCGCCGTGGAGCAGGACCCCTCCGGCCAGGCCAAGTCGATCGCGCTGGCCTACGCCAAGGGCATCGGCGGCACCCGCGCCGGCGTCATCGAGACCACCTTCACCGAAGAGACCGAGACCGACCTCTTCGGCGAGCAGGCAGTCCTCTGCGGCGGCGCCTCCCAGCTGGTGCAGTACGGCTTCGAGACCCTCACCGAGGCCGGCTACAAGCCCGAGATCGCCTACTTCGAGGTGCTCCACGAGCTCAAGCTGATCGTGGACCTGATGGTCGAGGGCGGGCTGACCAAGCAGCGCTGGTCCATCTCCGACACCGCAGAGTTCGGCGACTACGTCTCCGGCCCCCGCGTGATCTCCCCGGAGGTCAAGGAGAACATGAAGGCAGTCCTCGCCGACATCCAGTCCGGAGCCTTCGCGAAGCGCTTCATGGATGACCAGCGCGACGGCGGCAAGGAGTTCAACGAGCTCCGCAAGAAGAACGAGTCGCACCCGATCGAGTCCACCGGACGCGAGCTGCGCAAGCTCTTCTCCTGGATCCCGCAGGATGATGACTACACCGAGGGCACGACCGCTCGATGAGCTGACACGGTGAGCGGGGCGGGTCATGGCGGCCCGCCCCGCTCACCGTCTTCGCGTGCACCACCCATCACGAAGCCATCCCTAGAAGCGCCCCGAGCAGAAGAAGGACATTGTGAGCACTCACCGCCCCGTCGTCGTACTTGCCGAAGAACTCTCACCCGCCACCGTCGATGCGCTGGGACCGGACTTTGAGATCCGCCAGTCTGACGGCACCGACCGGGAGCGGCTCTTCGCCGATCTCGCGGACGCCGACGCCATCATGGTGCGCTCGGCCACCCAGGTCGACGCCGAGGTGCTCTCCCACGCCAAGCAGCTGAAGGTCGTCGCCCGGGCAGGCGTGGGTCTGGACAATGTCGACATCAAGGCCGCCACCGCGGCCGGTGTGATGGTCGTGAACGCCCCGACCTCGAACATCACCTCCGCCGCGGAGCTCACCTGCGCCCACATCCTGGGCCTGGCCCGACACATCTCCCCGGCGCACCAGTCGCTGCGCGACGGCGGGTGGAAGCGCTCGAAGTACTCCGGCATGGAGCTCGCGGAGAAGACCCTCGGCGTGATCGGCCTGGGCCGCATCGGCGGACTCGTGGCCGAGCGGATGAAGGCCTTCGACATGGAGGTCATCGCCTACGACCCCTACGTGACCTCCGCCCGGGCCCACCAGCTCGGCGCCCAGCTGGTCACCCTGGATGAGCTCTACGCGAAGTCCGACGTGATCACCATCCACATGCCGAAGACCCCCGAGACCCTGAACATGCTCAACACCGAGGCCTTCGCGAAGATGAAGGACACCGCGTTCGTGGTCAACGTCGCCCGCGGCGGTCTGATCGACGAGGCCGACCTGGAGCAGGCCCTGGCCGAGGGTGCCATCGGCGGCGCCGCCGTCGACGTTTTCGCCACCGAGCCCTCCACCGACCTGCCCTTCTTCACCCGCGACAACGTGGTGGTCACCCCACACCTGGGCGCCTCCACCGCCGAGGCCCAGGAGAAGGCCGGCGTCTCCGTGGCGAAGTCCGTGCGCCTGGCCCTGGCCGGCGAGCTGGTCCCCGACGCGGTCAACGTCGCCGGCGGCGCCATCGACGAGCTGGTCCGTCCCGGGATCCCGCTGATCGAGAAGCTCGGCCGGATCCTCAACGCCCTGGCCACCGAGGCCTTCACCGATATCGAGACCGAGGCCGCCGGCGAGATCGCCGAGCTCAACGTCTCGGCGCTGCAGCTCGCCGCCCTGAAGGGCCTGTTCACCGACGTCGTCTCGGAGCAGGTCTCCTACGTCAACGCCCCGGTGCTCGCCGAGCAGCGCGGGATCTCCACCCGGCTGACCACCACCACCGAGGTCGAGGACTACCGCAACGCGCTCACCGTGCGCGGCGCCACCAGCTCCGGGACCAACCTGGAGGTCCGCGGCACCCTCACCGGACCCAAGCAGATCCAGAAGATCGTCGGGATCAACGGCTACGACCTGGAGATCGCGCTCACCGAGCACCTGGTGGTGCTCGAATACGCCGACCGCCCCGGCGTCGTCGGCGCCCTGGGCCGGATCCTGGGGGAGCACCAGGTCAACATCGCCGGGATGCAGGTCTCGCAGAACACCAAGGAGGGCCGCGCGCTGGCAGTGCTGGCCATCGACGCCGCGCTGCCCGCCGGGGTGCTGGACGCGATCAACTCCGAGGTCCAGGCCAATCTGGCCGCCGAGGTCGACCTCGAGGACTGAGCCCAGCGCTGATCCGGTGCAGGTCTCGGTGCAGGTCTCGAGGACCGAGTCCTGCACCGGGATCTTCACCGGGCAACCGCGTGGGGTAAATTCCTAGGGTGACTTCTTCCAAGCCCCCGTTCTACATCACCACTGCGATCTCCTATCCCAATGGGACGCCGCATATCGGCCACGCCTATGAGTACATCGCCTCCGACGCGATGGCGCGCTTCAAGCGCCTCGACGGACACGAGACCTACTTCCTCACCGGCACCGATGAGCACGGGCAGAAGATGCAGCAGTCCGCGGAGAAGGAGGGCATCTCTCCGCGCGAGCTGGCCACCAGGAACTCGGCGGAGTTCAAGCGCGTCGACGACGACGTCCTGGGCGTCTCCTACGACCGCTTCATCCGCACCACTGACGAGGATCACTACGCCGCGTCGACCGCCATCTGGCGACGCATGGTCGAGGCCGGGGACATCTACCTGGACAAGTACGCCGGCTGGTACTCGGTGCGCGACGAGCGGTTCTTCACCGCCGACGAGACCGAGGTCCGCGCCGACGGCGAGCGCTACGCCACCGAGACCGGCACCCCGGTGACCTGGACCGAGGAGGAGTCGTACTTCTTCAGGCTTTCGAAGTACCAGCAGCCGCTGCTCGACTTCTACCGGGACAACCCCGACTTCGGCGGACCGCGCACCCGCTTCAACGAGGTCATCCGGTTCGTGGAGTCGGGTCTGGACGACCTCTCGATCTCCCGGACCACCTTCGACTGGGGCGTCCCGGTGCCGAAGGACCTCACCGCGCCCGAGACCGGCCTGGACCACGTGATGTATGTCTGGGTGGACGCGCTGACCAACTACCTCACCGGCGTCGGCTTCCCCGACACCGAGTCCGAGAGCTTCGCCAAGTTCTGGCCCGCCGACGTCCACGTCATCGGCAAGGACATCTCCCGCTTCCACTGCATCTTCTGGCCGGCGTTCCTGATGAGCGCGCAGCTCGAGCTGCCGAAGCGGGTGATGATCCACGGCTTCCTGCACAACGCCGGGGAGAAGATGTCCAAGTCCGTGGGCAACGTGGTGGCCCCCGCCGACTGGGTCGCCGAATACGGGCTCGACGCCGTGCGGTTCTTCCTGCTGCGCGAGTTCCCCTTCGGCCAGGACGGCTCGTACACCCATGAGGCCGTGCTGGGCCGGAAGAACTCCGATCTGGCGAACAATCTGGGCAACCTCGCCCAGCGCTCGCTGTCGATGATCGCCAAGAACTGTGACGAGATGATCCCGCAGCCGGGTGAGCGCACCGCCGCTGACCGCCGGATCCTGGCCCAGGCCGATGAGCTGCTGGAGATCAGCCGCGAGGCCTATGACATGCAGGACTTCCACCGCGCCCTGGAGCGGACCTGGTTCGTCCTCGGGGAGGCCAACGCCTACTTCGCCGAGCAGGAGCCCTGGAAGCTCAAGAAGACCGACCTCTCCCGGATGAACACGGTGCTCTTCGTGACCGCCGAGGTGGTGCGCAAGGTCGCGCTGCTCGCGCAGCCGGTCATGCCGGAGTCCGCCAGCAGGCTCCTGGACGCGCTGAACGTCGCGGCCGCCGGCGACGCCGGACGGACCAACGCCTCCGGTGCGGGCCCGCGCAGCTTCGAAGCCTTCCACACCGAGCTTCTCCCCGGCACCGTGCTGGCCAAGCCCACGCCGATCTTCCCTCGCCACGAGGAGAAGACCGACTGAGCAGGGGAGATCACCGCCCTGCGGGCAGCAGCTCCACGGTGCGGGCCTGATCTCAGATGCTGAGAGGCTGCGCCGACCCTGTCGTCCTGCCGGGACCCAGCACATAGAGTGACGCTATGGCTCAGAACACATTTGACATCGCAGTAATCGGCGGCGACGGCATCGGACCCGAGGTGGTCGCGGAGGCCCGGAAGGTGCTCGACGCCGCGCTGGCCCCGGAGGGCGCCGAGTTCACCTACACCGAGTACTCCCTGGGCGCCGAGCACTGGCTCACCACCGGAGAGACCCTCACCCAAGAGACGCTGCAGGCCCTGCGCGGGCACGACGCGATCCTCTTCGGTGCGGTGGGCGCCGACCCGCTGGACACCCGGGTGCCCTCCGGGATCATCGAGCGTGAGCTGCTGCTGGGACTGCGCTTCAACCTCGACCACTGCGTGAACCTGCGCCCCACCCGCTCCTACCCCGGGGTCGTGTCCCCGCTGCGCGGCGTGGACGAGGAGAACCCGATCGACTTCGTCGTCGTCCGCGAGGGCACCGAGGGTCCCTACGCCGGCAACGGCGGGCTGCTGCGCCGCGGCACCGACGCGGAGATCGCCACCGAGGTCTCGGTCAACACCGCCTACGGCGTGCGCCGCGTGGTCCAGGACGCCTTCGTCCGCGCCCAGGCCCGGGACAAGCACCTGACCCTGGTGCACAAGAACAACGTGCTGACCTACTCCGGCGACCTCTGGACCCGGACGACGGCGGCCGTCGCCGAGTCCTTCCCGGACGTGCGCTGGGACTACATGCACGTCGACGCCGCCACCATCCACATGGTCAACAACCCGCAGCGCTTCGACGTGATCGTCACCGACAACCTCTTCGGCGACATCCTCACCGACCTGGCCCCGGCCGTCACCGGCGGCATCGGCCTGGCCGCCTCGGCCTCGATCAACACCGCCGGCACCGCGCCGTCGATGTTCGAACCGGTGCACGGCTCCGCCCCGGACATCGCCGGCAAGGCGATCGCCGACCCCACCGCGGCGGTGCTCTCCGCGGCGCTGATGCTCGATCACCTGGGTCTGAGCGAAGCCGCGGCCCGGGTGGAGACCGCGGTCCACGCGCAGCTGAGCCAGTGGGCGCAGGACGGGATCTCCGGGCTGAACACCAGCCAGCGCGGCGACGCCTTCGTGGCGCGCCTGTCCGGCCGCACCGCGCCCGTCAGCTGAACCGGGCCCGACCCGCTGAGCCCGGCTGTCCAGTCGAACCGTGCTGGGCGGCCGGGGGAGCGAGTCTCGTAGAGTAGGGCACGAGACTCACTCGCAGCGCGCACCCGCTCGTGCACATCTGAAAGGTCACCATGACGTTCCATCACACCCCCCACCCGACGCCCACCTCGCCCGAGCGGCTGCAGCAGATCCTGGCGAACCCGGGCTTCGGGACGAACTTCACCGACCACACCTCGGTGATCGACTGGACGTCGGAGGGTGGCTGGGGCAACGCCCGGGTGGAGCCCTATGGCCCCATCTCGCTGGACCCGGCGGCGGCGGTGCTGCACTACGCCCAGGAGGTCTTCGAAGGGATGAAGGCCTACCGGCACGCCGACGGGGGGATCTACACCTTCCGCCCGTGGGAGAACGCCCGACGGCTCAACCGCTCGGCCGTGCGGATGGCGCTGCCCGAGCTCCCCGAGGAGCTCTTCATCGAATCTCTGGAGGAGCTGGTCCAGACCGACAAGGACTGGGTCCCCGACGGCGACGGCGAGGCGCTCTACCTGCGGCCCTTCATGTTCGCCTCCGAGGCGTTCCTCGGCGTCCGGCCTGCCAACGCGGTCTCCTACCGGGTCATCGCGTCTCCGGCCGGAAACTACTTCGGCGGCGAGCTCAAGCCGGTGCGCATCTGGGTCTCCCGCGACTACATCCGCGCCGCCCCCGGCGGAACCGGCGCGGCCAAGACCGGCGGCAACTACGCCGGCTCTCTGGCCGCCCAGCAGCAGGCCACCGCCAAGGGCTGCGATCAGGTGCTCTTCCTGGACCCGCTGCGCGAGAACGCCATCGAGGAGCTCGGCGGCATGAACGTCTTCCTGGTGACCGCCGACAACAAGCTCATCACCCCCGCGCTGACCGGCACGATCCTGGAGGGCATCACCCGCGCCTCGGTGATCCAGCTGGCCAAGGACTGCGGCATGGAGGTCCAGGAGCGGCAGGTCACCCTGGAGGAGTGGGACGCCGGCATCACCGACGGCAGCATCACCGAAGCCTTCGCCTGCGGCACCGCCGCGGTCATCACCCCCATCGGGGAGCTGCTGGACGGGGAGCGCAGCATCGCCTCCGCCGGCACCGGAGCGGTCACCCTCTCGATCCGCGAGGAGCTGCTGGGCATCCAGACCGGCACGGTCCAGGATCGCCACGACTGGATGCACCGCCTCGCCTGAGCCGCTGGAGAACGGACCACTGCGGAACGTGCAATGCGCGTGGGCGATAGAGTTGGCCCATGCGCATTGCTCGTTTTGTCACGGACGCCGAACCCTCCTACGGTCTTGTCACCGGGGAAGAGGGCGAAGAAACCATCATCGGGCTCAACGGAGACCCGTTCTATCAAGGGATCCAGCAGACCGAGACCACCCACCGCCTCGAAGACGTGCGGCTGGTCGCCCCGATCATCCCGCGCTCGAAGGTGATCGGAGTGGGTCGCAACTACGCCGACCACGTCAAGGAGATGGGCGGAGAGATCCCGGTCTCGCCGCTGCTGTTCCTGATCCCCAACACCGCCGTGGTGGGCCCCAACGAGCCGGTCACGCTGCCCTCCTTCTCTGAGGAGATCAGCTACGAGACCGAGCTCGCCGTCGTCATCGGGCGCATCTGCAAGGACGTGCCGGTGGATCGGGTCCAGGAAGTCATCTTCGGCTACACGGTCGCCAACGATCTCACCGCCCGCGATGCACAGCGCACCGACGGCCAGTGGGCCCGCGCCAAGGGCTTCGACGGCTCCACCCCGCTGGGCCCCTGGATCGAGACCGACCTCGAGCCCGAGGGCCTGCGGATCTCCGGACGGCTCAACGGCGAGACCGTCCAGGACGGCTCCACCTCCGAGATGATCTTCGGCGTGGCCGAGCTCATCGCCTACATCTCCCAGGCCTTCACCCTGCTCCCCGGTGACGTCATCCTCACCGGCACCCCGGCCGGCGTCGGGCTGCTCGGCGCCGGAGACCGCTTCGAGGCGGACATCGAAGGCATCGGCACTCTCGTCAACCACTTCAGGAACTGATTCCACACATGACTGTCACTTCTGCTGCACCGTCCACCGAGATCCCCGCCGTCGACCCGAGCACGCAGGTCCGGGTCCGCTTCTGCCCCTCGCCCACCGGCACCCCGCACGTCGGGCTGATCCGCACCGCCCTGTTCAACTGGGCCTACGCCCGGCACACCGGCGGCAAGATGATCTTCCGGATCGAGGACACCGATACCGCCCGGGACTCCGAGGAGTCCTACCAGCAGCTGCTCGAGGCGCTGCGCTGGCTCGGGATCGACTGGGACGAGGGCGCCGAGACCGGCGGCCCGCACGCCCCCTACCGGCAGTCCCAGCGCGGTGACTTCTACGCCGAGGTGCTCAGCCAGCTGCTGCAGGCGGGATTCATCTACGAGGCCTTCTCCACCCCGGAGGAGGTCGAGGCACGCCACCAGGCCGCCGGACGGGACCCGAAGCTGGGCTACGACGGCTTCGACCGGACGCTGAGCCAGGAGCAGATCGACGCCTTCCGTGCCGAGGGCCGCGAACCGGTGCTGCGCTTCCGGATGCCCGAGGAGGACATCACCTTCACCGACGTCGTGCGCGGCGAGATCACCTTCGGCGCCGGGTCCACGCCTGACTTCGTGGTGGCCCGCGCCAACGGCCAGCCGCTCTACACCCTGGTCAACCCGGTGGACGACGCCGCCATGGAGATCACCCACGTGCTGCGCGGCGAAGACCTGCTCTCCTCCACCCCGCGCCAGGTGGCGCTCTACCGGGCGCTGCACGCGATCGGCGTGGCCAAGCACATGCCGGTCTTCGGTCACCTGCCCTACGTGATGGGGGAGGGCAGCAAGAAGCTCTCCAAGCGGGACCCGGAGTCGAACCTCTTCCACCACCGCGACCGCGGCTTCATCCCTGAGGGTCTGCTGAACTACCTGGCGCTGCTGGGCTGGTCGCTCTCGGCCGATGAGGACATCTTCACCGTGGAGCAGCTCATCGAGCACTTCGACATCGCCGACGTGCTGGCCAACCCCGCACGCTTCGACGTGAAGAAGGCCGAGGCCATCAACGGCACCCACATCCGTCGCCTCCAGGCCGCAGACTTCCGCGACCGCCTGGTGCCCTACCTGCAGGCCAGGGGCCTGCTGGGGGAGCAGCTGGCGCCGGGACAGGCCGCTCTGCTGGACGGCGCGGCGCCCCTGGTGCAGGAGCGCATCGCGCTGCTGGACGAGGGTGCGGACATGATGGCGTTCCTCTTCACCGACGACGCCGACCTCGCCATCGAGGACAAGGCCTTCAGCGGGCTCGGAGATCAGGTCTTCGAGACCCTGGACGCCTCCATCGCGGCGCTCAGCGACATCGAGGACGCCCGGTGGAGCACCGAGGTGATCGAGGCTGCGCTGCGCGAGGCGCTGCTGGAGGGGCTCGAGCTCAAACCGCGCAAGGCCTTCGGCTCGGTGCGCTCGGCGATCTCCGGACGTCGGGTCTCCCCGCCATTGTTCGAATCCATGGAGCTGCTGGGACGCGAGTCCTCGCTGAGCCGGCTGCGCCGGTTCCGGGAGCTCGTCGCCGCACGCGGCTGATCTGTTCCACTCACCGGTGGCGCCGGGCTCATTTTGTGCTTGGGCGCCACCAGTGTGTATAGTTGATTCCCGTTGCTCGGCGCGGAAATATGGCCGCTGCGACGGCGTTGACAAGCGAATATTGGGCTATGGTGTAATTGGCAACACAGCGGTTTCTGGTACCGTCGTTCTAGGTTCGAGTCCTAGTAGCCCAGCGGAGACGCTTATATGGTCTCTATCACAGCAGGATCGGCCCTCGGCGACGGGGGCCACAGCTATGGAATACGGCCCCATCGTATAGCGGCCTAGTACGCTGCCCTCTCACGGCGGTAACGCGGGTTCGAATCCCGCTGGGGTCACGGCCGTATGTCCCCCACGCTCCTCGGAGCGCGGGGGACCTACATTCCACAATGCAGGACCCTCCCGCCGCGCGGGAGGCACAAATTGATAAGGCCCCATCGTATAGCGGCCTAGTACGCTGCCCTCTCACGGCGGTAACGCGGGTTCGAATCCCGCTGGGGTCACCACGGCTCCGCAGCGCAGACCCGGTGTCTGAGCAGCGGAGGCTGAGGAATTTCTCATCGCAATGCCCGTCCCTTGAGGGGGCGGGCATTATGCGTCTCTCCGGTTGTCGTCCGGCGAGCTGATGGTGGCCGAATTCCCTGCGGGTCTCCTCCGCGGGTCTCCTCCGCCGGTCTCGGCCGCCGGCGGCTACGCCAGTGCGGTCCCGGTCAGGGCGAGCGCGACCCACATGCCGTTGAACACCATGTGAACCAGCACGGCGCCCCAGATCCGACCGGTGAAGAGCACGAGCATGCCGCAGGTCAGACCGACGAGCGCGAGATAGACCGGTTCGTCCCAGCGGTTCATCCCGTTGACGGCATGAAGCGCCACGAAGGCAGCGGTGGAGGCGAGGATGGCGAGCAGGCCGGCCTCCACGCCGCGTCGGGCCATGCGGTACACGGACACCAGCACCACGCCGCGGAAGAGGAACTCCTCCACCAGCGGCAAGATCAGCACGGGGGCGAACAGGCCGAGGAGCAGCCACGTCGCGTTGATGCTGAGGTCGCCGTTGAGGGTCGGGTAGGAGGGCAGCCCACCAGGACTGCCGGCGGCCACCTCGAGCCACCCCTGCACGATGCGCAGCAGGACGCCGAGGCCGAGACCCCACAGGATGTCGGTCCACCGGAAGCGAAAGAGGCCGCGGGGACGGGAGCGGGCAATGGCGATGACCACGGGCACGGCCATGCCGATCCACAGCAACAGGGACGACAGCACCGGCCCGAGCGGAGCTTCCAGCTGGGTCCGGGCAGCCACCGAGAGCACCAGGGCCGCGCCGACGGCGACCGCGGTGTAGGCGAGAACCGTGCCGTTCCAGGCGCGTGCCGTCCGGCTGCCCTCGAGCCAGGTCCGTGTCCCGCGGGCCCGCCGCTCAGCGGAAGAAGCGTGCTTCACCGCGACGGGCGTGACGTGCTCTGGGGTGGGCGGTTCGATGCGGCTGGTGGTGCGATCCGTCTCGACGGCGCTGTTTGGGGACTTCACCCGGCTAAACCTACCTGAGAGACGCGGGCGTGGCCGCGGGTCCGCCCGCGTGCCACGACTGATCATTCGGCCGACAGGGCGAGCCTGTGGATTGCCATAGGATGGCCCCCATGGTCAGGAAGCGACAGCATCGGCGCAGAGGCGCAACAACACGGGTCTCCGCCGGACGGATCGTGCTCGCGCTGGTCACCACGCTCGCGCTCGGGTTCGTGGTCGTGCTCGCCTGGGCCGGAGTCGGTGCCGTCCGCGCGCTGCCGCACATCGAGCGCGCCCAGCAGGTGGCTGCAGGACTTGACATGCAGTCCGTGCTCGCCGGCGACACGTCGCAGGTCGACGAGCTGCAGAACGAGCTGGCCGCCGCACGCAGCAACACGTCCGGGCCTGCGTGGAGGCTCGCCGAGGGCGTGCCGTGGGTGGGCCCGCAGTTCACCGCCACACGCACGCTCACCGAGACGCTCGACGATCTCGCCAGCGACGGGCTTGCCACCGCGGCCGAGGCCGGTGACGGGGTGGACGCGCTGCTGCCGCGCGAGGGCCAGGTTGATGTCGCCGGACTGAGCGCGCTCAACGCGCAGGTCGAGTCGGCGCTGCTCTCCGTGACCGACGCTCGCGCCCGCCTCGCGACGATCGAACCAGCCGGCGTCGTCGGTCCGCTGCGGGACGGCACTGCGCAGATCGATGAGCTGCTCGCTGAGATCGAGCCGACGCTCGAAGGCACCTCCCGTGCGACCTCGCTGCTGCCCGGGCTCCTCGGCGCCGAGGGACAGCGCGAGCACCTGCTGCTCCTGCAGAACAGCGCCGAATGGCGATCCCAGGGCGGCATCATCGGATCGGTCATCAAGCTCACCGCGACCGATGGGGAGATCGAGTTCAGCGATCAGCTGCCCGGACGCAGTTTCAGCAGCGAGGAGGCTGTCACGCCCCTCGAGTTCGACACCAAGCTGATCTTCGGCGACCGGCCCGCCCGCTATATGCAGAACCCCACCATGATTCCCGACTTCGCCGAGGCCGCGCACGTGGCCCGCGAATTCTGGAAGGCCGATCAAGGGGGCGACCCGACGGGAGTGATCGCGATCGACCCGGTCACGCTCTCCTACCTGTTGGAGGCCACGGGCCCGTTGGAACTGCCCACCGGTGACGTGATCTCCAGCGAGAACGCGCTGCAGCTGCTGCTCAACGAGGCCTACCTGCGATACGAGGACCCCGCCGAGCAGGACGTATTCTTCGGTGTCGCCGCCGACGCCGTGTTCGAAGCCCTGCTCAGCGACGACGTGGACCCGGTCACCGCGGTGCAGGCCATCACCCGGGCCGTCGACGAGCGCCGCCTGCTGGTGTGGAGCGCCGACGAAGACGAGCGCGCGCTGCTCGAAGACACCTCCGTGTCAGGCGCAATGCCGGTCAGCGACGACGAGAACACCGCGTTCGGCGTGTATCTCAACGACGGCGTCGGGGCGAAGCTCGACTACTACATGGCAGCCGGCTCGAGCGTCGCCTGGTGCAGCGACGCCACGGCATCCCTGCGCGTGACCCTGCGCAACGACGCCCCAGAAGACATCAGCGACTACCCCGACTACCTGCTCGGCACGTCAGGCGAGGAGACCCAGAGCGGCGTCCCACGCGGCATCAATCGCACGCTTGCCTACGTCTACCTGCCCGAGGGGGCCGAACTGACCGGCGATGCCGGTGAGGCGCAGCTCGCGGGTCAGCACGACGGCCGCAACGTCTACGAGTGGACCACCGACCTCGCGCCGGGGGAGTCTGCCACGCTCGACGTGCAGGCGCAGACGAATACCGGGGACCAGTTGGATGTCGTTTCGACCCCCGTGTTGACCGACGTCGACGTCGAGCCGGAATGCTGAACTGACCGTTTCTCTTCGGCAGTCAGCGCCTGAGGCGTACGGCAGATGACGAGCGTGTTATCTTTTCCTTTGGATAGAGCAGATATCGGGTGTGTATCCCTGAGAAATTTGCATTTCACCGGTGACGAACCGTAGATTGAATGGTGTCACTCAGCCCCAGCAAGACCGGGAGCGGGAGATGCCGGGCGACTCTTCACGGAGATTGCTTTAAACCAATATTCCTGCAGCTTTGAGGTAGACCCCATGAAGAAGACCTTCGCAAAGACCCTTTCAGTCGCCGGCATCGTCGGGTTTGTGGCTCTCGCCCCGGCCCCCGCCATGGCCTACGCACCGACCCCGACGCCTGACAGCATCACGGTTTCGATCAACACGCCCATCACCGTGGTCTTCAGCCCGATCTTCATCGCGGGTGAGGACGTCAACATCGTGCTGACCGGCATCAACGGCAACACCCAGAGCCTCGCCTCTGTCGGTGCAGTCTCCAGCACTGATGTCACCAAGACCGCCGGCCCGAACGGCGACGTCTCCGCTGAGCTCACCTTCAACAGCGACGCCTCGGGCTCCTACGAGCTCACCGCCACCGGCGCCGAGAGCGGCCTGACCGACACGGTCACCATCACCATTGCAGGCACCGACGATTCCGGCACTGATACTGCCGGCACCGGTACCGATGCAGCCAACACCGGCGTCAACGGCGCCGGCACAGACGGCGCCGACGCAGCAGGCACCGACGCCTCCGGCGCAGACGCAGCCGGCGCCGGCGACGAGCTCGCCGCCACCGGCCCGGGCTCGATCGGCATCCTGGTCGGCGGCGCAGCACTGCTGCTCGTCGGCGGTGCCATCCTCGTCGCTCGCTCACTTCGCAACCAGAAGTCACACGCCTGACGAGTAAGCTTCACGCTCTGCGCTCTGCGCCCGCTTCCTGACGGAACGGGCGCAGAGCGCTTTTGTATGCGTGGTCCTGGACCACGCATTGAGGGGCGGATTCTCCGTGCATCTCATGGGCCTATTCGGCCCAGAGTGCTCGGAGAATCCGCCCCTCGACGTGGGAGGAGTGGGTCAGTCGTCTTCGGCCTCGCCGGTGAACTTCAGCACCGAGGAGGAGTCGTCGAGCTCGGCGTCGCCGATGACCACCAGGCCGCCGTTCTGCTCCAGGATCACCGCCGAGACCTCCTTCAGGGAGCCGCGGGAGGAGGAGCGCACCGCGGTGTGGATGTCGTCCTCGACCAGCTGGTGCTTGCGCAGCGCCTTGCGCTGGAACTTGCCCTGGTAGTAGATCAGCACCGGGGGCGCGTCCAGGATCCGGCGCATCTTCGGGGAGCGGCCGCGCATCCAGGCCATGAGCCACTGCAGCAGCACCAGCAGCAGCACCGTGAGTATCGCCTGGCTCAGCGGCACATCGACCGCGGTGAGGGTACGACCGAACGCCGAGCCGATGGTGACCGCCACGATGAAGTCCAGCGGCGTCATCGACGCCATCGTCCGCGGGCCGGAGAGTCGGAGAATGATGAGCAGGGCTATGTAGCCTGCGGTGAGTGTGATGACGGTGTGGATGATGGGATCCCACCCGTCCCAGAATTGGGTCATGTCCATCGGCTGACCCTTTCACCTCGCTGTGTCGGTGTCCACCGGAAGCGTCCACCGGCACAGCGAACACGATGGGGTTGTCCCATATGCTCCCCGCCTCGATTCGAGAGTGATGAATGTCTCACTGAGAATCGGTGCTCGTCGCGACCTCTTCGGGAACTCGGTATACCTAATTTCGACTCGGCACTAAGTAGTAGGAAGCAGGTCGCCTTGGCATTGACGGTAATTGAACCTATCTTTTGTCTGAGGGTTTTCGACACAGAGGACGCTGTGTATTGTAGAGCCGGACTCTTCGACCGTGGATTGACTGGTCGAAGGCCCGGATGAGGAATGAGAGACGTCTGTCGAGCTGGATAAACTGGCGGGGCGAATTGCATGAGGGGCGGGCGTCCTGCGCCGCGCGATGATGAAGACATGAAGGTGGGGCATGAGTGAACATCACGACGACGCCGACCCCCGGCTGAATCCAGCGGGGCGTCTCCAGGCGGGCTCGATTGCCGAGCCCGAATCTGATCCGGCGTCCAAGCAGAGCCCCGCGAGGCGTTCCGGTCCAACATCCCAGCGGGGGGCCGAGCTGCTGGGCGCCGCCCTCGCAGATGAGCTCAGCGCGGCCGAGCAGCAGGAGCTGGACGCGATGTGCGCACAGGACCCGCAGCTTGCTGAGGAGCTGAGCGCGCTGCGCGAGTTCCGCACCGCGCTGCGCCGCGGCCTGGGTTCCCGGCATGAGGAGGCCCCGCCGGTCCCTCCCGGCTCTCTGGAGCCGCTGCGGTTCGGCGACCGAGGCATTGAGGTTGACGGGGTGCTGATCGCCCGTGACCGGGGCACCGAGGCGGTCGTGGAGATCGATGGGCTCACCGGCGAGGGCTCCTTCACCGTGGCACTGGTGGCCGCGGATGGGCAGGAGATCGAGTCAGCGTCATTCCTCGGTACCGAGGTGCCCCTCGAGTGTCGGATGGGCTGGGCGGTGCTGCGTGAGGACGTGGAGCGCCTGGAGATCCGCGACGATGCGGGTGTTGCGGTCCTGGCGGCTGAGCTCCCGGATGTCCCGTGACCCTGATGCAGAATGATTCCCATGCAGAATGAGTCCGCGCGCCAGCGATCCTGATGTTGAGTGCCCCTGATGTTGAATGACCCTGACGCGCTGAGCGTGGGGGAGTCCGGTGAGGACGCGGTCCTCGCCGTCATCCTTCAGGAGCTCGGCGACCTCCACAGCCGCGAGACCGACCTGGCCGCGCTTGCCCTGGCCTCCGGTGACGACGCGGCGGTGCTGGAGCTCCCCGACGACGGGGCACCCGCCCGCATCGCGCTCACCACTGACACCCTGAGTCAGGACCAGGACTTCCGCGCGAGCTGGTGGACCGCGCCGGATCAGGGCGCCCCGATGGGCCGAGCCGTCGGGCTCAAGGCCGCCGCACAGAACCTCTCCGACCTCAACGCCATGGCGGCGACCCCCATCGCCCTCCTGGTCAGCCTGACGCTGCCCGAAGCCACACCGCTGGACTGGGTGCGCGGGTTCTACCGCGGACTCGCCGAGGCGACGCGCCGCGAAGGCGCGCGACACTGCCACATCGCCGGCGGCGACCTCGGCACGGGCCCCGGCATCTCGGTGACCCTGACCGCCGTCGGGCGGCTGCCTGCCGGCCGGGCGCCGCTGCGCCGCACCGGCGCCCGACCGGGAGACCAGCTCGCCGTCTCGGGCCCCCTGGGCGCGGCCGCGGCAGGATTGGCGCTGCTCGAAGCCGGCCACCCCTGTGCCGAGCCGCGGCTCTCCCGGCTGCGCGACGCCCAGATCGCTCCCGCACCGCGCCTGACCACCGGCGCCCAGGCCCTGGTCGCCGGGGCCACCGCCGGCATGGACCTCTCCGACGGACTGCTGCGCGACGCCGGACGGATCGCCCGAGCCTCCGCCGTGCGGGTGCTCCTGGACGAGACCGCCCTGGCTGAGCAGGCTGCTGCTCTGCTCCCGGCTGCAGAGGCTCTGGGACTCTCGGCGACGCAGGCGCACGCGCAGGTGCTGCGCTGGGCCGCCGCCGGGGGAGAGGACTACGAGCTGCTCGCCAGCTTCCCCGCAGACGTGACGCTTCCGGCAGGCTTCCTGAGGATCGGCGAGATCCTGGACGTCGCAGAGACCCCCGAGGCGGGCGAAGAAGCCGGATCAGACGCCGATGGCGCCCGCGAGGTGGTCCTCACGGGCGCCATCGGTGATCGTGGCTGGGATTCGTTCAGGCGTCGTTGAAGATCCGACCCAGCTGGGCGAAGCGCCAGCCGGCGCCTTCCCATTCTTCGGCGCTGAGCACATTGCGCGCGTCGATGAACTGCTTCTGCGCCACCAGGGGCTCGAGGTCGCTGGGGGTGAGCGCCTTGAACTCGTTCCACTCGGTGGTCAGGACCACCAGGTCCGCGCCGGTGACAGCCTCGATGAGCGAGTCCACGTAGCCCAGGCGCGGGAAGCGCTTGGCCGCATTGCGGTTGCTCTCCGGGTCATAGACGGCGACGTCGGCGCCGGAGCTGAACAGCCGGACGGCCACATCCAGACCGGGGGAGTCGCGGACGTCGTCGGAGAGCGGCTTGAACGCCACACCCAGCACCGCGATGCGCTTGCCGGTGAGGTCAGCGTCGAGGATCTGCTCGGCGAGGGTGACCACCTTGTCGCGGCGGCGCAGGTTGATCTGGTCCATCTCATCCAGGAAGCGCATGGTGTGGTCCAGGCCGAGCTCGCCCACGCGGGTCTGCAGGGCGCGGATGTCCTTGGGCAGGCAGCCGCCGCCGAAGCCGACGCCGGCGTTGAGGAACTTGCGCCCGATGCGGGTGTCGTGGCCGATCGCGTCGGCCAGGGTGGTGATGTTGCCGCCCACGGTCTCGGTGACCTCGGCGAAGGCGTTGATGAAGGAGATCTTGGTGGCCAGGAACGCGTTCGCGGCGACCTTGACCAGCTCGGCGGTCTCGAAGTCGGTGGTGATCCAGGGGGTCTCCCGGCTCAGCGCCTCGGAGTAGACCTCGCGCAGCACGGCCTCGTCGGCCTCATCGGCGGTGCCCACGACCAGCCGGTCGGGACGCAGCGTGTCTTCGACGGCGAAGCCTTCACGCAGGAACTCGGGGTTCCAGGCGAGGGTCACGCGCACACCCTCGGCGGACTCTTCCTCGACCAGGGCGGCCAGCCGCCGGGCGGTGCCCACCGGGACGGTGGACTTGCCCACGATCAGCGCGTCCTTCTTGATCGCCCTTGCCAGCGAGCTGGTGGCGGCGTTGACGAAGGTCATGTCCGCGCCGGTGCCGCCGGCCTGCTGCGGGGTGCCCACGGCGATGAAGTGCACGTCGCCCCAGGCGCCGACCTCTTCGAGATCGGTGGTGAAGCGCAGTCGACCCGAATCCACGTGCTTGCGGATGAGCTCCGGCAGGCCGGGTTCATGGAAGGGAAGTTCGCCGCGGGAGAGCGAATCGATCTTCTCCGGGTCGATGTCCACACCGAGGACGTTATAGCCCAGCTCTGCCATGCATGCCGCATGGGTGGCGCCGAGGTAGCCAGTTCCGATGACGCTTATATTCTCAATCACGCCCTCATCATAAAGGCGGGACCGAGATTCCTGGGAAATGCCTCCAGGTGGGCGTGCCTCGGTCGTTGTGCCTGGGCTACTGCTCTCCCAGCCCGTGTTCGGCGGCGTCGGGGTTCTTGCGCACCAGCTCGGTGAGCTGATGCGCCGCCTGCACGACGACGCCGGCGTACTGCCGTCCGGGCTGGCGGGTCAGTCGCTCGATCGGTCCCGAGATCGACACCGCAGCGAGCACCCGTCCCGAGGGTCCGCGCACCGGGGCTGAGACCGAGGCGACCCCGGCCTCGCGCTCCCCGAGGGACTCGCCCCAGCCGCGTCGTCGCACTCCGGCGAGCACCGTGGGGGTGAAGCGGGCGCCCTGCAGGCCCTCGACCAGGCGCTCGTGGTCCTCCCAGGCCAGCAGCACCTGGGCGGCGGAGCCGGCCTTCATCGAGAGCTGGGTGCCCACCGGGATCGAGTCGCGCAGCCCGATCGGCCGCTCCGCGGAGGCCACACAGACCCGGGCGTCGCCCTGCCGGCGATAGAGCTGGGAGCTCTCGCCGGTGGCGTCGCGCAGCCGCAGCAGGATCGGGCCCGCCGCGGTGACCAGCCGGTCATCGCCGGCGGCCGAGGCCAGCTCGGCGAGCCGGGACCCGATCACATAGCGTCCACGCACGTCGCGGCTGAGGAAGCGGTGATGGACCAGCGCGCTGGCCAGCCGGTGCACGGTGGGCCGGGCAAGTCCGGTGCATTCCACCAGCTGGGCCAGCGAGGCCGGACCGGCTTCCAGGGCGTCCATGATCATCACCGACTTGTCCACCACCCCGATCCCGGAGGGGGAGTGCAGCGGCCGCGGCGGATCCGCAGGCAGCGTGGGCGGAGTCGTGCCGGCAGCGTCTGCCGGGGGCAGCTTCTGCGCCACCATCCGGCGCGGACCGGTGCCGCCGGCCGCGGAGGCGGCGGCACGGGAGGTCTGGGGCGAGTACTGCTCACCGGGCCGGGGGGAATAGGGCAAAGCTGGCATGTGCTCATGATACTGGTAATCGCCCACGCGATCTCAGATAATGAGACCTGTGCGTGGGGGTATAGAAGCCGCCGTCCAATGGTGGTTCTGTAGAGAGTGAGCCAATCAGGAGGATCCCATGGCGAACAAGCCACTCACGTTGCCTGAAAAGGTCTGGCGCGACCACGTCGTCGTCCCCGGCAAGGAGTCAGACGGTCAGCGGTCCCCGGACCTTCTCTACATCGACCTGCACCTGGTCCACGAGGTGACCAGCCCGCAGGCCTTCGAGGGTCTGCGCCTGGCCGGCCGTCCGGTCCGTCGCCCGGATCTGACCATCGCCACCGAGGACCACAACACCCCCACGCTGGAGATCGACAAGCCGATCGCGGACCCGATCTCGCGGAAACAGGTGGACACGCTGCGCGCGAACGCCGAGGAGTTCGGCGTCCGGATCCACTCCCTGGGCGACGCCGACCAGGGGATCGTCCACGTGGTGGGCCCCCAGCTCGGACTCACCCAGCCCGGCATGACCGTGGTCTGCGGTGACTCCCACACCTCCACCCACGGGGCCTTCGGCGCCCTGGCGATGGGCATCGGCACCTCCGAGGTCGAACATGTCCTGGCCACCCAGACCCTGCCGCTGAAGCCGTTCAAGACCATGGCGATCACCGTCAACGGCTCGCTGCGCCCCGGAGTCAGCTCCAAGGACATCATCCTGGCGGTCATCGCCGAGATCGGCACCGGCGGCGGACAGGGCTACGTGCTCGAATACCGCGGCAGCGCCATCGAGGAGCTCTCCATGGACGCGCGGATGACCATCTGCAACATGTCCATCGAGGCCGGCGCCCGGGCCGGGATGATCGCCCCGGATCAGACCACCTTCGAGTTCATCAAGGATCGCCCGCACGCCCCGCAGGGCGAGGACTGGGACTCGGCCGTCGAATACTGGGAGTCGCTGCCCACCGATGACGGCGCCGTCTTCGACGCCGAGGTGATCCTCGACGCCGACACCCTGGACCCCTTCGTCACCTGGGGCACCAACCCGGGCCAGGGCGTGAGCCTCAACGGCGCGGTCCCGGCCCCCACCGACTTCACCGACGACGTCGCCCGCGAGTCCGCCGAACGCGCGCTGACCTACATGGACCTGGAACCGGGCACCCGGATGAAGGACATCCGGGTGGACACCGTCTTCCTGGGCTCCTGCACCAACTCCCGGATGGAGGATCTTCGTGCCGCCGCGGAGGTCCTGGCCGGCCGCGAGAAGGACCCCGAGATTCGGATGATCGTGGTCCCGGGCTCCGCGAAGGTCCGGCTGCAGGCCGAAGCCGAGGGCCTGGACAAGGTGTTCAAGGAGTTCGGCGCCGAATGGCGCTTCGCCGGCTGCTCGATGTGTCTGGGCATGAACCCGGACCAGCTGGCCCCCGGAGAGCGCTGCGCCTCCACCTCGAACCGCAACTTCGAGGGTCGGCAGGGCAAGGGCGGCCGGACCCACCTGGTCTCCCCGGTGGTGGCCGCCGCCACCGCGATCCGCGGCACCCTCTCCGCGCCCGCCGACCTCCTCGTCCCCGCCTGAACCTCGCTCACCGACACCTCTGAGCCTCGCTCACCGACATCTCTGAGCCTCGCTCTGAACTGCTGAGAAAGTGACCATGGAACCCATCACCACGCACACCGGCATCGGCGTCCCGCTGAAGCAGTCGAATGTGGACACCGACCAGATCATCCCCGCGGTCTACCTGAAGCGGATCACCAAGACCGGCTTCGAAGATGCGCTCTTCTCCTCCTGGCGGAAGAGCCCGGACTTCGTGCTCAACCAGCCCGTCTACAAGCACGGTTCGGTGCTGGTGGCCGGATCAGACTTCGGCACCGGCTCCTCCCGCGAGCACGCCGTCTGGGCGCTGAAGGACTACGGCTTCCGCGCCGTGATCTCCTCGCGCTTCGCCGACATCTTCTACGGCAACTCGGCCAAGCAGGGCCTGCTCGCCGCGAAGGTGGCCCAGCCCGACGTGGAGCTCATCTGGAAGGAGCTGGAGAACAACCCCGGCACCGAGATCACCGTGGACCTGGTGAACCGCACCGTGCGCTGCGGCTCGGTGGACACCACCTTCGAGATCGACAACTACACCCGCTGGCGGCTGCTCGAGGGACTCGACGATATCTCGCTCACATTGCGCGAAGAGTCGCACGTGTTGGCCTTCGAGGAGACACGGCCCGGATTCAAGCCGAAAACCCTGCCAGTAAAGGTCTGACCTCGCCTGATTCCACCCTGCGGGGGCTCGGGCTTGACCGAATTGTTGCCTCCGCCACCGGCGGAACTGGGAAGGGACCCCAGCGGATGTGGTTACAGTGGCAAAGCTACATTCCACGTTTGTCGAAGAAGGGACATCCAGTCCAATGGCCAAGCTGCTCACCGTCCAAGGTGGAAAGCCACTCGAGGGTTCCGTCCACGTCCGTGGCGCAAAGAACCTCGTGCCGAAGGCCATGGTGGCCGCGCTGCTGGGCAGCGAGCCCTCGCAGCTGCGCAACGTCCCGGCGATCAAAGACGTCGAGATCGTCACCAATCTGCTCCAGATCCACGGCGTCAAGGTCGACGCCGACCCGGTCACCAATGACCTCACGCTCGACCCGCGCGACTCCTACAGCGCCGCGCACTCCGAGATCGACGCCTATGCCGGGGACTCCCGCATCCCGATCCTCTTCTGCGGTCCGCTCATGCACCAGCACGGCGAGGCGTTCATCCCCGACCTCGGCGGCTGCCGGATCGGTGACCGCCCGATCGACTACCACCTCGAGGTGCTGCGCAACTTCGGCGCCGTCGTCGACAAATCTCCCACCGGCATCCACATCTCCGCGCCGCGCGGGCTCAAGGGCGCGAAGCTGACCCTGCCCTACCCCTCCGTGGGAGCCACCGAGCAGGTGCTGCTCACCGCGGTGCTCGCCGAGGGCATCACCGAGCTCGAGAACGCCGCAGTGGAGCCGGAGATCCACGACCTGATCGCGATCCTGCAGCAGATGGGCGCGATCATCACGGTCTACACCGACCGCACCATCCGTATCGAAGGCGTGGACCGGCTCTCCGGCTACCGCCACCGCGCGATCACCGACCGCAACGAGACCGCCTCCTGGGCCTCGGCCGCACTGGTCACCCAGGGCGACATCTACGTCAAGGGCGCCGCCCAGCGTGACCTGATGGCCTTCCTGAACACCTACCGCAAGATCGGCGGCGAGTTCGCCGTGGACGACGACGGCATCCGCTTCTGGCACGCAGGCCACGCCCTGAAGCCGCTGGTGCTCGAGACCGACGTGCACCCGGGATTCATGACCGACTGGCAGCAGCCGCTGGTGGTCGCGCTGACCCAGGCCCACGGCGTCTCGATCGTGCACGAGACCGTCTATGAGAACCGGTTCGGCTTCACCGAGGCGCTGCAGCGGATGGGCGCCTCCATCCAGCTGCACCGGGAGTGCCTGGGCTCAAGCCCCTGCCGCTTCGGGCAGCGCAACTTCCTGCACTCCGCCGTGATCTCCGGACCGGTGGAGCTCACCGGTGCCGAGATCGACGTCCCGGACCTGCGCGGCGGCTTCTCCCACCTGATCGCGGCGCTGGCCGCGAAGGGCACCTCCACCGTCACCGGCATCGAAGTCATCAACCGCGGCTACGAGCACTTCATGGACAAGCTCAACGACCTGGGTGCGGATGTCGTGATGTCCGAACGCTGAGTCGGGCCGGTAGGGTCTATCTCTGTGACCGATCAGAGCAGCGACCCAGCACCCGTCGAGGGCCGAGGCCGCTCGAGCCGCCGCAAATCCGGCTCGAGCCGCCGGAAGTCCAAGCGCGCCGAGCCGGCTGAGACCACGCTGACCCGCGGGGGCTCAGCCCATGGCACCATGGACTACACCGTGGGTCGCGGCACCCGGCTCGGGTTCTCCGCCGCCGCCGTCGTGTGCGTCCCAGTGCTGAACCTGGCCATGGGACGCCGCTGGCACGGCCTGGAGACGCTGCCGCACGGCGGGTTCATCGTGGTGGCGAACCATGTCAGCGAGGTCGATCCGCTCGCCGTCGCCCACGCCGTCTACCGCAGCGGCCACACCTTCCACTTCATGACCAAGGACTCGCTGTTCCGCATCCCGGTGCTGGGCAAGGTGTTCAGCGGCCTGAAGCAGATCCCGGTCTCCCGGGACAGCCGCACCGACGCCCGCCGCTCGCTGGAGGCGGCGAAGGACGTGCTCGCCGCCGACGGTGCGATCATGATCTACCCCGAAGGCACCCTCACCCGGGACCCCGAGGGCTGGCCGATGCGAGCGAAGACCGGCGCCGCGCGGCTCGCGCTGAGCACCGGGGCCCCGCTGATCCCGATCACCCACTGGGGCGTGCAGGAGCTCTTCGGCACCTACGCCAAGATGCCCAAGTTCTTCCCACGCAAGCGCTACCAGCTCACCGTGGGAGAGCCGATCGACCTCTCCGACCTGCGCGGCGGCCCGATGACCCGGGCCGTGCTCACCGAGGCCACCGAACGCATCGAGGCCGCGCTCACCGAAGGGGTGGCCGCGCTGCGCGGGGAGGAGCCCCCGGAGATGATCTGGGACCGCAGCCTGCGCCAGCGGGTCCCGCGGTCCCAGCCGCGCCGCGCCCCACGGGAAGCTCAGCACCCCGCAGCCGACCAGTCCGACGACGCGCAGGAGGGTCAGCCATGACCAAGATCGCCGTCCTGGGAGCCGGCAGCTGGGGCACCACCTTCGCCAAGGTGATGGCCGACGCCGCCGTGCTCGGAGGCCACGCACCCACGATCGCGCTCTGGGCCCGCCGCCCCGAGGTGGCCGCCGAGATCACCGAGTCCCATACCAACACCACCTATCTCGGCGAGACCCGCCTCCCGGAGATGATCACCGCCACCAGCGACCTGGCCGAGGCCGTCCGCGACGCGGAGATCGTCGTGCTCGCCGTGCCGGCCCAGTCGCTGCGCTCGCAGCTGCAGGTGGTCCGCGAGAACCTGCACGAGTCCGCCGTCCTGGTCTCGCTGATCAAGGGTCTCGAGCGTGGCACCGACCTGCGCATGTCCGAGGTCATCGGCGCCGAGCTGGCCGTCGCCCCCGAGCGCATCGCGGTGGTCTCCGGACCCAACCTGGCCATGGAGATCGCCCAGGAGCAGCCCACCGCCTCGGTGGTCGCCAGCACCAGTGAGGAGACCGCCGAACGCGTGGCGGCGCTGTGCAACAACGCGTACTTCCGGCCCTACACCAACACCGATGTCATCGGGGTCGAGATCGCCGGAATCGTGAAGAACGTCATCGCCCTGGCGGTGGGCATCTGCGACGGGCAGAAGCTCGGCGACAACTCCAAAGCCTCGGTGATCACCCGCGGGCTGGCCGAGACCACCCGCCTGGCCACCGAGCTGGGCGGACGCCTGGAGACCTTCTCCGGCCTCGCCGGCCTCGGTGACCTCGTCGCGACCTGCGCCTCCCCGCTCTCGCGCAACCGCAGCGCCGGTCGACTCCTCGGCGAGGGGCTCACCGCCGACGAGGCCACCGCCCAGCTCTCGCAGACCGCCGAGGGCATGAAGTCCGGCTCCGCCGTGGTGGAGCTGGCCCGCCAGCACGACGTCGAGATGCCGATCTGCGAAGCCGTGGTGGCCGTCCTGGACGGCAAGCTGCCGGTGGACCGCCTGTCCTCGCTGCTGCTGGCACGAGACCTCAAAGCCGAAGGAAGATGACCCATGGCAGAGATTGACCCTGCAAGCAAGCCCCGCGTCCTCGTCCTCTACGGCGGGCAGTCCTCCGAACATGCGGTGAGCTGCGTGACCGCGGCCGGCGTGCTCAACGCCATCGACACCGACGCCTTCGACGTCGTCGCCGTCGGCATCACCGCCACCGGCCAGTGGACCCGCCCGGTCACCGACCCGCGCAGCCACGGCTTCGGCGGCGAGGAGCTGCCCCGGGTGCTGCCCACCGAGTCCACGGTGCAGCTGCACTCGGGCGCCGCCGGCTCCTCCGAGCGCCGCGCCGAGCTCCTCGAGGTCCACGCCGACGGCAGCTCCACCGCGATGGGCCACGTCGACGTGGTCTTCCCGCTGCTGCACGGACCCTTCGGCGAGGACGGCACCATCCAGGGACTGCTCGAGCTCGCCGGACTGACCTACGTCGGCGCCGGGGTGCTCAGCTCTGCGCTGGCCATGGACAAGCACTACATGAAGATCGCCTTCGCCGCCGCCGGGCTGCACGTCGGGCCCTGGGTGACCATCACCGACCGACAGTGGACCCAGGACCCCGCCGCGGCGCTGGAGCGGATCCGCGAGCTGACGCTGCCGGTGTTCGTGAAGCCCTCCCGAGCAGGCTCCTCCATGGGCATCACCCGGGTCGATGACCACGCCCAGCTCGAAGACGCCATCGCCGAGGCGCGCAGACACGACCCCAAGGTGATCGTGGAGCAGGGGATCGACGGTCGGGAGATCGAGTGCGGAGTGCTCGGATCCCAGAACGGCGCACCCGCCCGCGCCTCGCTGCTGGGCGAGATCGTGGTCCACGACGGCTCCCAGGCGCACCAGTTCTATGACTTCACCGCCAAATACACCGACGCCGCGGCCGCGGACCTCTCCTGCCCGGCCGAGCTGCCGGCGGAGGTCAGCGAGGAGATCCGCCGCCAGGCCGTCATCGCGTTCGAATCCCTCGGCGCCGAGGGCATCTCGCGGGCAGACTTCTTCTACACCACCGCCGGGGACGTGGTCATCAACGAGGTCAACACCATGCCCGGCTTCACCCCGATCAGCATGTACCCGCAGATGTGGAAGGCCACCGGGATCGGCTACACCGCGCTGATCACCGAGCTGATCAGCCTGGCGCTGCAGCGCCCCTCCGGCCTGCGCTGAACCTGCCCGGGCGGGCGGGCTGCACCAGTCCTGCCGCTGCGACCGGCTGAGCCGACGCCCGGCCCAGGGGCCGGGCTCCTCAGTCCTGCGGCTCCGTAGCCGCGCCCTCCTGGACCTCCTGCGCGTCCTCGGTCTCCTCGATCTCCTGATCCAGGGTGGTGCAGGCCCTGGTCTGCTCCACCTGCTGCACCGCGGGGGCCAGGCCGAGCATCGCGGTGGAGGAGCCGACCTCGTCGAGGTTCAGCAGCACCTCCACGGCTGGATCCCGACCGTAGGTGACCAGCCGCCAGGTCTGCTCGTCCTCTTCCAGCGCGAGCCAGTCCACGCCGTCGGCCCCCACGCAGTGCTCAGCGCTCGGACCCGGAGGCACGACCCCGCAGCGCATGACCACCTGGCTGGGATCGCCCCATACCGCGGTGCCCTGGGATGTGGTGGGGCGCAGCTCATGGTCCCCGAGGACCTCAGGCACCATGAGCATCACGTCGGCGCAGTCAGGATTCGCCGCGTCCGGGGCGGCTTCGACCGTCGCCGTGGAGGCGCAGCCGCTGATCAGACCCAGTCCCAACAGTGTGGTCAGGACGGCACGAACGCGAGCACGGGGGTAGCCGGGAGATATAGACACATGACATATTCTGTATCAAGTTCTCAACAGTTGCCCATTCCAGGAGCACGAGATGACAAATCAGGTCGACTACGCCAGGCCCAGGCCGAAGAGGCGCGGGCGTCGTGCCGTACTGATCATCGTGAGTGTGGTGGCCGTCGTCGTGGTCGGTGCCCTGGTGGCGTCGATGTGGTACCTGAACTCCTTGGGCAGCGCCTATGAGGACAATGCCCAGACCTTCGAGGAGAGCTTCCCGGAGGAGGAGGTCCGCCCGGTCCGGGCCGAGGAGGACGAGTCGATCAACATCCTGCTGCTGGGCTCCGATGACAACGGCGGATCGGGTGCGACCGAGGAACTTGCGCGGGTGCCCCAGGGCGGGCGTTCCGACACCATGATGCTGGTCCATGTCCCCAGTGACCGGCAGAGCGTGCAGATCATGTCGATCCCGCGCGACCTCTGGGTGGAGGTGCCGGGACACGGCTCGCACAAGATCAATGCCGCACTGAGCCTGGGGGGCATACCGCTGACCGTCAGCACCATCGAGTCCCTCTTCGATGCGCGCATCGATCACGTGGCGGCGGTGGACATGCTCGGCTTCACCGGCCTGGTCGATGCGCTCGGCGGGGTCACCGTGTACTCCGGCTACGACCAGGCGTTCACCACCGCAGAGGGCTTCACCTTCCATCCCGGGGAGCAGGAGATGAACTCCGAAGAGGCGCTGTCCTTCGTCCGGCACCGGATGAGCTTCCCCGACGGGGACCTCCAGCGGGTGCGCAACCAGCAGGCCTTCATCCGCGCAGTCCTCGACGAGACGCTGGATCCCGGCAACCTGAGCAGCCCCGGCCGGATCCAGGAGATGGTGGAGACCTTCTCCCCGCACCTGATCGTCGATGACACCCTCGACGCCGGCACCGCGGCCGCGCTGCGCTGGAACGTGCGCGGCGCCGCCGGCAACGTCGACATGTTCACCGTCCCCACCGGCGGCAGCGGCTACTCCCAGGACGGCCAATGGATCTTCTACCAGGACGAACAGGCCATGGCGGACATCGCGGATGCCATCGCGGACAGTACGCTGGACGAATATGCCGCGTACAGATGAGCCGCCGACGCCATATCGGATGAGGCCACACACAGACCACTCTCGAGGGGAGCACTAGGTGAGGGGCAAGGTCAAGGGCGCCGCCGCAGTGCACCGCTGGTTCATCCTGGCCGAAGCCGCCCTGGAACAGAACGTCGAGAACCTCAACCGGCTCAACGTGTTCCCGATCCCTGACTCCGACACCGGCGAGAACATGCTCGCCACGATCAAGGCCTGCCGCGCGAGCGTGGAGACCTCCTCCACCCAGGATCTGGGCGAGCTCTTCGCCGCCGCCGGCTCCCGCGCGATGTCGGAGGCCTACGGGAACTCCGGCACCCTGCTCGCGGTGCTGATCTCCGGGCTGGCCGAACCGCTGCACGGGCAGGAGCGGCTCACCATCTCCGGGTTCGCCCGGGCGCTGGAGCGTGCAAAGGTCCGGTCCTGGTCCGCGCTGACCGACCCGGTCGCCGGGACCATGCTCTCGGTGCTCGACGCGGTCCATTCCGAGGTGCGCCATCGTGCCGCCGCGGCCCAGGAGCCCGAGAGCCGGGCCGCCCTGGAGGCGGCCATGCCCTACGTGGTCTCCCGCGCCTTCGTCGCCGTGCAGGCCACCCGGGAACAGCTGCCGGTGCTGCAGCGCGCGAACGTGGTGGACTCCGGGGGAGCCGGACTGCTGGTGGTGCTCATCGCGCTGCATTCGACCATCACCGGGATCGCCATGGACTTCGCCCCGCTGCACACTCTGCCCGGCTGGCAGCAGCGCCCCGCCGATGAGGACCTCGAGGGCCAGAACTCCGCGCCGGCGTCCACTGCGGAGGCATCCGCCGACGGGGCAGACGGCGCCGAGGTCATGTGCACCGTGCGGCTGGACCCGCTCGGAGCCGCCTCGCTGCGCCATGCCCTCGATGACCTCGGCGACTCGGTGATCGTGACCCCGATCGACGTGAACGCCGACGACGACGGCACCTACCGCTGGCGGATCCACGTGCACACGTGTGAGGAGCCGCGCACCTCCGAGACCGTGCACGCCGCGGGACCGGTGGAGTCCTACGCCGCCACCGCGCTGCACATCACTCATCAAGACCAGCCGCCCCGAAGCCAGGAGTGACCCCCGCGTGGATGTGCTTCCCTCCACCGAGCTGAGCCGGCTCATCGGCGCGGAGTCGGCGAAGACGCTCAAGCAGGGGCTGGGCATCACCACCGCCGCGCAGCTGCTGCAGCACTATCCGCGCCGCTGGATCGAGTTCGGTCAGCTCTCCTCGTTCCGCGATCTCCCCGAGGCCGGGGAGCACGTCAGCCTGATCGCCGAGGTCACCGGGGTCTCGGTGCGCAAGATGCAGAACCGGCGCGGCTCCCTCGCCGAGGTCTGGGTCGCCGATGACGAGGGCAACTCGCTGAAGATGGCGTTCTTCAACGGCTGGAGCGTGGGCCGCCAGCTGACCCAGGGCGTCCGCGCGATCTTCCACGGCAAGGTCGGCAGCTACCGCGACCGCCCCACCCTGAACAACCCCGACTTCACCGTGCTGGTCGACGCCGATCCGGAGACCATCACCGACCATGTCGACCCGGCCAAGGACCCGCTGGGTGCGGCCGCCCTGCCCCGGGCGCTGAGCCGGGGCAGGACCCCGGTGCCGCTGTATCCGGCGACCTCCGGGATCAGCAGCTTCCGGATCCTGGACTGCATCGAGATCCTGCTGGACCTCACCGACTTCTCCGCCTGGCCCGAGCCGCTGCCCTCCAGCGTCCGCACGGAAGAGGAGCTGCCCGACCTGGGCGAGGCCTACCGGCTGATCCATCGGCCCGAGACCATGGAAGACCCAGACCGCGGACTGCGAAGGATGCGCTATCACGAGGCGTTCCTGCTCCAGGGGCTGCTGCATCTGCGCCGCGCCCAGGAGCAGCACCGCCGGGCCGAGCCGCGACCCGCACAGGAGAACGGACTGCTGGCCCGGTTCGACGCGGCGCTGCCCTTCACCCTCACCGAGGGTCAGGTCCGCTGCGGCGGGCTCATCGCCGCCGAGCTCGACAGCGAGCACCCGATGAATCGGCTGCTCCAGGGCGAGGTGGGCTCCGGCAAGACCCTCGTCGCGCTGCGCGCGATCCTGCAGGTGCTTCAGAGCGGCGGACAGGCCGCCCTGATCGCGCCCACCGAGGTGCTCGCCGCCCAGCATGAGCGCTCGCTGCGCCGGATGCTCGGTGACCTCGCCGGGGAGGTCGGGCTCACCCTGCTCACCGGATCGCTGAACACCGCCGATCGGCGCCGCGCCCTGCTGGACATCGCCTCCGGCACCGCCGGACTGGTGGTGGGCACCCACGCGGTGCTCGGTGACCAGGTGCACTTCGTCGATCTGGGCCTGGCCGTGGTCGATGAGCAGCACCGCTTCGGGGTGGAGCAGCGGGATGCGCTGCGCACCCGCTACGAGCTCACCCCGCACATGCTGGTCATGTCCGCCACCCCGATCCCACGGTCGGTGGCGATGACGGTCTTCGGCGATCTGGAGCTGACCACCCTGGAGGGCCTGCCGATGGGCCGACAGCCGATCGTCACCCACGTGGTGCGCACCGTGCAGGGCCCGCGCCTCATCGGCCGGGTCTGGGAGCGGATCGCCGAGGAGGTCGCCGCCGGTCACCAGGTCTACGTGGTGTGCCCCAAGATCAGCGAGGCCGATGCGCGCGAGGACCCCGAGACCGGGGTGCAGACCGACCAGGACGCCTCGGTGGAGCTGATCTCCCAGCGCCTGGCCGATCACCCGCTGCTGGGCAGGACCCGGCGCGCCGAGGTCCACGGCCGGATGGACGCCGCCTCCAAGGAGGAGGTGATGACCGCCTTCGAGCGCGGGGAGGTCGACGTGCTGGTCTGCACCACCGTGATCGAGGTGGGCGTGGACGTGCACAACGCCACGGTGATGGCGGTGCTCGACGCCGACGCCTTCGGGGTCTCCACCCTGCACCAGCTGCGCGGACGGATCGGCCGCGGCGGCGCCCACGGGTTGGCGCTGCTGGTGACCCGGCTGCCCGACGGGGACCCGTCCTTGGAGCGGCTGGAACAGGTCGCCGAACACTCCGACGGGATGACCCTGGCGAGGCTGGATCTGGAGCGCCGGCGTGAAGGCGACGTGCTCGGCGCCGCGCAGGCCGGCCGGGCGTCGACGCTGAAGCTGCTGCGCACGATCAGAGATGAGAAGATCATCGTCCGCGCCTCCGAGCTGCTGAGCCAGCTCAGCGCCAAGGATCCCAGCTGGGAGGACTACCCTGGACTCCGCACCGCAGTAGGGGAGTACCGCGACCTCCACGAGGGTGCGGACGAATTCATCCAGCGCGGCTGACCTCCCGCGGATCAGGACATCAGGGCCCCAGGACAGGAGTGTGAGATGGCACGGATCATCGCCGGCACGCATAAGGGACGCCGCCTCGTCGCCGTCCCGACCGACGCCACCCGACCCACCAGCGACCGGGTCAAGGAGTCGCTGTTCTCCCGGCTCGAAGGCTATGACGCGCTCATCGACGCCGTCGTCGTCGACCTCTACGCCGGTTCCGGGGCGCTGGGCTTCGAGTCGCTCAGCCGTGGCGCCCGCAGCCTGGAGGCCATCGACAAGGCCGAGTCCGCGGTGCGCACGCTGCGCCGCAACGCCGAGTTCTTCGGCCCGGACGCGGAGAAGTCGCTGCGCAAGCAGGTCTCGGTGCACAAGGCCGATGCGCTGAAATACCTCGGGTCTCGCACCGGCCCGCCCATCGAGCTGCTCTTCCTGGATCCGCCCTACAGCCTCGGCGATGCCGAGCTGCTCAAGGTGCTGCGCGCCGCACGGGAGCACCTGCACGAGGCGGCCACCGTGGTGATCGAGCGCGACGCCGGCAGCGGGGCGCCCTCACTGCCGGACGGCCTGGAGATCTTCAGCGAGAAGTCCTACGGAAGCACCCAGATCTTCATGGTCGAGCCCACACCAGCAGCTCTTCCGCACTGAGCACATCCCCGGGGTGCGGGCCCGCGGCCCAGAGCGCGTTGAGCTCGGTCTGCTCCAGCTCAGGCCCGCGGCGCGCGGCGAAGGTCAGGTTCCCCTCCGCACGGGCCTGGAGCACGTCGCTGGGCGCGCTCAGCAGCGCGGAGCTCGCCGCATCAGCAGGAGTTGTCACGCCGCCTCTGGCTGCGGTCGCGGCCGCCGCGTCGAGCAGCGAGGCCACCTGCGCCCGGACGAAGTCCATCGGCGGCTCATCGCCGAGGTTCACCAGCAGCAGCCCGCCCGGGACCACACCCGCAAAGACCGCCCGGTGAAACTCCGGGCTGCGCAGGTGCTCCGGCGCGGCCGCACTGTTGAACAGGTCCACCACGACGACGTCGAAGCTCACCTCCTCCAGGGCCCCGCCGGGGCCGAGGACCGCGGCGGCGTCGGCCACCAGATTGCGCGGGCTTCTGCGCATCGGCAGGTGCTCCAGCACGAACTCCACCAGCTCGGGCTCGATGTCCACCACGGTCTGTTCCACCGCGGGCCAGTGGTGCTCGATCCACCGCGGCAGGGTCAGCGCCCCGGCGCCCAGGTGCAGCACCCGGGGGGAGCCGGAGGTCGACCGCTCGGAGGATGGAGTCTCAGGGCTCGCCGAGCTGCCAGCGGCAGCAGGACCCAGGCGCTCGCGGGCGCAGGTCTGCAGCACCGCGCCCATCCGGAACAGGTAGTCGTGGAGCAGATAATCGGGATCGCCGACCTCCACATGGGACTGCTCGGCCCCGCCGATGCTCAGCACCACCCCGTCCTCGGTGAGGTCGTCCTTCGTGAGCTCGGCCAGCTGCCCGGAGAACGAGAGCCGCTGGCTGCGGGGGAGCCCCAGGGTGTCCCGGTGCGGCATCACAGGCTTCCAGGTCCGGCGACAGACACGGTCGCGCGGGCAGCCGGGCCGGCGTCGGCCACCGAGCTCGTGCCGAAGGCAGCCTCCACCGGCGGGCAGGCAGCCAGCGCGGCCGGCAGGTGCTCACGCATCCGGCGCAGCCCCTCTTCGATGGTCGCGTGATCCTTGCAGAAGGCGAAGCGGACCAGGTGCTCCAGCTCATCGGTCGGTGTTGCCAGGTGCTGGATGGTCAGCGCCGAGACCGGGATCGCCGCGACACCGACCTCCTCGGCGAGGATCCGGCAGAAGTCGGCGGCCGAGAGGGAGGTGATGCCGGAGACGTTGCCGAGCACGAAGTATCCCGCCTCGGCGCGGTTGGGCGCCAGGCCCAGCTCGCGCAGGCCGTCACGCAGCAGGTCCCGGCCGGCCTCCAGCTCGGCCGTGTTCTTCGCGAAGAATCCTCGGTCGTCCTCGAGTCCGTGGGCGATCGCCCACTGAAAGGCCGGACCGGAGGAGAAGCTGAGGAACTGCTTGACCCCGCGGATCTGGCTGACCAGTTCAGTCCCACCGGTGATCCAGCCGACCTTCCACCCGGTGACCGAGAAGGACTTCCCGGCGGAGCCCACCGCGACGGCCACCTCCTCGGCGCCGGGGATGGTGAGGATGCTGCGGTGCGGAAGCCGCGCATCCGAGAGCACCAGGTGTTCGTAGACCTCGTCGCACATGATCTTGAGATCATGCTTGACCGCCAGCTCCACGATCCGGGTCAGCTCCTCGGTGCTGAAGACCGTGCCGGTGGGGTTGTGCGGGGTGTTGAGCAGGATCATCGAGGTGCGCTCGGTGATGGCGGCCTCGAAGGCGTCCAGATCGGGACGGAACTCCGGGCCGCGCAGCGGAATGCCCACCAGCCGGGCCCCGGCCAGGGCGACGCAGGCCCCGTAGGAGTCATAGTGCGGCTCGAAGGTGAGCACCTCGCTGCCGGGACGGGCGAACGCCAGGATCGTCGCCGAGATCCCTTCGGTGGCTCCGGTGGTGACCATGACCTGCGTGGCAGGATCCAACGTGACGCCCTGGCGCCGCGCCTGGGCGGCACTGATCGCCTCGCGCAGCTCGATCAATCCCATCCCCGGTGCGTACTGATTGCGCGGACCGGTCTCGGGCTCGGTGATCGCTCGCGCGGCCAGCTCCAGCAGCCAGTCCGGGCCCTCGGTGTCGGGGAATCCCTGACCCAGATTGATCGCGCCGTGGGCGATCGCCGCCGCCGTCGTGCGCTCGTAGATGGTGGGCATGACCTGGGGTGAGCTCTGCGCAGAGTCGATGCCCAAGGTGTTGGCTCCGGCCGCGGTCCGGGCCCAGGGCTGGTCGAGGGTGAGCGGATCGGGGCTGGGGGTGGGATGAGAGGACATGTACTCCATCGTAGACAGCCAGCCGATCGGGAATGTGACCTGCGCGCCTTGAGGCAGGAGGTTGCTCACCTGAAGTAGTGTCAGATCATGCAGCTAGCAGTGTGCCCCGGATCATTCGACCCCCTGCACAACGGCCATGTGGAGATCATCGCCCGTGCCTCGAACCTCTTCGACGAGGTGATCGTCGCCGTGTCGCCCAATATCCACAAGAACCCGATGTTCTCCGTCGAAGAGCGCATAGCGATGGCGCAGGAGACCTTCTCCTATGTGCGCGGGGTGAGCGTCAAGCCGCTGGGCACCGGGCTGCTGACCGATTTCTGCAAAGAGGTAGGCGCCAACGCCCTGGTCAAGGGCCTGCGCGACCCCAGGGATCTCGGCTACGAGTCCCCGATGGCCACGATGAACCGCCATCTCTCCGGGCTGGAGACCGTGTTCCTCGCCGCGGACGGCCGCTACACGCATCTGTCCTCCACGCTGGTCAAGGAGATCCACACGCTCGGCGGAGACGTCGCTGAGTTCATTCCGCGTGCCGTGCAGCGCCGACTCCAGGATCGCCGCCGCTGAGGCCCTTGGGGCGCACGCCGAGAGAGTCGCGGACGAAAAACTTCATAGATTCATCTGATTACGCATCCAGGAAACGATAAGGTGGGCATATGAGTTCAACAACGTCTATTCGCAAAGCCGTGATCCCCGCCGCAGGCCTGGGAACACGATTCCTCCCGGCCACCAAGGCCATGCCTAAAGAGATGCTCCCCGTCGTGGACGAGCCGGCGATCCAGTACGTCGTCGCCGAAGCCGCGAAGGCCGGCCTCGATGACATCCTGATGATCACCGGCCGCAACAAGCGCTCCCTGGAGAACCACTTCGACCGGGTCCCCGACCTGGAGGCCACCCTGGAAGCCAAGGGTGACACCAAGAAGCTGGAGGCTGTCCGTCAGGCCACCGAGCTCGGCGATCTGCACTACATCCGCCAGGGCGAGGCCAAGGGCCTGGGCCACGCGGTGCTCTGCGCCAAGCGCCACGTCGGCGACGAGCCCTTCGCCGTGCTGCTCGGCGACGACCTGATCGATGAGCGCGACGAGCTGCTCTCGACCATGCTGGAGACCCAGGAGAAGCTCGGCGGATCGGTCATCGCCGTGATGGAGGTTCCTGAGGACAAGATCAGCGCCTACGGCGTCATCGACGCCAACGGCCATGACAAGCTCCACGGCGAGAACGGCCAGCCCGCCGACGTCGTGCCCGTCCACGCTCTGGTGGAGAAGCCCCCCGTGGAGGAGGCACCTTCGAACCTCGCCATCATCGGCCGCTACGTGCTGCACCCGGCGATCTTCGCCGAGCTGGAGCAGACCCAGCCCGGTCGTGGCAACGAGATCCAGCTGACCGACGCGCTGCAGGCCATGGCGTCCAAGCCCGCCGAAGAAGGCGGCGGAGTCCACGCCGTGATCTTCCGCGGACGCCGCTATGACACCGGGGACAAGCTCAGCTATATCAAGGCCGTGGTGACCCTGGCAGTGGACCGCGAAGACCTCGGACCGGACCTGCGCGAGTGGCTGAAAGAGTTCGTCGGCCAGATCTGATCGGGGGTTCGCCCCGCAGCCGCCCTGACTGGTAGAGTGGCACGTCGGTCTAGATCATTGAGGAGTGGTTCAGCAATGACTGCTCTACGCGTAGATGTGCAGGAGCTCCGGGGCAAGCCCGGAACTCAGCACGAGATTCACAGAACTGTCCCGGCCCCGGAGGGCTTCGCAACGGTCCTCATCGGGATCCCGCAGGGCAGCGAGCTGCAGGTGGATCTGCGTCTGGAATCGGTGCATGAAGGTGTGCTGATGACAGGCACCGCCGTCGGCGAGGTCACCGGACAGTGCGGACGGTGTCTCGATGAGTTGAAGTTCCCGCTCACCGTTGACATCATGCAGTTGTTCAGCTGGCCCCAGAAGGCGCGGACCGATCCGGCAGAGCAAGAGGATGAGGACACCCGCCCGATGGGCAATGACCTCACCATCAACCTGGAACCGGTGCTGCGCGACCTGATGGTCTCGGCGCTGCCGTTCCAGCCGGTCTGCCGCGAGGACTGCCCGGGACTGTGCTCCGTCTGCGGATTCCGCATGGAGGACGACCTCGAGCATTACCACGAGCAGCTCGACCCCCGCTGGGCCGCGTTGAAAGACGTGGCCGCGGGACTGCCGGAGTCGGACCCCGAGTCCAACTCCAGCACCTAGAACTTGAACACCTAGAACTTCATTGACCAAGACCCTGTCCATCATCTAGAGAGAAAAGAGACACCGTGGCTGTTCCAAAGCGGAAGATGTCCCGATCCAACACCCGTCACCGCCGCTCGCAGTGGAAGGCTTCTGTGCCGAAGCTGGTGAAGACCGTGGAGAACGGTCGCGTCGTCTACAGCCAGCCTCACCAGGCCAAGCTGGTCACCGACTCCGCCGGCTCACCACTGTTCTATGAGTACAAGGGTCGCAAGGTCGCTGACGCCTGAGTCGTCGAAACATGACGACATCACACGTGAGTGATCACGAAGAGCTTGTGAAGAGTCTCGGGGTGCATATTGCCCCCGGGACTCTTCGTCTTGCCCTGACACATCGCTCCTACGCCTACGAGAACTCCAACCTGCCCACGAATGAGCGGCTGGAGTTCCTCGGGGACTCGATCCTCGGCCTGGCGGTGACCGACTACCTGTTCCGGACCTTCCCGGACCTGGCCGAGGGCGACCTCGCCAAGCTCCGTGCGGCGCTGGTGAGCACCCGTGCCCTGGCGCGGGTCGCCCGCAGCCTCGGCGTCGGCCCCCACATCAGCCTCGGCGCCGGCGAACGGCTCACCGGCGGGCAGGACAAGGACTCGATCCTCGCCGACACCATGGAGGCGCTCATCGGTGCCGCCTACCTCTCCACCGACACCGAGACGGCCCGCCGTCTGGTGCTGCGGCTCGTGGTCCCGCTGCTCAGCGACAAGGACGCGATGACCGCCGGGAAGGATTGGAAGACCACCATCCAGGAGATCGCGGCCGCCAAAGACATGGGTGAGATCCGGTACCTGATCACCGACTTCGGTCCGGACCACCACAAGTCCTTCAATGCCACCCTGGTCATCGGCGGAACCCCGTACGGCGCCGGCTCCGGGCCCTCCAAGAAGGAGGCCGAGCGCGAAGCCGCCCGGGTCACCGTGGAGACCCTCACCGCCGGCCGCGGTGAACAGGGCGACATCCTCACCCTGGTCCTCGACCGCTTCGGGGACGACGCACCCGCCTGATGCCTGAGCTGCCCGAGGTCGAAGTGGTCCGCCGCGGCATCAGCCGCTGGGCCACCGGACGCACCGTGGAGACGGTCACCATCCACGATCCGCGCAGCCTGCGCCGCCACGCTCGTGGCACCACGCTCGCCGAACCGGCCCGACTGGACTCCTTCGCCGCCGCACTGACCCAGCAGACGCTGCTGGCGCCCCAGCGGCGCGGAAAATTCCTCTGGATCCCGCTGCAGGGGCCCGCGGCACCTGCCGAACCCGCCTCCGGGAGTGAACCGGTCCAGCAGTCGCTGCTGATCCACCTGGGCATGAGCGGACAGGTGCTCATCGATGATCCCTCCGCGCCCGCGCAGAAGCATCTGAAGATCACGCTTCAGCTCGGCGGGGAATGCACTGATCTGTCAGGTTCCAGCGACGAAGGCTCCGGCGACGAAGGTTCCAGAGGGGGAGACCCGAGCTCAGAAGCCCGCGGCGAAGACTCGCGCCCGAAGCAGCTGCGCTTCATCGACCAGCGGATCTTCGGCGGCATGCAGATCTCCGAGCTGGTCGCCTCCACCCACCCCAGCGGCAGCGTGCCGGTCGCAGCGGTGCACATCGCCCCGGACCCGCTGGAGCCCGGATTCGACGAGGAGACCTTCTTCCGCACCCTGCGCCGACGCAGGACCGGGCTGAAACGGGCACTGCTGGATCAGGGCATGGTCTCCGGGATCGGCAACATCTACGCCGATGAGGCGCTCTGGCTCGCCCGGCTGCACTACCTGCGCCCCACCGAGACCATCACCCGTGCCGAGGCCGCGCGGCTCCTCGACGGGGTCAAGACCGTGATGCTCGCCGCGCTCGAGGCCGGCGGCACCAGCTTCGACGCGCTCTACGTCAACGTCAACGGCGCCTCCGGCTACTTCGACCGCTCGCTGCAGAGCTACGGGCGCACCGGGCAGCCCTGCCGCCGCTGCGCAGACACGCCGCGCGCCGCCACCATCCGCCGGGATCCGTTCATGGGCCGCTCCTCCTTCTGGTGCCCGACCTGCCAGCCCCGCCCCCGCCGGGCCCGCGCCTGACCGGAGTCCCTGAACAGTCGGCCTGAACAGCGCCGATGCGTAACTGCCCAGATCGGTGGGCTAGCATGAATCGGATCGACGAACGTGTAGAGGAGGGTCTGTGGCCGAAAAGAATTCGCCCGAGCCACAGCCTCACCGACCCCGCAGAGCCGCCAAGCGCCCCGCGGACCCGGTGGCAGCCTCGACGTCGAACCGCGCCACAGACTCTGCCGAGGACACCCCCAAAGACCACTCACGACGACGCCGCCTGATCCGCAACGGTCTCATCGCCGTGGCGGTGCTGCTCATCGTCGCGGTGGGCGCCGGGCTGATCTACGTCAACCAGCTGCGCACCACCTTTGACGAACAGCGAAACGTCCTGGACCTGGGACTCGGAAGCGATGACACCGCCGGGCGCACCGAGGACGGCACGGTGAACATGTTGCTGCTCGGCTCCGACAGCCGCGGCGAAGACGATCTGGAGTACCGGGGCGAGATCGGCGACGAGGCCGCCGAACGCTCAGACACCATGATGTTCGTCCACATCCCCGCGGACCGGTCCGGGGTCTACGTGATGTCCATCGTGCGTGACCTCTGGGTCGATGTCCCCGGCGAGGGCCAGGGCCGGGTGAACTCAGCGTTGGGCGTGGGCGGCTACCCGCTGGTGATCGACACGGTCGAGGAGCTGCTGAACACCCACATCGACCACGTGGCCATCATCGACTTCGAAGGGTTCTCCGATCTCACCCGCGCGCTGGGCGGGGTCTACGTGGAGAACCCGCGGCCCTTCTCCGCCGGGCAGCACAACCCGGCGTTCTACCCCGAAGGCACCATCCGGCTGGAAGGGGACAACGCGCTCCGATTCGTCCGTGAGCGCAAGGCCTTCCCAGACGGCGACTTCACCCGGGTGCAGAACCAGCAGCTGGTGATCAACGGCATCGTCGATCAGCTGCTCTCCGCCGACACCCTCACCAACCCGCAGCGGGTGATGGACGTGGTCAACGGCATCGTCCCCTACCTGAGCGTGGATGACGGACTCGACGCCAACACCATCGCCGGCTACGCCCTGGAGATGCGCGACATCCGTTCCGGGGACATCGAGATGTTCACCATCCCCACCGGGGAGATGGCCACCACCGCCAGCGGCGCCCAGGTGATCCTCAAGGACGAAGAGATGCTGGAGCTGCTGCAGCGGTCTCTGAAGAACGACAACATGGAGGGCTTCATCGACTACATCGAGCTGCGCGAATCCCAGGATGAGCAGCAGTGACCCCTAGGGTCCAGCTGCTGACGCATAGCTATTGGCCCGAGCGCACGGCCCCCCAGCGCCGCTGGGAGCGCCTCGTGGGCTCGCTGCGCCAGGACGGCTGGGCGGTCGACGTCGTCACGCCTGCCGTGAACTCCCACCACACCCCGGAAGAGGTCCGCGCGCTGGGGCGCTTCCGGCTGCGCCCCAGCCCGGGGCCCACCGGAGAGCGGCTGCACCGCACCCCGTACATCCTGCTGCAGAACTCCCGCGCAGGACGCTTCGCCTCCGATCTGGCCTCTGCGGTGCTGATGGTGCCTCGCGCGCTCGGCGCCCCCAAGCCCGATCTGGTGATCGCGACCGTGCCCGCGCTGCCCACCATCTGCGCGGGATGGCTGGTCAGCCGCTGCCGCCGGGTCCCGCTGGTGGTCGACATGCGCGACGCCTGGCCTGAACTCGCCCGCGAGGCCGGGGTCAAGGCAGGCGTGCTGGGCAAGGTCATGGAATCCGCGGTGGTCAGCGTCCAGCGCCGCGCGGAACTCGTCGTCACCGTCACCGAGGGCTTCGGTCAGCGGCTGCGCGAGCGCGGTGTCGCCCGGGTGGAGACGATCAGCAACGGCGTGGCCCTGGACCAGGTGCCGCAGCTGGAACACCGCTCCCGCGAGGCCGGGGAGCTGCGCATCGCCTATCTGGGCAACCATGGGGAGAGCCAGGCGCTGGAGCGGCTCATCACGGCCGTGGCCATGATCCCGCGCACCGAGGGGCTCGACGTCACGCTCCGGCTGGTCGGCTCCGGCACCCAGAAGGAGCAGCTGCGCCAGATCGCCGCCGCCGCCGGGGCCCTGGAGAGCGGGGCGGTGGAGTTCTGCGACCCGGTGCACGGCGAGGAGATCTGGGAGCACTACCGCTGGGCCGACACCGCGCTGGTGAGCCTGCGCACCGACTGGGCCTCCTTCGCCTGGACCGTGCCCTCGAAGACCTTCGAGCTGCTGGGCCTGGGCAAACACATCACCGCCGCGGTCACCGGGGAGGCCGCCTGGGTGCTGGGCCACGCGCCCAACGTCAGCTTCCTCGACGGAGACTCCGCAGAGATCGCGGCCACGCTCACCGAGCTCGCCGCCGACCCGGACTCCACCCCGGTGGATTCGCGCGGACGCGACTGGGTCGCCGAATACGCCGACCTGCCGGGCCTGGGAAGCCGCTACGCCGCCCTGCTGCGCCAGCTGCTGCAGGAGCACTCCCGGTGATCACCGCCGCCAACGCCTATATCTGTGTCTGCACCTACCGTCGACCCGGCCCGCTGGCGGAGCTGCTGGCCTCGCTGCGCGCCCAGGATCTGGGAGCTTCCGGGCGCCCGGGCGACTCAGGGCAGTCAACTGGCGCAGCGCAGCGGCCGCAGCTGATCGTGGTGGACAACAGCCCCGAGGGCGACGCCGCGGCCCAGGTCCGCGGCCGGTATCCGTCCGCGCATTACATCCATGAGCCACGCCCGGGGATCGCCGCCGCGCGCAACGCCGCAGTGCAGGCCGTGCCCGCGGATGCGGAAGCAGTGCTCTTCCTCGACGACGACGAACGCGCGGCGCCGGACTGGCTGCGAACGATGATCGACTGCGCGAACGAGTCCGGGGCCGACACCGTCTCGGGTCCGGTGATCACCCATTTCGGGGAGGACCCGCCGGCCTGGCTGCAGTCCAGCGGCTTCATCCGGCGCATCGATTTTCCCACCGGACCCTGGGGCCTCCGGGCGGCGACCAACAACGTGTTGGTCCGCGCGCACTGGTTCACCCGGCTGGGCTTTCGCTTCGATGAGGCGTTCAGCTTCATCGGCGGCGAGGACTCCGACCTCTTCGGCCGGATGCAGGCCGCCGGGGCGCGGTCTTGGTGGTGCGCCGAGGCGCAGGTGGAAGAGGACCTGCCCGCCGAACGGCTCAGCCCCGCCTGGATGCGTCAGCGCGGGATCCGTGCCGGTCACGTGCGCGCCACCAAACTCATCCGCCGTGCTCAGCTCGAGCACCCCACTCCGGCGCTTCGGCTGCGGATCGCCGCCGAAGGAGTCGTTCGGCTCGGTTATGGGGCCACTCGCACCGCGGCGCGTCGGCTCAAGCGTGCACCGGTGCGGTATGTGGACAGCGTCTACCACCGTGAAGGCTGGGGCATGCTCCAGGCCGCCGCCGGCCGTCGCTACGAGGAATACGGCCGCTGACTCAGCCGGCGTCGTTGGCCTTGCTGCGGTCCTGCACTGCCAGCGCGTAGGCCGCTTCCGCGGCGGTGACGCCCCACTGGTCGGCTTCGCGTCGGCGGATGCGGTCGATCTCGGCGGAGACCTCGCGCAGCGCGGTGACCTGGTCATCGGACTTGGGCTTGAGCGTGCGCCGGTAGACGGCCCCGGCGCCACGTCCCAGGCGGGTGCGCTTGAACTGACCCAGTCGCTGGCCCGCAGCATTGCGGGCCCGGCGCTTGACCCGGCCCGCGAGCGGGCGCAGCTTCTTGGCCGACGGCAGCCGACGCTGCCCGAAGAAGCGCAGCGCCTCCGGGGTCTGCCAGGGATGATTCTTCGGGTCCTCCACGTAGAACGCGGCGATCCCGGCGAGCACCGCTGCCGCCTCCGCCCTGTCTGCGGCGGGGACCCGGGAGAACTTCCACAGGTACCAGGTGACGAAGAAGTGCTCGAAGCGGGTGTCCAGGTAGTCCTGGAGCAGCCCGACCTCGCGCAGCCAGGAGGCCCGGGCAGCTTCCAGGATCAGGTACTTGCGGAAGTACCCGGGGCTGACCACGTTCACGATGGAGGTGTCCACAGCCCCGTAGTAGGTGTAGACCGGGCGGTCCACCGGCACATATGCACGGGCGTGGAAGAGGATCTGCTGGAAGAAGAAGGTGTCCTGCCCGGTGGCACCCACCGGCTGGGTCAGTCCCAGCCCCTGCAGCCACTCGGTGCGTGCCACGAGTCCCTCGATCGAGGCCGGGCGGAACCGGATCTCACGCAGCGAGTCGCGGGTCGGCCAGCACAGGCCATCACGCTGCTCGATGCCGGTGTACCAGTCGTGGACCCGCAGGATCTGGTGCCGGTTGGTCCAGGTGACCTGCGTGCCCAGGGCGAAGTCGGCGTCGGGCATCTGCGACAGGCGCTGCTGAAGCAGGTGATAGCCGGCCTCCAGCTCCTCGTCATCAGGATCCAGATAGGTGACGTATTCGGTCGCCGCGAGCTCCAGGCCGGTGTTGCGTGGACGTGAGGCCGAGCCGGAGCCTCCGGTGCCGTGCCGGAAGGCGGAGACGTTCGGGTAGGTCCGGGCCAGCTCTTCGACGGTGGCCACGGTGACCGGGTCGGAGGAGCCGTCGTCGATCAGCAGCACCTGGGTGCGCGGGAAATGCGGGGAGCGGCGCAGCGAGGCGAACGCCTTGTGTCGCAGATGGTCCCCGTTGTTGTAGATCGGCACGATCACCGAGAGCTCCAGCTGCTCGGCCTCCGCGGTGCGACGAACCTCCGCCTTGACGGCGGCCAGGTCATCCCCGGGGTGGGGGAGCGCTGCAGGGAGCAGCCCTGAAACCGCGATGGACGACGCCGCGGCGTGCCCCAGATGATCGATGGCGTAGACCCGGGCGTCCTGCCCGGAGGCTGCCAGCACGGCGGGGGTGACCAGCGCCGCCGCCTCGGGCCGCCACCAGGCCGTCAGGTCCAGATCGGCGAAGCCGCGCTGGTGCTGGTGAGCGTGCGCGTCGGTCTCTGCGGCGGTGCCGGTGAGCTTGGTGCTGATCGTCGCCGACTGGTAGCGGAAGGCCGCCACATGATCGGCGGCGTAGTGCGGCCCATACCGGCGCTGGTCGCTCAGCGGCAGCAGCACGTCGATGGGCGTCGCCAGCGGGTCCGCGGCGCGGGCGCTGAGCTGCTCCCAGCTGAGCAGCTCCACCGGGCTGAATCCAGGGGCTGACGAGCCAAGTCCGGCCAGGCTCTGCGCCGCCATGTCCTGGGCGAGCTCGGCGGTGACGTTCTCGGCCACGGCGACCACCAGCTCCTGCTGACGCTCCATCGCCTTGCCGGCGGTCCGGGCCACCCGGGTGAGCAGGTCGGAGACGTGATGGCGCAGGTAGACCTCCCGGACGCCGTCGCCCTGGGCCCGGCGCAGCTCCTCGAGGTCGAGCCCGCGCAGGCTCTCCTCCACGTCGGCCGCGGAGTTCGCGATGCGGACCTGCGGGTGGTAAGAATTCAGGCCCTGGTTGTAGCTGGAGAGCACCAGAGTGCCGGCGGCCTGCAGCTCCAGCGCCCGGTTGGCGAACATGGTCTGCGAGTCGATGACCGAGTTCAGGTTCACCGCGACGTCCACCACGCGCTGGAGGTCCATGAGCTCGTGGTGGTCCATGGCCGGCACCCGGTAGGGCCAGTACTTGACCGGGATCAGCTGGTTGGGGCTGAGCAGCGGGTGTGCGGAGTCCAGCTGGGCGGAGATCTCCTCCCACCAGCGGTCCACGATCGCCAGCGGCCTGCCCGCGTCGAGCACCCCGTCGAAGATCCATTCGGCATAGCGGGCCCGCTTCGGGTACTTGCCTGCCATCCAGGAGCCGGCGAAGAAGATCAGCTCGCGGGCCTGCGCGGGTGCGCTGCGGGACCCGATGGGGGAGTGCAGCAGCGGGTTGACCCCGAAGGGCAGCACCTCGATGCTGTGGGCGGCGGGGCAGTCGCGCCGGTAGTCCTCGAGGACCTCGGCGGCGGTGGTGAAGATGTGGTCGCAGGCCCGGGCCACGTCGAGGAACTGTCGGTAGTCCGGAGGGTCCTCCTTGCCGTAGTAGACCGGCGGAGCCCCTGCCTCACGGTAGGCCGGGATGATGGTGCTGATCAGGAGCCGACGGCGCTCCGGAGCCTCCGCAGCCGTGTTGTCCCAGGCGAGACCGTCGTGGCCGCGCCAGGTGGCGGCCACCAGCAGCAGGTCCACGTCATCGAGGTGGTCCTGCCAGTTGTCTGGGGTGATCGGGATCAGCGTGGCCGCCCCGGAGTAGGTGTCGAAGAGGAACCGGTCGCAGATGATCCCGATCCGCAGGTCCAGCGGGGGCCGGGAGGTGCCAGGCTCGGTGGCCGGAAGCTGCGCGGCCGCGGCGCGGGCGGCGGCCAGCGCGTCCTGGGTGGACTGGGCCGCCAATGGTGCTGCCAGAGGTGCCGCAAGTGGGGCGGTCAGCGCGGCGTCATCGGGTGCGGCGGTTGCCTGTGCGGCCCGGCTGCGCAGATCCGCCGCGCGCTCGCGGTGGGCCCGCTCCAACGGCGCCCATAGCTGCTCATGATGCGCTGAGCTGGAGAGTTCCTGCGCGGCCTGTTCGTGGGCTTCGGCTGCCGATGCCGCCGCCGTCGTGATCTCAGAGACTGCTGTGCCAGAGGCCGGGGTGCTGGCGGGAGTGCTCGCGGGCTGGGCGGAGGAGTTGTCTGGGAGATTCACTCCTCGACACTATCCCGAGGCGTGTTGGGTTTGGAGGAGGCAGTCCGGCTTGCTAGAGTGAAGACTCGTTGCGGCGGTGAATCAGCCTGAAAAGGGCCAGATTCCGGGCGTACACGGGGATGTAGCTTAGTGGTAAAGCTTTGGTCTTCCAAACCAACGATGCGGGTTCGATTCCCGTCATCCCCTCCAGTCACTTCCAAGCCTCTCCCGGTGATCGGGTCCCCTCGGTCACAGCAGGAGAGGCTTTTTGTGCATCTGCCGCAAAGTCGGCTCGAAAGTGAGAGGAACCCATGGCGCCTCCCCGGGTGTATTTCGTGGTCCAGCCCACCGTGGCGCACTACCGCGAGCCTCTGCTGCGCCGGCTGCTGGAGTCCACGCGGTACGACTTCGACCTGGTGGGACGGTTCAAGAACTCCGAAGCCTCCTCCGCCGACACGATCCATTCCGCCGCTGACGAGGTCCTGGCGAAGGTCAGGCCGCTCAAGTTTTCCGCGTTGGGCAAGTTCTGGTGGGAACACGGCCAGGTCCGGGAGATCTGGCGGGGTCACCACGACGCCTACGTGATCGCCGGTCGCATCCCCACCGTCTCCGCCTGGGCCGCCTCAGCGGTCGCCGCGCTGCGCGGACGCACCCTGATCATGTGGGGCCACGGCTGGAAGCGACCCGAGAACGGGCTCAAGCGCCGGGTCCGGCTCGCCTTCTACCGACTGACCGACGGGCTGCTCGTCTACGGGAACCGAGCGAAGGAGCTCGGCAGCTCCTACGGGGTCCCGGCCGAGAAGATCCAGGTCATCTACAACAGCATCTACCCGCAGGCTCTGACCGGCATGGCCAGGGAGGCCGCTGACGCTCACGTGGGTCAAGCCACTGACGACGACGCCGGCTCAGCCGCCACGATCATCTACAGCTCCCGGCTCACCAGCCGGCACCGGCTGGACCTGCTCGCCGAAGCACTCGGCGGCATGCCGGCGGCTGAGCGGCCGAAGGCGCTCATCGTGGGCGAGGGTGCCGAGCGGCCCCGGCTCGAGCAGGTGTTCACCGAACACGGCGTGGATGCAGCGTTTCTCGGCGCCGTCTACGACTATGACCAGCTGCGCGGGCTCTACGCCCAGGCCGACCTCGCGGTCTCCGTCGGCGGGGCCGGGCTGAACGTCACCCAGGCGATGAGCTTCGGCGTGCCGGTGCTGGCCGAGGACGGCAACCCCGATTCAAGCCCCGAGATCGAGGCCGTGGTGGAGGGAATCACCGGCCGGTACTACCAGGCCGGCGACGCCGGCTCGCTGCGCAAGGTCCTCGCCGAGCTCCTGGCCGACCCAGCGCAGCTGACCCAGCTGGGGGAGGCGAGCCTCGCCGTCGTGCGGGATCGTTATACGGCGGAGAAGCACGCGGAGTGGATCGAGAATGCCCTGGACGTGCTGCTTGCCCGCGCGAAGAGGGCGTGAGTCTGCGGCGAGACCTCCCTGGGCAGGCCGCGCCGCTCGCGGGGGAGCCCACGCGGGGAACCCTGTAGGCCTGAGCGGGGGAGGCCCCCGTGCTCAGGAGGCGAGGTGGTCCTTGAGCTTCTTCACCAGGACCTCGGGCTGTTCCTCCGGGATGAAGTGTCCGCAGTCGGTGATCGGTTCGCCGTGCGCGTGCGGGGCGAAGGGTCTCCAGGCTTGGACCACGTCGCGCCCGGCGACCAATCCATGATCTCCCCAGAGCACCTGGATCGGCAGATCCACTGTGTCACCGGCGTCGAGGTTTTCGGCGTCGTGGACCAGGTCGATGTCGGTGGCGCGATAGTCGTCGAATCCGGCGCGCAACGCTCCTGGTCGGGAGAACGCCTCCACGTAGTCAGGGATCACCGCGTCGAGTGTGTGGCGCTGCAGGGTCCATCGTTCGAAGAAGAACCTGAGGTATTCCTCGATGTGGGGCCCGACCAGCAGCTCTGGCAGATCGTCCTTCATGTGGAACAGCCAGTGCCAGTAGCCCTGAGCCATCTCCATGGTGCCGTTTCGGAACATGTGAAGCGTCGGAGCGATGTCCAGCAGCGTCAGGTGTGTGATCAGCTCCCGGTGGTCCAGGGCCAGACGGTGGGCGACCCGAGCGCCACGATCGTGTCCTACAACCCGTACAGAGTCGTATCCGAGGTGCGCGATGAGCTCTCGGATGTCTTCAGCCATCGTCTTCTTGTCATATCCGCCGCGCGGCTTGTCGGTGTGCCCGTAGCCGCGAAGATCAGGAGCGACGACGCGGTAGTCCTCGGCCAGTGCGGGGATGACCGCGTCCCAGCACTGGGAGGTCTGGGGCCACCCATGAAGCAGGACCAGCGGGGGCTTCTCACCACCAGTGTCGGTGTAGCTCATGCTGATGTGCTCAAGTCGAGTGATCTGCTTCATAGGAGGCATCTAACCAGATAAGGGAGTGGGTAGATATGGGGTGTGCGCGTGGATGGCTGGTTTCTCCTCGGAGGTTGACCTGTCCTGACCCGCTGAACTGTGCCCCGGCGCGATCAATGCTCGAGGTGAGCCTCTCGATGTCCCAACCAGGGGTGGCCCCACTTCAAACTCGGAAGTTCGAAGTGGGGCCACCGCTGTAGGCGCATCGCTGTGACGCGATGCATGAGCCCTCAGGCTCGATTCGACCGGTCAGAGTCCGGTCGACTCGAGATCAGGACTCGACGGTGCGCTGGCGCATGAAGAAGGCACCGGCACCGATGGCGCCGAGGGCGAGTGCGCCGCCGCCGGCGGCCATGGCCACACTGGCGCCCTGTGAGCCGCCGGAGACGCCGGTGTCGGCGCCGCCTTCAGGCATCTCGTCCATCTGTGAGGCGGTCAGGGTGCCGCAGGCAGCGGGAAGAGTCGCAGCGTTGGGCAGGGACTCATCGAGCTCGCTCTGCTTGTTCGCGGCTTCCTCGGTCAGCACGGCTGGGTCCACGCCGTGGACCACGACGACGCCGGTGCCATCAACGATGGAGGCCAGCACGTCATCGGGGATCTCCAGGCTGCGCTCGTAGGTGTAGCTGCTGCCCCCGGGGAACCGCTCGACCGCGAGGCCGGAGTCCGGTGAGGTGTCGCCTTCGGTGGT